>NZ_JBNHFR010000010.1:0-206648 GCF_059090445.1 Arthrobacter sp. B2060
TAGTGGAATCAGTATCCCAGTTGATCAGCGTGCCGTAGACATCAAAAGAGATGTACGTCGGTCGGGAGTTAGTCGTTGCCATGATTCATCCGTTCATCGAAGTTGTTCGGAAGGCCCGATGCGCCGAGCCTCTGCGGGTTCCAAGGCATGCCCAGATCGTGTGGATTTGTCCCGCCATGCAGGGATCTGCTGCCCGATACGTTGACTGTAGGACGCCAAATTGTAAATTGTCAACAGTTTGCGCTTGGGTTGCCCAGCTCGCGAGGTCATCAAAATTTCTTGTCGTCAATTGTTGACAATCGGCAGTTGAGGGGGTTGCATTGGCTTAGATGCGGAACGAGATATGGATCACACCCCGCATGAAGCACCAACAGGTCGGCACCGCATCGCACCCCCAAGGCACGGGATGTCGGCCGGGTCGATCTGCACCATATGCACTCGTTTTGGCGGATCAATCCAGCTTAAACCATAGGAAGGGAACCACCATGAAGACCATCAACAAAGTACAGACCGCAGCTGCGGGGCTTGCTGTCCTGTTGGCCCTGACTGCCTGTGGCGGCGCTGCCACAGGCACCCCGGCCTCTGGGGATGCGAAGTCCAAGACGTCGAACACCGCTGACATCTCCGAGGGCATCCAGCCTGACGCGGCCGCGGTCAAGCTGTTGCCGCAGTCCTACAAGGACAAGGGCGAACTGACGGTCGCCATGGACCTGCACTACCCGCCGACAACCTTCCTGGCCGATGACAACGTGACCCCGATCGGCCTGAACCCCGACATCGCCCGGCTGGTGGCCAAGAAGCTCGGCCTGAAGCTGAAGTTCGAGAACACCGCGTTTGACACGATCGTCCCCGGCATCGACGGCGGCCGCTACGACTTCACCGTCACCACCATGTCCCCCACGGAAGAACGGCTGAAGGTAATGGACATGGTGACCTACCTCAACAGCGGAGTGTCGGTGGCCGTGGCCCATGGCAACCCGCTGAACATCAGCAATGACGACATGTGCGGTAAGAACATTGCTGTCACCAAGGGCTCGAACGCCCAGCTGAAGCACCTGCCGAACGTCTCGAAGTGGACCTGCGAGGAAAAGGGCAAACCGGCCATCAACGGAGTGACACTGCCCAACGTCCAGGAGGCCCTGACGCAGCTGGCATCCAAGCGTGTGGACGGCGTCTTCTACGACACCCCCGCACTGGTCTGGGCCAACGAACAGCAGCCGAACACCTTCACGGTTCTGACCCCGCAGGTGGATACCCGCTCCGATCACATCAATGCCATTGGCCTGAAGAAGTCTTCGCCGCTGACGCCGGCCCTGCAGAAGGCCGTGCAGTCCATCCTTGACAGCCCGGAATACAAGAAGTCCCTTGACACCTGGGGCCTCAGCGGCGCAGCCATCACCACCGCCAACCTCAAGTAATGGCACCGTCTATGAAGCCGGCCACGATCGAAAGAAGTGAAACCCCCATGAGTGGGAAAGAGTCGCATCTCAAACCACGGCTCCGGCGGCGCAGCACCTTTGAATACGTCGCCTGGGTGCTCTGCAGCCTCATCGGCATCGGCATCCTGATCTCGGTATCGACCAACCCCAACTTCAGGTGGGGTGTTGTCGCCCAGTACTTCACCCACGAAACGATCCTCCGTGGCCTGATGCTCACCATCTTCCTCACGCTTGCCAGCATGGCCCTGGGAACGCTCCTCGGCCTGGCCCTGGCAATCATGAGGTCCTCGAGCATCAAACCGATTGCCGCCACGGCCAACGTCTACATCACCCTGTTCCGCGGCACCCCGGTGCTGGTCCAGCTGATCTTCTGGTTCAACATTGCGGCGCTGTACCCGAACCTGACCATCGGGATCCCGTTCACCAACATCGGCACCGCGATCGACGTGAACGCCCTGATGGCGCCCATCACCGCGGCCCTGGTCGGCCTGACGCTGAACGAGGCCGCCTACATGGCCGAGATCATCCGTGGTGGGTTCTCCTCGGTCGGCAAGGGCCAGATCGAGGCCGCCGACTCCCTCGGGATGAGCGGGGCGATGAAGATGCGCAAGGTCATCATCCCCCAGGCCATGCCCTCGATCATCCCCGCGACCGGCAACCAGGTCATCGGCATGTTCAAAGAAACGTCTCTGGTCAGCGTGCTGGGCGTCGCCGAGCTGCTCCAAAGCGCCCAGCTCATCTACGCCCGCACCTACGAGACCATCCCGCTGCTGATCGTCGCCAGCCTCTGGTACCTCGTGATGACCCTGCTCCTGAGCTACCCACAGTCCAAGCTCGAGCAAAAATACTCCCGCGCAACCTCCCGGCTCCCCCGGAAAGCAAAAGTTGTGCTGACAGAACCGGAAGGGACCCTGCGATGAGCAACGACGGCACCATTCACGCCCGCGGAATCCGAAAGTCCTTCGGACACAAGACAGTCCTGAAAGACATCAACCTGGACATCGCCAGCGGAGAGATCTGCTGCATCATCGGCCCCAGCGGCTCCGGCAAATCCACGTTGCTGCGCTGCATCAACGGCCTGGAGACCGTCGACACCGGAGTCCTGAAGGTCAACGGCGAGGACTTCGGCTACTACGAGACGGACCATGCTTACCTCGCGGTAAGCCGGAAGAAGCTCGCTGAGCAGCGCACCAGGGTCGGCATGGTCTTCCAGCAGTTCAACCTCTTCCCCAACATGACGGCCCAGGAAAACGTCATGTCCGGGCCGGTGCTGGTCAAGGGCGCCGACAAGAAGGAAGCCGCCAAGCGGGCCCACGAGCTGCTGGCCAGTGTCGGCCTGGCCGGGTTCGGCGACTACTACCCCGCACAGCTCTCCGGCGGGCAGCAGCAGCGCGTCGCGATCGCCCGGTCCCTCGCGATGGACCCCGAGATCATCCTGTTTGATGAACCCACCTCCGCGCTGGACCCCGAAAAGGTCGGCGAGGTGCTCATGGTCATGCAGGACCTGGCGAAGAAGGGCATGACCATGGTGGTGGTCACCCACGAAATGGGCTTCGCCCGCGAAGTCGCGGACTCCCTGATCTTCATGGATGACGGCTACGTGGTCGAACGCGGCGACGCCCGGGAAATCCTGTCCAACCCCAAGGAACCCCGCACCCAGGCCTTCCTGGAAATGGTGCTCTAAGCATGGACGGAACAGTCGCGATCATTGGCCTGGGCAGTATCGGAAGCATGGCCCTGTGGCAGGCCTCCCGCCTGTCCGACTCGGTGGTTGGGTTCGAGGCCCAGACTCCAGGTCATGCCCGCAGCGCCGTGGGCGGTGATACGCGACTGTTCCGTATGCTCTACCGCGGCAACCCGGCTTATTACCCCATCCTGGAGCGTTCCCGGACCCTGTGGGCCGAACTCGAAGCCGAAACCGGCCAGGACATCCTGACCCGCTGCGGCGGGCTCTCGATCGGAACCGCTGACGGTCCCTACATCTCGGCTCTGCTGGAGACCACCCGGACCAACGGGGCCGAGCACGAAGTCCTGAGCCGCGAGGAGATGGCCGAACGCTACCCCCAGCACAACCTCCGCGAAGACGACATCGCCGTCTACGACCCGCACGCCGGGGCCCTGCGCACCGACCGTGCGGTCACAGCCGCGGTCGCAGCCGCCCAGGCCAACGGGGCAACAGTCCATACCAACACCCCCGTCGACAGCATCACTGAAACCGAGGACGGTGTGGTCGTCACCTCCGGGGAGACGTCCTGGACTTTCGAGAACGTCATCGTCTCCTCCGGCGGCTGGTCACAGCGGCTCATGCCCGACTACCTGAAGGCTGCAACGCAGACCAAGCGGGTCTTCTTGTCCTGGTTCGTCGCCAGGGATGCGGCACAATTCGCCCCGGAGAAATTCCCCATCTTCATCAGGATCTCCGGCGACCGCTCCATGTACGGCGCTCCGAGCGTAGATGGCGTGACGGTGAAGGCGACGCTGGATGGACGGGGCGCGCCCACACCCTCGGCGGACTCAGTACCGAGGGAGCTCAGCCCAGCCGAAATCGCGGAGACCACCGAAACCGTCACCGAGTTCTTCCCCGGCCTGTTCCCCACCATCGTCCGCTCCGACGCCTTCCCGGACCTCTTCACCAAGGACGGGCATCCCCTGCTGGGCCGGCTCAACGAGAACAGCAGGATCTACTGCGCCACCGGCTTCTCCGGAGGGGGCTTCAAAAACGCCACCGGTTTTGGCGAGATTGCCGCAAGCGAGGCCTTGGGCAAGCGCTCCTTCGGCGGCCTCGAATTCGTGCGGCCACAACGTTTTAAGACCAGCGTACGGATTCAAGAAAAACACTGAGCGAGTCAGCATCGCCCATTGTTGACAATCGACAACCCCTCAGAAAGTATGAAGCCATGGCAACTCTCAGTCCCCTCCTCAAGCAGGCCACGCCTGTCGTCGTTGAATCCGCGCTCGGAAGCTGGATCGATGCGACCGACGGTAAGAAGTACTTGGATTTCACCACCGGGATCGGTGTGACCAGCACGGGTCACTGCCACCCCGACGTCGTAGCGGCAGCACGCGAGCAGGTGGGAAAGATTATTCATGCCCAGTACACCACCGTGATGCACAAGCCTTTGCTTGAGCTCACGGAAAAGCTCGGCGACTACCTGCCGGCGGGGCTGGACAGCGTCTTCTATGCCACGACCGGGTCCGAGGCCGTGGAGGCCTCCGTACGCCTGGCACGCATGGCCACGGGACGGCCCAACATCATCTCCTTCCAGGGCGGTTTCCACGGCAGGACCGTCGGCGCGGCATCGCTGACCACGGCCGGCACCAAGTTCCGCTCCGGATTCTCTCCGCTGATGGGCGGGGTGCACATTTCCCCCTTCCCCCACGCCTACCGCTACGGCTGGGACGAAGCAACAGCGGTTGCTTTCGCGCTGAAGGAACTGGACCACCTCCTGGTCAGCATCAGCAGCCCCAGTGACACCGCCGGCTTCATCATCGAACCCGTCTTGGGCGACGGCGGGTACATCCCCACTCCCCCTGCCTTCCTGCAGGGCCTGCGGGAACGGGCCGATAAGCACGGCATCGTGCTCATCGTGGACGAGGTCCAGGCCGGCGTCGGACGCACCGGCAAGTTCTGGGGACACGACTGGGCAGGCATCACCCCCGACGTCGTCATCACCGCGAAGGGCATTGCCAGCGGCTTCCCGATCTCCGCGATTGCCGCCTCGGCCGAGCTCATGGGCAAGGCCTGGCCCGGCTCCCAGGGCGGCACCTACGGCGGAAACGCCGTTGCCGCCGCCGCCGGCGTCGCCACCCTGGGCGTCATCGAACGCGAGAACCTGGTCACCAACGCCCTGGTCCGCGGCGATGAACTGCGCACCGGCCTGGAAACCTTCAAGACCGACTTCGCAGCAATCGGAGACGTCCGTGGCCGCGGCTTGATGCAGTCCATCGAATTCACCGCACCGGACAACACCCCCGATGCCGCCACCGCCCTCGCCGTCCAGCAGGCAGCCATCAAGGAAGAACTCCTCCTCCTCACCTGCGGACCACACGGCAATGTCATCCGCGTCATCCCGGCGCTCAACGTCAGCAGCGAGGAAATCCAGAGCGGCCTGTCCAGGTTCCGCCAGGCGCTCAAGGCAGTCACCTCCTAAAGACAAACCAGACGCGGAATTCGCCGGCGGCAGATCCATACCACCGGCGAGATTCCCACCCTACGATCACTGAAAGCTAGACATGAGCCCCTCATTCGACCCCAGCACCCTTCACACGGATTTGTTCATCGACGGCGCCTGGCGGCCAGCCAGCAACGGCGCCACGTTCGCGGTCGAGAACCCGGCCACGCATGAGGTCATCGCGCAGGTGGCCGATGGCGGCCCGGACGACGCCCTGGCCGCCATCGAGACCGCCGGGCGTGCCCAGGTGCAGTGGGGCAAGTCCACGCCGCGGGAGCGGGCCGACATCCTGCGCCGGGCCTTTGAGCTGGTCATCGCCAACACGGACCGGCTCGCCGCGATCATGACCGCGGAGATGGGCAAGCCGCTGGCCGAGGCCAGGGGCGAGGTGGCCTACGGCGCCGACATGCTCCGCTGGTTCTCCGAAGAGGCCGTCCGGATCGGCGGGGACCACACCACCTCGGTGGACGGCAAGACCCAGATCATGATCACCAGGGAACCCGTTGGTCCCTGTGTGCTGGTCACGCCGTGGAACTTCCCGCTGGCGATGGGTGCCCGCAAGATCGCCCCGGCCGTGGCCGCGGGCTGCACCATGGTCTTCAAGCCCGCGGAACTGACGCCGCTGACGTCCCTGGCGCTGGTGGACATCTTCCGGCAGGCCGGCCTTCCGGACGGTGTCCTGAACGTCGTGACCACCCTGGACGCAGCCAGCGTCGTGGGGACCTGGACCGGCAGCGGCATCGCGCGCAAGATCAGCTTCACCGGCTCCACCGGGGTCGGCAAGATCCTGCTGCGCCAGGCGGCCGAGAATGTCATGCGGTCCTCGATGGAGCTGGGTGGAAACGCCCCGTTCATCGTGCTGGCCGACGCGGACATCGAAAAGGCCGTCGACGGGGCCATGAAGGCCAAGATGCGCAACATGGGCGAGGCCTGCACGGCCGCGAACCGTTTCTTCGTGCACCGCTCCGTCCTGGCGGAGTTCAGCGAGAAGTTCGCCAAGAAGATCTCCGAACTGCGGGTCGGCGACGGCGCGCTCGAGGGAACCGAGGTCGGGCCCCTGATCGAGCAAAAGGGCCTGGACAAGGTCGAAAGCCTGGTCGCCGATGCCGTGTCCAAGGGCGCACGCGTCCTGACCGGCGGACACCGGCCCGAGGGCCCCGGCTACTTCTACACCCCCACCGTGCTGACCGACGTGCCCCTGACCGCGGACCTGATGAACACCGAGATCTTCGGACCCGTCGCGGCGATCACGGCGTTCGACAGCGAGGACGAGGTGATCCGCCTGGCCAATGACACCGAATGGGGCCTCGTGGGGTATGTGTTTACTGAGAACATGGAAAAGGCCCTGCGTTTCTCCGCAGAACTGGAAGTGGGAATGGTCGGCGTCAACACCGGCATCGTTTCCAACCCGGCAGCACCCTTTGGCGGGGTCAAGCAGTCGGGGCTGGGACGTGAAGGCGGCAAGGTCGGCATCGAGGAATTCCTCGAGATCAAATACACCGCAATAGCGGTCTAACGGGGCACGCAGTAGTCCGAAGAATGAAATGAGGGGGAACAATGGCAGTACCAGAAGGACTGTTTGTCCTGGAGGGAAGGCCCACGGCGCAGCTGATCGCCGATCAGCTGCGCGAACAGATAGTCCAGGGGACCTTCCGCCCGGGACAGCAGATCAACGAATCTGCCGTGGCCAGCCAGCTGCGCACATCCAGGGGCCCGCTCCGGGAAGCGCTGCAGCGCCTGTGCCAGGAGGGGCTCCTGGTCAGCCACCGCAACCGTGGCGTCTTCGTCACGGAACTTTCCACCGCCGACATCAGGGAAATCTATGAGGTCCGCGAGTCCGTGGAGCTGGCCGCGTCCAACACGTTAATGGATGCCGGGCAGGGGCAGATCCAAGACACCTGCCAGGTGCTGAAGGAAGTCATCAGGGACATGGCAAAGCAGGTTGCCGCGTCAAACTGGCAGGAGATTGCACGACTGGACATGCAATTCCACACCTCCTTCGTTTCTGGCACGGGAAATACCCGGCTGATCCGGATTTACGAGACTCTGGCCGCCGAATCAAGGATGTGCATCCTCAACCTGGAAGTCTCCTACCCCCGCCTGGACGTGCTGGTCCAGGAACACCAGAACCTTTTGGATCTGTTGGAGGCTGGCAACAGAACGGGACTGCAGCAGGCCGTCAAGCGGCACCTGCAAAAGGCCGTTGAAGATCTCACGGCAACGAGGGAAGACCGGGAGATCACTGCCTAATTACGGTGTTCGAGCAGTATCCATACTGAAGAGGTGGCCAGGTCCTAGGGACCTGGCCACCTCTTCCGTCTCTCACCAGTGCCCCGTCTGTGTCCCGGTCCCACGTGACAAGCCCGGCGTTGATGAAAATACGCAAAAAATTCCTGTGAATTGTCGATGATCTGCGATCCCGGCGGGTGCATTATTTACATAGGAACGTTAGGGGCGGACCGATCAGGAGCCGGCTCGCGGAATACAAGTAGTCACTCGCCACCTGTGGCTCAATCGGCCGCCATTGCCGAAGCCAAGCTCAACTAGAGGGACGCCGTGAAGAAACTAATCCATCCTGAAGGGGAATCCGCTGTAAGTGGGATTGACTCCTCGCTCAAGCCAAGGCTCCGGCGGCGGAGCACCTTTGAATACGTCGCGTGGATCGTGTGTGGGCTATTGGCTTTGGGCATTCTGATCTCGGTATCGACGAACCCGAACTTCAAGTGGCACGTGGTCGCCCGGTACTTCACCCACGAAACGATCCTTCGTGGCCTGATGCTTACCATCTTCCTGACTGTTGCGAGTATGGCCCTCGGAACGCTCCTTGGCTTGGCCCTAGCAATCATGAGGTCCTCGCGCATCAAACCGGTTGCAGCCACAGCCAGCGTCTACATCACCCTGTTCCGCGGCACCCCCGTCCTGGTGCAGCTGATCTTCTGGTTCAACATCGCCGCGCTGTACCCGAACCTGAGCATCGGCATCCCGTTCACCAACATCGGCACCGCCGTCGACATTAATACCCTGATGGCGCCCATCACGGCAGCCTTGGTGGGCCTGACGCTCAACGAAGCCGCCTACATGGCCGAGATCATCCGCGGCGGGTTTTCCTCGGTCGGCAAGGGCCAGATCGAGGCCGCCGACTCCCTTGGCATGAGCGGCGCGACGAAGATGCGCAAGGTCATCATCCCCCAGGCCATGCCCTCGATCATCCCCGCGACCGGCAACCAGGTCATCGGCATGTTCAAGGAAACCTCCCTGGTCAGCGTGCTCGGCGTCGCCGAACTGCTCCAAAGCGCCCAGCTCATCTACGCCCGCACCTACGAAACCATCCCGCTGCTGATCGTCGCCAGCCTCTGGTACCTCGTGATGACCCTGCTGCTGAGCTACCCGCAATCCAAGCTCGAGCAAAAATACTCCCGCGCAACCTCCCGGCTCCCCCGGAAAGCAAAACTTGTACTGACAGAAGCGGAAGGTATGGCCCGATGAGCACTGTGGAAGGACTGTTTGTTCTGGAGGGAAGGCCCACGGCGCAGCTGATCGCCGATCAGCTGCGGGAACAGATTGTCCAGGGGGTCTTCCGCCCGGGACAGCAGATCAATGAATCTGCCCTGGCCAGCCAGCTGCGCACGTCCCGGGGCCCGCTCCGGGAAGCATTGCAGCGCTTGTCCCAAGAGGGGCTCCTGGTCAGCCACCGCAACCGTGGCGTCTTCGTCAAGGAGCTCTCGACGGATGACGTCAAGGAAATCTACGCCGTCCGCGAGGCGGTGGAATCCGCCGCCGCAACCATATTGATGGACGCCGGACCGGAGAGGATCAATGCCACCTGCGACGTGCTCAAGGGAATCATCAAGGATATGTCAAAGCAAGTTGCCGCGTCCGACTGGCAGGCACTTGCAAGATTGGACATGCAATTCCACATCTCCTTCGTTGCAGGGACTGGCAACACCCGCCTGATCCGGATTTACGAGACACTGGCAGCCGAATCGAGAATGTGCATCCTCAACCTGGAAGTCTCCTACCCCCGGGTGGACGTGCTGGTCCAGGAACACCAGACCCTCCTGGATCTGCTGGAAGCAGGAGAAAGAAAGGGACTCCAGGACGCCATCAGACGGCATTTGGGAACGGCCGTTGAGGACCTCACCGCCACTATGCCATGACAAAGCAAGGCACGCTGCCGTAACGGTAACAGTCCGTGCGGGCCAAGCTGCGCCCCGTACGTACACGTGCTGTCCCATGGTCCCCCTCCGTCCTAGCAATTGTCAACAATCGACGATAGGCTTTAACGGAAACTTCCATAGATACAGGACGTTGCTCCTCCGGCGCTGAGTCCTACCGAGAGAGAGAACGCATCGTGTCAATTGCGCCCACCAGTCCCGTAAGCCTCCCGTGGGCAGCCCGCACCAAGGGGCTGGTCGGTTCAATCATCGATTCGAGTACGTCCCTGCTGCAGCGGCAGACACACGATATCGTCAGCTTCGCGATGGGGAGCCCGGCTGCCGAAGCGGTTCCCTCCGATGCTTTCAGCGAAATCTATGGTTCCGTTCTCGCCGACGTCGGGGCCGGAGCTTTCGCATACGGGGCCACCGAGGGCGAAAATGCACTCCGCGATGCACTCCTTGCATACCTGGAAACCACGCCCGAACGCACGACTCCCGAACGGCTGCTCATCACGAGCGGCGGAATGCAGGGGCTGGACCTCGCGGGCAAGCTGTTTGTTGATCCCGGCGACCTTGTGCTGGTCGAGGCACCGACCTACACCAACGGCAGTGCCACGCTCCTGGCTTATGGTGCGGACATCATGGAGGCACCCATTGACGACGACGGCCTGATTGTTGAGGCATTGCCGGAGCTGGTCCAAAAGGCCGGGCGCCTGCCCAAGGCCATCTACGTTATTCCAAACTTTCAGAACCCTACCGGGACGGCAATGTCCCTGGAGCGCCGGCTGCTTCTGCTGACCCTGGCCAGGGAATGGGGCAGCATCATTATCGATGACGACCCCTATGGCATGTTGCGTTTCGACGGCGCGCACATCCCGGGATTCCGCGAGCTGGGCGGCGGGGACCCGCTCGTCTTCTCCGTCCGCACTTTTTCCAAGATCCTCGCCCCCGGGTTGCGCGTCGGCTGGGTGGACGCAGATCCCGCCATCGTGGCGAAGCTCATTGATGCAAAACAGACGATGGACACCTGCACGAACGTGCCCAATCAGCTCCTGTCGGCCGAGTTCCTTCGCCGCGGCGATCTTGAGCCGCACCTGGAGCGGCTCCGCAGCGAATATCGCGGGCGGATGAGGGCAATGCAGGAGTCGCTGGAGCGCCACTTCGGCGGTCAGGCGACATGGACGGATCCGCAGGGCGGATTCTTCCTGTGGCTCACCTTCGGTGAACACGTCGACACGTCGAAACTCTTTGAGCTGGGTGTCCAATATGGGGTTGCGTTCATCCCCGGGCGCGCGTTTTCTGTGACTGGACAGTTCGGCAACGCCCTGCGGCTGTGCTTCGCCTCGCAAACGCCCGAGCGGACGGAACTCGGCATCTCGCGACTCGCGGAGGCGCTCAAGGCTCTCTAGGGGCAAGCCCTCTAAGTGCAAGCCTAGTTATTGCGAATGATTCTTGATAGCATTAGGTTGTTGGCTATTCAGCCTGCATGGAAAATGCATCAATCAGCCCGGCGGACGAGCCCGTGGCAGCAGAATCGGGAGCAACACATGAGTACATCGACGGCGGCACGCAAGTCGCGCGCGGAAGCCACCGGTGCTGGTGATGCCCCGGCAAGGGTGGAACCTTCACCGCGGCTTCTGCTGGCAAGCCAGCTCATCTTCAACATTGGCTTCTTCTCGGTGGTTCCGTTCCTGGCAGTGGCCATGCGGGAAGACTTTGGCATGGGCGCCATGGCAATCGGGATTGTGCTTGGCGCACGCACCTTTGCCCAGCAAGGGCTGTTCCTTTTCGGCGGGGCCATCGCCGACGTCTGGGGAGCACGCCGGGCGATGATCACCGGATGCCTGGTGCGGATCGCCGGATATCTGCTCCTGGTCCTGGCCCAAGATTTCCCGCTCTTCCTGCTCGGCGCCGTTGTCACCGGCGTTGGTGGCGCCCTGTTCTCGCCGGCACTGGAAAGCCTCGTGGCGGCCGCTGCACAGCGCGGCACCAGCCGCTCCAAGTCCGCGCCGAACAGCAGCACAAAAGGCAACCAGGGCTCCACCCTCTTTGCCTTGCTGGTGGTCTTTGGAGAAGTAGGCGCAGTTGTCGGCCCGCTACTGGGTGCCCTTCTGCTCAATACCGGCTTTGACACTGCCTTGCTGATAGGGGCAGGGGTCTTTGCCCTGATGGCCCTGGTCTTCCTGCGCTTCCTGCCTAAAACGCGCCCCGCCAGCTCCAAGGCTCCCACCGATCCCACCGAACAGTCCGCACCGTCGTCGGGCATTTGGTCCTGCTTCGGCGAGAAAAAGTTCATCTGGTTTGCGGCCTTTTACAGCGTCAATCTCCTGGCCTACAACCAGCTCTATTTCGGGTTGCCGGTTGAACTCCAGCGCAGCGGCGCCGGCATTGGCGCGCTGGCCACGGTATTCGCCTGTGCATCTGTCCTGACCGTCGTCCTGCAGTGGCCGATCGCGAGGCTCATGCGCCGGGCAGGAGCAAAGGTTGCGCTGCCGCTGGGATTTGCCCTGCAAGCCGCAGGTTTCGGTTCCCTTGCCGTCATGGCCGTGTTGTCTCCGCCGGACGGGTTCCCCATCCTGCCGGCCCTTCTGCTCATAACGGGTCTTTCCCTCGGACACATGTGCGTGACGCCGGTTGCCATGGGACTGGTACTCGAGTATTCGGCCGGGCGTCCTACCGGAGCCTTCTATGGCTTACTCGCCAGCGCGGGAGGGGTGGCCGTCCTCCTTGGCAACACGTCCCTGGCCCCGCTTTACGAACTTGCCTACACACCATCCGCGACGGCGGCCGCCCCGTGGGTGCTGTTGACCCTGTTGGCCGGCATCTCGGCGGCAGCCATCAACCGCTTCCTGCCGAAAACGAAGGCCCAGCTCTCATCGGAACTTCACACCGCCTGAGTACTTTGCGATCCCCAGTGCCGGCCTAGTCCGTCTCCGGCCCGGTGCAGTACCAGCAGTCGTCTTCGCAGGTGAGCCACACAGCGTCGTTTTTCATTATTGTCCCCTTCCATGGCCGCACGAGGCTCCCCCGCAGGAAGCGCATCCTCGCGCTTCCGGGGCCCTTGTGCTGGCGTGTGCAATCTAGGAGGACAACGTAGCACGATCGTAAATTGTTGACAATGCCCAATCCACAAAGGAGCTGACCAGTCGGCTGTGAGGCTGACAAAACTGTCCTAAAAGCAGAGAACGGCGGCGGGTGCCGGCAAGATATCTGCCGGCACCCGCCGTCGTACTCAACTACAGGGCGCTAACCCGCCAGCCCGGCGAGGCCGAAGATGGCGGCCGCGATGGCGAAGCCCATGGTGCCGATCAGGGTCTCCATGACGGTCCAGGTCTTCAGGGTTGTCTTGACGTCCATGCCGAAGAAGCGGCCCACCAGCCAGAATCCGGAGTCGTTCACGTGGGAGACCACCACGGAGCCGGCGGCCACGGCGATCACCAGGGCGGCGATCTGCATGCCGTTCAGTCCCGCCGTCGCGACGGCCGGGGCGATGAGGCCCGCGGTGGTGGTCAGGGCGACAGTGGCCGAACCCTGGGCGATGCGCAGGATCGCGGAGATCAGGAAGCCGGCGAGGATGAGCGGGATGCCCAGGTTGCCCAGGACGTCGGCCAGGGCGTCGCCGATGCCGGAGGTGCGCAGCACTCCACCGAACATGCCGCCGGCGCCGGTGATGAGGATGACGGAGCAGACCGGGCCCAGCGAGGATTCGAGCAGCTTCTCCAGGACGCCGTTGTGGGTGCCGCGGCGGGCGCCGAGGACGTACATCGCCACGAGGACGGAGATCAGCAGCGCCACGGGGGTTTCACCCAGGGTGCGCAGCAGCTGGAACCACTGTTCGTTCCTGACGTTTTCGGGCAGCACGCCGGAGGCGGCGAAGGTGTTGAGGCCGGTGTTGATGAAGATCAGGACGAGCGGCAGGAGCAGCAGGCCGATGATAGTGCGGAACCGCGGCGGGTGGGCCTCGGCTTCTGCGCTGGCGTGGCCGAGCAACTCGGGAACCGGGAGCTCCAGTTTCCTGCCGGTCCACAGGCCGTACAGGTAGGCGGTGACGTACCAGGTGGGGATGGCGGTGACCAGGCCGGCGATGGTGACCAGGCCGACGTTCGCCTCGAAGAAGGCCGACGCCGATACCGGGCCCGGGTGCGGCGGCAGGAAGATGTGCATCACGGAGAACGCGCCGGCGGCGGGCAGGCCGTAGCGCAGCACTCCCCCGCCCAGGCGGTGGGCCACGGCGAAGACCACCGGGAGCATCACCACGAGGCCGGCGTCGAAGAAGATCGGGAAGCCGAAGATCAGGGATGCGAGGCCCAGGGCAAACGGGGCGCGCTTTTCGCCGAAGATGCCGATCAGGTAGTCGGCCAGAACCTTTGCGCCGCCGCTGGTTTCGACGATGCGGCCGAGCATGGCGCCGAGGCCAACGAGGAGTGCCACAGTTCCGAGGGTGGTCCCGAAGCCGTCAATCAGCACCGGTACCACCTGGTTGGCGGGAATGCCGGTGGCGAAGGCCGTGGCGAGGCTGACCAGTATCAGTGCGAGCAGCGCGTGCATGCGCAGCCTGATGATCAGGAACAGCAGGACGCCGATTGCGGCCGCCGCGATGAGCAGCAGGGGGCCTGCGCCCAGTGTTTGGGTCCATCCTTCGATGGTCATGGTTCTCCTTTGAAACAAATGCTGGGGGTGGGATGTGAGAAGAGTTGGCTCAGTGGGCGCAGTGCGCCCGGCCTGAGCCCGTGTCGGACTCCGGCTCCGGGTCGTACGGCAGCTGGAGTGCGGCCACGATGGCCTCGATGAGTTCCTCCGGGGAGCGGGAGATATCCAGCCGCAGGCTTCCATCCGCCAGTTCCTCCGGGCTCAGCGGCTCCAAGGCGGCGAGCTGGCTGGGCAGCAGCGTGGGCGGCATGAAGTGGCCTTCGCGGCCCTGCATCCGTTCGCTGATGAGGGCTGCCTCGCCGTGCAGGTGGATGAAGAGGACGCGCCCTTCCGCCTCGGACAGCAGCTGGCGGTAGCTGCGCTTGAGGGCGGAGCAGGTGAGCACGGTGCTGTGGCCGGCCTTGGCCTGTTCTGTCATCCAGGTCCGGATCTGGAGGAGCCAAGGCCAGCGGTCCTCGTCCTGCAGGGGGATGCCCTGGCTCATCTTGTTGATGTTGGACTGCGGGTGGAACTCGTCCGCCTCGGCGCACGCCCAGCCAAGCTGTTTGGACAGGGCCGCGGCGATGGTGGATTTGCCGGAACCGGCAACGCCCATGACCACCAGATGCGTGGCTGGATACTGCATGTTTACCTCCGAAGAAGACGTCTTTGGCTTGTGGAAGAAGCTCAATCTGCAGCCCGGTGCGAACTGCGTTGGAGATAAGGTATCACCAATTGAGACTAAAGATACTATCTTTGCGGGTCACAGGTCATACCTTTGACGTCGTCTTCCGGTACGCTGTGAGAGCGCGCTGCAGCGCAGAGGGAAGGCAGGAGCATGTCGACGGCGACAGCAGACAACGCGGATGACGCGAACGACGGCGGGTCCCCCGCGATGCATGAACGCGTGCTGGACGCTGTTGGCGTGGCCATCGCCGCCGGGAAACTCCCGCCGGGAAGCCGCCTCACCCTCGAGGGGCTGCAGCAGGAATACGGGATATCACGCACGGTCGCCCGCGACACGATGAAGGTCCTGGAATCAATGAACCTCGTGTATTCGCGGCGCCGCGTGGGCATCGTGGTGCAGCGCCGGGAGCTGTGGAACGTCTTTGATCCGAAGCTGGTGCGGTGGCGCCTCGCATCGGACCACCGGGAGCGGCAGTACAGCAGCCTGACGGAACTGCGCATCGCCGTCGAACCCATTGCCGCGGCCGGCGCCGCCCGCCGGGCCAGCGCCGCGGAACGCAGCCAGCTCGTGGCGCTGGCCGCCGACCTGAGGCGGCTGGGCGAAGCCGGCGAGCTTCAGGGGTTCCTCGAAGCCGACATCGCCTTCCACCGTCTGCTGCTGCAGAGCTGCGGCAACGAGATGTTCACGGCCCTCGAGGGGATGGTGGCGGAGGTGCTCACCAGCCGGACGCGGCAGGGACTGATGCCCTTCAAGCCCCGCCCGGAAGCCCTCGACGCCCACGAGGAGGTCGCCGCAGCCGTGGCCGGCGGGGATGCCACGGCGGCCGAGAACGCCATGCACCACATCCTGGATGAAGTGCGGAACGCGATGGGGCTGCACTAGGCCCCTCCGGTAGTTGGGCCGGCCGGTGGTATAGCCTGCCGGCTGGCCCTCTGGTCACTCGTAGGCGGGGTTGAAAATCCTCGCCTTGTAGAAGCGCGCGTCGGGCCAGCCGCGCTCGTCGGGCGGCGTCCCCAGGTCCTTGCCGATGCTGACCTGAGTGCCCATCTCGCCGGTGTCGGCTGACCCGACCACCCAGATGTACTCCTTGGTGGTGGGGTGCCGGGCGACGGACTTGACCGGCCCCCTGGCCCAGATCGGCTTGCCGATCACCTTGCTGTTTCTGTTGACGTCGTAGCGGTAGACGCCCTTGCCGTCGGTCAGCAGAAGGTGGCCGGGACTGGTGTAGTCGGGCTGGAGGTCGTGGCCCATCTTGGCGCCGGGATGGTCGATGACCACTTCGCGCCAGACGTCGAGGTCGGTGTCCCGGCCGGAACCCTTGACCTTGTAGCCCACGAGCCTGCCGTCACCGAGCACCCAAGCACTCCCTGGGAAACCTCGTTCTTGGTGCGCGGATCCCAGAGGATGCCGTGGGCGCCGGGGAAGCTCCAGGAGTTGACCTTCTCATAGCTGTTGAAGTCGTTGATCTTGTCCGCGTTCTTCGGGGAGTAGAGCTGGAGGTTCTTCCCGCCCTTCGAGCTGGCGGTGAGGATCGAGCCGTTGTGCGGGATCCTCTCGATGGAGTGCGGATTGTCATCCGGGTAGGCCTGCCAGATCAGGTCGTTGTCCGAGTCGGTGTGCTGGCCGCGCTTGATCTGGACGATCCCGGCGGCCCCGCCGGAGGCGCAGACAAGCGCGATCCGCCCCCGCGCCTGGGTCTTGCGGATCTTGACGTCGGACAGGTCCGTCCACCACTTCTTGCCGAGCCAGGGTTCCTTGCCCTCGAAGGACCAGATCACGGCGTCGTCGTTCCACCGCTGCGCGTTGCGGTCGTAGATCCGCACCGTCTTGGAGTTCTGGTCAACCACTGCGAGGTGGTAGCCGGCAGCGGCGTGGGCGGCGCCGCCGGTCAGGGCCGAAGCCGGTCCGAGGACGGCCCCCGCGGCCAGTCCCTTGAGCACTGTGCGCCTGCTCGCCGTGGTCCGGCTTTGGGTCGTCTGCTTGTTCAGGTTTCGGAGCGTGTCGGCACCTAGGTCAAAAATGGCCATAGTTTCCCCCAGCAGGAATGTCGGATCTTTCCGACGCCGGATGACGCCGGAGACCTTATTCACCTTCGGGAATTCAGTGAGATATGTCCAGTCGATGCAGTAAATGAATGCAGGTTTCAGTTTGACTTGCGTTTGCGCCGCTCGTTCAGCCAACGAGAATCAGTCAGGGCGCGAGTCCGGCAGCTCTTTAAATTATGTCTGGTGCCGCTTTTGGGCGAAGGCGCATAATATAAGCGCCGCTCCAATCTGCTGAATATCATGCTCGCGAGCGGGTTATTCATTCACTCACTCATTCACCGGCCGGGCCTGGCGGGTCCGCCGGCATCTTGGCGAAGGTGGGCCGGGCTGTGGTCCGCTGCTTCGTACCCTTACCGAAGAAATTGCGGTCTCAGAGGGTTGAAAGAAAATGTATCGCACGAAAAAAGGACTCATGTCCATGCTCGCCGCCGCGGTCCTAGCCGCCGGACTCATGCCCAGCACCGCCGCCGCCCATGGGGGCTGGGACGATGATGACGATGACGACCGGGAGTTGACCTCCCAGCAGCGCAAACTGGTGAAGACGCTGAGGGACGTAACTGACGACTACCGCTGGCTGGATAATGCGGTAGCTGACGGGTACAAGAAGGTCACCGAATGCGTCGAAAAGAAGGGTGTTGGAGCCATGGGGTTCCATTACGCCAAGGATTCCCTGATTGACGGCAAGACCGAAGCCCGCAAGCCGGAGGTCTTGGTCTACATGCCCAACAAGCAGGGACGGTACAAGCTGGTTGCCATCGAGTTCCTGTCAACGGCTAAGACCAGGCCGCAAATTGCCGGCGTAAAGTTCGAGAACGGTCCGTTCCCCGGCACCTTCGCGCTGCACGCATGGATCTGGCGCGAGAATCCCGACGGTATGTTCGCAGCCTACAATCCGGAGCTCCGCTGCCCGAAGTAGCGCCGGCCGGATGGTGAATTCGGCGCCGGCGATTCGTCGGTGCCGACGCGCTTCAGACGCCCTCTGCACGCATCCACACCCTTCACCTCGGCATCATCCTCCACCGCAGGTCTCGAACGCGCTCACTCGGCCGGCTCGATGAGTTCTGGCCCGTTGTTCCGAACGCTGTTCACCCGGGGACTGACAACCCTGGGCGTCAGGATCGGCTCCGGCAGGGAGTCCAGCAGGTGTTGAATGTCGTTCTTGTCGGTCAGATCCGGGTCGAGCCATTCAGCGAAGCGGTCCCGAGGGATGATGACTGGTGACCTGTCGTGGACGTGGCCCAGGGCGTCCTGCGTGGTCGTGGTCAGCACCGTGCAGCTGAGCAGCCAGCGCCCCGGGTCATCCTCGGGTAGAGATGGATCCGCCCACCACTCGTACAGCCCGGCGAAGCCCAGCAGCGGCTCCTTCTCCGAGAACAGATAGTTGGGGATCTTCTTGCCGTCCTCGGTCTTCTGCCACTCGAAATATCCTTCGGCAGGGACCACTGCACGACGCTTGACAGCGGCTTTGCGGAACGACGGCTTCTCCAGGATGGACTCGCTGCGGGCGTTGATCAGCTTGTTGCCGATCTTGATGTCCTTTGCCCAGGACGGCACCAGGCCCCAACGGGCAATGAGCAGATGCCGTTCAACGCTCCCTTCGTCCAGACGTTCGGCCACGATAGGCACATCCTGTGTAGGCGCGACGTTCCAGCTCGGCGGGGGCGGAGAGCCCTCGACTTCCTTGGCATCGAAGTAGCTCAGAAGGTCCCCGGTGGCCCTGGACATCACGTATCTGCCGCACATGAGGCCATTCTGCCTCAAGCGTCCCCAGCTGGCAGTAGACGGCAGGGACGGCTGCGTAGTGTGAACCGGTCCCTGCCCGAAACTTTACGGTCCCGGATCCCCAGGATCCTGCCCGGGCGGCTACTCGACGTCCTGTGGGGCCTTTGGGTAGGCGCCCATTAGCGCGGCCGACACTACCCAGATCAGACCCACAGCGACCACTGCGGCTGTGCCCCCGAACCCTGTCGCTGAGGCGGCCAAAGCTGCGCCGGCTGCAGATGCGCTGGCGCGGAAACCTGCCGTGACTGTGAAGATCTGGGATTTGAGGTGCGGCGGGCTGAATTGATTGCGGAGGTGGAGCATGGCGGCCACACTGGAGGCCGTGAAGACGCCGGACAGGCCAATGGCCATGGCCGTCCACATTATTCCGATATCGAGCGCGGCGCTGATCGTCAATAACCCTGTGGCAAGGAATCCTGCCATCATGAGGACGTGCGGCCTGCTGCGCGCAGGCCGCACGGTCTGGTAGAGGGCACCAAGGAGGCTGCCAGCGGCGAAGGATGTCACCAGGGCTGCACCTTCACCGGGCGAGCCGATCCTTTCGATCGAAAGTGCAATGGCCGCGATGGCCAGGCCGCCTTGGCCAAGCTGGGTCAGGGTCGAGGCAGCAGTCACAACCGCTAACGGACGGTGCAGGACGATCCGGCGGAGAGCCGCTTTGGCTGCCCGCCATGGTGTTACTTCCGCACGAGTGTGGGGGTGAAGCCGGACTGTGCGGACGGCCACCGAACCGACGGCCGCACTGACTGCCAGCACCATGAGGGCAGCCTTGGCTGGCAAGAAAGCCACAATTCCGGCCACGGCGGCGGGGCCAGCTACGGCAGAGATGTTGTAGGAGAGGGCATCATAGGCGAACGCCCGACGTCCGCCAGGTATTGAATTGGCGACGAAGCTTGACAAGCCCCCCATGTAAAAGGGCGCCGATGCTCCGGCGGCAACCAGAAATGCCAGCGCAACAGGGACTGGTATCTCGCCGATAAAGGCGGATACCGCCAAAGCGACGGCGGTGATTACCCCGGAGGCTGCGATCCATGCGCCGGGGCGGCGGGTTCTGTCCAGGGCCGCCCCCACCAGTGGTGCGGCGAGAACGCTCGGGCCCAGCGATGCAGCCACCAGCAAGCCGCCCACGGCGACATCGTTCATCTGCTGCACGGCGAGAACCGGAAGCGCCACTACTGAGCCGGCACTCGCCATCCGCGGTGGGACGGAAGCGGCAAGATAGCGCAGCCCGCTCATATTCCATACCTTCTTCGAAACGATGTCGCCGCTCCCAAGGACAGGGCCATGGTTCCGAGCTTGATGAAAGCCAGGCCCGGCAGTCCGTTCACGAAATCGCCCACCACGAAATAAAGCGTCCCGGCGATGAACAGAAAGCATCGGAACCCGCCACCGCCCATGGCCCAACCGGACAGCAAAATGATGCTGAGCGCCACCCCCGCGCCCAGATATGCCAGAGCGAGGTCCGGAGTCTGTGCGAACATCGGGTGGGATTCCTTGGCGACTGCCCAGTTCAAGACGTGGCCGCCGATTGCCAGCAGGGCAAGCATCATTCCGCCCACCCAGCCGGGGCGGCTAGCGGCACTTAATTTCCGCCAGGCCCTGACAATCAGCGGCGGCTCCTTCGACCGGTCGATGATGACGGGCTCCGCGTCCCAGTCCGTGCCGGTGGCTGTTACAGGCCGCCGCCGGTTGTTCCAGTCGACAGCACGGAGACCGGCGTTGTAGACGGGCGGCGTCACCTTGGCCTCCCGGAACGTGGCCCACATCCATGACGGGATGTTGTCCACCGTGCGGGGAAAGTAACGCAGGTCGGTTACCAGCGTCCCGGCCGGGCCGAATTGCTCCTTGCGCCGCGTCGGCATGTCGTGGAGCGGTTCGATGAACTCTTGGTCAGAGACTTGCAGCACGCCGTCGGCATCGGGGTAAAGGTAGACCCTGCAGCTGATCCAGGTTCCCCGCCCCGGCACGTAGGAAAGCCGGCGGACTTCCTTAAGCCATTGCGACAGAAATTCGGGGGAGAAATCGCTGGCGTAATCGGGAAAGCCCCACACGCCGTCGGTGCGGCTGTCCGCGGTGCCCTGCTCGACCGGCATGTACATGATGCGGGAGTAGACCAGAATTTCGGCCCCATGGCCGGGCCCGCCCTCAGCGAAGGCCAGTTCCTGGAGCTTTTTCAGTCCCTCGGTGATATGGGCGCTGGTCAGTACGGTCCCATGAGACATTTTTCCCCCGGTGCATTTCATCGCGCCGACCAGCAATTCACCCGGAGCGGCTTTATGGAAAGGCTAACCCTGAAATCGCGCCCGCGAAAAATCACCACGGCTCGCGGACGGCCCGTCCCCGACCAGCCGCATATTACGTGGCGGAAACGCCATGCACCGACAACGGGAAGAAGGGAGGTTTCCCTTCAGGTGGCATGCACGCCGCATGCAGTTCTTCCAGGGACAGATTCACGTAATAGGAAAAGTGAACCAACCCCGACGCGTTGGAAGAGCGCCGCTCAGCGCCGGTGGCTGTTTCCTTGAGCACCCACGCGGAGCAACCCCGCTCCAGGCTGAATCCTGGTGCTGCCTTGTCGACCGTAACCGGCACGGGAACTGTTAACAACTTGGGAAGACCTCGCTGCGACCGCCAGCTGCTGCAGAGCCAGAAGACGATAAACAGCTCCATATCGCGGACATTCTCTGAGGCAAAAACATCGTACTCGGGGTTGCTGCGGTCGACCTGCCCAAGAACAAACAGTCCATCACGGACCAGAACGTGCCTGTAGTTGTCGCCGCTCGGGGCAAAGTACCAGGAGCCGTCACTGTCATCCCTGCTGGCTTCGTGCCCTGCGTCGGCGATTATGTCGGCTGTTCTGGCCATTAGTTCGTCCAGCTGTAGCTGCATATCACTCACGGCGTCAGCACTCCCCCAGTCCACGAAGAATTCGATCCAGGCTTGTCGCCCAGGTCGTTTCGAGCTATCCACACGGTACCGGATGTGCCGTTGGCCGGCGTTACCCGCCACCGATGAACCAGCACACGCGGGTTAACAAAAAGCAGGGCCCGTCGAATGACGGGCCCTGCTCGAAACCTAACGGTCCCGGATCTCTAGAAAATTAGAGAGCCTGGATGTTGACGGCCTGGGGACCCTTGGGGCCCTGCTCGGTTTCGAAGGAAACCTTCTGGTTCTCTTCGAGGGAGCGGAAGCCGGAGGAAGCGATCGCAGAGTAGTGTGCGAAAACGTCCTGTGAAGAGTCATCGGGGGAAATGAAGCCGAAGCCCTTTTCAGCGTTAAACCATTTGACGGTGCCAGTAGCCATTATTTTTGTCCTTCGTGAAGGTGGAGGAAAAGTCCCGACTTTCGGGTCCTCCGGTGTGGGGTGTTCAAAACCGCTACTTCAGAAGAACGCGGACTTTCGACCGCGCGTACTGCCTGAACTACCAAATACAAACACAACAACGGTCTCCACACTACACGGGTTTTCGGAACCGGGTTAATCGGCGCCCCTCCCCCGTGCCGCGGTAAAGCAATATGGTGAAGCTGCAAGCAGTCGGGGCCCTGCGCGGGCTCCCGCGATCCGGAAGAAGTAGCCATGCAGATGCCCAAACCGTCAGAAGCGGACAAGGAGCACTTCCGCTCCGTCATGCCATCGGACCCCGAGGTCGTGGTGAAGCCGATGTTCGGCAACCTCGGCGCCTTCGTCAACGGGAACATGTTCGCCGGCCTCTTTGGCTCCACCATCGGCGTGCGCCTCTCCGAGGCCGACCGGGCCGAGCTGGAGTCGGCCGAGCGGACCGTTCCGTTTGGGCCGGAGGAGCGCCCGATGGGCGGCTATACGGGACTGCCTGAAATCTGGAACGCCGAAGGTGAGGGCGACGAGGCCAGGGAAAAGGCCTGGGTTGCGAAGGCCTACGCCTACGTCGCGGGGCTGCCGCCCAAGGAGCCGAAGGCGTCCAAGCCGCGTTCGGCGAAGAAGTAGCCGCCCGCAGACCCGGACGACGACGGCGGCCGCACCTTGCGCTGGAAGCCGCGGTTGCGGCCCGCGCGCGCCACCCTGGCGCGTCCAAGCGGCAAGCAGCCGCCGCCGTCGTCCCTTGATTCCCGAGCACCCGCTCTCTAAAATTAGAGAACATAGTTTTAGAAGGTGCGCCATGGAAACAGCACGAGCGACCCGCACGCCGCGGGGCGGCGGTTGAGATGGACTGGCAGGGCTGGGCACTCTTCGGCCTGCTCGCCACCGCGGCCCTGACCGTGGTGATGATCGCCGCCCAGATGGCAGGCTGGACGCGGCTGGATCTGCCCCTGGTCCTTGGCACGCTGGTCACCCCGGACCCGGACAAGGCGCGGGTGGCCGGCTTCTTCATCCACCTCGCTGCGGGGCAGGTATTCGCTCTCGGCTATGCGGCGGTCTTCGCGCTGCTGGGCAGGGCCACGTGGTGGATCGGGGCCCTGCTGGGACTCCTGCACGTTGCCGTGGCTTTGACCGTCATTCTGCCCCTGGTGCCGGGCATTCATCCAAGGATGGCGACCACCAGGGCCGGCCCGTCCAGCCGCGCGGCCTTGGAGCCTCCGGGCTTGCTTGCCCTGAACTACGGAATCCAGACGCCGGCGGTGGCCGTGGCGGCCCACGTGGTTTACGGCTCGCTGCTCGGCCTGCTTCTCACGGTCTACTGACCCCTCCCACGCGGAAGAAGGTGCGCTGACAATGGACACCGCCGCAACGCCCGCCCTGTCCGAGTACGGATTGCTGGGCGACACGCGCACGGCTGCCCTGGTCTCGGCCGATGGGAGAATCGACTGGCTCTGCGCGCCCACGTTCGACGGTGAACCGGTCTTCGGTGCCCTGCTCGGCGGCCCGGAAGCGGGAGCCTTCCGGGCCGGTCCCGCGCGGCCTTCCCGGCCCCTCGTCCGCCGCTACCGCGAGCACACCGCCACGCTCGAGACGGTGTGGGCCACGGACGGCGGCACACTGTCGCTGACCGAGGCCATGGTGGCGGAGGTATCGGGGCGGCTGCTGCCGGCCACTCTCCTCATCCGGCGGCTGGTGGCCGAGGGCGCACCGGCGGAGGCCGTCGTCGAGCTTGACCCCCGCCTCGGCGAGGGCCACCGCCGTCCCCGTGTCCGGCCCGGGAAGCACCTGGTCTGCGAATGGGGCCCGCTGGCCCTGTCGCTCGGCTGCAGCGGCGGGCTGAGGATCACGCCGGGTACGGCGGCGGCAATCACCGTTGTGCCCGGCCGCCCGGTTGTGCTGGTGCTCGCCGTGGCCTACGCGGAGCCGCTGATCTGGGTGGACCCCGAATCCGCGTGGGATCTGGTGGAAGCCGACGAATCCCGCTGGCGGGACTGGGCGGCGGGCTTCAGCCAGGACATCCCGTTCCGCGAACCGGTCCTGCGGAGCCTGCTGACGCTGAAACTGCTGACGTATTCCCCCTCGGGCGCACCGGTCGCGGCGCCCACCACGTCGCTGCCTGAGGACCCCGGCGGCGTACGGAACTGGGACTACAGATACGCCTGGCCCCGGGATGCCAGCATCGGCATCGGCGCGTTCCTCGGTGTGGGCAAAGACAGCGAGGCCCTGAACTTCCTGAACTGGCTGCTGCATGCCGGCAGGCTGGAGCGGCCCCGGCTTCCGGCCCTGCTGACGTTGACGGGCGGGCATGTCCCCCGCGAGCGCACCCTGGAGGACTGGCCCGGCTACCGTGGCAGCATCCCGGTGAGGGTGGGCAACGGGGCCGCCCACCAGCATCAGCTTGACGGCTACGGCTGGGTCCTCGACGCCGCCTGGAACCTTGTGCGGCAGGGGCACCCGCTGAATTCGGAGACATGGCGGGCGATGCGGGGCTTTGCCGACCTCGTGGCGCGGCGCTGGCCGGAGCCGGACGCTGGCATCTGGGAGATCCGCGCCGACGCAGCACAGCACGTGCATTCCAAGGTGATGGGCTGGCTCGCCCTGGACCGGGCACTGCGCATCGCCCGGACCCATCCGGTCGGCAGGCGGCGGCAGCTGAGGTGGGAAGCAGCGCGAGATAACCTGGCCGCCGAGATGAGGACCCGGGGCTTCGATCCTTCCCGTAACACCTACACCCGCTCCTACGGATCCGCGGACCTCGACTCGGCGCTGCTCATCCTCCCCGTGACCGGCTTCGAGGAACCGGGCTCGGCACGTCTGCGGGGAACGGTGGATGCTGTGTGGTCGGAGCTGTCGGCGGGTTACCCCTTCCTCTACCGATACCCGCCGGGCCAGGACGGGCTGCCCGGGGACGAGGGCGCTTTCCTGCCCTGCTCGTTCTGGCTCGCCCAGGCCCTCGCGCTGACGGGGCGCGCGCCGGAGGCTACGGAACTCTTCGGAGCCCTCCTGGCGGCCGCCGGTCCGCTGGGCCTGTTCAGCGAGGAGATCGATCCTGCCACCGGAGTCCTTCTCGGAAACTATCCGCAGGCGCTCACGCATGCCGCGCTGGTTCAGGCGGCCCTTGCCCTGCGCGATGCCGCGGCGGGCCAGGCGGCAGACGGAGGTGCTGCTGACAGATTAGGGCTGGATGACATTCACGAGTTCTGACCGGCTGCCGGTTTCCAGGTCCTCGGTAAGGACCAGCGCACCGACCTCGGGGCAGTGATATTTATGCTCGCGTGCATTCTTTTCCAGCGGCGTCCAGTCGTAGACCTTGACGCAACCGGTGTACGTTCCTGATTTCGTGGTGACGGTCTCGCCGGTGGCGACGGTGTCCCGGATGTCTTCGGCATGGCCTACGTAGAATTCCTGTTTGTAGGAGTCGCCGACGCGCTGCTCGGCCTTCATCCAGATGCCGGCTTTTGCCCCGTCTTTTCCATGGAGAAAGCTGCCGGAATGGTGCAGCAGCATCCCGTTCCAGTAGTTGTTCACGTCCTCGCCGAAGTACCACACATCGCCGTTTTTATGCTGCGCCAGGTAGTCCCGGGTTTCCTCCACGAGCTGCCCGTTCTTGTATTCCTTGTCGAGATACACCACCGTCTCAACGCCCTCTATCATCTTGGTCTCCGGCAGGATTTCGATTTCAATCCTCTCGGTGACCTGTCCCTGCTGGGTGGTCTCGTACGTCATTTTCTTGCCGACAGGGAGGGCGAAGTATTGATTGGTGATGTTGGTGCTGAAATCGGCAGGGTTGACCTGGGGGTTGTACTCCGCGGCCCTGCTCCTTTTCGTGCTGTCGAAGATAAACAGTGCGGCACCGCCAGCCACGAGCAGCACGACAACCACAGCAATAGATATTTTGCTTCGTGGATTCATGACCTTCCCACTCCTTCTGAGTAGAAATTCCTATAGGGGGTCAGAGCACCGTTCCTTGCCCATGGCCATAGGAGAAAGGTAATCCAGTCCGTCCTGAACCTGAACACCCTCAAGGAACTCCACGCAGCAACACAGAACGGGCGACGGCAGACGGACGTCAGGACGTCGCGGCGGGTCAGGTCACTTCACGGAGCCCTTGGGCAGGTTTTCCTTGAGGAGCGCGCGGTGTTCGACGGCGGCGGCCCGGTGAAGCTTGCGGCCCGCCTCCGTGAGTTCCAGGTACAGCGAACGGCGGTCGTCCGCGCAGGATTGGCGGGTCAGCAATCCGGCCTTTTCCAGCCTGTCCACGACCTTGGAAACGGCGCTCTGGCTCATGGGCGTCCGTTCACCAAGTTCCTTCATCCGGCACGTGGCCTTGCTGTTCTCCGCCACAAGATCCAGAATCTCGAACTCGTTCAGGCCGATGTCGAACTTGGCTTCCAGCGTCCGGTCAAGGGCACAGGATGTGCGGAAGTATGCGTCCTGGATGCTGCGCCATTGCTCAACCAGCAGGCGGTCCGTCGTCAATGCCATGCACTGATTCTAGGCGAAAGCCGAACTGAAGTCGACGTCATAATATTCCCTGTCATATTCCTTGTCATTGAATGACGTGTCATATAGATTGGCCGACATGACATCACCCACCACCCTCGAACGAACCGCCGAACCGATCGCCACGGCCGTCCGCTGGACCCGGGCCCAGTGGCTCCTGCTGATGGTTGTCTGCACTGTCCTTGCCCTTGACGGACTGGATGTTTCCATGGTGGGCGTGGCCCTGCCGTCCATCGGACAGGAACTGGACCTTGGCACGGACGCCCTCCAGTGGATTGTCTCCGCGTACGTGCTTGGCTACGGAAGCCTGCTGCTTCTGGGCGGACGGCTCGCGGATCTCCTGGGTCGCCGCCGCATCTTCCTCATCGCCCTCTCGGTCTTCGCGGCCGCTTCCCTGCTGGGTGGGCTCGTGAATGACCCTGCAATCCTCATCGCCACAAGATTCGTGAAGGGCCTGGCGGCTGCCTTCACTGCCCCCACGGGCTTCTCCATCATCACCACAAACTTCGCCGAGGGCCGCGAGCGTAACAAGGCACTCTCCATCTTCACGACGTTTGGCGCCAGCGGCTTCTCCCTGGGGCTCGTCGTCGGCGGCCTCATGACCAGCCTGAGCTGGCGCTGGACGTTCCTGGTCTCCGTGCCGATCGCTGTACTGGTGGTCATCCTGGGCGCCCGCTACATCCCCCGCGATACGCCCGATGCCACTGACAGCGGTCACGATATCTGGGGCGCCGTCACCCTGGCGCTTGGCATGCTGGGACTCGTGTACACGCTGGTGTCCGCACCGGAACAGGGCTGGGGATCTGTGGCAACAATCGCCGGATTCATCATCTCTGCCGCGGTCCTGGGAGCCTTCGCCGTGATCGAGAACAAAGTCCGGCACCCGCTCATCCGTTTTGGCATCCTGCGCGAGGGCTGGGTGGCGCGCGCCAACCTCAGTGCGATTGGACTGTTTGGCTCCTACCTCAGCTTCCAGTTCATCGTGACGCTCTTCCTGCAGTCCGTCCTGGGGTGGAGCCCGCTGGGGATGGCCCTGGCCCTACTGCCGGCCGGACTTATCGTCGCCACCAGCGCGCCGTTCGCGGACCGCCTGATCAATGTGTTCGGCGCCACGCGGTTGATCCTGACCGGGCTGGTCTCCCTGGGCTTCGGCTACGTGTTGTTCCTCCGGGTGGGCACCACACCCAACTACGCCCTGGACATCCTGCCCTCGATCATCCTGCTGGGCATCGGCTTCGCCCTGGCCTTCCCGTCCATCAACGTCCAAGCGACCGCGGGCATCAAGGACTCGGAACAGGGACTGGCAGCCGGGCTCATCCAGACCAGCACACAGGTGGGAGCCGCTTTGGTCCTGGCAGTCACCACAGCCATGGTCAGCGGAGGACACTCGGACAGCGGCACGGTCCCAAGCGCCGCGGCCATGCTCGAGCAGTACAGGCCCGGCTTGGTGCTGAGCGCGGCCGTCGCGATCGTTGCGCTGCTGGTTGCGGCTTCACCTGCCCGACGGCGGACAGTGGCCCTGGCCACTTAGCGCGTATTGTTCCAGTGCTCCGACCGGCGGCGGGGCCGACACGTGGGCGGTCACCGCCAGGCAGTTGAAGGCATCATGTACCGGCAGTACCGGTGCCGCATTGTCTGGCGGGACCTTCCGGCGGAGTACGGTCGTTGACGGCGTTGAAGGGCACCGGCGCTTCGCGCCACGTGCTGGTTGCCGGATTCACTCGCCGTTGTAACGGGCAAGTGCTTCTTTGTAGACGGCCGCAGTTTCGTGGTCGCCCCGAGCGGTGTACTTGGCGATGATGTTCGCCAGGTCGCGTTGGATGACCCAAAGCGCGTCGTGCGGTTCACGAGGACGGGGTACGTAATCGTTCATGATTTTCCACCCCCTTGCGCCTCTTCACGCTCCAGCAGATACCGCAGAAATGCCGCCTGGTTGTCGATTTCCCGCTGTTTGCGCGGGGAAACCCAATCGAGCAATTCTTGGTTGTCAGCCATGATGTTCACTCCCTCCAAGTTGTGAATTAATGCTCACCCCGTGAGTGCAAGATCGGCGAAAGTTTCAGTCAAGAAAGGCGAAGATCTTCGACGGCAGCTTTCGCCCGGAAGGTCCACGGCATGGAGGGTGGCCGGCATATTTAGACCCTGATTTCTAGCGTTTCGACACCCGATCAGTGAATATACTGATGAATCCGCAAGTCGGCGGGCCAGCGGCCACACAAACGGGGGAGACATGGGCTTCAGGGTTCGCAAGTCATTCAAGATTGCACCGGGGATACGGATGACGATAACGCCAAAGAGTGTTGGCCTCAGCGCTGGAGTCCCGGGAGCAAGGATCTCTGCAAATTCCTCCGGTCGCGTGACACGCACACTAGGTATTCCCGGCTCAGGGCTCTCACACGTGAAGACCATTTCTCCTGGTTCCGCCAGACGCGTCCCATCCGCGGCCGCTGCCCGCGCCACAGCGACAGGGACCTACGAATCCCAGGCTCCCAAGCCAGCAACTCCAGGATTCTTCGCGCCCAAATGGGAGAAGGAACTTCACCGGGCATTGCTTGCACGCCCTAATGCCAACGAGTTGCCACGGATCGGAACAGAATTCGAGCAAGCGCGTCCAATCGCAGCCCTATTTGAGGCGATGCTCGTGGCAATGCCCAGAGGCGACCGGCAGCGGGCTCTCGGCCTGTTGAGCTGGCTTTTCGACAGCGGCTATGAACCGGCGTCGGATGAATTCGTTCAGAAGTACATGCCCGCTGCCACCTTCAATCTGCCCATTGCCGAGGGAATTGCCGTGATGCTTCCCTTGGACCGCGACTTCATCGGACTCCTACTGGCTGAAATCCATCAGGACCTGGGAAATCTCGCGTCAGCCGTAGACGTCATTGAGCAACTTGAGCCGAGCACAGTTTCCGCCGTCTCTTTGGCTGAGCTTTACACTGCGCAAAGCCGATGGGATGAGGTTGTCGACCTCACTGAAGACCTCCAGAACGATGACGAGGCCGCCACATACCTCCTCATCCAGCGCGGCATCGCTTTCCGAGAGCAAGGCTTCCCGGATGCCTCCCGCGAGGCGTTCAAGGAAGCGTTGCGCGTGCGGTCCCGACCTGCGGAACTCCGGCAGCGTGCATTGATCGAGCGGGGCCTGACCTACCTGAGTGAGGGGAAGCGAGCGATGGCACGCAAGGACTTCGAAAAGGTTCTGGCCCAAAACAGTAACTATCCGGGGCTCCGCGAGCACCTCGCCAACTTAGGAGCCTGAACCCGGCAAGGCGGCCGGCATGCAGGCTTAGCATTCAGGAACGGCTCAACTATCCTGAATCGCGTTACACATTTTCACAGGGCTGAAGTTACGCGGCATTGTCAATGACAAGTTTTGTCATCGGGAACATCTGTTTCTTACTGAATCAGGAATGCTACGCTCGGCAGGCAATTCGCACCAACTTCAGCTTTATGGGGAACAAATGAATATATCTTTTCGTCGCAATGACGCGCGAAATAAGGATCACAGGATGAGTCCGCTGACGGGCGCCGTCCTGGGCCGTCTGCGAACCGCCAGTCGGCCAATGATGAGCGTGACGATAACGTGCGCCACCATTCTCTCCGTCGCCGCATGTGCAGGGCCACCAGTCGCTTCGTTGTCGCAAAGCACGAGTTCAGCATCGGCCTCTCCGACGGCCACTCCTACTGCTCCGGCGACGACCTCCTGCGATACGGAGAACACGACTGAAGAGTACCCGCCGACCGTTTTCGTCTGCACGAAAAGCGATGCCGGGGAACTGGTTTGGATGGAAGAGTCGGCCTCGAAGAAACTCACTGATGCGCGCGCGGCGGCCGCGGCACTTGCCGCAAAAGCTGCAGCTGACAAGGCCGCCCAGGAAAAGGCTGCTGCAGACAAGACAGCGCAGGAAAAAGCTGCAGCAGACAAGGCAGCGCAGGAAGCGGCCGCAAAAGCTGCAGCTGACAAGGCGGCGCAGGAAGCGGCGGCACGAGCCGAACAGGAAAAGGCCGCTGCCGCCGAAGCTGCGCGCCAACAGGCCGCAGCAGAAGCAGCGGCAGCAGTTCCAGTGCCGGCGCCGGCGCCCGCTGCTCCCTCGGGGTGCGATCCCAATTATGCCGGAGCTTGCGTTCCGATCGCCTCAGACGTGGATTGCTCCGGAGGAAGCGGGAATGGTCCCGCCTACGTTGGGGGACCTGTATCCGTGGTCGGATCTGATGTCTATGGCCTTGACCGCGACGGTGATGGCCTCGGATGCGAATAGGTCAAACCGCCTATACAGCGCACCCACGGTCTGCCTCTTGATCTGGTAGAGGACGCGCCGGTTACAACCCCGGATCCGGGCTCCATGGAGCCTTGATAGTTGTCCAGCGCAACTTCTCTGCCTACCTGCCAGCATGACGTGAGATCCTGCTGGCAGGTAGGGGAACTCCTTTCAGCGTCTGGAAGTGCTGATGTACAGGAAACCGGTTAGTATCAGCAAAGCCTCCCCCGCGCCGTTGGAGATCGACGACGACGGCGGCACCACACTGCTCGCCGCCCTCGACTCCCGCTTCGGCCGGGTAATGGGACCCGGCGAATGCCAGATCAGCCTGAGCCAGGTGGGGCCAACCCCGGCCAAGCTCCCGGACCTTTGCTGATGCCGTCCTGCGCCCCTAACCCGCACCAACATCAAAAGCATGGCCCCGGCCGCAACTTCCCGCTGCCGGGGCCATCGCTGTTCCCGGCACAGTGGCAGGGCGTTCCCGCTGTACATGCTGGCCGGCTACCAGCAGCGCCGCACCAAGGATGCACTCACCGCGGAGGGTGCCGGACTACGTCAGGACGGCCCATGCCTGGCCGACAAGCTAGATGCAGCGCGGCTGGTATGCCGGATCGGCGGGGCCGGATGCCCTACCCAGTGCATGGGCCACGATCTGGTGCACCACGGGGTCGTTCGGCGTCTGGTCATGCTCGAAGAGATCTGCCGGGCATTTGTCCTGGATGGTGATATTGGTGACCTGCCGTGCCGGGCCGTTCAGGAACTGGCTGTTGTAGGGAATGACCACTTCGTCGTAGACCGTGGAGATGACGGTGTAGGAAGGTCCCGCAATGGTGTCGCCGATGGAGTTGAGCTTCTGCATGAAATCCGAGCCTGCCTGCTGATCGGCGCAGGCGGCACAGCCCAGGCCTGGGTAGTCCGGATCCGGCACAAAGCCTGGGGGCGGGACTATCACACCTTCCGTGCCGTGGTTGGAGGGTGCGATGCCGATGAGCTTATGGACATGCTTGGCTCCGCCGAGAAAGCCCATGTAGTAGCGGGGCATCATGCCGCCTTGGCTGTGGCCCACAAGATTCACTTTCTTGGCACCGGTGGCAGCACGGACCGCATCCACGAACGGGGCGAGTTCCTGGGCTGATTCGGCCACGGGCGCTGTGGCATACACGCCGTTCGTCTCTCCGTAATTGAGGGCGAAGACGCAGTACCCGGCGCTCTTGAGGTACGGCGACAGGGTGGACCAGTTCTTCACCATGCTCTCGAAGGTTCCAGGCACCAGAATGACCGGATAAGGGTGCTCGGCAGTTGGTTTGCAGGACCAGTCATTGGCTCCCGGCGGGGAAATCTCAACGGCATCAGCTTGGGCGGGAGCCGCGGCCAAGGACCCGGCAAGGACGGCGGCTGCGGCGATGGACAGGGTCTTGGTGAGCAGTGACATAGAAACCTCTTTGTTCATGTGTCAGAGGGCTGGGCCCAACAGTTACCTTTGTTCTTAGGGCTAACCAGGGTTGCCCGGGGTACTCAAATGTAGGCAGCCCGGAGGCCTTTGTGGCCTCGGGTGCACGGATGTGCGCGAGGCATGGCCGCCTGCGGGCGTCCCCTCCCCCTCGCGAAACACTTGCGTTTCCCTGATCGTTACTGGCGAGTAGCTTTTGGTTCGGGCGTCCAAGCCAGAAAGAACGGCCCGATGCGCCTGCACAAACGTTCATCGCCGGGACGGCTGAGAGGGGAATCTCCAGCACCCGCCACCTTGTCCAACAAACCAGTAGTACTTGTTAGGCTGGACTTCCCCGAACAACACGCAAGCGAGGCATAACGTGCACGAGGACGCCGCGAGGTTCCTGTCCCAGCCGGTGGAGGCACAGCCCGGCTCGCCGCTCCGCGTTGCCGTCTACTCCCGGATCGCCGAGGCCATCCGCAACAACCTGCTCACCCCCGGCTCCATGCTCCCCACCGAGACCGACCTCGGCACGGACATGAAGGTCAGCCGCACCGTCGTCCGCGAAGCCCTCATGCTGCTCGAGGAGGACGGCCTCATCCGGGCCCGCCGCGGCGTCGGCCGGTTCGTTTCGGACACTCTCCCCCGCATCGGCATCGAACGGATCCGCCCCTTCGAGGAAGTCCTCGGCGGCCCCGGCCAGCACCTCGAGATCAAGCGCATCAAGCGGGAGCAGCAGCCCGCCTCCGAGTTCGTCGCCCCCGGTGTCGGCGTCGATCCCAGCGCCGACTGCTGGCTCTGGGAATCGGTCCTGATCCGCGACGGCGAAGCCATCGCCCACCTGCAGGAAAACATTTCGGCCGGGCCGGTAAGTATCGGCAATGCCTCACCGGCACTGTTGGAGATCGACGACGACGGCGGCACCACACTGCTCGCGGCCCTCAACTCCCGCTTCGGCCGGGTGATGGGGCCTGGCGAATGCCAGATCAGCCTGAGCCAGGTGGGTCCGAGCAGGGCCAAGCTGCTCGACCTGCGGGCTTCAGATCCGGTCCTCGTTCTGACACAGTACGTCAGGCACGCGAACCGGCCCTTCTACCTGGCCAAGTGCCTGATCGCGGCACGCGCCGGGCACCTGTCCGTGATGCAATCCATCCAGTCCTGAGCCGAACCGACCCACTGCGCAGGGCGCGCTAAAGGGAATCCCTGATGCTGTGGATTTGATCGCCCTTTTGGCGCCGTTCTGTGATCACTTGGTGTCGCCCCAAGGGGATGCGACGCGACTAGTTCGTGAGTGCTCGCGACCATCCAGCTCTTGCCAGGTCCTAGCCGCCAGCGTGTCCTTACACGGCTAGCCGAGCCCCCTTCTTTTTGGGAGTACGTGTGCGGGACAATCCTCCTACAGCGCCCTCGTAAGGTGATGCTGGGATGCCTGAAGGGTTCATTAGGTAAGGAGTGGATAAGCATGTCCGAAGAAAACAAGGCCCTCGCGCGTCGTTCTTGGGAAGCCCCGACTAACCCGGACATCATTGACGAGGTGTACTCCACCGACCTCGTCTGGCACGACCCCGGTCAAGAGATCCGTGGCCCAGAGGAAGCCAAGAAGTTTATCGCAACGTACAAAACCGCTTTCCCCGACCTGAACGTAACCGTTGAGGACGAGCTAGCCGAAGGGGATAAGGTCTCCACCCGCTGGACAATACGCGGCACCCACCAGGGAGAGATAGAAGAGTTCGGCCCTCCTACTGGGAGGCAAATAGAGCTCAAAGGCATCTCCATCAGCCGCATCGAAGGAGGCAAGATAGTCGAGGAGTGGAATAGCTACGACAATCTGGGCGTGATGCAGCAACTTGGGCTCGTTCCTGAAAAGTAGCTCGAGTCAGGTCCCAGGCTGGGTGCCGCCACCAAGCGTAAAAGTTCTCGGCGGTCCCGGCCAGCACCTCGAAATCAAGCGCATCAAGCGGGAGCAGCAGCCCGCCTCCGAGTTCGTCGCGCCCGGCATCGGCGTCGATCCCGGCGCCGACTGCTGGCTCTGGGAGTCAGACTGATCCGCGACGGCGAAGCCATCGCCCACCTGCCGGAAAACATCTCGGCCGGGCCAGTCAGTATCGGCAAAGCCTCACCTGCACCGTTGGACATCGACGACGACGGCGGCGCCACGCTGCTCGCCGCCCTCAACACCCGCTTCGGCCGCGTAATGGGACCCGGCGAATGCCAGATCAGCCTCAGCCAGGTGGGGCCGAGCCGGGCCAAGCTGCTCGACCTGCGCGCCCCGGATCCGGTCCTCGTGCTGACACAGTACGTCCGGCACGCCAACCGGCCCTTCTACCTGGCCAAGTGCCTCATCGCGGCACCCGCCGGGCACCTGTCCGTGATGCAGTCTTTGCCTACCCCGGGCGACGGGATCAACGCAATCGTGGCAGCCATCGGGAAGGCCGAAAATCGGCTCGAGCGGCGAAATCTTCAGCTAACGCCTGGGCCAGCGCCAGAGTATGGTCTCGGTTCCGGCGCCCCCTCTTGTTTCCGCGCTGCCCTGTCGAGAGCTTCCAACACCCGCGCGTTGCTTGCCGCGTCCGTGAGATCGTAGCGGAGCGGCGTACCGTTTAGGACGCTGTCGGCGAAGTGTTCACCCATCCGAACGAAGTGGTTTGCGCCCTTGACCTGGTGATAGATCGTGTCCTTCCCGAAGTGATGCTCCTCCAGGACCGAATTCTCCTCCAAGAGGCTGAAAGGACTGTCGAGGTAGAGCCGGCCCTCGGTGCCCGTGATTTCCAGAAAGTTGCGGCGCTCGAGATTCACCCCCGTATCAAAAAGCGCTGTTGCCCCACCGGGAAAGCGCAGCATGCCCGCGATGCTGGTGTCGATTCGGCCTCCATCGTTGGCGTCGCGATAATTGCCATAGGCCGCCACCCCAGTCGGCTCCTGCCCCGTGACCATCCGGCTCACGTTGACACAGTAGCCACCCGTATCGAAAAGTGCGCCGCCGCCGAGCCCGGTATACCAGCGGATGTTGTCATCCCCGCCTGCATCGAACGTGTGAGTGACGTGGACAAATGTCAGTTCGCCCACCGCACGGTCCGCGAGCAGCTCTTGCAGCTTCTCGAAACGCGGATGAAAACGGTACATAAAGCCTTCCAGGACTTTGCGCCCAGTCTCTTCCGCTTTGCGCGTTATCTCCGCGCACTCCTCGGCGCTCATCACCAGAGGCTTTTCACAGAGGACGTGCTTGCCCGCGTCCAAGGATTTTAGAATCCACTCGAGGTGCAGTGCGTTCGGCAGCGGAATGTAGACAGCGTCGATGTCGGGGGAATCGAGCAGCGCCTCATAAGAGCCAAACGCCTGTGGGATGCCGTGCTTGTCGGCGTACTCCCTGGCCTTTTCCTCGGTGCGGGAAGCGATACCTACGACCTCACCGTTTTTCGTTGCCTGCAACGCCGGAATTGTCTTGCGGACGATGCGGGCGCTGCCCAGGACGCCCCAACGCAATTTCTCGCTCATTGAACTCTCCCTTTTAGCGTATGAGGATGAATCGTATGAATGTACCCCCGCTCTACCAAGGAGATGTGGCTGGCGTGATCGAAGTCCTGCCCGCGACCGCCGATCGCTTTGACGATCTCCACCCCATCCTGGCCCCGAAGAACCCGGACGCCCCGGCCTGCTGGTGCCTCAGCTACCGCATCCCGAACTCGGACTACCGGGAGCTCGTCGGCCCGGAGCGACCGGCGCGGCTGCGTCGCTTCGCCGAAGAGGGCACCCCTCCCGGGGTTATCGCCTACGTCGACGGCGAGCCCGCAGGCTGGTGCTCGGCGAGCCCCCGATCCAGCCACCACCGGTTGCAACGCTCGCGCACGATCCCGGCCGTCGATGACGTACCGGTCTGGAGCATTATCTGCATTGTCATTCGACCCTCGTTCCGGCGCCGGGGCCTGGCCCGCGAGCTGCTGGCCGGCGCGATCCGGTACGCCCGCGAACGCGGTGCCCCAGCCCTCGAGGCATACCCTCTCGACCCGCAGGGCGGCCGAGTCAGTTCGGCGTTCGCCTACGTGGGTACCACCGACCTCTTCGAATCGATGGGCTTCGAGCGCGTCGTAAAGACAAGTTCGAAGTCGGGCTCCATGACGCGCTGGTTGATGCGCCTGCAACTGGGAGGGTAGCGTCTCCGCCGGACGCGGACCACCCACCACCTCCTCGCGAACTCGCGGCAATACCGTCTGCTACCGCTGATTCTCGACCACCACGGGGTGAGCCACCGTCTTACGGACGCCGTTCCGCCAATGGATGGGAGCTAGGTCATCCATGAATCCATCTCTTACCTGCCTAGCGACGCTGATGTAGAGATCAGATAGGAGGTCAGTCATGGACATTGGTCAGGTCATCGAGCAATACCACTCGGGATTACACGTAGGCGTCCGCAATTATCTTGGGCAACTTGTCGACTTGAACCGGCCCTTGCCTAGAATTCCGGTGCGTAGGGCCTGATGGTCGTGGGTGCTTTCTGTGCGGTTCGTGAGGAACGTTGGGCCCTCGTGCGTAGTGTTTGGGGCGTGTGGCTGAGAAGCGGTTTCCGGGATTGAATTCCGGTGTTCGAGGCGGCCTTGGTTTGCTGGCCGGGCGAGGAGCGGGGTCAGACAGGGGCGGCGGTCCCGGCCGGAAATCATCCGATGGGACCGCCGCCGCAGCTTTCTTGCCCTTTACTCAGGGAGGCTTTCCGGGATCCCGGCGGGCAGCGCCATGCGGGTGGTCGCTGACCGGCGGCGGGGCAGGGCCCTAATGTAGGGGAGCGCCACGGCGACCGTGGCGGCGATGAATACCAGCTGCATCAGCGTCCGCGGCAGGAGCGCCGTGGCCGGTTCGCCGTTGACCATGAGTCCGGCCAGTGCGGCGTGGACGTTCGCCGGGAACATGGCCACCAGCAGCAGGGTCAGTCCGCCTGCCGCCCAGGGCGCCGTGCGGCGGTGGAGCAGGCCGGCGGCTGCAAGCAGTTCCAGCACGCCCGTCAGTGTGACCAGCAGCTCAGGATAGGGCAGGGCCGGCGGCACCATTGCGATGAGGTCCTCGCGCATGCCGTTGAAGTGCGCCGTCCCAGTAAGCGTGAACATGGCCGCGAGGCCACCGCGCAGGCTGGTGTGCCAGGACCGAAGCGGCCTGATGCCGGCGGCACCGGCGGCACGCAGCAGGAGGGTGACGGCCAGGAGGGTGATGAGTGGGGCCATGATGCGTCCTTTCAGGTGCATCGGGGGAATCTTGACACTGACTAGATTACTCGCCAGCCTGAACTTGTCAATGGCTAGATTGGAGTTAGGCTGGAGGCATGAGCACGCACGCGTCTTACCATCATGGGAATCTTCCGCGCACGATCATCAGCGCCGCACTCGACGTCATCGCCGAGTCCGGCCCGTCGGCCCTGAGCCTGCGGGATCTGGCCAGGCGGGCCGGTGTATCCCATGCCGCCCCCGCGCACCACTTCGGGGACAGGGCCGGACTGCTGACCGCCGTCGCGGTGCAGGGCTTCGGGCTCCTGGCGGACGTGCTGGCCGAGGCGCAGCGGCAAACCGGCGACTTTCTGGAGGTGGGGGTGGCCTATGTCGGCTTCGCCGTCGGGTACCCCGCCCACTTCGCCGTGATGTTCCGGCCGGAGCTGTACCGGGCCGATGACCCGGAGCTGATCGCGGCCAAGGCGCGGGCGGGCGAGTCCCTCTACCGGGGAGCTGCCCCATTCGCGGCGTCGGAATCCGGCAGGGATTCGCAGGAGGCGGCGCTGGCTGCATGGTCGCTCGTCCACGGATTCGCCACGCTTTGGCTCAGCGGCAACCTGCCTGCGGGACTGCCCGCCGACCCGCGGCAGGCCGCCCGGGGTGTGGCCTCGGTCCTGTTTTCTGGCCGGGGGTAGCCGGACAGGGCTGCACGCCCGCGGGGGCATGGGCGACGGCGCACGCGCATACCGGTGCGGCCCGTTGCGGCCGGGCAGTTGCCGTTGTCGTCATCCTCACACCCGCGGGAAACGTGTCAGTAACGGAGGAGGATCACGCCCGAACGCACGATCCTCACAGGCGTAAGCGACTCAAGATAACCTCTGAGCGGAGGTTCTCCCCCTTGGTAGCGCTTAAGGTGAGCTGCTAACTTTCCGGTCTCAGCGTGAGATATAACCTCCATGCGTCACCCCTGATCTGATCCAGCCTCAACTGGGCATCAATGTCCTGGAGCTTCCCTCTTGCTTCACAAGTGACCGCACTACTGTTCGTGTACTGCAGCTGGCAGTTTTCCTCGTTGACAGCCAGCTTTCCCTGCCACCCGCTGTGACGGATAATCCGTTCCACGTCTTCCCGCGTCATGCCCTGGCCTTCACGACCTGACCACTGCCGGTGCAGGTACGGGCAGGGCGCCGTCACAGCCAGGCAGGGAAGGAATGCTGTGGCTTGAACGATCCGCCCCGTCCTTCCCTGCTCACTCCCGAGCTTGAACCCCTCAGGAACGGCAAGGTCGTCTGCTGCACGGAGCATCTCATTGGTTCTGGCCGCCTCCAGAAAGCCGCTGGCAACTACGAAGGCGGCAATCAGCAGCACCGTTGCGCCGCTCAGGATCAAGGCGAGCCGGCGCTTTTTCAGGCTATTGAGGACAAGAGCAATAACGCCGAAAACAACGGTGACCATGACGGAGAAAAGGATCACTGGGGTGTTTACGGTGAAGCTGGGGTATTCCATGCTGTCCTTCGAGACGGTGGTTGCCTAATAGTAGGCATGCCATTTATCCCAAGCTCCTCGCTTTAGCATCAGTGCTGCCGGACTTGCCGCAAAAAAATACTCCGCCAGTTTTACTGGCGGAGTATTTTGGCGGAGTATTCCGACTAAGGGCAGTCACCAGCGACGGCCTCGCAGGCGTTCACGCGGCCGTGCTCCCAGAGGGTGCCCGTTCCATCAATGTTGTCAGCGGTGGATTGGACCTTTGTGCGAACTGCATCGTGATCGGTGCCGGCAGGCGTGTTCCAGACCAGGGCGGCAACGCCGGCGACAATAGGCGAGGCCATTGAGGTGCCGCTGCCAATGTCATAACCCGTGGACCGGCCGTTCTGCGTCCCCAGGACGAAGGGGTGGTTCGGGAAGGTCGAGTAGACATTAACACCCGGCGCCGCGAGATCCACCCATCTGCCGTAGGTCGAGAAGGACGCTTTGACATCCCTGTTGTCGGTCGCAGCCACGGCAATAACGTTGGGATACGCGCCCGGGTAGATCTTGGCCTGGGTGCCGGCGTTGCCGGCCGCGGCCACTATTACCACGCCTCGGTTCCACGCATTGTTGACGGCAGTCTCGAGGGTCCGTGATGAAACGCGCTGTCCGAGGCTCATATTGATGACCTTGGCTTCGTTCTCCACCGCCCAGTTGATGCCATTGGCAATGGCTGAGCTGGAGCCTACCCCGCTGCTGTTGAGCACTTTGGCATCCAGGATGGTGCAGTCCGGGCACACACCTGCGACACCGATGGAGTTGTGGGTGGCGGCAACAATACCGGCAACGTGGGTGCCGTGGCCGTATTTGTCGTAGTCCTCGGGTTTGACGATTTTCGTATCGCTGAAGTTGGCCCGTGCGACGACCTTGTCCGAGATGTCGTCGTGGTCGATTGCCACCCCCGAATCGATGATCGCAACCAGGGTGCCGCTTACTTCGGGGACTCCCGGGACCTTCTTCCACGCTTCGGGGGCATCCACATCAGCGTCCTTGGTGCCCCCGGCCACAGTAAACGTGCCGGCCGTGTTGGTAAATGATTGGCCCTCGTTGTGCAGAGCGTACTGACGTTTGAAGTCAGGGTCAGCTGTAGCGGCAGTAACCAGTTCGTCACGCTCGGCGTACTCAACGGCCGGGTTCCGGCTTAAGGACTCGATGAGCTGAGATTCCTTGCCAGGCGGCACCTTAACCAGGTGAGCGCCGGTGCTGCCGATTCCAGCGCCCTCGCTGAGGCCATTCTGGCGTAGCACGCCGCCGGCCGCGCCGTTGTCGCGGAACTTCACGATGATTTGCCCCGTGATGGATGACTGCGGCGCCGCGTTGCCCGGGGCCGCCATGGTGATTCCGCCAAGCGCCATGACTGCGGCTGTGCAGCTGGCTATTACAAGTTTTTTCATGGGGTTCATCATGCTTCAAGCTGCACTAGCTGGATAGTGCTGTCCGAAAAAATCCTGCGGCAGCGCGGTCTCCGCCTGCACCGGCGAGCCGGTCCGCGGTGGCGAGCCCCGCCGTCGTACTTTCCACACCGTCAAGCGAGAGCAGCACATCCACCAGGTGTGGGGCGAAGTCGCCGTCGAGCTCCAGCACCACGCGGCACCGCGCATCGGACTGCTGCGGGTAGTCCCTGTAGAAGCCGCGCATGTCGCAGATGGTCTGCCCGCGGCCGGGGCCGTCGCCGGTGTCGACGGCGGCACGCACCACCGGCGCCACCGCGGCACGGACGCCGCCCACCGCGAGCGCCGCCGCCAGCGGATCGTGCATGGCGGAGCAGGGCCGGCCGAACAGGCCCTCGTAGAACCGGAAATAGTAGCCCAGCATCTCCCCCAGCGCCCGCGGCACAGGACCGGGAGCGGTGAGCAGCTCCTGCCGGTGCGTTTCCTCCAGGACGTTGGCCATGGTGACGTCCAGCGGCACTAGGGTCACGTCCCAGTCGGCGGACAGCACCAGGGCGGCGGCCTCGGGGTCGTTGTATATGTTGGCCTCGGCCACCGGGCTAATGTTGCCGGGGGCCAGGGCAGCCCCGCCCATGATGGTGATTTCGTCCACCAGCGAAGGCAGCGCAGGCTCCAGCCGGAGGGCCTCGGCGATATTGGTCAGCGGGCCGATGGCGAGCACCCGCAGCGTGCCGGGGTGTTCGTGCGCGAGCCGGACCAGCATCTCGGCCGCGGTTTCGGGCGCCAGCGCAGCAGAGGCCGGCTCCAGCGAGACTTCCCCGATCCCGTTCTCGCCGTGCACCCACGGCGCCCCGCCGCCGAAGGAACCGGCGAGAGGATCGTGGGCGCCGAGCGCCACGGGGATGTGGGCGTGCCCGGCGAGCTGGAGCAGGTCCAGGGTGTTGCGGGCTCCGACGGCGGCACTGACGTTGCCGCTGACGGTGCCGATCCCCCGCACGTCGGCCTGCGGCGAGGCGAGCAGGTAGGCCAGGGCGAGGGCATCGTCGATGCCGGTGTCGCAGTCGAGGTAGAACGGGTGGCTGGTGGGCGTGGTCATTGCGGTGGTTTCTCGTTTCGTTTGTGCTGGTGGTGGTTTCTAGACGGACTCGCCCTTGGGGGCGGCGACGAAGAGGCTGACGATGAAGGCCGCCGTCGTAATCGCTACCGAAATCCAGAGGGCGGTGGCGTAACCGGCGGAGGTGGCTTGGGCGGCGAACGGTGCGACGAGCACGACGCCGAGGCTGGCGCCGATGCCGAAGGAGGCGCCGTTGATGCCGGGCAGGGCCGCGGGTGCTTCCTTGGGTGAGAGCAGGACGGAGAGCCCGTTGATGGCGGTGAGGAAGAAGCCGTTGTAAAAGATGCCGAGGGCGGCGACGGCGATCAGGACGGCCACCTGGTTGTCGGCGAACGTCGCCGCGGCGATGGCGCAGGCGAGGCTCAGACCGGTGCCGGCACGGAGGGTCTTGATCCAGCCGCGGCGGTCGGCCAGCCAGCCGGCGAGGGGTGCGGCGAAGACGCCGATCAGCGCGGCGGGGGTCAGGAACAGCAGGGCGGACAGGGAGGCGCTGAGTCCGAAGCCGTTCTTGGTGTCCTGGCTGAGCAGCACCACGGTGAAGTTGATGACGGCGAAGATGCCGGCGAGGGTCAGGACGGTGGTGGCGATGACGGGCCAGACCTGGCGGGAGCGCAGGTGGTGGACGGCGATGAGCGGGTGGCTGCGCTTCTTCTCGATCATCCAGAAGGCGGCGAAGGACGCGAGCGTGCCGGCCAGCAGGCCCAGCGTGCTGGGCGCGGTCCAGCCGGCGGCCGAGCCGCCGGAGACGAAGTAGGTGATGAACACCAGGAACACGGACAGGGATCCGGCGCCCCACCAGTCCATCGCGCCGCGCACTCCCTGGGGGCGTCCGGCCGGGACGGTTTTGATGATGCAGGCGGCGGCGATGGCGGTCAGGACCAGGACGACGACGAAGATGGACCGGAAGCCGAGGGTTTCGGCCATGAGGCCGCCGACGTAGCCGTCCACGCCGCCCACTCCCCCGTTGATGGCGGCGATGATGCCCACGGAGGTGCCGAAGACGCGGGCGTTCAGGTTTTCGCTGAGGACGATGTAGGCCAGGGCGAAGACGGCGCTGGAGACGCCCTGCAGGAAGCGGCCGGCGATGAGCAGCGGCAGGGTGGGGGCGGCGATGCAGAGGAGGGTGCCGGCGCCCATGATGGCGAGGACCAGGAGCAGGGCGGCGCGGCGGCCGATGAAGTCGCTCCAGCGCCCGATGACGGGCCCGGCGATGGCGCCGGCGAGGAAGAACATGGACTGCACGGGGGCGGCGGCCTCGGCGCCCAGGCCGAAGGACGCCGCGATCTGCGGCAGCGCCGGGGTGACCATGCTCGCGTTGAGCTGGAAGGACAGCACGCCGAGCAGCAGGCTGGAGATCAGCAGGGCGGCGCGGCGGCCGCCGACTTTCGGCAGTTCTGCGACGGCGGATGGCGGCGGGGCGGTGGCAGTGGCTGGGGTGTTCACATCAAACTCCTTTGTTCTGCAGGCTGGTCCTGCTGTTGGGATGTGAGTTGTTATACAACCACGTATGACGCGCAAGTACAACCATGGCGTACACTATTTCCTAATTCAGCCGTCCCTGGCTCGACCTGATAGGACTTCCTTATGAGCACTCGACTTCCTGCCGTCACCGTCGTCGGCAGCATCAACCTGGACATCATCGCCACCACGGACCGGCTTCCCACCGCCGGGGAAACCGTCGGCGGCGGCGTCCTGCAGCAGCAGCCCGGCGGCAAAGGCGCCAACCAGGCCGTGGCCGCCGCACGCCTCGGCGGGAGTTCCCGGATGATCGGCGCGGTGGGCGACGATGCCCAGGGCCGCCTGATGCTGGAAGCACTTACCGCGGCCGGCGTGGACACCGCCGATGTGGCAGTGCTCGACGGCGACGCGACTGGCACCGCGCTGATCGTGGTGGACCGCGACGGCGAGAACCAGATCGTGGTGTGCCCGGGGGCGAACTCTAAGTTCTCGCTGGAGGGCGTGGAGTTCGGGCCGGACGAGACGGTGCTGTGCCAGCTCGAGGTCGGCCTGCCCGTGGTGCTGGAGGCGGCCCGGCGCTCCGCAGGGTTCTTCGTCCTGAACGCTGCGCCCGCCATGGACCTGCCGGCTGAACTGCTGGAGCGGTGCGACCTGGTGATCGTCAACGAGACCGAGTACGAGCTGATCCCGGCGCTGCCTGAAGCCAAACTTGTGGCTGTGACGTACGGGAAGGACGGGTCGGCGATGTTTGAGTACGGCCGGAAGGTGGCCGAGTCTCCCGCTGCTGCAGTGACCGTGGCGAACACGATTGGGGCGGGTGATGCCTTCTGCGCGGCGCTGGTGCTGGCGCTGCGGGTCGGGCTTGACTACTCCACGGCGCTGGCCGTGGCTAACGCCGTGGGAGCGGATGCGGTGGGCGATCCTTCGTCGCAGCCGGCGCTGGCGCCGCTGGAGGAGTACGTTGCCCGGGTGGCTGGAGCCGAGGTTTGAGGGCAGTGAATCTGGACTTCAGGTGAGCAAGTCCGGCCGATTATTTCAGAAGTCCGGAAAATTACCCGGGAAGCGTACCTCCACGCCGGACAATGTCGAACACCGGGCGGAGCACTCTGAAGTCTGGGTGGCAGAAGCCTCCGGCGCGTTGGCGGCTGCAGTGACGCTTTCACTCGCAGGCCAGCCGTACAGCGAGTCGGGATGGACGATGAGCTTGAGTTCCGGATGCTCACGGGGACCCTGCGGCTCAAGGCAACAGGATTGGGCGCGCCCTGGTTTGTCAGGTCATCGATCACGCGCAATCGTTGCCGGTCAGCAAGGCGATAAGTATTACTAGCGCGAGGTTTATGGAACGGGCAAATGTTCTCTACGATTCCCCTGGGCTTCCAGAGGGTTCCGCGTCGTGACTGGTACGTGGCCGGGGCGGATGTGCTTCTCTGAGCGTTCCGGCTGGAGCTGTAACCATTGCCTGTACCCTGCCGGCGGCTTGAGCGTGTGCGGTAGCACCGTGGCTGGTGGCGTGGGATGACCACGGGGTGGACAACAACTGGGCGGACGAGGCCTGAGAACACGGGCGCTGATTTTGTCAGCACGAAGGTCACCAAGGGTGCGCTCACGGCTGCTTTCCGGGCGCTGGACTACGTCACGACGCACGAACCCGGCAGAACAAACGCCCCTTCCAGATTCAGGACGGGGTTGCGGGAACTGGAGGTCCGCGGGTACGCACCTCCGCGAAACGCCCGGCCAGGGATTCTTGGTTGAGCGTTTTGCTGTGGCTGGCGGGGGTACGATCTGTCTCACCGGCCGCCATGCTGACCGGAGCACCTGTGCCGAGTCTCGAGGGGAAGACGGACATGTCGCGGCATGCACCAGGTGCAACCGGGCGAAGGCGCACGGTTGCACCTGGTGCCAGCCAGCGGGAAAGGCTCGAACGAGGACGGCGGGACTACATCACGTTCAACGGTGCGGCACGCGTCGGCGAACGGCTGCCGCTCCCCTACCCACAACAGACCGCTGAGGGATCAACCGACCCTTAGAACACCGCCTCAGGAGTAGCCATTCGACTCGGGCCGTGGCCCAGGAAGGCTAGCTAACTTTTAGGCTCACCGATGCTGTCGCCGCTATGGTTCAGATGACCGTATTCACAGAACTTTATAGCAGCAGGGAAACTATGACACCTATTGAACCCCTCGGAAAAGTGTCGTTGACTAAGTTCTTCAAGGTCCAAGACGTTATCAAGGCGCTTGCGGAGTTGAAGCCAGAAGTTGCTACAGCTGCCGACGTCCGGGGAAATAGCGTCCTCAATCCGCTCTGGAACGACCTGCTGACGTACGAACCCAAGCTGAAGACGGAAACAGAACCGGCCACAGGGCAAGTCCTGCTTGATGACGAGCTACTCAAATCCGCGCGTAATGGCTCGTCGGATGCTGCACTACTCGTCTGGTGTGCCCTGCTGATGGCCGATCAACGATTGGAATTGATCTGCCGTGAACTTTTGACTCGGCCCGACGGACGGTTGGACGCCGCGAAGATTGGCCGCCATGTTCTGCCGGGGCTACTCACCGAAGCGGGTTTTCCTGAAAGCGAAAAGTTCCATACGAATCTTCTCCGAAACATGGAACAATGCAAGCTATTTGTTGCGAAGGAATCCGGTAAGACGGTTCTGGGAGTTGATTATTTTTTGCCGACCTCCCATGCCGTACCGGGCCTTCTTCGATTGCTTGCGGATCGAGTGAGCTATTGGAAGCCACGGTTTACACCGGTACTTGGTGAAGGAATAGTGGATTTTGCACTGTCCTTAGGTGCGAATCATTGGCTGAATCTTTCACGCGACGAGTTCAAGAAGGCCGCGACACCGTCCGCCGAGCCACAGGATCCACTCATCAGGGGCGAGCTGCCCAGTGCCTTGACTCAGCTTTCCGCCCAATTGGGCAAAAAGGGTCAGGTTGTGCTGCAGGGACCGCCAGGCACCGGTAAAACCTACCTGGCCAAGGCATACGTTGATTGGGCAACCGGCGGAAGTCGTCGCGAAAGCAGACTCCAGAACCTCCTCAACGGCCTTCCAGAGCATGAACGCACACCGACCCGCGTGGCTGACGAAGTGCAGCGGCTCGGGCTACTTGCCGTTTGGGACATCGTTCAGTTTCACCCTTCATACGAGTACACGGACTTCGTCCGGACCCTGGCGGCCGAGCCCGTGCCTGGCGGCGTGACCTTTGTTCCACGTCACCGCGTTCTGAGCTTCATCGCCGCCCTTGGCATAGAACTCGCTAACAGGAGTTCCGCAGTCGAACTCATTCTCATACTTGACGAGGTCAATCGAGGAAACATTTCATCTATTTTCGGAGAACTTCTGTACGGGCTGGAGTATCGCGATGAACCTGTCGCTACTCCGTATTCGATCGAGGGCAACGGCTCCATTACTATCCCATCCAGCCTGCAGATCATCGGTACAATGAACACTGCCGACCGATCGATAGCCGTGATTGACTACGCCCTTCGACGTCGCTTCGTCTTCCTCGACATTCCCTCTACGCGAACGGCTCTCGTTAATCACAACGGTTACCGTGGTGCTTCTGAAAAGCAGGCCTCGCTTCTCCTCTTCGATTCTGTTAGCGGACTCCTCAAAGAGGCACCGAAGGGGGTACAGGTCGGCCCGTCCTACTTCATGCCACATACGGATGCCTCGACCGAGGACACCGGAATCCGATTTCTTGCGTCCACATTCGTGTACGAGGTATTGCCACTCTTGAGTGAATACGCGTTGGAGGGTGAGATTGACGAAACGTCATTCGACAAATTCAAGAGCATATTTCAAGTGTCGGATTGGGCGGATCAAACTAAAACTGTCGACGCTGTGTTCGCTCACCTGATGGCTTCGCGCTCCCCTTTGGAAGAGAAACTAGATCTTGGGAACGTCACTCAAGTCGATGATGAGGAGCCTTAGCCAGTGCGAACTGAAGTCCTCGAGCTTGTGGAGTACGAAGAGAGGTTCGTTCCCAATGACTTGGTTGCGCTCGTTCCCCCAAGTTTCTGGAATGAAATTGGAGTAACGATTGGCCGAACGCCTAATGAAGATCGCTGGCGCCTCCGGGCTGATTCCCTCTCCGGGGTGGCCAGGACGAAGCAACGAGATCTCGATCTAACAGTCCACGTTCGGCCCAAGCTCGGCGGCGCAGACACAATCTTCTTGGCTGAGCATGCCTACGGTCAGCGGATAGATGCTTTGCGTCGCCCAAAAGGGGAGCGCGTGGCCATTGAGAACGCATACGACAACCCTGTGGCGGCGCTGCTGATTTGGTATGTCGACTCCGTGGCTGATTTCGCAACGCGGTGGCTCCGCCGCAGTTACCGGTCCAGGAGGACAACCCTCCATGGTCAGGTACGGGGGCGGTTCCTAGTTTCACAGTACGTTTCACAGAATCTAGCTGCCGCACGAAATGCCGACGTGCCGTGTGTCATTACTGAAAGGACGGTAGATACAGCGAATAACAGAGTCTTAAAGGCCGGATTGCGAAGAGTGGCAAAGCTAGCTGAGACCTTGCCTATCCCCGCTGCTCGGCGCGCTGTTCACTCTGCAGTCAACGCTGCGCTGCCGCGATTTTCGGAGGTAACTGATATCGACATCGGACGACCCGAGCTTCGCGCGACGTCAGCGACCGGCCCGGAACGGCACTATGCGCAAATTCTTCAGACGACCCGTGACCTCCTCGGCGGCCAATATCTTGGTCAGTCAATCGGTCTCAGTCAGGTGGACGCTTTTCTCTGGAGCATGCCGACACTCTTCCAAGAGGCCCTGCGCGGAATCCTGGAAGAGTCCATGATTTTTTCCCTCGACAAAGGAAAGCGACCCTCAGCAAAAATCTACGACGGGGCGGGCAATCGCTTGAGGTCATCACGCATTGATCCAGATTTTGTCCTCAGTGGTCCAGACGGGAAGCTACTGGTCGACGCGAAGTACAAGGAATCTCTTCGCCTTTCGGAAACGTCCGATGATTTGCTGGACGTTGCGGGCAACGGACGGCCCAACCTCCGCGTGTCCCGTGGTGATATTTACCAAATGGCTGCCTACAGGCAGCAGCCAAACTGGGCGGGCGCTGATGTCGCACTCGCTTACCCCATTGTTGTCGGCGTCGACGGCGCTCTCCCGGCGCCCCTCGAGGTACGCGGCCTGGGGCATCCAATAAAATTAGTGTTCATCGATGTCGGTCCAACAGCACGAAGGAACTTGCCATATTTTCTAGAGTCGCTGCGCGATTTGCGGCAACTGGGCCCCCGTAGGGTCGGGCCAGTCTGAAGTGGGCTGAGTTCGCCGAACATTTCGGAAAAGGCGTCGAGCTTAAGGGTGCCCGAAGGTAAGCGAATCGCAGGCGATAGTGCGCCCGCATGGGGTGAAATCTAATAGGGTCACGAGCATGGACCTAACGCACTCATACCAGGATGTCTTCCCATCGCACCTACTAGACAAGTACACCTTCATGGAAACCCGCAAGGCTGCGGCCGTACTAAAGGCGAGCAACCCCGGACACTTTGATGATCTGGTGCAAGTGCTAAGCGCCTTCAAGTTGTACGATGCTGACCTCCTGATCCCGGGCGGCAACCGAGGACAGATCCCAACACGCCTCGACAAGCACTTCTACGAGCTGGGCTGGAATGCGATTCGGGTAAACACAGAGTTCAAACTCGTCGGCAAGATGAAAGCCACCTTAAACGCGAATGCCTACGACGTCGACTTCCTCGAAAGCAAAGTCGAAAACCCAGGCTTCGAGGTGGACAATATGAAGGGCCGAGTGGCCATTGATGTGGAGTGGTTCGCCAAGGATGGCAATCTTGACCGCGACCTCGCAGCTTATCGTTCACTCTATGACCTCGGTCTCATCGACGTTGCTACGCTGATCACCAGAGATCATCACAGTATCCGAGACCTCGCCGGCATTGAACTGCAAAGCCCTGAAGCCCGAGATCGGCTCAAAACAGTGACCTCAACCAACACGATTAAGCTCGAAACACGACTCACCAGGGGAGATGGCGGCGGCTGCCCCATCCTCGGTGTGGGAATCAGCGATAGAACTTGGGCGGGCCGTGGCGTTCCCCGCCCTGGTGAAGAGAAGACGACTGTGGACGCACTGTTGGAGGCGTACATGGAGGCCCGAGCCGAGAAGAAAAGGAGAAAGGGTGGGCCAGATACACTCAGCGACGAAGAGATCGACCAGGTGATCGAGTCGGTTGAAGATGGCGACGCCACCTTCGAATAGACTTGTTCGATCATGCCTAAGACTTCCCGCCCTGTTCCGCTGCGCGCTGACGTAAAGCCAACGCCGTTCACTCCACTACCGTCTATTGACGGTGGTTTCCAGACTGTTCTCGCTGATCCTCCTTGGCGATTCCAAAATCGGACAGGCAAGGTTGCCCCTGAGCACCGGCGTCTCGACCGCTACGACACCATGACTCTTGAAGACATCAAGGATCTGCCCGTCGAAGAACACATTGCCAAGAATGCCCACCTCTACCTGTGGGTACCGAACGCACTCCTCCCCGAGGGGCTTGAAGTCATGAAGGCTTGGGGGTTCCGCTACGTTAGCAACGTCATCTGGGCCAAGCGCCGCAAGGACGGTGGCCCGGACGGTCGTGGGGTCGGCTTCTATTTCCGCAATGTGACTGAAATTCTCCTCTTCGGTGTTCGCGGCTCGATGCGAACGCTTCCCCACGCTCGTAGCCAAGTCAACATGATTGAGACCCGCAAGCGCGAACACTCTCGCAAACCAGACGAGCAGTATGACTTCATCACTAACTGCTCTCCAGGGCCGTACCTAGAGATGTTCGCTCGTAACAGGCACGAAGGCTGGCATGTCTGGGGTAACGAGTCCGAAGCTGAAGAGATTCGCGGCAAGGTACACAAGGGTTATGAAGGCGGCGCTATAGAACGCCCCGTCATCTTTGACGAATCCGATGATCTGGAGCCCGAAGCCGAAGAACTTAGAGCTATTTGACGTGGCTCGAAGGTAGCTGAAATTCAAAGGAGCCGCTCCTGGGCGTGGTGGCTCCTTTGGTTTGCTCAGCCTGGTTCGAAAACGTTACCGATCACTTCGTATCGGGTGCTGTTTGACGAGAGGGGCCATTGCACTTGGGCAGGTACACCAACTAGGCCGAAGCTCCCTGAATCAAAGACCACCTCGCAGGTGGTGCCAATCCTGTTCTTCAGAATGTCACCCTCGTAAATGTCTTGGCCATTCCTGTCCTTCAGGCCGCTGCACTGGCTCACGCTTGCTGCAGCTGCGTCTTTGGTGCTGAAAGCCTTCCTGAACGCTTCAGTACCACGTGGGCCGTCGAAAAAGGACCGCAAGTTAAAGTAGGTCCACTCCTTTTTGGCCTTATCCCAAACTCTGAAGTTGATCTCTCTCACGCAGCCCTTCCAGTTGCCGTTAGATCCATGCTGCCTTGATGGCAGCGAATGTTCACTCTGTTATCCTCCCAGACCCGCTCAGCGTTCCAGTCCGCAACCGCTGCGTGGCCCGCTCAATGACGCTGATATACAGGGTCTCCGCTGCTTTGCGCCATATTCTGCCGCGGTGCCCGTCGGCCGGCCCAGGATGGCTACTACTGCGCCACCGCAGCAGCGGTCGCATAAACATCCGCCGGCATCGGGCGGTTAAGCTTCCAAGTGATCGCAATGGGCTTCTCCCCCACATGCTGGACATAGTCCACCTGGCCAAGGCAGGTGTACGGAACCGTCAAACCGGTCTCGTCGTCGGCCGTATCCCGGGTGAAGATCAGGATCTTCGAACCATGTGAAGCCCGGTCCAGGTACCGTCGTCCCGTCGGGCTTCCCGGCGAGGTCGCGTTCTGCGATTCCCAGTGGAACAGCTCCGGGCTGATGGCATAGTCCCTGTACATCGTTGTCGCCGAGTGCTTCTTGTCGTCCTTGTTGAGCGTGACGAAGAAGGCGTCAGTGGACGTGGCCGGGCACCATGCGACGCCCTCGCGGTGCTGCACGTTCTTGCCCAGCTCCAGCGATCCATACTGCAGAGCCGCCAGTACCTCTTCGCGCCGATAGGTTGCGTGCGACAATAGCGGAACATGCTGCAGCCCCGCTCCGAGCCCCTTGGCGGCATGCTTAGACGCGGCCACTCCGAGCTTAACGAGCTGGCGGATCTCGCTGCAGACAAACTGGTAGCCGCGCAGATAGTCCAGACCGGCGTCGTACGACTGGAAACCGCCACCGTCATCCCACAGCGTGTAGAACAGCATCCGCGCGAACGTCTGTTCCCGCATCCCGAGCTCCGCATAGCGGGGCGCATCGGCGCCAACCAGCATCGAATAGGCATCGGCGCGTTCCGGGTCGTCGACGTGGATGAGCGCTGCCATGCGGCCGAGGAGCTTCTTCTCGTCGGCATCCGAGAGCTCCTGAATCCTTCCGCTGAGGACCACCTCCAGCGGCGAGAACCCCTCGATCAGCCCTGCCTGTCGGAGGTAGCCGGTCCACGAGTCCCTGGTGGAACGGTAGATCGTTTTCACGTCGTTCCCCGACCGCTCCAGATAGGCCTCCAGCTCCGTCTCGGCATACGAGGCGATGTCCCGGACCAGCTGTGCCCGGTTGAACCGCAGCTGTGCCTTGATGTTGTCCAGCACCACCTTCTGCGCCACCCGGTCCAGCACGATCTGCGAACCCGACGGCAGGTACGGGAATTCGTCCTCGACAGCCTTCTCCAGCTCCTTCCGTCCGTAGCCGGTCAGCGCGCGGTAGCGCAGGTCGAAGCGGAACTCACGCCGTTGCTGGCCGATGAAGTCCATGACCGTCAGCACCGCCTTGCCCTCGGCACGGCGCAGCCCCCGGCCCAGCTGCTGAAGGAAGATCGTGGCGCTCTGCGTGGGCCGGAGCAGCAAGATGGTGTCCACCTGCGGCAGGTCCAGGCCTTCGTTGAAAAGGTCGACGGCGAAGATGCAGTTGATCTCGCGCCGGCGGAGGCGCTCAAGCGCTGCTGCGCGGTCGGCGTCGTCGGTGCTGCCGTCGACGACAACGGAGGCGATGCCGGTGCGGTTGAACACCTCGGCCATGTAGTGGGCGTGCTGGACCGAGACGCAGAAGCCGATGGCGCGCATCTGGCCAATGCTGGTGACTTTGTCGCGGAGTTCGCGGATCACTTTAGCTGCCCGGGCGTCGTTGCCGGTGTAGAGGTTGTTCAGCTGTGCGGTGTCGTAGTTGCCGCGCTTCCACTCCAATTGACTGAGGTCGACGTCGTCCGAGACGCCGAAGTAGTGGAACGGCACCAGCAGGTCAGCATCCAGTGCGTCCCAGAGCCTCAGTTCGCTGGCAGTCCTGCCGTCGAAGAACTGCTTGGCGACGTCGACGCCGTCGCCGCGTTCCGGGGTAGCTGTGAGCCCGAGGAGCTGCTGCGGCTGCAGGTGGTCCAAGAGGCGCCGGTAGGTGGGTGCCATGGCGTGGTGGAATTCATCGATGACGACGACGTCGAAGAAGTCTTGCTCCAGCTGTTCGATTCCGAGCGAGGACAGCGACTGGACGGAAGCGAAGATGTGCTTCCACTGCGTGGGTTTGTGCTCCCCGACGTAGAGCTCGCCAAAGGTACCGTCCTGCATGACGTCTCGGTAAGTGCGCATCGCCTGTTTAAGGATTTCCTGCCGGTGGGCGACGAAGAGCAGCTTCAGATCCCGGCCGGCCGCCTCGCGCAGGCCCTTGTAGTCGAGGGCCGCGATCACAGTCTTACCGGTGCCGGTGGCCGCGACCAGGAGGTTGTGGTTGAAGCCCTTGAGCCGCTCGGCTTCCAGCTCCTCGAGCATCTCCTCCTGGTGGAGGAACGGCTGGACTTCGAGCCCCGTGGCTGCATCCGGGGCAGCAGTGCGTCGGCCGCCGTTACGTTCGAGTGCTGCGTCCAGCTTTTCGCCGTCCCGTTCAGGATCGTAGCTCTGGAAGGCGCGCTGCTCCCAGTAACTGTCGAAGGTGACCTCGAACTTCTGCAGCAGTGTCGGGGTTCCGACGGAGCTGAGCCTGACGTTCCACTCGAGTCCGTCCAGGAGGGCTGCCTGGCTGAGGTTGGAGCTGCCGACGTAGGCGGTGTCGAAGCCGGAGTCCCGGCGGAAGAGCCAGGCCTTGGCGTGCAGCCGCGTGGCCTGGGTTTCGTAGTTGATCTTCACTTCTGCACCGTAACGGGTGACGAGCTCATCGATGGCGCGGCGTTCCGTGGCGCCCATGTAGGTGGTCGTGAGGACTCTTAGGCGGGCGCCGCGTTCCTTGAGTTGCTCGAGTGCTGGCTGAAGGAGTCTCAGTCCCGTCCACCTGACGAATGCGCAGAGAAGGTCAACGGTGTTGGCCGACTCGATCTCGGTCCTGAGCTCGGCTGCGAGGTTGGGCTCGTCCTTGCTGTTGGTGAGGAGGGCCGAGTCTGATAGCGGCGTGGTGGGACGCCGGAGCTGACGGCGCTTGAGGGTGTCCGGGCGGTGAAGTGACCGGAGCTGAGTGGGGCCCTCACCAATGCGGTCGTGATGCTGCACATCCTGGAGGAGTTTGTTCGCGAGTGCAACGCGGTCCGCGGGTTTGGCTGCTATGAGGGCGCGGCGAACGGCATCGGCGACGTGGCGGGAGAGGGCGTCCGGGGCGTCTTCGTCTTTTATGTCAGCGAAGTTCGGTTGGAGGTCCGGGAGCTCGTCAAGCCGCGAGACGAGGGTTTCAGTGTTGAGTAGCTCGTACAAGCCCTCGGGCAGCTGCTCTGCTGCCTGTCCCCCAATGAAATTAGTCACTGCGCCAGGCTACTAGTCATCACCGACAACCGCGCGCATTCTGTCGGCTTGCCCAGGATCCCAGCCGAGGGCAAGCCGACGAAAAAATATCGCTGGCAGAATAGTCGCTCTCAGAGAGCCGCTGTCTCGCCCTCTAACGCAGAGACGAGCACGGGGAGCGAGCGCCGATCAAACTCGAAATGATCGCTCATCGAAAGTCGGTATCCTGGAAGCTCCTGTTTCGCCTCAGCAATGGCCGTTTCTCGCTGTGCGTCTGTGCTCCCCGCGGCGCCGCGGAACCAGAGTGGATGCCCCACCACCACGCCGACCTTCTCATCCGGCATTAGCACCACCGGAACACCCAGGGATCCCGCCGCCATGACTTCGCAGCCAGGGTCGATGGACTGCGCCGCCGATTGTAGCTCCCGTGTTCGACCGAACCAACGAGGGAGATTTAGCTCGTCACCTGCAGACAAGTCAAGCATGTCCAGCGCCAGTCTCCAGTCGAGAACACCGTGGAGCCGTTGGTTGTCCCAGGATCGCAGACAATCAGGGCATGACGTAGAGCATCCGGAGTGGACATCAGCTTCGAACATGCTCCTCAAAGTCTCGCGCGTGGACCGCAGCAGTGCTTCGAAGTTTCCTGACCTGGCTATTTCCACGGCATAACCCGCACCGTTGTCCAGGCTATCGGCCAGGAAGACTCTGGCCGTCGGCTCGCCGGCAGTCGTCAGGTGCTGAAGGCCCGTCTGCATCTCTTGCGGATCGATATCCAGCTGTGCCTTCACTCCAGCGCGCATTACTTCGGCGAGCGACCAGAGGGCAGACATTCCCGCCGGCAGGACTCCGGACGCCGTGGGAAGGCCACCTGTCGGAGTCTTGAGACGTGTGAAGGCAACCGTCACAGCGTCTGTGGTCCGGATTTCGCCGATGGCGCTCTTGCCGATATCGATCCCGGTTGTGGGCATGTCCTTCCAGCCACGTGGATAGATCAACTTGTCGACGGCCACCACAGAACCGTCCCCCTGCCGCTTTAGGTCGAACAAACGCCCGCGGTTGTCGTTGTACTGCAGCAATTTGCCCTGCTCGTACAGCCGCACATCGACTCCAAGGATCTCTTCCAACGACGTCTCTTCTTGCGCGGAAACGAAGGTTGGAAGGCTTTTCCCCTGTGCTCGCGAGCCGTCGATCCGGTAGGGCCGCGGCTTGTACGTGGTCCTGAATCCCCGCGGCTCAAACATGGAAAAACGCACCACTTCTGAGCCACAGTTCTCACAAACGTCATCGACTTTCCGGTCGATGAATGTCGTTCCGCAGTCCGGGCAAGTGACAACTTCGTGGGCAGCTCCCAGGGGGTCGGCAGGCAACCATGCTTTGCCAGCCTTCTCATAGTGAGCAAACCCTGCTGCCGTGTGAACGAGTCCGTCCCTGACAACTTCGGCGCCGGGCGCGTAGTTCGTAACAGCCATCGCCAGGGGGCGGTCAGCAACAACATGGTTGTCCAGCACCCTGCTCATGACTTCGCCGTGATATAGATTGCGCACTCTCGTGGGAAATCCGAACAGGGGAAGCAGTCCACCCAGCGCCAAGACGAGACTCAATTCCTCATCGCTTCTTTCCGGCTGCACCAGGATGCGCTCGACTTCTTTGATGAGGTCAACGCGCGCCCATTGCTCGATCTGCTGGACTTGCGACTGCGTGAGCTTGGTATAGCTGCTCAGCTGCTTAACGACGTCGCCTACGTCTGAATGAGTTCTCAACCAGTCAGCAACACCGGACCGATAATCAGGCCATGAGTCTACTTTTCCGAACGACCCGTGCAGGCTGTCAGGCGTCCATTCTGGTGCTCCCGCCATCGACGAGAATGCCCTCTTCAGCAGCTCAGAGGCCGCAACTCTTTGCAGAATCCGGGGGCGGCCCAGGTCAAGGAATGGCTGTGGGGGAAGGTCGCCTGTCATGCGGTACGCGTTGTTGAAATAGTATTCGTCGTGTGCCGAGTCACGGCAGGACGTGATGGCAAACGAAAAGGCTTGCCCGGTGCGGCCGGCTCGACCGACTCTCTGCTGGTAGTTGAACCGCTGAGGCGGCATGTTGGCCATGAGAGTGGCGTTAAGGGCCCCGATGTCGACGCCGACCTCCATGGTCGTCGTGACGCTCAGCACATCGAGCTGGCACGTGCGTGGATTCTCCTTCGGCGCCGGCAGCTGAATGCCCTTGAACCAGCGCTGCCGCTTGCGTTGTTCACTAGCAGGCTTTGTCTGGGCGGTCAGCTCCGCAACCGCTATTCGCCTCAAATCCTGGCTCGCAAGCCATCCGTAGTAATCTCCACGATCGGCTGACCATGCCTGTTGGGAGAGCGACGAGGAGTCACAGCCCTTGTTGGCGCAGACGCCAGCAGAGCCGTGTAGATGAACGAAGCCGCACCGGTCGCAAATCCATGCGAAGCCGGCTGGCGGCGCGAAACGAATGTGGTTGGTCGATCCGTGTATTTTCAGAATCCAACCGTCATGGGTCAGCCCCTGATTCTTCAGCACGGCAAACACCCACGCCTCTAACGATTCGAGGCCGACGCTGTGCAGGACGGAGACCCGTTTGAGGTATTCCCTGACCGCAGTAGGTGTCTTGATTCCGTCTGCTCTTGCGGCAAACGACCCTTCGTAATTGAAATCCAAGCCCAACAAGCGGACGCAACTCGCTGCAGCCTCGCTAGCGAGCGTGTCGTCGAGGCCGGAGCCAGAACCTGAGACATCGGCTCGGATCCAAGCCAGGGCTGTCGATTCGATGTCACGCCGCCCGGAGTCAAAGACCTGCCTCGCCAACTCCTGGTCCAGCATGTTGCGGAGCTTCTCTTGAGCGCCGGCCGAGGAAACTGCGTCAGCCTTTGTCCAGAGTCCAGGTTCCGGCGGTGCATAGAACGTGTGCCACGGCTCCCGGTCAAACTTCTGGGCGAAAGGCGATGAACCGCCCGGGCTAATGCCCAACTCAACCATCTGCGTTTCGATCCGGACGCGGAGGTCGGTCCAGGCGATTGACTCGGAACCCGAGGCGTTCAGGTCCTGCAGCAATTTGTGGTCGGCAGGAGTGGCAACGCCGGCCGTATCGCGCACGACAGCCATGAGCGCCTCGGGGTTTGTCTGCATGATGTGCTGAGCCTGGGCTGCTTCTGCGGCTTTCAAACTTGACGGGTCCGAGGTGAAGCGTTGAAGAATATCCACCACGTCAGTGCCAGCTGCCTCGGTGAGCCCCTTCCGGAGCATCTGGACCAAAATGTCGCTGTATTGGCGAGTCGCTAGTGAAGCGGCTGTCCGAGCGGCAGAATCTCGGTTGTCCGTAAAGACGATAGTTCGGTAGTCCTCCGGGCGCTCGCCAAGAGTGCGAGGCAGCTGGCGGAGGTAAACCGAGGTCGTTTGGGCAGGTGATGTTGCATGGCCTTGAAGGGGGGAGGCAACCTGCCCTTGAACAAACTCAGCGGTCTGGCGGCCCTGTTGCCCGCATTGGGGACATCTGCCAGGGATGGCGGGGGTCGCCTCGGCGTCGCCCTTTCCGCTGATCTGTAGTACCCAGCCGTTGGCACCCTCGGGGGCCCCCACCTCGACGCGCCCGCTATTGTCCATCTGTGCGCGGACCCACGCGAGATCGAATGACTGGTTTGACCACTTGCTACCCGCGCCCACTGGTGACTGGCCACTGTGCTCCGGCCAGAACCATCTGTACATACCTCGGTTTCGCCGCGTGACGAGTCCCGGGGCATCGGACAGGATGCCGGCCGGCGTCGCGCTCAGACTCTCCGTCCCGTCGCTGAAAGGCAATACGTAGCCGCCGAGACTTGTGTCTCCGCACTCTCCACATAAGATGAGCTCCAGTACGCGGCTGCCACAGTCGTCGCAGACGGAGACTGGCTGGCCAAACAGCTTTCCGACGTTGCGGTGTGAGTCCCGTCGTTCAGGCGAGACCCCCGGGCAGAGGGCGCTGCTACAAGCCCACAAACCGGACAATACGCGGGCAAAAATATGGCCTCTGAGGGGCACACCCACGTGTTCGCCCCGTGCCACTGCTTGCAGGACCGCTTGAAGCGCCGTCAGGTCGCGATCATCGCTGCCGAACAACCGTTGTGAAACAGTCTGAAGGAACTGAGCCCTGTACCTGCCTTCGTCGTCGACGAAGCAGGCCGCCGCAATAGCTTCAGATAGTTCTGCAGACCGAAGTTCAAGTGTCCCCGCCGCGTGTTCTGCCAGCACTTGCTCCCGGCTAATCGGAAGCGGACTCGAAATCGCGCGGGGCTGCCCAGCGGTGATGACGAAGCTGTCCTTTGATACTCCGAAAAATTCTTCCAGGAAGTTCAAGCCTTGCTCGTCTGGATTGAGCGACGCGCTCGCGGCGATGATGCGTAGTTGGGGACTGTCGGGCTCGAGGCCCAGCCTGTTCAGGAGGCGGCGCAAGAGGAGCGCAATTTCGCTGCCTGCCGAACCTCTATACGAGTGGAGTTCGTCGACTGCCAGGGTGAAAACGTGATCAGGAGATTGAGCCAGCCATTCACGGGTCTGCCGGAAGAGGGGTGCTTCGAAGTCCCGCATTAGGATCGCGTTGATCATAGCGAAGTTAGAAACCATTACGTCCGGCGGGTCCTGAACCATATCCCAACGGGTCACCATCTCGTGAACACGTGGGTCCGTGAACAGGGAGAGATCGCTCTCTTCTACAGTCCCGCCAGACACGAGGTCCTCGTACTCCTCCGCCATTTCCCGAAGTTCTTGGATAACCCGCGAAACGGCACCCGATTTCGCGGAAGGGGTCGGGAGCACGTTTGTTCCGGGTGTTGCGCCCGTGTACCGGCCAAACCAGAGCCTCGCCTCAGGTCGCTTCTCGGAAATCCTCCGGAAGGCTAGACGAAGGCGCGTAAGTTGGTCTTCCACCAACGCATTCGTCGGGTACAAGATCATCGCTCGGACCGCAGCCTTGCGCGTCTCATTCTTTCGCATCGGGCTGAATGTGTCCCCAGTCCACCACGCATTGACCGGTCCAGGCTTGGTCCAGCCCTCTGATTCCTCCACCAGCCGTAGCAGGACAGGCATCAGGATCGCTTCGGTCTTGCCGGAGCCGGTACCCGATGTAACGACGACGTTTCTCTTGCCCGGCTCGCCGACCCCCTTATTCGTCAGGATGCTCGTCGCTTGGTGTCGGCGGATTCCCATTCGCTCGCCGGGCTTCAGGTACTGGCGAAGGAACGCGTCCCCAACCGTACTTGCAACCGATTCCGAGTAGCCTGCTGCCGCGGCTGTGCCCACAAGATCGTCGGTCGCCGGATAAGGGACGACAGGTTCGATAAGGGGCTCCTGGAAGACTTGTTTTGGCGCACCGAGGAGATCGTCCCTGTCCGCGGCGAGTCCCGGGGATCGGAGGCGATAATTTGTCGAAAAATACCGTGAAAAGGCCTCTTTGAGGTCGTTGCTTATGCTGACGGGAGTGGGGTACTGGGTCATGAAGTTAGCTTTCCAATAATCGCTTCAGCAGCGGCGGGAGGAACATTGAAGTATGTGGATGAGCGGTTCAGCCGTTGAATTTCGGGCAGGCCGCCATCGCCCATGACTGCTGCCCGTCCGTACATGCCTGGGAGTTCTGCACCGACTGGCACCCACAAGGTGGCTTCCACTGGGTCATAAGCAATGATGGGGCGGTTTGCCTCCAGCGCGGCAAGGTGCTTTCCCAGCTCCACGGTTACCAAAGCTGCCACCCCGTCGGCGACGTCCTGGGCGCTGCGGAAGTAGTATCGGGAACTGAAGCTCTGAGACACCCGGTAAAGTCCCGGCAGTTGCGCGGTCTCGATTGCAGTCCAAGAGGCGGACTGCGTGTTGAAGTACTCGTACGACTCTGTGAAGGGCATGTTGCAGCGATGCAGCCCTTCACCCACCGCGGACAATGGTGGCAGCGCACTGGCGAGCGCGATGGAAGCGTTCGGGACCAGGTCGACACCAAAAGCCTGGGCGATCGAGGCGATCTTGTCGTTTGGGATGTCGGCGATCACGTGCACTGACTGGCGTTCAGGGGCATTGACTGAAATGGTGGCACCTGCCGCCTCTAGCGCTTCAAGGACTTCACCTTTGAGTTGCCTATTCCAGTACCCAGTCAGCACCCAGGACCCGTCGGCTAACTGACCGAAACATGTTGCTGCGGACTCCCAGCGAACGACCTCAAGGTCAGCGTTCCGCTCTAGCTCGATAATGCCTAACGATTCCAAGTCGCGAAGCAGCTGGTTCTCAAAGATTGCGCTGTCTTCGAGCTGTCTCGCGAGAGTGGAAAATTCGCGACGAGATCCAGCGCCGAGGAAGAATAGGGCATCAATGAGTGCGCTCCAGCTGGGGCCAATTGGAGAAAGCTCAGGCAACGTATTTCTTGTGCGCCGGGCTGTGACTTCGGCGGAGGATGCGGATTTCCGTACCCAGGTAGGTTGTCGTTTACTCATACCGCATTGCGTGCAGACTCCGTACATCCAACTCGACTTCGGACGCTTTCCGTCAAAGGTCGGAAACTCGAAGCGATGGCGTCCAGTCACTATGCAGGAGTTCTCCGGAGGCCCCGCCACGACTAGCAGCTTCCCACGTGGACGCATTTGGCCGCTGCCAGCCCAATTGGGGCGGGGCTCCACTCTGCGACGGGAGTGTGGCACCGGTGGTGCCGATAACGCCAGACCATCGAGACCAGGGACCGCTGCATCGTCACTGGGAAGGCATTGCATCGGCCAAAGAGGATCCTCCAGATCGTGACACAGCGACCTGAAGCGCGAGACGATGTCAGGGACTGGCTCCATTGAGCTCCTGAGTTTGACAGCCAAGTTCTGGAGCGTGGTTTTCCCTCGCCGAAGGGACAAAGTAAAGTCCGTACAATTTTGTGGAAGGTCATCCAGATCGACTACTGCGGGAACTGTCAGCCGGCGGTGTACAAAATGCTCCTCAGCTTGGAGTGTCTCCTCGTTTCGAGTCAGCAACAGCAGATCCACGGGTTCGTCAGTCTCTGAGGCGATCATGACTTGGATCGGGCTGAGGGAACTCCAACGAGGCATATGCCCCGGGAGCTTCAGTCCGCCTGTGATCGTCATTTGTGTCGAAAGCCGCGGTTGAAATGCTGAGAGATCAGCAGCTGTCACCAGCGCGGACGCGGGTGGGCGTAAGAGAACTACGTCCTTATATACGGCCCAGCCCTGGGGGACACCGCCCGTCCCGCCAGGAATCCTTGAATATCCTGGCTGGGCAGCGTCGGCTAGGATCTTCTCCACCGCCGACGCCAGATGAGGTTCATCTTTGACCAAAACGCGCGACTGTGCTGCCGCATTTATGCGATCGGATTCGATGTAGCCGGCGGAGAATGCGTCACGCGTTAGGATGACCACATTTTTCGGGAAGCGACGCCGTTCGGTCCCTGCGCCCACGACGACCCGTAGATCACCGGCAATAGCGGATCCTGCGTCGACGCCGACAGCACGAAAATCAAATCCGGCCGAACCGACTCCTAGAGCCTCCAAACTGAACTCCTTCGCCACGCCCTGGAGCCCGTCGATGCGGCATGTTTCGCCGGGCGACGCGGCGGCGAGAGTCAATCCAAACCTCATTTCAGACCGAAGCATGACACGCCCGTCCCTGAGCGTCAGAAGACACCGCCCGGGCCCCGTCCCCCCCTTCCCTTCTGCGGACGACACTGCACCTTCCCACGTGGCGAATTCGGCAAGCGCAATTTCAACGATGCGGCTCTTCAGCTCGGATGAAGCCCACATCTTGACAAGGGCTTTGTTAGCCGACGTCCGGGCCGAGTTGATCCAAACATCAATAGCGCCGTACATGTCGGTGTGGGAGACTGTCTGACCCGCGACGAAACCCTGCTCCTCGAACATTTTCTTCAAGTTTCGGCGCTCGCGGGCTCGAACCAACGCCTGCGAAATCGGCAGCCCAACATATCGATGCATCAGCGCGTAGGCGCTCGGCATACCCCTGTGACCGTCTTGGTCTTCGAGCCAAAGGCTCAGAGATTCCCAGTAAGCCTCACTGGATTTCATGAAGGACGTCCGGAACCTTCCCGACTCGGCGCGAGGTACAGCCAAGAGTCCCTCTAGGTTTGAGTAGTATCCAGATTCCACAGCCCCCGTATCACTGTTGGCGCCACCGATGCGTTCTGCAGCCAGCGAAAATAGAGTCAAGAGGGCTATGTGCGGCGGTGGCGGGACCTCGACGGAATTTTCCAGCGCCTTTCGTCTCCTGGACAGCCACAAGGTTGTTACACGGTCGAACTCAGCAAAAGCCGCCCGGCCTGATTCCTTCCACCAAAGCCTCGACCGGACGGCATTCGCCAACGAATCGTCTGCATCGTCGACGTTCACTCCGATGTCCTCACAGGCTTTGGCAAAGGCGTCATCGTCCTTGTCCAAGTAGACGAGCTCCCCCGCCCTATCATCATCGAAGAATCTGTGCGCCAAGGCCGTGTTCCAGGCCTCGTAGTCCGCGCCAGCTACCGTTGCGACGTCACTTGCCGCTAGTTCAACCATTCCCTCGCGCCCCCACCTACAACATATCTCGTAAACGAAAGGTTAGTTAGGACCTCTGACATTTATCGTTAGGACGCGCACACTGGACGATGACAAAGACCCACCGTTGCTCCTGCTCCCACTGATAGGAGTCATCAGCTGCTCCCACGCGCTTTGCCAGGGCACAAGCAGCTGATATACCGTCCCAATGACCAAAGGCCACGTTTTTGTCACCATGGGCGACTTACTCAACTTCAAGTCCGATGCTTGGCTGCTGCCTGTCGACCGCCGCGCTTCGCCTGGTGATCACTGGAAGAGGCGTTGCCCGGGCTTGAGGATGCCTTCGCAGCCCACAATCTTCAGTCGATAAGAGAAGAATCGGTTTTCGCGCTTCCGCTTCATATCTGGAATCGTGATTCATCCATTCCCGTCCTCACAACGGTTCCGATGACGGGCGTCACCGACGCAGAGCAGCTCCTTCCCCGTTTCCGTTCATTTCTGGAAGTCGCGACCTCTGTCACCACTGAGCGTCGTAAGTCAACCGCTGAAACGACGGTCCCCCCTGTGTTGGCAGTGCCATTTTTTGGTACCGGCCGAGGCGGTGGAAATACCTACCGAGGCGAGATTCTACGGGTGCTGCTCAAGGAGGCTTACCGCCACACAGGCGAGGCTGGCGTGGACGTCGTCTTTGTCTTTCAGGATGCTGCCGCCTTCGCTCTCGCGCAACAGCAGCGACGGGAATGCAGTGATGCGTGGTCCGCCCTTACGCCATCCCTCCTGACCCAGGCCAAAGACTTGGCTAAGGTTGCACGGGACGGCAGATTGGTTCCATTCATGGGCGCCGGCGTCAGTATCAGCGCGGGGGCTCCAAATTGGAGCCAGCTCTTGCAGAGGCTCGCCGGTGCAGCGGGTCTCGAATCATCTGAGCAAGCTGCACTCATCAAACTCAGCAATTTGGATCAGGCCGACGTCCTTCGATCGTTCTTCTCAGACAAATTTCCCCGTGACAGCGCCGCCAGGTTTGGCCAGGCGGTAGCCGGCTCCGTGGATGTAAAAAAATACGGTCTGGCTCCGAGTCTTCTCGCCTGTCTTCCATCCAACGGAGCGATCACTCTCAATTACGACACCCTCTTCGAGACGGCTTCTAAGGACGCAGGAAGTCCTCGCACAGTTATTCCCGGCGATCAGCCGGACGATCGGACGGCCGCAAGCCAGAAATGGCTCCTGAAACTCCATGGGTCGGTCGATAAGCCTGAGACCATTGTCCTAACTAGGGATGACTACCTCGGCTACAGCGCCACGCGGGAGGCGCTCTCGGCCTTGGTGAAGGCTCATCTCATTACTCATCATTTGCTCTTCGTGGGCTTCGGACTCGCGGATGACCACTTCCACGAGATCGTTCATGATGTTCGCCGGGCTTTACCAGCCAAGAAGGGAGGAAAACCATTTGGATCAGCCCTCATGCTGGAGAGTGACGCGATGCAAGAGAGGCTCTGGGGAAACCACCTAAATCTGATTGACATGAAGAATCCAGATTCTCTGGAATCCGGCACCGCTGCAGCAGCAAGACGGCTCGAGATCTTCCTTGACGCACTCGTTGCCCATGCTTCAGACAGCCACTCGTTCCTTATGGCCCCGCACTATGGGAAGGGCCTCACCGACGAGGAGGTGAGGCTGAGAGATGCGTTACTTGAGGTCGCCAGGGTGTCTTCTACAGGCAGCGCAGGCAGCGCCACGCGAGTCGTCCACCGGGTGCTTCGGGAGCTTGGCTGGGACGGCACAACTCCGAATACGAAGACACAAGAGTAGGGAGCCCGGTTGTTGCCCGCTTCACCCACCGACGCGGACATCAGCAAGGGATTCCACGAAATAATCCCACCCATCGGTCGTGCTCGTGGTGAAGTCGGTCGATACCTCGCACAACTGCCATCTTGAGCTGGCGGCTCGGTTGGATCCGGAGAAGTGCCGACCTGGCCACCAAGGTATGGTGCCCGGAGCCTTCTCGGTGTCGACAACGCTGGCGCTAGGGCTTACTCAGCGCTCCAGCCCGCCTCCACAGCCGGGACGGCCTCCCCCGCGTCCCGTCCGACATCTGCCCCGTCCCGGCCAGCTGTGGCTCCATGAAACGCCGGAACGTATCCCGCATCAGCCTGCGACCGGCCACTATCTCATGCAGATCCCGCAGCTCCTTGAGCGTGAACGGCTCTTCCAGTAGCGCCCCTGGATCCGGCGCCTCAGCGTAAGCGGCCCGCAGCCACTCCACCGCCTTCGCCACCATCTCCGCGTGCCCGTACAGCAGCCCCGCGATCAGCTCCGGCTCCCCAGTCACGGAAGCCAGCCGGACGCCGTCGGACTTCACCGCTTCCTCCAGTGCCGCCACGGGCACCACATCCACGTGTGCTACGGACAGCACCCAGCCCCGGTCGTCCCTCGCCGGGTCGTCGAAGACGTGCAGCTGCCGGGGTACCCGCCCCGAGATTCCGGCCTTCTCGCGCAGGGACCGCAGCACCGCATCGGGCAGCCGCTCACGCTCGCGCAGGAAGCTGCCGGGCAGCGCCCACTTGCCGTGCTGGTGGTCCTCGCCGCGCCGCACCAGGAGCACACAAAGACTGCCGTCAGCGACGGTCAGCACCGCGGTGTCCACCGCCACCGACGGCCGCGGGTACTTCAGCAGGGAAGCATGGGAAGAATCTTTCGGAACCATCACAGAACTATTTATCTCAGTATTGCGCTAAAGATTCAAGCGGTGCATACTTGAGTCAATTAGCTCAGATATGAGCTAAAGATTCTGGAGGTCATCATGAAGATTCAACAGCTGCACGTCGGGGCCGGCACCAAGCTCGGGCCGCTCAGCATCTTTCCCGTGTGGACGGCGGGCGCCGGCGGGCTCGGCATCAGCACGGGCACCCACGCCGACGTCGCCGTCACCGAGCTGGCCGGCGGCCCGCAGGTTCCCCGTCTCACCGTCACCAACAACGGACCGCGCCCGGCCCTCCTGCTCGAAGGCGAGCTGCTCGAGGGCGGCCAACAGCACCGGACCTGCGCCAGGGACGTTCTCCTCGGCCCGGGCGAAACGCGCGACATCGACACGTACTGCGTGGAGGCCGGCCGCTGGGAAGGCACGCCTAGCCACCGCCGGCAGGCTCGCCGCGCCCCGCTGAACGTCTGGGCAGAGCTCGCCACCGGTCCGGCAGATCCGCGGGGCGCCGACCGCCAGGGCCGTATCTGGAACCGGGTCAGCCGGTTCGACGCGGCCCGGGGCCGGTCCGTGACCAGCTCGCTGCTGGAGCACATGGACCGCTTCAAAGGCGGAACCCCGGGACAAGACCCGTTTCGACGCCTCCGACGCCCCGGCCCCGATCGAGGGCCAGCGCGGCGTGGTGATCGGGCTCGGCACGCAGCCGCTCCTGCTCGAGGTCTTCGGCACACACACGCTGTTCCGCCGGCACTACGGCCAGCTGGTCGAATCCGCACTGCTCGACCTGGAGCTCCTTCCCCCGCACGTGATGGCCTCGGGGCCGATGCCCGGCCAGCGTGCACGGGACTTCGCCGCCGCGGTCCAGGCCCTGGAGTTCGGACCGTTCGACGGCGGCCTGCCCACGCTGGAGGTCCGGGACCACGGCGCGCTCCGCAGCCGCAACGTCACCCGCGCCGCGGGACACGTCGCGGCGGCGGGCATCGCCGTCGCACTCCCCCGCCGCGAAGCCGAGCTGGCCCACCTGACCGGCTGGAACACCAAACACCCCCTGATGGAGATCGCATGAAACTCAGCTCATTGCAGAAGGACCGCGCCGCCGGCGTCCTCGTCACCCTCGCTGCGGGAGACGCCCTCGGCGCCGGCTACGAATTCGGCGCGCCGCTTCCCGACGGCACCCCGGTGAGCATGAAGGGCGGCGGCCCGTTCGGCTTCGCCCCAGCCGAGTGGACCGACGACACGTCCATGGCCATCGCGATCGCCGGGGCCTTCCTCGACTCCCTCCCAGCACCCGGTTCCCCTTCCGCGCTCGACGGGACCGTCCGGGCCTGGACGGCGTGGGCCGCGGACGCCAAAGACGTGGGGGCGCAGACCAGCGCCGTCATCGCCGCGGCCCGTCGGACAGCCACTGCGGCGGGCCGGAGCGACGTGGACGCCGCGGACTTCCGCGCTGCTGCCGGCGCGTTCCATGCCCGCACCGGCCGGAGCGCCGGCAACGGCTCGCTCATGCGCACCGCTCCCCTGGCGCTGGCCTATCTGGACCGCAGCCCCGAGGAGCTCATGGCCCAGGCCTTGGCCGTCAGCGCCCTGACCCACGCCGACCCCGACGCGCAGGAGGCCTGCGGGTTGTGGTGCGTCGCCATCCGGCAGGCGGTACTCACCGGCGAACTGGATGTCCGGTCCGGGCTTGCTTTGCTGCCCCCGGGGCGTGCGTCCGTCTGGCTGGAGCGGATCGAGGTGGCAGAGCGATCCCGGCCACGGGACTTCGCCCGCAACGGCTGGGTGGTGGAGGCGTTCCAGGGGGCGTGGAGCGCTATCCACTCCACATCCGGTTCCGCGGCTGGTCCTGCCCATCTCCGGACCGCTCTGGAGGAAGCCGTGCGCGGCGGCCGCGACACGGACACCGTCGCCGCGATCGCGGGCGGCCTGCTCGGCGCCGCCTACGGCTACTCCGCCGTGCCGTTCGAGTGGCGCCGGCACTTGCATGGCTGGCCGGGGCTGCGTGGCCGCGACCTGATGATGCTGGGCATGGAGCTGGCCGCGGGTAGCGGCCGTCTCGTGAGTGAGTGGCCGCGGGCGGTCACGCAGGACTACAGCAGAGAAGGACGCACCGATGCGCTGGTCCGGCACCCGCACGACGACGGCGTCTGGTTGGGTGGCGTCGACTCGGTCGCCCGCGTGGGTGAGTTGGGCATCAACGCTGTGGTCTCGTTGTGCCGACTGGGCACGGAGGATGTTTTCGGCGTCGCCGCAGCGGACCACGTGACTTTCTGGGTAATTGATTCCTTTGATGCCGGGGACAACGCCCATCCAGAGTTCGTGCTCCGGGAGGCGGCGACCGCCGTCGAACGCTACCGGGCGGAAGGCAAGACGGTGCTGCTGCACTGCGTCCGGGCCGAGTCACGGACGCCGACCGTGGCGGCGCTGTACGGCGCGAAGGTTGCCGGTGTCTCCCCGCTGCGAGCGCTGAAAGACGTGCGGCGCGTGCTGCCGGGGGCACAGCCCAATTCCTTGTTCATGGATTTGCTCGCAGTTGCCGACGCCCAGGCAGAACGCACCGGTTTGAAGCCGTCGTAAAACCGGCGGGCAACCTAAGATGTTCACAAATGCGCGGCATGGCCGCCGTCACAGGGCATGGGGGCAGCAGTGAGATGTATTCCGGAGAAACCCGAGTTCGGCGACGGCCAACTGGCCGAGAAAGCCGTGTGGGAAGCGCTAAGGAGCAGCCTGCCGGATGACTGCGTGCTGGCCCATTCCGTACAGGTCCGGGATGGCCGACGCGAGCATGAGATCGACCTGCTGGTGCTGTGGCCGGGCGTCGGCATGGCCGCGATCGAAGTCAAAGGCGGTAAGGTCGGCGTCGAGAACGGGCAGTGGTACCAGTCCGACAGGGCCGGCAAGCACCACATCAAGAGCCCGGTCGCGCAGTCCCAGGGTTCGATGCACGCCTTCAAGACCTGGCTCGAGGACCGACTCGGCTCCCGGCTCAGCAGCCGCTTCGCTTATCTGGTCAGTCTTCCCTACACGGATGTCCGACGGGACTGGACGATGGCCGGATGCCCCCGCTCGCTGATACTCGACCAAACGGACATGCGGTCTCCAGCCCAGTTGATCAGGTATGCCATCGAGCACGAAGGTGGCGGGGCCACGACCCTGGCGCCGGCGTTCCTGGAGCGCATCCTCCCCCACCTCTGTGGGGACCTAAATACGCGGTCCGAGGGGTCGCTGGATCCGCGGGAAGCCGAGGACGCACAGGATCACCTCACGGAGCGCCAGGCCATCCTCTTGCAGGCAACCAGGTCGCTTAAGCGGGTGAGGTTCACCGGCGGTGCGGGCAGCGGCAAGACCTGGCTCGCCGTGGAGAAGGCCCGGCTGCTGTGCCGGGAAGGCAAGCGGGTGGGGCTCTTCTGCTACAACAAGGGCCTCGGCCAATACCTGGAGCAGCAGGTATCCGGCTGGCGGCAGAACAAGCCCGTTTTTACCGGCGAATTCCACGAGTACGTGCGCGGGCTGGGCGTCCGGGATGGTTCCGACTTGCAATACTTCGAGGAGGAAATGCCACGCCTCCTCAAGGACCTTGCGGCCGGCATGGACCCGCACGACCGGCTGGACGCCGTCGTCGTCGATGAAGCGCAAGACTTTGCGCCGCTGTGGTGGGAATCGCTGTTGGCGTGCACCACAAGTCCCGACAGCGGAGAGGTGTACGCGTTCATGGACGACCGCCAGGACGTCTACCGGCGGTGGGGCGGAGCGGCTTCCGGCACTAACCATCCGACGGCGGATCTGGTGCCGATCCACATCGACGAAAACCTGCGGAACACCCGGAAGATCGCCGAGACATTCAAGTCCTTCGCCGGCGAGCACTTCACCCCGCGCGGCGGCACCGGCCTGCCCGTCCGCAGGGTTGAATGCGCAACCGATGACGCGCTCGATGCTGCCGACAATTGTGTCGAGTCGCTCATGGATGAAGGCTGGGCCAACAACCAGATAGCTCTCCTCACCACCCACTCGCGGCATCCGGCGCACCTGGAGCACGTCAATGCCGGCACCATCGCCGAGTACTGGCTCGACTTCCACGCGAACAACGACGTGTTCTATGGCCACGTGCTGGGCTTCAAGGGCCTGGAGCGCTCTGTCGTGGTGCTGTGCGTCAACGGCTTCAAGGACATGGAACGCGCGGCGGAACAGCTGTACGTCGGGTTGTCCCGGGCGCGGAGCCTGCTGGTGGTGGTTGGCGACAGCGCGCTGCTGGAGGAGGCCGGCGGTCGGGAGCTGAAGATGGCGCTGTCGAAGGCGGAGGCGTGGCAGCCTCCGCCTGCCTAACGTCCCCGGGGCTTGCAAGAAGAGCACGACGGCGGGCTGCTCAGTTTTTGTCAGACCTGCACCTTAGCCTTCTTCCACTAGGTTCCAAACCATCCAATGGGGGATGAAATGCCAGAACTTGCCGACTACCCGTCCATTCCGGTGACGACGCTGCCGAGGGCTCCCGAAACGCTTGCTGCCCTGTCTGTTCCGACCGAGTACGACTACGCATTTCTTTATGCCTGGCAGCAGGAGGCGCTGAAGGCGTGGCACGCAAATGCCCGGCGCGGAGTGATCGAGGCTGTGACCGGCGCCGGTAAGACGCGCGTTGGGATCGCTGCCGCCTTCGAAGCAGTCAGGCAGGGCATCAAGGTCCTTATCCTCGTGCCGACCGCAGAGCTCCAGGGACAATGGCTTTCCTCCCTTCAGCACGACCTGCCCAAGGCGCGGCGCGGGTCACTCGGCAACGGCCGCTCGGACTCCCTTGACCATGTCGACATCCTCGTGGCGATTGTGCACTCGGCATCCAACCGGGAGACTCTGCGCAGCCACAAGGCCGGGCTGATTATCGCCGACGAGTGCCACCGCTATGCCGCGCCGATGTTTACCGGCTCGCTCCAGGAAGGCTACTCTTGGCGGCTTGGGCTGACGGCCACCTACGAGCGGTCCGACGGCGGGCATGAAGACCTGCTGACGCCGTATTTCGGCGGGGTCGTCTATAGCCTCTGGTACGACAGGGCACTGCGGGACGAGGTTATTGCTCCCTTCGATATCGCGCTTGTCGGGGTTGACCTGACCCCTTCGGAACAAGTCAGCTACGACGAGTTCTCCGACACGATGCTTGAAACGGCACGTCACCTTGAGTCCTATGCCGGTATCCCCCGGCGGCCTTTCCACCAGTTCATTGCGGCCGTGGCTACGCTGGCCGCATCCGAGTCCCCGAGCCGGGAAGCAACGCTCGCCCGCAGGTACATGCGGGCCATGTCATCCCGACTCACGCTGCTGGCAGAGGCACGGACGAAGTACCTCGCACTGGCCGCGTTGAAGGCTTCCGTGGACCAGTCACGGGGGACGCTTGTCTTCACGCAGACCCAGGAGTCCGCGCGCCGAGCCCAGGAACTGTTCACGGCGATGGGATCCCGAGCCTCGGCGCTGTTCAGCGGGATGTCCAAGGATGACCGGAAGCAGGGAATGGAGGACTTCCGCAGTGCGCCTCCCAGATCCTGGCGGCGCCGCGGCTCCTCGACGAAGGGATTGACGTTCCGGAAGCCGATCTTGGCATCATCGTTGCCGCCAACCGGAGCCAGCGCCAGATGGTGCAGCGACTGGGACGTGTCATCCGCAAGAAGGCGGACGGACGCGTGGGCCGCCTGGTAGTTCTGTACTCCAAGGGAACCGTCGAGGATCCGGAGGTGCAGGGCGAGGAGTTTCTGGGCCGCGTTCTGCCGCATGCCCGCGAGGTCGACTTCTTTGACATGAAGGCGGACCTCGACCGGTTGCAGGAGTTTCTCCGCCAGCCGGAGCCGGAGCAGCCGCCGGCGCCCGGGCCAGAACCGCTTCCGCCGGTGAGTGGGAGCGGCACTCAAGCCGGGGAAGTAACCCCAGGTGGTCCGGAGAGTGAGCCCCGCGGGGATTTCCTTAGCGAGCGGGACGAGGCTGCCCTTGAACCCCTCGGCGGCGATGTGGACGAAGCTGAGCCCACGTCCTTCGATCTCGAAGATCAGGACTGGCCGGAGGAACTTGCCGGTCTCGAGGGGTTCAGCGACGATGCCGTCTCCGACTACCTGCGGCGAGCCGGACGGGCTGACCTCCTGACTGCGGAGCAGGAAGTGGAGCTTGCGCAGGACATCGAGGCCGGGCTTTTCGCCGCGCATCTCTTGGGGGACTGCACTCCCCGCAGCCGCAGGGAAGCACGGGAGCTGCGCGCGATTGCCTTGCTGGGTGAGCACGCTGCCACCGCCCTGCTGAAGGCGAACCTTCGACTCGTCGCGTCGATCGCTAAGCGGTACATGGGCCAAGGGTTGGATTTTCTGGACCTGATTCAAGAGGGGAATATCGGTCTTCACCGAGCTGTCTGCAAGTTCGACTACACCCTGGGCTTCAAGTTTTCGACGTATGCGACGTGGTGGATCCGCCAAGCCGTAACGCGGGCTCTGGCCGATCAGGGCCGCCTGATCCGCCTTCCCGTTCATATGGTGGAGCAGATCCACAAGGTCCAGGCCGTGCAGCGCGAAGGGATGGCGAACGGACTAGTTCAGAGCTGCGAGGAGCTCGGCAACCTCACAGGCCACACCGCGGACAAGGTCCAATACCTGCTTGGCCTAGACAAGCCCATCTATTCCTTGGACATCCCCGTCCCCGACGGCCGCGGAGGGGCCGAGCCGCTGGCAGAACAGATGGCCGGTTCCTCCGACCCGGACGTCATCGAGCGAATCGCAAATGACCAGCTGAAGGCAGAGATCCAGTCCGTTCTAGACACCCTGAGTGAGCGGGAGGCTGGCGTCATTGCACTGCGCTTCGGACTCGCGGACGGCGAGGAAAAGACCTTGGATGCAATCGGGAAGGTGTACGGGGTAACGCGGGAACGAATTCGCCAGATCGAATCCAAGACGATGGAGAAGCTCAAGGATCCGGATGTCACCGCTTCCCTGCGTGGATTCTATTCCGACGGCAACTACTGCAGCGACACTGAACCGAGGTCAGCCTGATGCCACAGTCGAACAAGCCACCGCCGTTCGCTGCAGGTAGAGCACCGGTAGACAACTATGCGGAGTTCATAGGGCGCCTTGACGCTGCCAGTGCCAGTCTCACAGCACGGCGCGACGCACTCAACCAAACCGTCGAGATCCTGACACTACTGTTGGACCAGAACCGCACCGGCATTCAGCTTTGGGAGAAGCGATGCAGCCGGTGCGGGGACCTGCTGGCGGGGCAAGCCGGTGGGGCTGGGACGCATGATGCGCTGAACGAGCTGCATGACGTGGCGCTCAAGATGGAGCCCCTGTTCAGGAACCGGACGCAGCGCATCGAGCACCGATTGGCTGCCATCCATGCGCGGCGCGAGGAGGTCACCAGATCTCTCAATGACCTGAGGAAGAGCAAGATGAAACTGGCTTCATCCCAGATGCTTTCTCAGGAGCGCGAAAACCTCAGCAAGGCAATCGGAGACCTCGTCGGGAGCCAGAACGCCCCTGCGGCAGCAGTCCGCGACCCTGGACTGCAGAGCGACCTCCAAGACGCGCGGCAGGCAATCATCTTGGCCGAGGCACTGCTGGAAGCGAAGGGAGAGCAATAGTGTCCAAATCCAGAGAGGAGCACCGGATCCTCAACAGCTTTACCTCCGAACAGTGGAGCGGCAGGCCCGGGCAAGACGGTGTAAACATGTTCGTCGGGTTCGCCGTGATCGGCGCAGTCCTTTGCCTCATTCTCATGGTCTTCGCGCCCGGCCTCAGGAGCTTCGGTGCCTTCGCCCTGTTCGCAGCGGTCTTTGCCATCGTCTTTACTACGCTCGCAGTAACAGGAAAAGCTGCTGCCGAACGCAGGTTTCTTGAGTGCCTCACGTCAAATGTCAACGACACAATATTGGGGCTGACAGGAAACGTCAGTGATCGATTGTCAGTCCAACAGTTCCGGGCACTGATCGAAAACGGCAAGCCCCTTCCGCTGCTCGTGAACGGGGTTCCCGGGCTGGACCTCAGGGTAATACGTGAGCAACCACCGTTGCCGGCGCGGGAACCCGTAGTTAAGCGAGCGGACACGGTCATCCGCACCACGCGCGTCATCATCACCATTACGCCGCCCAACTACGGAATAACGAGCTTTGACAGCTTGCTCGCGGCCGCTGCGCAGGCCGGCGAGGACAGCGGCCCAGGAAACGGCACGAAGACTTGATAGCAATTCCGTCAGTGCTGGTTGTTATGTTGTGTGAAACGTCAGGATGAGGGGGACTGCATGACCTGCACTATTTTTTCGTCAGTGAGTGACGCATTGTCGGAGCTGGCCCAAATGATTGGCCGGGCTCAGGTTTCGGATCCGCTCGCTCCTGTAACCATCGTGGTTCCGTCCCACGCTTCCGGTTTGGACGTAACCCGATTCCTCGGCAGGACGCTTAACTCTGGTGCGGGCAGCGCGGGCATCAAAGCACTCACGCTGAAGGATCTGGCAACTGAGCTCATCGCCGACGACCCCGCCATAAATGGAAAACGCCCACTCCAGCCGGTCCTCAGGACTGGAGCGATCAGCAGGGTCTTGATCGACGATCCAGGGCTCTTCAAAGATGTCGCCAACCAGCCCGCCACGGCCCGCGCCATAGCCAAGACAGCTGAACTGCTGGACGCCGTAACGGACTCATCCGACCCGGCACTTCCGGACCTCATGCATGAAGTGCTTCGGATCCACAGGACCGCCAAGGAGTCGCTGGATTCAGCGTGGTACACCGACCACGAAGCCTATACCCTCGCGGGCCGCAAACTTGGAACCGACAGGGTGATGCGACGGCTTGGAACAGTCATTGGCTTCATGCTGGGCACCGAAACCCGTCCCTCCGAGTCTTCCTTCAGACAGAGCCTCGAACAGACCGGAATGCAGGGCATCACTGCGGCAAGTACCGCGGGCGACAGTACAACCCTGATGACAGCCTCGGACGCCGACGACGAAGTCCGCGCCGTCGTCCGGCTTGTCGTCGAAAGGCTGGCAGCAGGCACTCCTGGACACCGCATCGGCATCTTCCACTCAGTTTCCCGGCCCTACGCCACTTTGCTGACCCAACGGCTTAGCGAGTCGGGAGTAACTTTCGTCGGTCCGGCCGCCCACCGGCTCACCGACGCGCCGCTCGCGCGCGGCCTTGTCCAATTACTGAAACTCGACCCTCAGCAACCTGACACGCGCGCCATCCTGAACATCCACGCCGAAGGAACATTCGCATGGCAAGAACAGAAGCTGCCCAGCAGCGCCGTCTGCGAAAAACTGTACGCCAGTCCACCAGCCGAAGACCACGCCGGTGAGAAGGGCTCCGATACCCCGGCCTTCCAACTTGAGCGGTTCGGAGTATTCCAGTCCTTTGTCGCGGCACTAGCTGCCCAGCTTGCTCAGATCCACGCTGCCACAACGTGGAGCGAAACGTCAGCCGGGCTGGTCTTGCTTCTTGAAGGCTTCATGGGCCCGCGAACCGCTACTGAACGGCCGGAGAAGGCTGCTGCCCGTGACGCCCTGGTCCAAGTCGCCCTTGACCTCCGTCACCTCGACCTCGTCGGCCCGCAGCCTCGCCCCTCGCTCATCCAAAGTGCAATGGAGGAAGGGGTAGCATCCAAAGGCGGCTGGACCGGGAAAAGCGGCACCGGGGTCGTCATCGGAAGCTACGCCGACGCCGTCGCCAGGGACTTGGATTCCCTGTTCCTTCTCGGTGCGGCGGAAGGTTTGGCGCCGGCGAGGATTCGTGAGAACCCGCTCCTTCCGGACAACGCCCGTACCGTCCTAGGCGGCCTTCTCCCCACGGTCGAGCAGCTTGCAGAAGCCAGCAAGGAACAGTTCCTCGCTGCCCTCGCTGCCGGATCCGAACGCATCATCACCAGCCCCCGCGGCGATCTGCGCGGATCCGGCAGTTACCAGATTTCCCGGTGGATCAACGCCAAACCGGACGACGAACTGCAGTCCTTCGCCCATGGCATCGAGAACGGCGCCCCAACCTTGGCTGCGCTTCCCCCTACGGCGCAGGAGTGGCGGCTGCGCCGCATCCTCACCGCCGAGGACCGCGTAGGGGCGCTCCGAGAAGATACTTCGTTGAAGCAAGCCTTGGCCGTCACCCGAGACCGGCGCGATGGTGTCTTCTCCAGATTCAACGGCAACCTCAGCGCACACGCCGGTGCCATCGTCAACCCCCAGAACGCGTTGTCCCCGACCCGCCTCGAGGACTGGGTGACGAGTCCGTTCAGCTACTTCCTAAAGCACGTCCTGAGGGTGAATATCCTGGAGGACGTCGCACTGGAAGTTCAAATTTCGCCACAGCAGCGGGGCATCCTCGTACACGAAGTACTGGAAGACTACGTCCGCAGCATCACGAAGGACGGCCTTCCACCGTCGTCGAGCCGCCTCATGGAACTAGCCGACGCCGCCTTCGAGGCATTCGCCAACCCGGCGTGGCTCAGTCATGTCTGGGAGCGGAACCAGGCCATGATCCGCCAGGACCTGCAACGGGTGTTCGATGAGGATCATGCCCAATCCAACGAAGGCTGGAGCTATCTGGCGGAGGAAGCAAGCTTCGGCCCGGCTGACACCGACGGCTACCCGCCGGTCCAGCTGGCCCTCGACGACGGCACAGAGGTCCAGTTCCGCGGGAAAGTGGACCGGATAGACCGCAACGCCGACGGCAGCGTCAGGGTTACCGATTACAAAACCGGCAAGGCCGACAAGTACAAACCGCTCAACGACCATCCAACCGCGGAAGGCACCCGGTACCAGCTTCCGGTCTACGGTCTGTTCGCCCGGACCCTGGCAGATCCGCTGTCGCCCGTCGTGGCCCAGTATTGGTTCATCTCAAGGGCCGGCAATTTCGCGGAGATCGGCTACGCCGTGACGGACGACGTTGTTGAGCAGCTCCGCACGGACGTGGGTCTCATCATTTCTGCATTGCGGAACGGAATATTTCCCCCTCGGCCCGAATCGGACAGATACGTCAATTTCACCACCATGATGGGCGCCCAAGAACTTGGCCAGCAGTGGCTGAAGCTTCAAAACGCCCACGAACTTCAGCCCTATGCCCAGCTCCTGAAGGCGGAGAAATGAAACCCGGAATCCTGGAACTCGCAGACCAGACCGACCGCGCGCTAATCGAGCAAGAGCTCGAAGCGAACATCTTCGTCGAAGCAGGCGCAGGCAGCGGCAAAACACATGAGCTCGTCGAGCGCATCTGCGCGATGGTCGACGCCGGCGTGGAACTGAAAAGTGTCGCTGCCATCACCTTCACGGAAAAAGCAGCAGGCGAGCTTCGGGAGCGAGTCCGCCGGCAACTGTCCGATGCAAGCCCGACGGAGCTGCGCCTTCGGGCACTGAACCAGCTGGACACCGCTCCTATCGGCACCATCCACTCCTTCGCGGCGCGGATCATCAGCGAACATCCCATCGAGGCCGGAGTCCCACCCCTGATCACCGTGGTGGACGAGCTGAGGTCCCAGATTGCGTTCACGCGTCGGTGGAAAGCGGCCCGGCAGAAACTCTTCACAGACCCGTCCATCGACGACGCCCTCCGCATCATCCTCGCTGTTGGCGTTTCCTTGGACCACCTGCAGAATGTGGCCGCTGACTTGGACGCGAACTGGGACCGGCTGGAAAGCCACCCTCCCAAGAAGCGTCGAATCCCGGCTGTGGACCTTGGCCCGATCCTGCGCCAGACTTCCGAGGTCCTCGCACACGCTGATCACTGCACGGATCCGGCCGACAAGTTGCTCACCGCTTTCGAACACATCAAGGGCTGGCACGGCCGGCTGGCAGAGGCGGAAACCGGGGAACTCGGCTTGGTCCTCGAGCTCCTGCATTCTGTTCCACAAAAGGGCTTCAGCGGCGGACAAAGAGGCAACTGGTCCATCAACGTCGCCGACGTGCGGAGCTCCTGCAAGGACTTGGCCGACCAGGCCACAGCCCTGCGCAACAGCTTCGTCGAACCCGCGGTCCAAACCGTCATCGCCGCCATGGCAGAGGTTCTCCTCCAGGCTGCACGCGAACGCCGGCAGAGCGGCGAGCTCGAGTATCACGACCTCCTCATCCATGCCCGCGACCTCCTTGTCGGCGATGACAAACGCGCTGTACATGCGGCACTCCACAATCGCTACCGCTGCATCATGCTGGACGAATTCCAGGACACCGACCCTATCCAAGCTGAACTTGCCACTCGGATTACCGCCGACGACGTCTGCGGGCCCGACGGGTGGGAGCAGCTCACCATCCCTCCGGGCCGGCTGTTCACAGTCGGCGATCCCAAGCAGTCCATCTACCGCTTCCGCAGGGCCGACATTGCGACCTACCTTGCAGCCCAGCAGCGATTCTCCACCGAGCAGAACTCGGTAACCGCTTCGCTCCAGACCAACTTCCGGTCTACCGGAGCGCTCCTCGAGTGGGTCAACGGCACGTTCGGCCAGCTCATTAAGCCAAGCGGGACCATTCAGCCTGACTACCATGCGCTGACGCCCGATCCCCAGCGACCCAAGTGGAGCGACGAACACGGTCCGGCTGTCTCAGTTATCGGCCGTGCAGGCGCCCAACCTGGCGAATCGGGAAAGGTCTCCGCTGACGATATGCGCCGGCAGGAAGCAGCCGATGTAACGGCAGCGATCAGAATCGCGACCGGCACCGCAGGGCTACCGGCCTGGCAAAAACAAAGCAAGCGGTCCAGCGGTTTCGCATGTTCTCCCGTTCAGCTGAAGGACATTTGCGTCTTGATCCCCACCCGCACGTCCCTTGCCGCCCTCGAGGATGCACTTGATGACGCCGGCATCGAGTACCGGGCCGAAGCGTCCTCATTGGTGTACTCGACACAGGAGGTCACTGACCTGCTGCTCGCGTTGCGGGCAATCTCAAATACGGCGGACGAAGCGGCCCTTGTGCTGTCCCTGCGATCGGCCCTGTTCGGGTGCGGCGACGATGAACTGTTCGAGTGGAAGCAGGCCGGAGGCCGGTGGAACCTCTTCTCCCCCGTGTCGGAGGCGCTTAAAGACTCCACCGTGGCCCACTCCCTTCAGTACCTTGCGGCCTTGTGCCGCGATATCGAAGTGCTGACGCCAGCCGAGATCATGGAGCGCCTGGTTACCGATCGGCGCATGCTGGAGGCAGCAGTTGATGCCCCGCGTTACCGGGACGTTTGGCGCAGGCTCCGTTTTGTCATCGACCAGGCCAGGGCCTGGACGGAAGCCACTCATGGCGGACTACGTGACTACCTCGTGTGGGCTGCCGTGCAGCAGGAGGACAACTCGCGGGTCAAGGAAGCCGTGGTGCCGGAAATGGATGTCCAAGCCGTGCGGATCATGACCATCCACGCTTCCAAGGGGCTGGAATTTCCCATGGTGATTCTGGCTGGCACAGGGTCCGGCCCCAACAATCAGAAGGCCGCAGCCCTCTGGGATCAGGACTCGCAACTCCAGGTGCACTTCATCGGAGACATTCGGTCGGCTGGATATGGTGTCGCGGCGGCAGTCGAAGACCGGTTCAGCGATGCAGAGAGGATCCGGCTGCTATACGTCGCCTGCACGCGCGCGGAAAGTCATCTAGTCGTTTCACATTACGTGAACGCCAAGAACAGCCTCGGCCAGTTCCTCAAGAATGCGGCAGATGCGGTTTCGGCGCCGGACTTGGATATCCCAGAGGACATGCCACTACAGGCGAGAACGCCCCACGAGGTCGCCCCAGTTGAATCGTACGACGCATGGCAGCGGCGTCGCGAGACGTGGCAAAAGTACTCCGCAATAAAATCCTCAACGTCAGTCACCGCTACCGCAAAGGCCGCGGTGACCGGACTTGCTAATGATGTGGCAGTACGGTTTGTGAGCGCGGACGAGGACTCAGCTCTGCCCTCATTCGCAGCACCCGCTGGCGAGCACGGCAAAGAATTCGGTACGGCCCTGCACCGGCTTCTCGAACTCAGCGGCCTAAGGGAGGACGCGAACCTCGATGTACTGGCCGAGCGGATCGCCAGTACATCCGGCCTCACAGATCCGGCAGGCCTCGCTGAACGGGCGCGTTCTGCGCTGAGAAGCACGCCAGTACAGCGTGCCGCCGACCGGGAGCACTGGCTTGAACTGCCTGTTGTCACGTCCGCTGGCGGCGCGACACTCGAGGGCATTATCGACCTGATGTACCGCGAGGACGATGGAACTCTGGTGATCGCCGATTTCAAGACCGACATCAGTGTCGCGCAGGAGACCTTGGCGGCATACTGGCGCCAGCTGTCGACCTACGCGGGGATGGTAGAGCAGATCACCGGGCAGACAGTGAGTGAGCTGATCCTGATCTTCTGCAGGCCCGGACAATCCGAAATTCTACGACGACGCCGTGAAGAACTGAGCTGACGGTTTCTCCGCGGGCGGCACTCTGGCTCACTGATAAGTGTGGAGTGCCGCCCCGTATCCGAGCGGCAGTCCGTGTCCGTTCAGCCAGGACACCAGCACTTCAGACGCCGCGGCCAGGCTGAGGCGCTGCGACTTAGACACTCCGCCAGACGGCTCATTGCCGGCGTCATCTGCTGACGATCCAGTTCCGATTCGCCAGTTATGAGTGGTTCCTCGGCTCACTTGGGCAACCTCCACCTGGTAGCCCTCACCGGTATTCATGGCCTGGGCATACCGTCCCACGGGCTGGGCATCCAAATGCTTCGTCTGCACCGTGAACCAGTCACCTTCCTGCGCGATCCTCTGGATCAAGGAAATCAGGTGGGACGGAGATTCAACATCGTGCCAGCCTGTGTACCGCCCATTGACTTCCTCCTGCCACTCCAGTGACTCCTCAGGCTGGACCAGTAGCATCAGCTCCAGCTCGGTGTTGGTCGCTTTGGCCGCTTCCACCGTTTTGGTCTCAAGCATTTTCGCCCCTTTCGCAGCTGCCTTACGTTCCAATGGTGGGACGCCCCTCTGACATTTTTGCTCGTGAGGATGCAGGTTGCGCGACCCGAAGCACATTGCCGCGGCATGGATTGGAGCTCAAAAGAGGAAAAGCTGTCAGGTAAGTACGCGAATGCTAGGACACTTCGCAGTGCCTACGACACGAGTTAACGTCCCCCGGCTAATGCCCGCGCCGCTCATACAGGGCACCGGCATTACCACCAGCGGTGGCCGCACTCCACATTCCTGCACGCCCATTCCGGCCTGCCAGTCTCGTTCCTTCCTGTGCAGGGATTGATTCGCCGTTCCATGATCACTAGGCAGCCCGCGAAGACGGTTTGAGGATTCCCTTCCCTGGCCCTTGAGCTTCCCATTCCGTACAGGATCGGCCAGGCCTCGTGGCCGCAAACCGGGCAGACTGCCGTCGAAGTGCGCTCCTGCTGCGGCACGCGTCGTCGTGTCATTGAGGCACTATAACGCCGGGCCTTGGTGCCCAAAAACCGTTGTCCACCATCGGCTTGCTTCAGCCAGTCCCGGGCGCCGTCACCACCACCGGTGCCGGCATTCGTTGTTCTGGCACGCCCACTGTGGCACTCCGGTCTCAACCTTGCCGGTAGCCGGATAGATCCGTACTTCCTCCGTCAGGCAGCAGCCAGGGAACTCCGTCTTCGGATCCTCAGCCGTAACGCCCGGCATGACCACGCCGTACGCGATCCGCCAGGACTCGTGCCCACAGGCCGGGCACCTGCGGACAGCCGGATGTTTCTTGGCGGGTTTCACTTCGTTGGTCATGGCTGCAATCTATCGCCCACCACCGACATCTGCAGCCCTTACAAAAATTGCACATCTTCTAAGCAATTTTTGTAACTTCCCCGGACGAATGGCGACGCGTACAACGAAAAGCACCCTAAAGCCTCCGCTGCCGGAGCATCGGGAACGACTCCTGCACCCTGGCGACCGACTCCAGCGAGATGTCCACGGCCCGCACACCGGGTTCCAGTCCGAGGTCGGACTCAATGACCCCCATCGGATCCACCAGCACGCTCCGCCCCACTGATACCGGCGGTGCCTGGCACACCCCTGCCACGTAAACGCTGTTCTCGATGGCGCGGACCGCGTTCAGCGCCAGCCACTGCTCGGTCTTGGGGGTGCCCGGCACCCCGGACGAGCAGACCAGCAGGACCTGGGCGCCGGCGTCGGCCAGTGACCTGGCCAGCTCCGGGAACCGCAGGTCGTAGCAGGTCATCAGGCCGAGGCGCGCTCCCCCGGACCCGAACACCACCGGGCTGGCGGAAGGTGGCTCGGCTTGATGAACGTCGATTCCCCGAAGCCCTGCGCGTCGAAAAGGTGGATCTTTCGGTAGACCGCGAGCCCCTTGCCGTCCGGCCCGAAAGCCACCAGCGTGTTGTACGCCTTGGCCGGTTCGTCCGAGGTTTTCCTCCACAATCGCCACCAACGCAATGCGGCGGTGTTGGCGAGTTCCTGGCAGACGGGGCCGGCCAGCGGCTCCCCGACCTCGAGGAACGTCGCGTCCACGGTCTTCTTCACGTAAGAGGCGTATTTCGGGAATGCGACCAGGGCGCCGTCAAGCGCAGCCTCGGCGGCGAACCGGTCGATCGCGGCGAGGTTGGCCTGGATGTCGGTGCCGGAATCCAGCTGCCGAGCGCTATCCTCACTCGCCGAGGCGTAGATGCCGGGGCTCTACTGCGCGCTGGGCGAGTTACCTGTCAGCTAGCCCTGGAGAAATTGTCTGACCCTGGCCTCACGATTATCCAAAGGTCGTAACGAGAGGGGACGTCATGGCTGACGGCTACGAGGTATTTGACAGCGGGCACAACAAACTCAGGTCCAGGCATCAGAGGCTGACTAAGACTCAAGTAGACGAAGTAATGATCGCTCTGCGCGCGCTCCGCCTGGGCAGCGCAGAAGAGGCGCGGATGATGCTGCTCAAGGGGTCAGGACGCAGGATCCACACTGTCCCGGAGCTTTACGACGTCGAACTCAATAGAGTACTTAGCTACCTGGAGAGCCAAAAGCAAAAGCGACGGTAACGGCGCCGCGAAGACAACCTCCAACAGCGAGGCAGTCCACACTCCAGCACACCTGTCCGGTCGGCACGAAAGGCTCGGCGGGGACGCCCAGGATCAAGAGTGGCCGAGAGGTAGGCTCTTGAGAGCTATCAACTAGAAGGAGTCTGCTCAGTGGCAATACACGATCGCGGGGTCAGGGCAGCGTCTGTCGGCGAACTCTTGGACGACGATCTTAGGATTCCCCACTATCAACGTCCCTATGTGTGGACATCCGACATTGCCCTTCGCCTCGTTCTCGACATTCAAGACGCCCAGCAGGCAGCCAATGGAGGCGTAAGCCCCCAAACGGCGCCCTACGTTCTCGGGGCAGTAATTCTGCACGAGAATGACAGGCACTTCGATGTGGTCGACGGGCAACAACGACTCCTAACCCTGCGCATGCTGCTCCGAATTCTCGATGGAGAACAATCGCCTTCTCCCAAGATAATGGACAGTTCGTCACCCGTGGCAGAAGTATGGCGCATGCTCCAGGACACTGCGAGACCGCTGCAGCTTGCTGGGCGACAAGCTCTTGCATCTTTCATCCGCGACAAATGCCACATGGTCCGGGTGGTTACCGATAACGTTGATGAAGCATTCCGGGTGTTTGATTCTCAGAACTATCGCGGAAGGCCTCTGGCGCCACACGATCTGCTGAAGGCTCATCACCTGCGCGAAATGCGCCGCGAAAGTGATGCTCTGAAGGCAGCCACCGTGGAAGAGTGGGAGTCCGCTGGAGATAATGCCCTGGACGAACTCTTCTCAATCTATTTATACCGAATTTCAAAATGGTCAAAAGGCGAAACCGCCCCAGGATTCACCATTCACGATATAGACATGTTTAAAGGAATCTCTTCTGCCGGAGGCTTGTCACCGAGTTCCCGCTATCACGCTGCCGCCCAGAGTATGGTTCCCCTGATGAACCAGTGGCATAATTCTGTCAGTCCAAAGGACGAAATTAATGCCCTTCGAAGCCGATTTCAAATTGATATGCCATTGCTGGCTGGGCGGCCATTCTTCGAAATGGTTACTTTTATGTTGAGCGAAGTCAAAGTTCTCAAGGAGCGATCATTTCCCGTCAAAGAAGGATCAGGAAATAGCTCAGAGGTAGTGACCTTCGAGAAAAAACTCACTCAGCATCGATATCGAAAAGTTGCGGAACTATACCTTGCGGGCATGCTGTACTACACTAATAAATTCTCGGACGCGGACATTGATCTCGCTAGCAGTCATCTCTTTGCATGGTCTTTCGATCTTCGTCTTCGATATCTCCGTGTGGTTCAGGCATCCATCAACAATGCAGGATATGGAAAAGACAACGTCATGTCCCCCTTCGTACAATTCCGAAATTCATCAGACGGTCGTGTGGTGAGGAAGTTTGTTTCGACAGGGAAACAATACAGCGACGGACACGAACCTGAACTTTTTTCCCTCCTCAATGGAACTGCAACCTAATGCAGAACGAAGCCCTCAGGCCCGATCTGTGCACAGTGGCTCAGTTGTTCGAGTCAAACGCCATATACACAGTGCCGGTCTATCAGAGAAGCTACGCGTGGCGCGCTGAGGAGATCGAACAGTTGATAGGCGACGTCCGGGACGCGATCGAGCATGGGGAGGAGAAGTACTTCCTCGGCAACGTCATTGTCACCGCCAGAGGATCTCAATCAGACGAGTACGAAGTGATTGACGGACAGCAACGACTGACCACTTTGTATCTGCTGCTAACCTTCCTAGCGCGGGCCGAGGGAATCCCTAACCAAAGGTTTCGGGCCCATGCCACGCGCCTTCGCTATGAGTCACGTCCACGTTCCAGCGAGGCACTGCGTCGCCTCGACGGAGGTTTCCCGGAAAATTCGGCGAACACAGCTCCGGGAAGCCTGGAAGATTCCGGAATCCACCAGGGCTACAACATCATCCAGCAGTACATGGACCAACACGTCTCAGGTGATGCCCTCCAGAAGTTCGGGAACTACCTGCTGAATCACGTACACCTCGTCAGGGCATCTTTGCCTGGGAGCACAGATCTCAACCGGTACTTCGAGGTGATGAACACCCGGGGGGCGCAATTACAACCCGTCGATATTGTGAAGGCCCGTCTAATGAGCTACCTCCCTCATGAATCGGAGCGTGCATGCTTTGCTTGGGTTTGGGATGCGTGTTCCAAAATGCATGCCTACGTACAAGGACCCCTGGCCCGCGGGAACCCCTCGCTTCGCGACGCTCTATTCGACGAAAACTGGTCCTGGCTGACCGCTTCTAATTTTGGAGATCTGCTAGAAGCGTTTAATGAGCACCGCGAACCAGAGTCAGACCCTCGTCAGCGCACCGCTTCGAATGCTTCATCAAACAGTATCGACGAAGCATTGGCGATCTACTCGGAGAAAGATGTTTCGGAGTCAGTAGATCCGTCCGACTCAGATCGTTTCAGTTCAACGATTCCATTCAACTCGCTGCTTCTGCACACACTTAAACTACTTGTGTCCCAGGAAAATCCGCTTGAAGACGAAGGTGGCCTGGACGATAAGAGACTTATCATGCTGTTCGACAGGGAATTTTCCGCTAAACGGCCGGACCGCGTTCGAGAATTCATAGCATTGCTCCTTCGCGCAAGGGTAGCGTTTGACTCCTTCATCCTGAAGCGTGAGTTCTTGGCCACGTACTCGGACGAAGGCGAGTGGTCACTTCGCAAGGTTGTGAAAACGAGAAGCGGAAACAAGAGCACAGTCGGTTATCGGAACACGTACGCCGATAACTCCAAGGATGACAGTGACACAATCGACCCCACAACGCGCGACCTTCTGCTGCTGCAGGGAATGCTACGCGTTACGTACACCTCACCTCGCACGATGCATTGGATTACACTAGTGCTCCATCACGTACTGCAAGCGGAAAACCCTGCGAATGTCTCCCAGAAGGACTTAGTTCTTCTTCTCCAGAAGTACACCCGCCAAAAGGTGCGAGAAGCGTTCTCATTTGCCGATGAGCCAGTGGGTTTCAATATTTCACGTGTGGTTTTCACCTACCTTGACTATCTCCTCATCGTGAATAATTGGGTACCAAATCTAATTTCCGATTACATGTTCTCATTCCGAACCTCCATCGAACATTTTTATCCACAAAGTCCGGACGAACAACAATCAGGCGAACGGGTAAGCACCACCAACCTGCACAAACTTGGAAACCTCGCTTTAGTAAGCGTCGGGGCAAACTCCAAGTTCAACAACAGCCTGCCGCACGCAAAAGCCACCAATTTCCTTCGAACTATCGAAACGCAAAGTCCCAAAATGCATCTCATGGCGGCGAAGACACGCCAGCTGGGCGCCTGGGGCGATCGCGAGGTCGAAGCCCACCATCAGGAGATGGTGAACCTACTTCGACAAGATCTCGAACCCTAGCCGAGTCCATTTCTCGTTTGCATGTTCGGTCCCAGTCCTTGTGACCACTTAGGTGTCCCTTCACAGATGAGCGTGGTTTGGACGGGCTGAAGCTCGCGCCGCGGAGGTGGGACTTCGGTTGCATGGTGCGGCTGGAAAGAGGTCAGGGGCTCTTTGAAAACCAATATCCAGAAGAGACCCTGACATGAATAACTCTGTGGCTGCTCGGTGTCGAGGGGCCACACAGGTGCTTCAGCCGCGAACTATGCAAAACGAACGTGCCATGCACGGCCCGCCCCGGTCAGACGTTCATAATGACCAAGTGATCAAATTCATCAAGATCCTCCACGACACACTTTTCGCCGCCGGCTGCCTTGCCATCGCTGTGGTTGCCTCGGTCATCAGCTACTTTGGAAATCAAGGTCTGGGGCTTGGGATTCTGCTAGCCGCAACCGCGCTGTTGACTATGCTCCTCGTTCTGTCTGCCGTGGTGAATCGCCGACAGAAGAGGGCCGTCCGGACAGCTCAAGCCGCCGATGCCGCCGACGCCTCAGGCCGCACCAAGATTTACAGCGCACATGCCTCGGAAGCATACGATCACGATGCCCACACCGTATGGTCACTGATCCGACCGGCTGAGAGCGCAGTGCTGCTGTCCGACGCGCTAAGGGCGTTCAAAGTCCCCGGAACCCCTTCCGGGGTGGGAGAACAACAGTGCTTCATAAGCCGCGACGGCTCAGTCTCCATCATCGAAGTCATCGGTGAGGAAGGCCCTTGGTGGGCAACTACGCGTCCCATAGCCGCAAGCGAGATGAATAGCCGTTCCACCTACCGGCTGGAACCGACGTTCTCGGGATGCACGCTCACCGTTGGAACCATCATTGAGGTCCCGGCGAACGCCGAGTTCGCTGGGATTCCTGACGAGTGGTGGGATGCCCAAATTAGGCCCTACCTGACACGGATCAAGGAAGTACTCTCATCGCGTCAAACCTGAAGCGCCCATACCAATCTGGGTATCGTGAGCGACGCTTAGTCCAACTCGCTCTTCCATAGCCCCGGACACTTGAGCACAGGCCACTTGCCGTGTCCCGTTTTCTCAGCCGTCATGTCGAAGAACTCCGCGTCCAGTACTGGATTTGTCAGGCCCAAAGAAGTTGGGAATACCGGCCGCAGCTCTGGAATCGCTGACCTTCAACATCAGGTATTCAAGACGAGGTAACCTCACCGATGGCCTGAGTTCTTCGATCGATCCGGCGCTGCCGCTCTGCCGGGTCCCTGGTTTGCAGTGCTTGAATTCCAGGGTGAAAGGTCGGTACTGCCACCAATCCTCTCCGGGCGATCGTGCTGAGTGCGAATTGTGCGAACTTTTTCCACGCCTCCTGGGCATGCCCGCATTGAAGAAGAACCACCCTAAGGTCCGGCGTCAATGCTGTGAGGCGATCTAGGACTTTAGAGCCCTCCGTAGCCTGCTGAGCAGTGGGCGGCCTATTGATGTGCCAAGGGTAGACATTCCAGGGCGTAACATCGCGCGCGCTCAGCTTCTCAGCAAAAAGCTCGCATTGCTTGGCAGCTGTTGGGTCGTCATTCTCGATGCATAGCATGCCGCTGCCGCTCTCTTTGTGAGTCTTAGGGCAGGGTCCCGAAGGATGCTGAGGACGCGAGCATATCAACGAATCGACGAAGCGATCAATAGGCTCGACATGGGGGTCGTATCGGTTCGCCCATTGCTTTCCCGTGAAAGTTGCGTTGTTCATCATGAACGGCGCTAAGTTGTCAGGCTTGAGGCACATCTCACGGTTTCGCCGCTAACCTCGAGAGTGCAGGACTTCTATTCCGAAGGCAGAACCGGAAGACGCGCTGAAATTTGATCTGAAGAGAGGTCTCCATGGACACGAATGTTAAGAACCTTCAGGAAGTATTTCAGGCTGGCCAGCGTATCCTCGTGCCGCTCTTTCAACGACCTTACGTGTGGAATGAAGAAAAGCAATGGGCACCATTATGGGAAGACATTGAAAGGCTGGCTGGCAGACTTGCAGCCGAAGGCGATGGCGTTGAACCCCACTTCATGGGCGCAGTCGTCCTGCAAAAGGTCTCAGGAGCCGCAGCGGTTCAAACGCGATCAGTCATTGACGGGCAGCAGCGCCTGACCACGCTCCAATTAATCTTTCATGCGGCGTTCCGCGCTGTCGGTGAGTATGGCATCCAAGAAGCCGAGTATCTCAGAGCTCATTTTCGAAACAGCGAAACTTTCTTAGGGCCGGCTGATAGATACAAATTGACCCCAACGACTCGGGACCAGCAAGAATATCTAGCTATCATCATGGCTGGAGAAGTAGAACCGGCGGCGTCGGTAACAGCTGGTTCACATGGTCTGTTGACGGCAGGGCATTCCTTTTTCTTAGAACAGATTCGCTCCTGGCTTGAGCACGGAAACGCGATCGAACGCGCCAAAATTCTCACGCGGACTCTAATCCACAAACTTACTCTCGTGGCTATCGAGCTAGAGCATAACGAAGACTCCCAGCAAATTTTTGAGACACTAAACGCCCGGGGCACGCCCCTGACCGGAGCCGACCTCATCAAGAACTTCGTCTTTCAGCGGCTGGACCTCGACCAGCAGGAGACTGAATCGATGTATCAGAAGTACTGGGCGCACTTCGAAACCGCCTTCTGGGAAAAGGAAGTAAGCGTCGGACGCGTTGCATCTCCCCGAATCTCAATCTACCTAAGTCAATGGCTCATCTCCCAAACCGGGTCTGAAGTACCAACCGGCGAGGTCTTTCGTAAATTCAAGCAGTTTGCGGACCAAAAGTCGGGCCAGGCGACCCTGGACATGCTTTCTCACATCGACGCGTGCGCGGTGGACTACAGGTCTTGGAACAAAGCAGCGGAGGACAATTCGAGCGATCTGAACCGATTGGAACTCTTTGCCTACAGAACGTCAGTATTGGGAACACAAAGTGCTGGCCCACTCCTCATATGGGCCTTAGACCCTAGGAAGGCCCCGATTCCTGAGGCGCAGCTGACTCGGTTTCTTGTCTCCCTAGAAAGTTGGCTCGTCAGGCGCGGGCTTGTGCGGGCGGGGAATGCGGGCATCGGTCAATTCGTCGCGGCGCTGATCACTCGACTCGAGGATTCCTCGCGTGACTTTGCTGGAGACGTACTCACCGAACTACTTGCGGAATCAAGCGCACCGAATCTGGCATGGCCATCTGACATGGATCTTAAAGCCGAGCTTCTCGAGGCTCCCGTCTACAGGAGATTCAGGAGACCACTCCTGCAGATGGTGCTCGAATCAGTAGAAGATCATTACAGAGGCTATGGGACGTCGAGATCGTCGTTCGCTGAGGGTATGGTCCGCCGAGGAGTGCACTCCATCGAGCACCTGTTGCCGCAAAGCTGGCGACGCAACTGGGGCGTCGGCGACGACGTCCTACGGCAAATGGAACGGGACAAGCACATCCACCGGCTTGGCAACCTGACCTTAGTGGCAGGCGGTTTGAACAGCAGAGTTTCAAACGGCCCGTGGGCCGGGCCCGGTGGCAAGTTAGAAGCACTAAATGAGCACAGCGTTTTGCTTATGAATCAGCAACTTGGGCTGTTAGGCGCAGGCGGGTGGGATGAAGAGTCGATCGACAAAAGGACATCCGCCTTGCTTCAAGACATTTTTAGTATCTGGCCCGTACCCGAGCGAGCCCTTGGCGTGCGCCAGGGCGAGTTTCGGGGAGACGTCATCCATGATGTGTCGGTAGCGGACCTGATAAAGGCAGGCTTGCTCACGGCGGGGCAAGAAATCTACACCCGGGGTACAGGAGCGTCGGAATCAGCCACCATTCTTGCCAACGGCTCCATATTGGTAGGGGGAGTTCCGTTCGAAACGCCGTCTGGCGCGGCGAAACGACTAACAGGACGGGCCACCAATGGTTGGAAGTTCTGGGTGGTAGATCGGGAGCGCGGGATAACACTTGCCACCCTTCGCAGCCATCTGGAGAACTCGCGCGTCGACCCAGGGGAGTAACAGCAGACCTCGCAGACGTTAGACAAAAGCGAAAAAGTTTCTGAAATTTTCAGGAGCGGTAGGTCGGCCATCACCCACCGCTTGGCCGGCCGACCCTAGGCGCTCCGTGCCACGTCCTGTCGGAAATTCTCCATTCCCACTCCGCGGAGGCAAAGCCAAGCTAGGTCTGCAGTAGCCTAAGGCCACCGGCTACGACGGCTGGTACTGCCCGGCGATCTTCTGCGACAAGGTGGCCGAGCTCGACGACGTCCTCGTGGCCTCCACCCTGCCCAGCACCGTCCAGATGCTTCTCGCCTGACGGTTATGGGACTCAGCGATGGCGCGCGGCCGGCTGAGCGGGAATCCTCTGACGTTTCTGTCTGGCGGGCCGGCCGTCAGGGATTTTCTGTCAGCCTGGCCACGGCGGCGATATCCTCCGGGGTGGTTCGGCAGCACCCGCCGAGGAGCCGGGCACCAAGTTCACGCCAGGCGGCGGCTCCTTCGGCCAGGCTTGCGGGCTGCTTGTTACCGGCTCCCCCAGATGTGTCCCCGGACGTAGCCGGCCGCCACTTTTTGGTGACCGCGTCGTAGATTTCGCCGGAATTTGGATACGCGATCAGGGGCGTGTCCGTGGCCGTGCCCAGGGCGCCTAGGGCTGGGGAAACCAGCTCCAGCGGCACACAGTTCACGCCAATGGCCACCACGGACGGCTGCGCCCTGGCGAGCTTTGCCACCTGGGCCAGCGGCGTGCCGTCGCTGATGTGCCCTCCGTCCCGCAGCGTGAAGGAGAGCCAGCCTTCGACGTCGAACTCTTCCATGAGTGCCGTCAGGGCCTCGGCCTCCGGCAAGGACGGCAGCGTCTCACAGGCAAGAATGTCCGCTCCCGCGTCCACCAGCGCGGCAACTCGCGGCCGGTGGAACCCCATGAACTCGTTTCGGCTGAGGAAGTAGTCTCCCCGGTATTCCGACCCGTCGGCCAGGTATGCGCCGTACGGACCGACCGATCCGGCAATCAGCAGGGGGCCTGCACCCGGGTTTTCGGCCAGGTGCTCGCTGCGAGCCTCTTCGGCCAGGCGCACGCTCAGTGCCACCAGCTCCAGCGCCTCTTCTTCGCCAATGCCGCGCCGCGCAAATCCCTGGGGTGTTGCCTGATAGCTCGCCGTGATCGCGACCGCGGCTCCGGCGCGGAAGTAATCGCGGTGCACACGCTTGACGAGCTGCGGCTGTTCCAGGAGGACTTTGGCCGACCACAGGGGGTCGTCCAGATCGCAGCCGTGCGCTTCCAGCTCGGTGGCGAGTGCGCCGTCCAGGGTCAGGTTCGCTCCGGCATCGAGCATGCGGGAGAGCTTGGTGTTACTGGGCATTGTTTGGGCTCCAAGCGGTTCGTTCGTCCATGGCTGTCGGGCACGGTGAATATCCCAAGCACGGTGGTTGTGTTCATAATAAGCATCTTTCAATGCTTGTAATGATCATCACAGCGTGCCACGATGGCAGCAGAGCCCGTTGTGAACCGACCAGGAGACCTCCCTTGAAGATTGAAATGAAACCAGTACGCAAGCTGCGCGTGCATTGGCCCGTAGCTCCCGAAACCTTCTCGCGGCTCGCCAGCGGCGACGCAGACGCATTCAAAGACGAAGCGGGCATTGCGGCTCTGCTCACCGCAGTCGCGGAATCCCCTGACCTCGGGGACTTTGGCAACTACCGGCATGTCTTCGAATCCGGTTTGGGTTTTGAGGGGTTCACCTGCGCTGAAGGCGCCAATCCTACGTTGGGGCAGGTTGGCCAACAGACAATTTCGCCGACCCTGGTCCTGACGACGTATTTCGATGCTGCGCTCGACGACGCTGCCGTGGAACGCTTCCTGCAGCACATCGTGGATATCCACCCCTGGGAAGTGCCGGTCATTGAGCTGACAGGGCCAATCGGCGTTTCCAACACTTCCCTTCCGGCACTCGTCGAAAGCCAGGCCGCGTCATGACTCAAGTCACCACAACCGCCCTTTGGGACGGCCTGCAGACGCTGCTTGCCGGCAAATCATTCACTGACCTGACGCACGCCTTCCACCCCGGCCAGCCGCACTTCCCGGCATTCCCCGACGAAATCAGGGAGCCAGTCTTCGATCTGGAGAAAGGTGACGGTTTCACCGCTCACCGCTACTCGATCATCGGACAATGGGGAACACACGTTGACCCTCCCTCGCATTTCATCTCAGGAGGAAGGACCCTGGACCAGATTCCCGTCGAGGAGATGGTCCTTCCGCTGGTCGTCTTGGACATCACCGACCGCGTCATCGCGAATGCGGACGCCACTCCCAGGATGGAGGACGTCCAGGCCTGGGAACACCGCAATGGTGCCATCCCACCCGGGGCCTTTGTGGCATTGCGGACAGGCTGGAGTGACCGTTGGCCTGACGCTGCCGCCATGGCAAACAGGGACGAACACGGTGTCAGCCACACACCGGGCTGGTCGCAGGAAGTCCTCTCCTTCCTGATTGAGGAGCGGTCGGTTACCGCCGTCGGTCATGAGCAGACGGACACAGACCCGGGACTGGCCACCTCCCGCCAGGATTTCACACTGGAGACCTACGTCCTGGCACAGAACCGGTGGCAGATCGAGCTGATGGCGAACCTGGACGGACTTCCGGAAGCGGGCGCTGCCCTCATAGCCACCTGGCCCAAGCCGCTGCGGGGCAGCGGTTTTCCTGCCCGGGTCTTCGCCATCCATTAGGAGGCATCCCTCCAGTGACTAGAATCGGACCCATGTCTAAGACATCCAGCATGGGCCGGGGAATTATGGCTGTCCTGGCGGTGGGCTCCCGCAACGCGGAAGGCCTGCCCGGCGGAACGGTCGCTGATATAGCAACCGACCTGGGCAAGGACCGCAGCCAGGTAGCGCGCAGCCTGCGGACGGCCCAGCAGGAGGGGTTCCTGGTCCGCAAAGACCACCGGACCTACGCCGTCGATTGGTCGCTCCTGACGGACGCGCAGCTGTTGTCCGAACAGCGCCTGCAGACCGACGGCGCCACCGCCTTGGCAGGCTTGGCCCGTGAGACTGATGAAGGATGCTTCCTTGGAATTCTGAGCGGAGACAGCACCGTCACCATCGGTGAGCATGTTCCGGCAAGTAGCAACATGATCGGTTCATGGCTGGGCCGGCCGTACCCGGCCTACTGCAGCGATGCCGGCCAGGCACTGCTGTGGGAAGCGTCCGACGACGAGGTCCGGACCCTTTTCTCCGGTGTCGCTTTCGTGCGCCATGGCCCCAATACGCCCCTTGACGTGGAGGACTTCCTGTCGCGGCTGCGCGCGGCCCGGGCGCGGGGATACTCCATCGTCGACGAGGAAGCCGAGCCGGGGCTGTATTCCCTGGCCGTTCCGATTCGGGACTTCAAGGGCGACGTGGTGGCAGCGCTGCAGGTCGTAGGCGCCAAGACCCGCCTGCAGCCGAGGTTGGAGGCCTGCGCCTCGGCTCTCGTGTCCCGGGGAAGGTGGCTTGAGTCCGTGCTGGGTCAGGTCCCGCCGCAGAACGTGCCTTAGCTGGCAAGACCCTTCCGGCCGGCACTGTTTCGCGTGCCGCCCTGGCCGGAGCCCAGCCGTTGGGCTGCTTCCCACAGGGCCTTTGCAATGCCGTCTGCGCCGGACATGATCTCGGCCCGGCTGCCCAGGACGCTGAGCGCTGCAGGAACGGAACCGTCGGCGGCGCGGACCGGAACCGCCAGTTCGTAGACTCCATGCTCGAACTCTTCCTCCGCGACGATAAAGCCCCGCGCCCGGTCCCGGTCCATTAGTTCGACGACTTCCTGCGGCGAATGGGCCGCCCCCGGACCGCCCACGCCAATGAAGTTGACGTCCGCAAGGAGGGACTCAACGGCTGGCTGCTCCTCGTCCCACAGCAGGGCCCGGCCGGACCCGGTGCACCACACGGGTGTCACCATGCCGGGTTTCACGAAGCCGCCGGGAACTGCGTCATTGCTGGAGGTCCGCAGGAGAATGACGCGGAAGCCCTCCCGGACGGAAAGTCTGGATCTCAGGCCGAACGAGGCCACCAAAGCCTCAAGTTCGGTTCTTGATTCGCGGACCCAGCCGGTATTCAACGCGGCAGCCAGGCCAAAAAAACGTGGACCGGTCCGGAATGGCCCGCGTTCGACTCGTTCCAGCAGCCCCAGCTCGCACAGTTCCTGAGTCAACCGGGAGACACGGCTTTGGTCCATCTCCAGCTCGGATGCGATCTGGGAAACGCCGAGCAGCCGCCTTCCCCGCTTCTCCCGGTCTGCGACCAGCCGGACTATCCGAAGGCCTTGGGCCATGGATGACGCTTCCGAGGAAGAATCCATGCTCCGTGCTCCTTCCGCCTGATGACTACGCCTATTCTCACATGTCCTTGCAGAACGCCGAGCCTGGTGGCGGGGGCGAAAGCCTCCCGCCACCAAGCTCCGTGGACGATAGTTGATGACGGCGTCAGGCGGGCTGGTGTGCGCGCGCCTTGCGTCCGTACTTGAAGTAAAAGAAGGCATAGCAGGCGCCAACGAAAGTGAATCCGAAATAGAGCGCTGCCACCTGGTTCGGGTCATAGGCAATGCCGATGAGCGAGACGACACAGAGCGAGAAGGCCAGGATCGGCACCAGCGGGAACAGCGGGGCCTTGTAGGGAAGCGCAGAGACATCACCGCCGTTCTTGACGAAGGATCTCCGGTGGAAGAAATGCGATGCGGTGATGGACATCCAGACCCCGACGACGGCGAAACCCGCCACCGAGACGAGAGCCAGATATACCGTTTCAGGTGCAACGACACTGCTGATGAGGGATGCCAGGCCACCGAGCATGCTCACGGAGAGTGCAGTCATGGGAATGCCGCGCCGGGTCAGTTTCTTCAGCGCCCGGGGCGCGTGCCCCTCGTCGGCAAGGGAGTAAAGCATCCGCGCGCAGGAGAAGAGGCCGCTGTTACCGGCTGAAAGGAGCGCGGTGATGACGACGAAGTTCATGATGTCGGCGGCATAAGGAATGCCGATGGATGAGAAGACCGTCACGAACGGGCTTTCATCCAGCCCGACCTGCTCGAAGGGGATGGTGGCGGCAATGACAGCGATTGCCCCGACGAAGAAGATCAGCAGACGGATGACCGTGCTGCGCATCGCTTTGGGGATGTTGGTGGCAGGGTCAGCGGTTTCGCCCGCCGCCACACCGATGAGCTCTGAACCCGAGAAGGCGTAGAACACCGCAAGCGCAGTGACCAGGACACCGGTGAAGCCGTTGGGGAAGAGACCGCCGGAAGTGCTGAAGTTTTCAAACATGCTGGGATGGTTGGCCGCCTCGCTGAGCGGGTGGAAGCCGAACAGCGCCGCGCCGCCGAAAACGATGAGAACCACGATGGCGCCGACCTTGACGATGGCAAACCAGAATTCGGATTCGCCGAAGAATTTCGAAGACACCGCATTGAAGCCGAAGAGGACCGAGGCGAAGATCAGGCACCAGATCCAGACGTCGACACCCGGGAACCAGCGCTGCATCAGGAGACCGGAAGCCGTGAACTCCGATCCGATGGCCACCGCCCAGCAGAGCCAGTAGAGCCAGGCCGTGGTGAACCCGGTGGCCGGCCCGATCGACCTCGCCGCGTAGATATGGAAGGCCCCTGAGACCGGATAAGCGATGGCAAGTTCACCGAGGCAGGCCATCACCAGGTACACAACAAAGGCGCCAATGAGATACGCGATGACCGCCCCGAGCGGCCCGGCCTGGGAAATGGTGTACCCCGAGCTCAGGAAAAGCCCGGAGCCGATCACCCCGCCCATGGCGATCATGACCAGATGCCGTGCCCCCATGGACCGCCGGAGCCCCGAATCGGTCGATGGCGGAATGGTTGGCTGCGGTTCCAGCTGGACAGGTAATGACGATTCCATGGTTTCTCCCAGGTGAGTGGCAGGTGTGATGCGAAGGATGCGCACGTGGCCTGGCGTGGGTCACGCCGACTCGGGCTGCGCAGTAGCGACAGTGATGAAAGTAACACGAAATCGCAGTTTTGGTCTTTAAAAACATCTGCACATGTCTATGTTGAACGTAGGTTACGTTTCGGCGTCCATGACGAATCGGCAGGCGGATGGTCAGTTCGCCCTGCTTTTCGGTCACAATCACATGCGCTGACGGACATGGAATGCGGTCAGCATTGGAGGACCGATGTAACTGACTGAAGGAGCACCATGACCACCTACGACATTGCGCTGATCGGCTTCGGCGGCGTCAACAGGATGCTGGCCGAACTGATCGCGACGCGTGGTGAGAGACTTCGTTCCGAACTGGGCTTCGGCCTGCGGATCGTGGCCATCACCGACCTGCGTCTCGGATCCCTGGTCCAGCCCGAAGGCGTGGACCTCTCCATTGCCCTCAAACTGGGCGGCGACAATGAAACGTTTGCAGCCCACGGCGGATCTGCCGACACCAACAACGAATCCGTGATCCGCAACTGCACAGCGGACATTATCTGCGAGGCCACCTTCACTAATCCCGAAGACGGCGAGCCGGCAGTTTCACATGTGCGCTGGGCACTCGAATCCGGCAAGAGCGTCTGCACCACCAATAAGGGCCCGGTTGCCCTCCGCGGCGCCGAACTGAGCTCCCTCGCCGAGCAGAACGGCGTGCACTTCGAGTTCGAGGGCGCCGTCATGAGCGGCACTCCCGTCATCCGCCTGGCCAAGAAGATGTTTGCGGGGCTGAAACTGAACGGATTTGAAGGCATTCTCAACGGCACCAGCAACTATGTGCTCGGGCGGATGGAAGCCGGCCTGGACTTCGGCGCGGCCATCCGGGAGGCCCAGGAACTCGGCTATGCCGAAGCAAACCCCGCAGCCGACATCGAGGGCTACGACGTTCAGCTCAAGGTCCTCATCCTCGCCAACGAACTGCTGAACGCCGGCATAGAGCTCAAGGACGTTCATCGGCAGGGGATTTCCACCGTGACGCCGGAAGATATTCGGAAGGCAGCCCGCGAGGGGCGCCGCTGGAAGCTCGTCGGCGCGGCACGGCGGAATCCGGACGGGTCCGTGACCGCAGGCGTTTCACCAGTGGCGCTCCCCCTTGATCATGGGCTGGCCGGGGTTGCTGGGGCGACCAATGCTGTGTCCCTCGAGACCGATCTTCTGGGCGCCGTCACCATCTCCGGACCGGGAGCCGGGCGCGTGGAGACCGCCTACGCGCTGCTCTCTGACATCATCGCCATGCACGCAGCCAGGACGGAGGTATCCGCAAATGCCTGAATCCACAGTCTGTTCGGCAGAAACCGCGCTGCCACAATTCCGCGACGTGACGAGCCCCTACGACGGCAGCATGGTCGGCGCGGTTTCGCTGACCGATGCCACCGCCGGCAAGGCCGTGATCGAAACGGCGCGCGTCGGCGCCCGGAAGGCACGGGCCCTGTCCCGCGCCGCACGCGGGAAGATCCTGGACGGCGCCGCAACGGAGATCGAGCAGCGCAGCGAGGAGTTCGCGCTAACGATAGTGTCCGAGGCCGGGAAGACGATCCGCCAGGCACGGAAAGAAGTGCTGCGCGCGGTCAACACGCTCCGCCTGTCCGCTGCCGAAGCGCGCCGGAACGCAGGCGAAGTCATCCCCTTCGACTCCTATGAAGGCTCAGAGGACCGCACCGGGTGGTACTCGCGCGAACCATTGGGCATCATTGCCGCGATCGCCCCGTTTAACGACCCCCTCAACCTGGTGGCGCACAAGGTCGGCCCGGCAATCGCCGGGGGAAACGCCGTGATTCTCAAACCCTCTGTGCTGACGCCGCTGTCAGCCCAGCTGCTCGCCGACGCCCTCGTGAGCTCGGGGCTCCCGCCGGAGGCCCTCACGATTGTCAACGGCGGCCGGGAGGTGGCCGAAACAATCATCAGGTCCCGGGACGTACGAATGGTGTCCTTTACCGGGGGGTTCTCCACGGGTGAGAGCATCGCCCGCACGGCGGGCCTGAAGAAGCTGTCCATGGATCTCGGCGGAAACGCACCCGTGATCGTCCTGGACGATGCCGACATTGAAAAGGCGGTGGAATCCTGCGTCTCAGGAGCATTTTGGGCCGCCGGCCAGAACTGTGTGGGGGTGCAGCGGATTCTCATAGCCGCCCCGATGTACGGCGCGTTCCGCCGGCGCTTCCTGGAGGCGGCGGCCAGGCTGGTTGTTGGAGATCCTTCAGATGAACGGACGGACGTCGGGCCCATGATCAGCCCGGCTGCCCTGCATGAGCTCCAAACCAAGCTGGACGAGGCCCTCGGCGCCGGCGCGGTCCTTCTCTCAGGCAATGTCACGGACGGCAACGTGCTTCACCCGACCGTCCTGGAAGCGGTCCCGACGGACAGCCGGCTGTGGAAGCAGGAGGTTTTCGGGCCCGTGGTCATGCTCCGCCAGTTCAGCACGTTCGACGAGGCCATCGAAGTCGCCAACGCCATCGAGTTCAGTCTTCATGCGGGCATCTTCACCGACTCCCTGGCCAGTGCCATGGACGCGGCCCAACAGCTCGAAGCAGGCGGCGTCATGATCAACGACTCCTCTGATTACCGCTTCGACGGCATGCCGTTCGGCGGGGCCAAGTACGGAAGCATGGGCAGGGAGGGCGTCCATTTCGCGTATGAGGAGATGACCCAGCCAAAGGTCATCTGCATCAGGAACTGACCGAACCGGAGGTGGCGCGGGCACCTCCGGGGCCCCGCCTGATGTAACTGGACAGCGTCATGGCCGTCACCGTGTCCGTGACGCCGGGAATGGCCGCAATCTGCTCCCAGATCTCCTGAACCCTCTCCAGCGACCGGGCCTCGACCCTCACCAGCAGATCAAAGTCACCGCTCACAACATCACACAAAACCACTTCAGGAATGGACCGCAGTACGGTGATGACGTCCGCCCCCCGCACCCGGTCCTTCCTGTAAACCATCAGGAAGGCGGACACCGGCCCCTGCCCTGGCGGGCCGGCAACGATCGTGTACCCCTGGATATACCCTTGCCGTTCCATCCGTTCGATCCGTTGGCGCACGGCATTCCTCGACAGCAGGACTTTGGTCGCCAGCTCCGCGTGGCTCATCCGAGCGTTCTTCGTTAGCTCCGCAAGAATCCTCTGGTCTATCTGATCAAGACTCACTCGATCCATGCCCACCCTTCACACCAAAATTTTCCCCGGCGTACCCAGAACCGAACCAGCTCCACGACCGAAAGCACTCGAAAAATGACACTTCTGCAGCAAGACCGTCCACCTCTCACCGGCATTAGCTGCGTCCTGTTCGACATGGACGGGACGCTGCTGGATTCAGCACCCGGCGTTACGGCAAGTGCTGCCCGAGCCCTGGCAGCCGTAGGCGCGCCAGTCCCCGCGATGGACAAACTGCGCAAATTCGTCGGCCCGCCGATGATCGAGTCCTTCAGAACAGTCTCACAGTTGGACGAGATAACCGCCCAAAGGGCCCTCCAACACTACCGCAAGGCATACGCCGACCACGGCGCTGAACAGTCCAGCCCATACGACGGGATCATCGAACTGCTTGACCATCTGCACTTGGCCGGCATTCCGATGGCTGTGGCCACATCCAAGGTGGAAGATCAAGCGGTAAGCCTCGCACGAAGATTTGGCATCGAAGGCCACTTCATCAACATCTGCGGGGCGTCCGACCGCGATGGAAGAGCGAGCAAGGCAGAGGTCGTCGCCGAATTGCTGCTCCGCCTTCAATCCGAAGGCGTAGACATCTCCAGTCCCGTAATGATTGGAGACCGGAGCTACGACATCGCCGGAGCCGCCCAACACGGCATCCCGACAATATTCGCGGACTGGGGCTACGGGGACGCGGGCGAAGCGTCGCAGGCGGCCGCCGTTGTCTCCTCGCCTGCAGCCCTGCTGCCACTGATCGTGGCCAACCGCTGTAGGGATACAAGAAGCTCTCCCGCCAGGCCGTGACCGGACGGGAGAGCTTCTGACCCTGGCGACGCGAATAGTCAGGATCTCCGGGGGCCGGAAGTTGCCCCAGGCTTCAGTCGATGAGCACCGGAGGCTCGGCGCGCTCCGAAGACTCGACGCGACCCGGGGCGGCATTGGCAGAGCGCTTCATTGACCGGTGGTGCAGCCAGTTCGCCACTGCCAGGAGCGCCACGAGCGCGAAAGTGCTCAGGAGCTGGGGGCGGGAGTCTTCGCCGATAAAGCCCACTGTGAAGATCGCCGCGAGGATGACCAGACCAACCACCGTGAGCCACGGGAATCCGGCCATCCGGAGGGGAAGCGCCGTTCCCTCGCGGTCGGCGCGGAGGCGCAGCGCGAGCTGGGCCAGGAGCGCGGAGGTCCACACCAGCAGGCACGTCGAGCCCACGATGTTGAGCAGAACGGGAAGGACCGTCTCGGGAAAGGCCAGCTCCAGCACGACCGTGACAACGCCGAAGGCGACGCTGGCCAGGACTGCGACGACAGGAACCTGCGCCTTGGACACGGAAGCGAGGAGACGTGGCGCTTCACCCCGCTCAGCGAGGGAGAACGCCATCCGCGAGGCGCCGTAGAGGTTGGCGTTGAGGGCCGACAGCAGTGCGGCGACGGCCACCAGCGTGATGGCGGTGGCTGCGCCGGGCATGCCCGCGGCCTCCAACACGGCGGCGAACGGGCTCTTCAGCCCGGCCGAACCCACGGGAACCACCGCGGCGATAACGAAGATCGCACCGATGTAGAAGACCAGGATGCGCCACAGCACCGTCCGGACCGCTTTCTTCACGCTGCGGGCCGGCTCCGCGGTCTCAGCTGCCGCCACGGAGACGATCTCGGTGCCGCCGAACGCGAATGCCACCACGAAGAGTGCCGTGGCGATCCCGGCGAAGCCGTCGGGCGCGAAGCCGTCGCCGCTGAAGTTGGCCAGGCCCGGCGACTGCACGCCCGGCAGCCAGCCGAAGAGCAGGGCAGCCCCCACCAGGAGGAACCCGACGATTGCTGCCACCTTGAGCAGGGCGAACCAGAACTCGAACTCGCCGAAGTTCTTCACACTGGTGAGGTTTACCGCGGTGAGCACCACGATGAACACGAAGGCCATCAGCCACACCGGCAAAGCGGGGAAGATGGTGGACAGCAGGCCTGCCGCACCGAGCGCTTCGGCCGCGATGACCACCACGAGCTGCAGCCACCACAGCCAGCCCACCGTGGCACCGGCCACCGGCCCGTAGGCCTTGGCGGTATAGACGGAGAAGGCACCGCTGTCCGGATTGGCGGCGGCCATCTCGCCGAGGGCCCACATCACCAGGATGATGAGGGTGCCGGCCACGAGGTAGGAGATCAGCACGGCCGGGCCGGCAGCCTGGATGCCGGCGCCGGAGCCGATGAACAGGCCCGCGCCGATGGCGCTTCCGAGCCCCATCATGGTGAGCTGGCGGGGTTTGAGTGCGGCGCCCAGTGCGCGGCCAGACGTCATTGTCTGTTGTTCCATGGGGAGTCCTCTGGTTGTAGGTGGAACGGATTGAATTTCAGGTCAGTCGATTGTTGAGGCCGCGTGCGCTTCCAAAAGCCGGAGCACACGATCGTTGGAGGCGGGGTCCGCAACGGTGATCCGCACGCCGTCGCCCTGGTACGCCCGGACCAGGATGCCCGCGCGGTCAAACGCGTCCACCAGCCTCGCCTGGAGGCGCTCATCCGCACGGATCCACAGGAAGTTGCCCTGGCTCGGCTGCAACTTCCAGCCCTGCGCTTCCAGCTGCGCGGCCATCCGTGTGCGCTCCTGCCTGACGGCGGTCACCCGCGCTTCCATCTCCTCCCCCGCGTCCAGCGACGCGATGGCCGCCTTCTGGGCCAGCGCGCTCACTGAAAAGGGAAGGGCAGTCCGGCGCAGCCCCTCCGCGATGGCCGGCGCCGCCACGGCGTAGCCCACGCGCAGGCCCGCCAGTCCGTAGGCTTTGGAGAAGGTCCGCAGGATGCAGACGTTCGGGTACCTGCGGTAGAGCGCCAGGGAATCGGGGCCGCTGCCGGCTTCGGCGTATTCCACGTAGGCCTCGTCGATCACCACGAGGATGTCGGAGCGGACGGATTGCAGGAAGGCCTCGATCCGTTCATGGCTGATCGGCACGCCGGTCGGGTTGTTGGGGGTGCAGAGCAAGATGACCTTCGTGCGGCCGGTGACGGCCGCGGCCATGGCGCCGAGGTCGTGGCCCTCAGCCTCATCCAGCGGGATGCGGACCGGCCGGGCGCCTGCCAGCTCCACCAGGATGGGGTAGGCCTCGAAGGAGCGCCACGCGAAGATGACTTCATCCCCGGCGTCGCACAGGCCGGTGATGATCTGCTGGAGGACGCCGACGCTGCCGGGCCCCACCGTCACCTCTCCGGCCGTGACGCCGAGGTGGCGGGCAAGCCGTTCGCGGAGTTCGACGGCGGCACTGTCCGGGTAGCGGTTCATGGTACCGGCCGCGGCGGCCACGGCAGCGGTCGCCGCGGGAAGTGGTTCGTAGTGGCTTTCGTTGCTGGCGAGGGCTGCGATGTCCGTGCCGGCACTGCGCCGGCCCGGGACATAAGGGGGGAGGCCGGCCACCGCGCCGCGAAGAGTGGGGACCGCGGTGTCCGGAGCGGTCAGGAGCTGATCACTGGTCATGAGCACCGATCATGATTGTGACCCGGCGCACATGCAAGATACCCTCAACCCATTGGGACTTCTGCTCAACTTCGACTGTCTGTGGTGAAAATATGACCATTCAGAACCCCCGCACCGTGGATTCCCTCGACGGCAGGATCATCCTGGCCCTCGACAAGGACCCGGAAGCCAGCGCGCTGGCACTCTCGCGGACGCTCGGCGTCGCACGGAACACGGTCCACGCCCGGCTGGCACGGCTCGAGCGCAGCGGCGCCCTCCGCTCCTTCAGCCGGAGGCTGGATCCCGCCGCGCTTGGCTATGACCTCATGGCCTTCCTCTCGCTGTCCATCAGCCAGACCCGGACAGGTGCGGTGGAAGACGGGCTCGCCGCGATCCCGGAGGTCATCGAAGTGCACGCCACTACCGGGGACGCGGACCTCATGGCCAAGGTGGTGGCACGCAGCACGGCCGACCTCTACCGCATCACCAACCAGATCCTGGAAATCGAGGGGATCCAGCGGACCAGCACGGCCATTTCCGTACTGGAACTCATGCCGCCCCGCTACGACGGCCTGCTGAGCCGGCTCTCCGAGCAGGAAACCCGCCCTTCCCACTAAGCGCGGGTGACCCACGCCACATGTGGGCAAATTTTCAGTTTCAACGGCATATCCCTGCCAAATATCCCAATCAAACTCGACTCTCTTGCCTATCTGGGGACCAGGCCAGAAGATTCCTGCATGACTTCACTTACCGTCTCCGGCCGCGTGGCGCAGGTTCTCAGCAGCTATCTCAGCGACGTCTTCGGTGTGATGGGCAACGGCAACGTCTACTTCCTGGACGCCGCGGAAAAGCTGGGCCTCCGCTTCTCCCCCGTCCGCCATGAAGGCGCCGCCATCGCCGCGGCCGACGCGTACTACCGCACGTCGGGACGCCTCGCCGCGGGCACCACCACCTACGGCCCCGGCTACACCAACGCACTCACCGCCCTCGCCGAAGCGGTCCAGGCGCAAATCCCGGTCGTGCTGGTCACCGGGGACGCTCCGAGCAGCGGCGCCCGGCCCTGGGACGTGGACCAGGCGGCAATCGCCGCAGGCCTCGGCGCGGCGACCTTCACCGTCACCCGCGACGCCGCGGGCTCCATCACGCAGCAGGCGGTGGAATACGCGCTCACCAAGCGGACCGCCGTCGTGATTGCCATTCCCTACGACCTCGCGGCCCTCGAGGCTGCGGACGAGGAACTTCCGGTGCCGTCGGCACCTCAGGTGACGGACGACGTCGACGGCGGCCTTGGTCAGGTAGCCCGGCTGCTCGCCGGGGCGAAGCGGCCGCTGATCCTCGCCGGCCGCGGCGCGCATCTCGCCGGCGCCGGCCCGGAACTCCAGGAGCTCGCCGACCGCCTGGGCGCGCTGACCGCCGGAACCACCTTGGCGCTCAACCTCCTCCAGGGCGAGGGATACCTCGGCGTCGCGGGCGGGTTCGGCACGGACACCGCAGCCGCGCTCATGGGTGAGGCCGATGTGGTCCTCGTGGCCGGGGCAAGCCTGAGCCCCTTCACCATGCGGTTCGGGCACCTGCTCGGCCCGGACAGCACCGTTATCCAGATCGACGCCGCCCTGCAGCCGACGCACCCCCGGGTGGATACGTTCGTCAGCGGGGACGTGAAGTCCGCGGCCAGAAGCATCCTGCGGATGCTGGATGGCCCGGCCTCGCCGTACGCCAGCCGCACAGAAGCCTGGCGCGCGGAAGCCCGCAAACGCCTGGCCGAAGGACCGGCGCACCACCCGGGCTCCGCCGAGACGCTTGACGGACGGCTGGACCCGCGCTTCCTTGCCAGGGCACTGGATGACATGCTGCCGGAGCGCCGCACGGTGGTCCAGGACGGAGGGCATTTCCTCGGCTGGGCACCCATGTACTGGCACATCCCGCGGCCCCAGGACCTGGTCATGGTGGGAACCGCCTACCAGACCATCGGGCTGGGCCTTGCCAGCGCCGTCGGGGCAGCCCGCGCCGTGGAGGACGGCCGCACCCTGGTGCTGGCCTCCGGCGACGGCGGTTTCCTGATGGGCCTGTCCGATCTCGAATCGCTCATTGGGGCGGCGGGCAGCGCCGTCGTCGTGATCTACAACGATGCCGCCTACGGAGCCGAAATCCACCAGTACGGTTCCCAGGGCCTGACCGAGAAGCCCATGCTGATCCCCGAGGTGGATTTCAGCGGCATCGCCCGCGCGCTGGGTGCCGAGTCGGCGGTCATCCGCTCCCTGGCGGACCTTGCCGCGCTTCAGGAGTGGATCGACGCCGGCGCCAAGGGAACCTTCGTGGCCGACTGCCGGATCACGTCAAGCGTCCGGGCGCCGTGGATGAGCGAGTGGATGAAGGCCAAGCAGGAGGCGAAGGCGGCCGTGGCGGGCTGACGGCGGCACGTATGGTCCTGCCTGCCTGACGTAGCATGAATCCATGCGGATACTCGTCGTCGGAGCCGGAGCCACAGGCGGGGCGTTCGGTACGCTCCTGCAGGAAGCGGGACGGGACGTCACCTATCTGGTGCGGCCGCGAAAGCAGGAGGTCCTTCGCCGCGACGGGTTGCGCTTCATCTCCCCCACTGCTGACCGGACGCACCCGGTGAAAACCATCACGGCCCCGGACGGGTCAGAGGCCTTCGATCTGATCCTCGTCACTGTCAAAGCTACCGCGTTCGACGGCGTCCTCGGCGAGCTTGGCGCTTTCGTCGGGCCTGGAACCAGCATCGTTCCCATCCTCAACGGCATGGCCCACGTGGACCGGCTTGAGCAGCTGTATCCGGGCCAGGTGCTCGGCGGCCTGGCGCGGATCGTCGCCACGCTCGACGGCGATGTGGTCCGCCAGCAGGTGCCCCTCACTTCCCTCACGGTGGGCGGGCTGAACGGAAACCCCGTACCTCCGGAGATTTCTGAGGCTCTGGAAGTGCCCGGCGTCGACTTCTCGGTAGCCGACGACATACTGGGCGCACTGTGGGATAAATGGGCATTTATCGCTGCCGCGGGGATCATCAATTGCCTGTTCCGGGCGCCGGTGGGAAGGATCCTCGAGGCCGGCGGGCAGTCCAGGATCCTGGAGGCCATCAGTGAAACGGAAGCGGTGGCGGCCGCGGCAGGACATCCCGTTGCCGACGCCGCTCATGCACAAGCGGTCGGAATCCTCACTGAGCCGGGATCGGCCTTCACGTCCTCCCTGTACCGGGACCTCAGCGCAGGACTGCCGTCGGAAGCCGAGCACATCCTCGGCGACCTCGCACGCAGGGCCCGGGACCTCAACGTCCCTACACCCCTGCTGGACCTCACTCTCATACAGATCAGGGCCAGCCTCCCGATCTGAACCACCGACTTGCGGGACAGGTCTCTTAACTGGTCCAAATCGGCCGTCATAACGCCTCCACAATGAGGTAAGTCACTCAATCACATCAGAACCGCCCTGTCCGCCCCAGACCTTAAAGGTAACGCCATTGATTGGGCATTTCTCCCCTTTGCACCGCCCGCCGTGGGGACTAGCGTGATCTGCATCAGTGTCCACCGCCGTCGAGGAGCCGTCATGGCCGGGTTTGTGCAGATCATCGAATTCAAGACCTCCCGCATCAACGAGATCGAAGAGCTGGGCCGTCCCTCAAGAACCGAGGGAAGCACTCTGCCCACGTTCCGCCGCATTGTTGCCACGGCGGACAGGGACCACCCAGGAACCTATTTCACCATCGTCGACTTCGATTCCTTTGACTCCGCGATGGAGAATTCCGGCCGGCCGGAAACGTCGGAGTTCGCTGCCAAGATGGCGGCACTGTGCGACGGACCCGTGATCTTCCACAATCTGGATGTCATGTGGGAGGACAACGGAAATGGTACGGGTGACGGCTAGAAGCAGGACGTGGCCTCTGTAAGTCCCGTTCGCGAGCGGGCCGCCGTCGCAATTTACGACGGCGGCCCGCCGGTAGGCTGCCAAACTCCCCTAATGTCCCGGGCGCCTATTGTCCCGGGGCCCGGTAGGAGGGCGTCTTCTTGGCTGCTTCGTCGAGGTCTTCCACCGTCAGGAGCGGCTTCAGGCGGACGTTGACGTTCCCCGTGGAATTGATTAGCAGCGACAGTGCTGCAGCACTGGCATCGTCCGGCGCCTCAAAAACGCCAAGAACGTCGTAGTAACCAAAAGCGTAGTAGAAGCTCTCCAGCGATCCTCCTACGGAGCTGAGGGCCTCCTTCAGAGCCTCGCGCCGCTTGGTGCCGCCTTCCTGCATGAGCCCCTTGATCCCATCGCCCACGTAGTTCGCTTCAAACAGATACTTCGGCATGGCCTTTCCCTTCCCACATTTCCATTCAGTCCGGTGCCGCACATCCGAAATGAGCGCCGTTATTAATGCCCGGCACCACGTCACGCACCGGGAATAGTGCTCCACGGCCATCTGGGGCCACCCGAATGACCTCGGTAACGGAGAAAGTATTCCTCCGGCTGGGGGTAGTCAATATGCGCCGGATACCTAAGACCCCGACCTATAGTGTTCGGCCAGCCTCGCCAATCCCTCATCAATCAGGACGGCGGGCGTCCAGTTGAGGAGTTCCCGGGTCTCGCGCTGGTCGAACCAGTGGGCGGTGGAGAGCTGCTCGGCGAGGAACCAGGTCATCGGCGGCTCCTCATCCCGCGCCGCCCAGGTCCAGAGCCTCTCCACTACCGCCCCCGCCGCCCGCGCCACCCAACCGGGCACGCACCACGAGGGCGCGGGGACACCTCCCGCGGCGCAGATGCCTGCCAGCAGCTCCCCCACCGGCCGCGGCTCGCCGTTACTCACCACCAAGGCCATGCCGTGCACGTGTTCCATGCGGTGCAGCGCGGCGACGATGGCCGCGGCGGCGTTGTCCACGTAGGTGGTGTCGATCAGGGCCGCACCGGCGTCGAGCAGCGGCAGGCGGTTACGGCTGGCGCGGGCCAGGACCCGTTCCACCAGTTGGGTGTCGCCGGGGCCCCAGACGATGTGGGGCCGAACGGCTGCGACCCGGAATTCCGGAGCGTCGGCTGCGAGCGCCAACAGTTCAGCCTCGGCCTTGGTGCGTGAGTAGTCGCCGTGCGCGCGCTCCGGGTCAGCCGGCTCTGCGCCAAGCCCGGCGATGGCGGCACCGGAGTTGGCCACAGACGGGGAGGACACATACACCACGTCCCGGACTCCGGCCGCACGGGCGCGATCCAGCAGGCGGCGGGTTCCTTCAACATTCACCTCATCGAACTCCGCGGCGCGGCCCATGAAGGAAACCTTTGCTGCCAGGTGGACGATTCCTTCTGCGCCTTCGACTGCTCTCCGTAGCGCTTCAGCGTCCGTGACTGACCCGCAGAAGTCCGTGGCGCCGTCGACCCCTGACGGACGGCGCTGGAAGGTGGCTACGTCATGGCCCTGGCGCACCAGCAGCCGGGCAACTTCTCCCCCGAGCAGCCCGCTTGCTCCGGTGACGAGGACCCTCATGGCTTTCCTAACCGACCGCCGGCCAGCACCCGCGTAGCCCAGCGGGACAGCCGGCTCCTGTCGATCTTGGCGTTGTGCCGGATGTCGGTGGGCTGTGCGGGGACCTCGAGCACAGCGGATACCTGGACGCCGGCCTCAAGCGCTGCCCTGCGGACACTCCCGGCGAGCTGCGGCGCAGCAGGGCCAGCTTTCCGCGCGGCCGGGACGGTCTCGACGACGGCGACCACGGCCTGGGTGCCCGCCGGTCCGACGCCGGCGATCGCCGCAAGCCGGACGGCGTCCAGGCGTTCGATGGCCTGCTCCGCGCCCACGGACGTCACCACAGCACCAGGCGCCGTGACCACATGGGCGAGGCGTCCCTCCACCCACAGCCGGCCGGCGCCGTCGAAGTGCCCCACATCGCCCGTGCGGTGCCATCCGGGCACGCTGCTGCTTTCCCGCTGGACCAGCCAGAGCCTGTCATACGCTTCCTTGACGTGCGGGGCGCTAACCATGATCTCACCGGTTATTCCGGGCTCCGTCACGGGACAGGAACCGGGCGCAGTGCCATCGGCCGCCAGCGGCACGACGGCCACCCGGGCGCCATGCACCGGCCACCCCACGCACACGCCATTGCCTGCTCCCAGTACAGTGCCGGCGGCAGCACCGGCGTCGGCGGCCTGGATCTGTCCCAAGCTAATGTCGGTAACCGGCAGCGCCTCAGTCATCCCGTACGGGGTATGCAGCGCGGCCCGGGGCAGCAGCCGCTGCACCTCTGCCAGCAGCGGTTCCGGGACGGGCGCGCCGGCAGAGAGCAGCAACCCGATGCCGTCCAAAGCTTTACGCCCTGCTTGGTCCAGGTCATCGCGGGTGGCAAGGACGTTGCGCAACGCGGCCGGCGAGGCGAAGACCACCGTGGCGTCGATCGCCGCGGCGGCGCCGGCGAGCGCGCACGCGGTCAGGGTGCGGGGCGCGGTGACGTCCATGGCCGGCGTCACGGACACTGCTCCGAGTGCCGGTCCCAGCAGGGCGAACGGTGCAAAACCGGCCACCAGTCGTGCACCGGGACGGATTTCGAAGGTTGCGGCCACCGTGTCCCGCATCGCGGCAAGCTGCCGGTGGGCATAGAGCACGCCTTTGGCGGGGCCGGTCGAGCCCGAGGTGAAGAGTACGGCGGCCGGGGCGTCCGGATCCACGCTGTCCCCCGGCTGCGATGAACCGCGGCCGGCACCGGTATGCGCCAGCGCGTCGAGAGAGACTTCGACGCCCAGCATCCGACGGCGGGCGGCCGGGAGCTCCCGCACACTGATCCGACGTCCAGGCCAGCCGAGCACTGAGGCGGCCGCGAGCGCCTTGTCGATTCCGATCAGGAAATCGGGGGTGGCGCCTTTCACGGCGCGGCTGAGGCCCTTGGTTCCCAGTCCGGCGTCGGCCACCACCACCACGGCGCCCAGCCGGAGGCAGGCGTAGAGGGCGACGGTCAGGTCCACCCCCGGCGGAACCATCAGGCTGACCCGGCTGCCGCTGTCCACGCCGGCTTCCCGCAGCCCCGCGGCCAGGTCCAGGATGTTCCGGTCCAGCTGCTGCCAGCTGAGCGAGCGGGCCACCGTGCCGTCCGGCGCCATTTCCGCGACGGCGGTGTCCGCTCCCGCGAGCCCTGCCGCCTGCTTGCCGAGCAGGTCCCACAGGGGCCGGAATTCCGCCTGCTCCGGCTCAGCTGCATGGTCCAGCCGCTGACCGCCGGGCGTCATGGCGTCCGCTTCCGCGGATGAGTTTTCGCGGGCGCCAACGTTTTCGGCGAGCCACTGGAAGACCGGCGCGGCAATGTTCCGGTCTTCCGCCACAAGATGGCCGGCACCTTCAAAGCGGTGCACATCGGCGTGCGGAAACCTCGTGATGAGGTCCTTGAGGTACCGGTCCGAAAAAACGGGATCCCGTGGGCCCCAGAGCATCAACGCCGGGACCTTCAACCCGCGCAGCCTTTCCGCGACGCCGGTGAGCGCGGGAAAACTCGGGTGGGAGGCATCCACGGGGATGTCCGCCACAAAGTTTCCTACTCCAGCGCGGCGGTGGGCTTCGCGGTAGGGAGCCATGTAAGCCTTGCGGACGTCGGCGGGCAGCGGCGGGTGGGCGAGCGAGTGCGTCACCCGAAGAAACGCGTCCGTCGTCGTCGTTCCCCAACCGTGGACGGCGGGGTGCAGGGCAAGCCGCAGGGCCGGCGGGATTGCCGAATCGGAGGGTTGGTGGACGGCCGTGTTGGTCAGCACCACCCCGGCGAGGTGCTGCGGGTGCGCCAGGGCCCAGCCCAGGCTGATCACGCCACCCCAGTCGTGGCCCGCTGTCACCACAGGCCCGTCCAGGCCGAGAGCGTCGGTCAAGTCACCCAGGTCGTTGATGCGGTCGGCCAGGCGCCGGAAGGTGCCGGTGCGCTCCGAGTAGCCCATGTCCAGTTGGTCCACCGCCACAACGCGCCACGGGTGGGCGGCATCTGCTCCGGCTGCCAGCAGCGTCCGCCACAGGTACGACCAGGTGGGGTTGCCGTGCACGCACAGCAGGGTACCGGCCGGAGCCAGACCCAGGCGGGAGAGCTGGGCCCCGTTGTCCAGCAGGTGCCAACGGCGGACCGTGCCCGGCGCATCGGCGTCCGATGTGGAGGCGATTTCAATGGTGCGCGACCATTCCGGGTCCACGCCAGGCCAGTCTGCGGTTACCAAAGAATCTCCAGCATGGCGGTATTCAACCCGGATCCGACGCCCATGCACAGGACCCGGTCCCCCGGTTCAAGGGATTGGGCCTCGGCGGCGAGGGTCATGGGGAGGGAGGCCGGGCCCACGTTGCCCCAGTGAGGGAACGTGATGGGCACCTTCGCGGGGTCCAGGTTGATGGCGTCGATAATCGCCTGCGTGTAGGCATTGCTCACCTGGTGGGTGACGTAGCGGTCCATGGCGGTCCAGTCCCACTCCGGCCGGGCTTCATGCCAGGCGTCGACGACGAGCTGGAGGCCGCCGTCGAGCAGTCCTTTCGTGTCGGTGGTCATGCCGTCAAGGCCGCCCACGCACAATTCATGGTGTTCGGTGCCGGCGCGCATCACCCCGCCGGCGATCCGGTGAGCACCGGGATGCTTGTCCGCGGGACCCAGGACGGCGGCAGCAGCTCCCGACCCCAGGGTGAGCGTGGCGAACTCCCGGTTGAAGTCCTCCCGCGTAGTCTCGGGCCGCTGGAGGCGGGCCAGCGTGGCCTCCTGGGTGGCCTCGGCATCCTCGGCGTTGACGATCACCGCGTACCTGATCTGCCCCGAGTCGATCATGCTGGCCGCCAGGGTCAGGCCGTTCACGAACCCCAGGCAGGCGTTGGCCAAGTCGAAGTTCATGGCCGACGACGGCAGGCCGAGTCCGTGATGGATCTTTACCGCGACGGACGGTTCAAGGTTCCGCCGCGTCACCGAGGTGTTGATCAGCAGGCCGACGTCGGACGCTTCGACGCCGGCCTCGGCCAGGGCTTTGGCGCCAACCTCGGTGGCCGCATCATCAAAAGAGGTCCCGGCCGCCCACCAGCGGCGATGCGTGACGCCGGCAACACGCTCAAGCAGCCCGGGCGGGAAGTTCAGCCGCTGCAGGGTCGAAGCCAGCCTGCAGTCGAAATCCGTAGAACTCACGATCCTGGGAGCCTCGACACTGCTGACCGAGAGCAGCGCGGTGTTGCTATGCCGGAAGGTTGCATTCCCTGCCAATGAAAGCCCCTGTTCGTTTCCGTCCTACATCGTTGCGGTGACTTTACCCACAAGCGCACGATCCTGTTGGGAAGTACCGCAACAACCCAGACGTACACCCCGTGTCAGACCTGACCCCGCCGTTGGTCGACTGACCGAATCGCCATTGGTAAGCATGCTTAGAATATAGTTGCATCGACAGGCGAGCCCATATGTGACGAAACCCGGGCATGATCTAAGACGGTCATCTACAATTCCGATACGGGTAAAAGCGTTCTGCTTCTCAGCAACTGGACAGTTACGGGGATCGACCGACCTGGCACCAAGCAGTCCGTCAATAAGGCTGTTGTCGTTCATGTGACGAAGTAGCCGTTACTCCCCCAACGTGGGCGGTCGTCGCGAATGTATGGCGCGGGGTTGGCAACCGGCCTACACGTGTGCCCCGCGCCTAAACCGTGATGACGAACGACACCGCTGCGACGAAGGCCGGAAGGGCTAGGAGGACGGTCAGTGTAAGGAACGCCTTGCCAGCCCAAAGATATCTGGGAGACACGGTCCTATTTTGCCTACCCGCAGCCACGCGTGGCCACGCCAGGACGAGCAAAGCGCCCAGCACGATCAGGACTGTCGCCGGCGGAAAGATGATGGTCGTCAGCAACGGCAGGTAGGCCGGAACCGTCCGACGCGTGAACAGTGGCAGCCGCTGGCTGTACCACCCAGCCACAGCTACCACGATTGCCCCGATCAGAACGGCGAGAAGGGTGAAGAGCAGCACGGACAGCCAGCCCGGGCGGATGAACGTGAAGTCGACATTGCTGGTTCTGAACGGTTCAACACCCGCCCCGAATACAACGATTCCCAGGAGTCCTGCCAACGGACCCGAGAATCTACCGGACGGGAGCCAGCGGTGGATGGTGAGATAAATCATCGACGCTACAAACGCCGTCGGCATTCCACCGAACAGCAGCAGCGCCAGAGTGCCGTCCAAGGTAACGAACCCCACATTTGCCTGGGCCTCTGTTAGGCGGCCCTGCGCCGAACCAGGGGAAGTCGCCGCCAGGATCCGCATGAGAAGACGGCCACCAGGCCATGCCATGAGCAAGCCGGTGATCAAGGCCGTAAAGCACCAAAGATTGGCCCACCAGAAGTACCGGCGAATTGCAGCAGCCGTAGCGGTTCGACGTTCCCGGTTTGGCCCGCCGCCGGCTGGCGGTTGGATCGCCGTGCCGCCCCAGCGGACGATAAGCCATATGCCTGCCAGAAACAGCAGTACCGAACCCGCGATGATCGCAATAGTCATCGGACGCCGCTTGGTGCCATCGCCACATCAGCCTTTGTGGCCATGCAACTGCCTGGAAACATTTCCGGCCTCCAGCGGTCATCACGGCTAACAGTCAGAGCATGCAGTTTCCTCCACGGCGAGGCCCGCGTCAATTCCCCGGGGATATTTCTGAGCCCTCCCATTCGTGCCATCCTCCGACCGTGAGGCGACGAATCAGAACGATAGTTCCGCCTTTCACTCCCGTCGATGGGTTGCCCGCCGTCGATATACTGCAAACATGCCAATCACACGCCTCGACATAGGCAGCCACACTCAGCCGTCCACCCTTGAGCAGCACGGGGGCGATCTGTGAGCGGCGGTCTCGTCGCCCTGCTGGATGACGTCGCAGCCTTGGCCCGTATAGCGGCCGCCTCGGTGGACGACGTCGCTGCCGGAGCGGCCAAGGCAGGGGCCAAGGCCGCCGGCGTGGTAATCGATGACGCCGCAGTGACCCCGCAGTACGTGTCCGGGGCGGACCCGTCCCGGGAACTGCCGATGATCAAGCGGATCTTCTGGGGTTCGCTCCGGAACAAACTGCTGATCATCCTGCCGGCCCTGCTGGTCGTCAGCGCCTTCGTCCCATGGGCCATCCCGTTCATCCTCATGCTGGGCGGCACGTACCTTTGCTACGAGGGTGCCGAGAAGGTCTGGCACAAGCTCCGGGGCCACCACACCGCAGAGGAAGATCATCCGGCGGTTGAACGCGGCCCCGAGGCCGAGGCCAAGGTCGTCAAGGGCGCCATAACCACCGACTTCATCCTGTCCTGCGAAATCATGGTCATCTCGATGAACGAGGTGGCCCAGGATTCCTTGCTGTCACGGGCGATCATTCTGGTGGTCGTGGCCCTCGTGATTACGGTGGCCGTGTATGGTGCCGTCGCTCTCATCGTCAAGATGGACGACATTGGGATGCACCTGGCCGCTAAAGATTCCGCAGGCTCCCAGCGCGTCGGCGAGCTGCTCGTCAAGGGGATGCCCGCCGTGCTGGCCGGGATAACCTTCATCGGAACGATCGCCATGCTGTGGGTTGGCGGCCACATCATGCTGCAGGGGGCCTATGACCTCGGCTGGCACGGTCCGTATGACCTGGTCCATGTCCTCGAGCACCCCTTCGAGGGGATCGCGGTGGTTGGCGGCTTCCTGGCCTGGCTCGTGAACACGTTGTGCTCGGCAGTCATCGGACTCGCCTGGGGCATCGTCGTCATGGCTATCGTGCATCCGCTGCTCAAAGCGCTGCCGTTCGGCAAGAAGAAGGGCGGGCACGAGGAGGGCGACATCCGCGCCGAACTTGCCGGCTACCGGCCGACGAAACGTGACGCCGATCCCGCCTCTTAGCTAGGGGCCCGGCAGAAACATCGCTCCGCGGTTACGGGACGCTGTTGGTGTAAGTCACCTCGCTCAGGTCCCGGCGGAGGATGTCGCTGCGGGTCTCGCAGCCGTGCGGCCCACTGCTCTCGGTGCAGTGGGCCCCGTCTCTTGGGTGGCAGTCGTGGAAGCCAGTCAGTGCTGCCGCAGCCGCCGCTGCCGGAACATCGGGAATTGCTCCTTTACCCGCGCCACTGTCGCAAGCGAGATCTCCACCGTCCGCACCCCCGGTTCAAGGCCCAGGTCGGTCTCTGTGAACCCCATGGGATCCACCAGGACGCTGCGGCCCACGGAGACCGGCGGGGCCTGGCACACGCCTGCCACGTAAACGCTGTTCTCGATGGCCCGCGCTGCGTTCAGTGCCAGCCACTGCTCTGTCTTGTGGGTGCCCGGCACCCAAGACGAGCAGACCAGCAGGACCTGCGCGCCGGCGTCGGCCAGTGACCTTGCCAGTTCCGGGAACCGCAGGTCGTAGCAGGTCATCAGCCCGAACCGCACTCCCCCGTGTTCGAAGATCACCGGAGTGGTGGACGGCCCCGGCTTGATGAACGTCGATTCCCCGAATCCCTGGGCGTCGAAGAGGTGGATCTTCCGGTAGCAGGCCAGCTGCTCGCCGTCGGGCCCGAACGCCACCAGGGTGTTGTACGCCTTGCCCGGCTCCTCCGAGGTTTCCACCACGCCCGCCACCAGCGCGATGCGGTGGCGGCGGGCGGTGTTCGCGAGTTCCTGGCAGACGGGACCGTCCAGCGGCTCCGCGTTCGCCGGGAACGTCGCGTCCACGGTCTTCTTCTCGTATGTGGCGTACTCCGGGAAGGCGACCAGCGCGGCGCCGTCGCTCGCGGCCTCGGCGGCGAACCGGTCGATCGCTGCGAGGTTGGCCTGGATATCGGTGCCCGACTCCAGCTGCCCGAGCGCTATCCTCACGCCAGTTCCCTCCATCGGCTGTTCTGTGGTCAGGGCCTAAACGGCCGCCTCAACCGTCGCCTTTTCCGTGGCCGTCATTTCCGGAGGTGCCGCCTTGAAGCCGCGCGTGATCAGGGCAAGGACCACCAGACCCAGCACCAGCCAGGACACTCCCAGCGTAATCGCGTTGCTGTCCAACTGGGAGAGCAGGTAGGCGCAGATGATGGCGCCGATCACCGGGACCACCACGTAGGACACGGGGTTCAGCTGGTTCCCGACCCGGCGCTGGCGCAGGTAGTGGAACACCACCGAGGCGTTGACCAGGGTGAAGGCGGTAAAGGCGCCGAAGTTGATGAACGACGTGGACGTGGCCACGTCCAGGAAGATCGCGATCAGGCCGATGATGCCGGTGACGACCAGGTTCACCACCGGGGTGTGGAACTTAGCATTGAGCCGGCCAAAGAACGCCTTCGGCAGGACCGAGTCCCGGCCCATCGCGTACAGCAGCCGCGAGGCGCTGGCCTGCGCGGCGAGGCCGGAGGCGAACTGCGCCACGACCAGGCCGGCGAGGAAGACCGCGCCGAACAGCTGCCCGCCGATCTGCAGCGCGATGGAGCTGGCCGCGGAGGCCGAGTCCTCGAACGCGCCGCCGGGGTGGACCAGCTGGGTCACGTAGGACACGGTCACGAAGATGCCGCCGCCGATCAGGGCGATGAGCATGATGGCGCGTGGCATGTTCTTACGCGGTTCGACGGTCTCCTCGGTGAGGGTGGTGACGGCGTCGAACCCGAGGAAAGAGTACGCGGCAATGGCAGCGCCGGCGGAGATAGTGGCAAAGCTGGACGTGTTGTTGAAGAACGGCTGCGTGCTCGCCAGGCCGCCGGCGCCCGCGGTGGACACCACGTTGCCGATGGACAGCGCCACAAAGAACACGATGACCAGCAGCTGGAACGCCATGAGCACGTAGTTGGCCTTGTCCGCCACCTTGATGCCCAGGATGTTCAGCAGGGTGGTGATGAGGACGAAGCCCACGATCCAGAGTCCGATCGGGATACCGGGGAACTGCGCGCTCAGATAGGAGCCGCCGATGAGCCAGATGACCATCGGCAGGAAGAGGTAGTCGAGCAGGATGGCCCAACCGACGAGGAACCCGACCCGCGGATCGATGGACCGGCGGACGTACGTGTAGGCGGAACCGGCCACGGGGTACGCGATGGCCATCCGGCCGTAGCTGTGGGCCGTGAACAGCATGGCGACCATTGCCACCAGGTAGGCGGAGGGCGATGCCCCGCCGGTGGCTTCGGCGATGATGCCGAAGATCCCCAAGACGATCAGCGGGGTCAGGTACGCCAGGCCGAACAGCACCAGGGACGGCAGTTTCAGCGTGCGGGTGAGGGTGGGTGTTGTTGTCACGAGTGGTTCCTTAGGCGTTGAAGGTCTGTGGAGCCCAGGTGGCCGGGGTGATCCGGCCCTGATAGACGGGCAGTTCGACGGCGTCCTCGCCGTCGCGGAACTGGGACCAGGGGCGGTTGAGATTTTCGGTGCCGTGCGTCCTGACATGCTCGACGGCGGCAAGGTCCAGTTCCGCCGTGAGCAGCTGCGGCTGATCGTCGGGTGCCTCGGCGAGGGTGTTGCCCTCGGGGTCGACGATGATGCTCAGGCCCTTGCCGGTGGGGCCGGCGCAGTTGACGCTGACCACGAAGACCTGGTTCACGATGGCGTTTGCCTTGGCGAGCACCAGCTCCTGGCGGCGGTCCGGCGTCGTGGTTTTCACGACGTTGAGAATCACCTCGGCGCCCATCCAGGCGAGCTGGCGGGAGACCTCGGGGAACCACGCGTCGTAGCAAATGTTCAGGCCCATCCTGCCGACGCCGGCCAGGTCCACGGTGGTGAACCGATCGCCGGGGTCATACGGCTCGAATGGGCGCCAGGGGAAGACCTTCCGGTAGTAGCCGGCCAGCTCCCCGTCCGGGGACAGGACCAGCTGGGTGTTGAACAGATGCCCTTCCGGGCCGCGCTCGCACACGCTGCCGGGAACCAGCCAGATGCCGAGGTCCGCAGCGAGTTGTTTTAGTTCGCGGACACGGGGCCCGTCCAGCGGTTCGGCGGAGGCCTGGAGCATTTCGGTGCGCTGCTGGTCGGGGTCGGAATCCCCGAACAGGTGCAGCTCCGGAAACACCACCAGCCTGCTGTGCGGCTGGACGGCGAGGGCGGCCGTGACCTCGTCCGCGAAGGCCGAGACGGTTTCGCCGATAAGCCGCGGCCGGGCCTGGGCAGCGATGAGGGGAAGGGTGCGTTGCATGGGGTTATCTCCACGGTGGGGTGTGTGATCTGAACTATATTAGATCAGAATGATCCAATTATGGGAAGAGGTGGAGATGGGCCGTAAAGTAGCGGATATGACCCGTCAGTTGGAGGACACCGCCGAGCCTTCGCCTATCGGTGCGGGAAGGCTGGCCGGCATCGACCGCCGAAGCGCCATCGATGCCGTCCGGCTGCGGATCGGCATGGCGATTTCACTGGGGCTGCTGAAACCCGGCGAGCGTCTGCCCGACCAGGAGGACGTGGCCCTGGGCCTGTCGGTCAGCCCGATCACCGCCCGGCGGGCGCTGGCGAGCCTGGCGGAGCAGGGCGTGGTGGTGCGCCGCCGCGGGCGGGGCGGCGGAACGTTCGTGGCGGACGAGCCGCCGCGGAACGTGCTGGCCGAACTCTCCGCATCACCGGCCGAGTCCCAGGCTGTGAACCGGCTGGTGGACCGGAGGCTGCTCTTCGAATGCGCCGTGACGCACTACGCGGCGATCAACGCCACCGCTGAGCAGCTGGATGAACTCGAGCGGCTGACGCGTGACATGGCTGAATCCTCGGACTGGTCCGACTACCACCAGGCGGACGAGCAGTTCCACCAGCTGGTGGGCACGGCGTCGGGGCTGGGGACCGCCGTCGAGGTTTACCACGAGACACTGGCCGAGCTCTACGCCTACTTCATCCCCTACCCGATCGAGCTGCTGCACAAATCAAACTGCGACCACGTCACGCTGGTGGCAGCCCTGCGCGCCGGAGATGTCCAGGAAGCAGTGGAGGTCTCGCGCAAGCACGTGGACATCTTGCACCGGACGATGTTCATGGGGCTGACGGAGGGTGGGGCTAGCGCAATGACTACTGACTGACGTGCTACCTCCGGCTGCTGCGTCGGGAGCCGACCGAAATCGTTGGGAGCCCCGATCAGCACGGTTATCGAAGGCCCCGGGACTACCGCCGTTCTACCGGAGGCGATCATCCGGCCAATGATTTTGCTAGTGGCTTTTCGTGCACGGTGCGCATACCCGGCAGCCCGGACCTTTCTGATGCACAGTCCATGTTTCCCAGGACATTGGACGCACGTCATGACGCCTGCCCACCCTTACGCCGTCACACAACAAAGGGGCCCCCAGATGGGAGCCCCTTCAGTTTGCTGCCTTTTACTTCAGGTTCTGAACTGCGTAGTCGGCTTCCGCCGGCGTGAACTTCTCGCCGCTCGCCGATGTCAGCTGCTGGCGGATGGCCTCCGGGGACATGGACATAGTCTCCTGGTAGCTCTTGGCCTTCGCCAGGGCATTCGCCTTGTAGTCTGCCTTGAGGTTATCAACAGCATATTGCGCTGCCTTAGGCGAGAACTTCTCGCCGAATTCCGATGTGAGCTGCTGGTAGATGCCGGCCTTGCTCATGTGCATAGTCTCGGAGTAGGACTCCGCCTTCTTCAGCGCGGACTTGTACTCGGTAGGGACTGCCGGTTCTGCGGGGGCCGTCGATTTTGCGGGGGCCGGAGCAGCAGGTGCCGCTGCCGATGCGTCCGCGCTAGGAGCGGCAGTAGTTGAAGGCTTGTTACCAGCGTTGGCAATCGACGAAATGATAATGATCCCAATGATGATCAGAGGGAGTAGGAACCGCTTCTTCTTAAACCAAGGCCGAGTAGCCTTTCTGTACGCCTTGTCCGCTGCCGCCTGGGCTTTGCCGTCCCGCGGAGCGCTCGGCCCCGTTGTGTTCTCTGTCATTGCAGATCCTGTCTAACTAACTTGGCTAATTTCTCTGGGTGGCGTCTCTGCCGCTGCATCACTGAGATGTAAAGCCCTGCGTCAGACCAAATGACAGGTCGGTCCCCCCGACAGATCATAGCGACAAGCTCACGATTTCTCGCATATGCCACGTCAGATTACTGTGCTCTTATCACTCGCATCGCCATATGGGGGAATCTTTGAAGAAGCACATCGCACCACTGGGTCTTGCAGCCCTCATCCTGACGGGCTGCTCGGCCCCGGCAGCGTCGCCGCAGCCGTCGGCCCCGTCGGTTGAGCCCGCAACCACACAGTCCGCCATGCCGTCACCGTCGGCGTCTGCCACTGCGTCAGCGGCAGCCACGAGGAGCGCTCGCGGCAACCTCATCAAGAAGATCGGGCAACCTGCTGGTTTCACGTCAGATGACGGGGGAACACAGGCAGCGACGTTCGTAATCAAGTCGATTGCACCCATCAAATGCACCGAGCCATACGCACAACCTGCCAAGAACGGACACTTCTTGGCTGCAACTGTGGATCTGCAGACGTTCCCGGTACTGGCAGACTCTTCTAATCCCATGGTCATGATGCAGTCCCCGAACTGGAAGTTCATTGCATCGAACGGAACGACGTTCAACGCCGACCTCGGTGGCAACTCTTACGGTTGCATCCCCGAGGCGGAAATGATCCCCGGCCGCGTCGGTCCCGGTGAAAAAGTAACAGGGAAGATTGTCTTCGACGTTCCCGCTACCACGGGCATTCTCGCCTTCGGTGTTAACGGGGGGACCGACTGGGAGTGGGTAATCCCCACCAAGTAGACAAGTCTCGGCCAGGAAGCAGTAGGCCCCGCCGCCATTGGTCGCGGGGCCTCCTTCTTGATAGGAGACGATGGGCCAAGCTCCCTGCCAGCGCATCCTTTCCATCGGAACCCGGAGCGCCAACCATGGCTTTCCCGGTCTTACTTACGCGCCCCTACCTCCGGACCGCCTTTGCCCCTAGCGATGGACCGGAAAGAGTGCTGTGCGTGCCTCGGAATGTGAATGCTGCATATAGCTGGCGAGGAACCCTAGAGGGACCCACGCGCCGCCTCCGCGCGCATCTTTTGCGCAGAGCCGCCCCAGACTGGGGTCGCGCCCACACCCCTGAGGTCAGCGATCCAGGAGACCCTTATCGGGGAACCTGGCGATCGGCCCGCGGACCAGCTTTAGCAGTGGCATGAAAACTAGCGCGAAAGAGTTGAGCCGCGTCATCGCTGAGCGAGCGCGCCTCTCTCGTGGGTCGAGTAGGCAGGTAGCGACCACGGCCGCCACGCGGCGTGAACGAGCCGCTGCCTCCACCGTGAGCAAACCTCCGATCCTGGCCCCGAGGAGGATGCCGGGGCGGCCGTCGTCTTCAGCTGAAATGAGGTCGACCAGTAAGTCGACCCAGTCCTCCTAGGTCACTTTTCCGCGCGACGTTGTCACCGTTCGGCCGCAGAGAGGCATGTCCACAGCAGTCAGATCGACGCTCCGGCCAGCCAAGAGGGACGGAGCAGGCCAGAGTGCCGCCGCATGGGCTCCCGCGCCGTGGACGACGAGTATCCGCACCGGGGCGCTGGCGTCACGTAACCGGAGGAGGTGGACCCGATGGTTCCGCCTTGGCCACCACTCCGAGACCGGGGGCACGAGTGACTTCCTTCGGGCAGTCGGCAAGAAGCTCGCGTAGTCCTCCACATTGATCTCGGCCGGTTGATGAGGCAGCATCGGGTTCGCCTTTCCACGGTCAACAGCCGTTCACGGTTTTACACGGAGAGTTTAACCAATCGAGTTGGGGTGGGTGGCCAGAGGAGTGACCTTGATCTTCAGGTACTGGTACATCGGGAAGGCGCTGAGAATCCGGTGCAGTTCGTCATTGGATTCGACGTCGAAAACGGAATAGTTTGCGTATTCTCCAACTACCCGCCAGATAGCTGCAAGGCGCCCATCTTGCTGGATAGCCTGCGAGTATTCCTTTTCCAGCCCCTGAAGGTGCTCAACCTCTTGTGGGTTAAGGTGGGGCGGGAATTGGACATCCATGCGGGCAAGGAACAGCATTTTTCTCTTTCAGTTTGCTATGAGGTGGACTAATGAACGCGGTATGCGGCGAGCTTGTCCTCGTCAATTTCCGCACCTACACCGGGCACGTTAGGCACGGCGATGGTCCCGTCCAGAATTTGGATCGGGTCGGCCAGCAGGTCGTCGGCCATGTCCAGGAAGTTGGACAATTCCCCTGCCCGGCGGCTGGATGCTTCGTGGGCGGCTCCAAAGGTGACGGTGGCCAGGGAACCGATTTGGGTGTCGATTTGGCTGCCCATCGTCACGTCGATCCCTAGACCGGTGCAGAGCCCCAGGATTTGCGTGGCTTCGGTGAATCCGGAGCGTGCGGTTTTGATGCAGATGGCGTTGCAGTTGCCGGCCAGCAGTTCCCGGGCGACGTCACCGGCGGTGGGAACTGATTCGTCGCCTACTACTGGTATCGGTGACTTGTCCACGAGACGCTGACGGCTCATGATTTCTTTCGCATCGCATGGTTCCTCGAGCAGCGTCAGACCAAGTCCTTCTGTGCGGCGGAGTACTTCCAGGGCTTCGTTTGCCGTCCAGCCGCGGTTTGCGTCGAGGTAGATTTCGACGTCCTCCCCCAGCCCTTCGCGCAGTACGCGGCACGCTTCAATGTCGAGTGAGAGCGGCCTGCGCCCTACCTTGAGCTTGAAGGTGGTGATGCCGTAAATCTCGCCGAAGCGCAGTGCCTCATCGAGTAGTTCTTCCGGCGGACGGAAGCCGAGCATGTGGCTGAGCCGCATGCGGTCGGTGTAGCCGCCGAGCAGCTTGTGAACCGGCGTTCCGAGCGTCTTGCCGGTTGCGTCCCAGACGCCGATGTCAACGGATCCCTTGGCGACGTGATTGCTGACGGTTCGGCCCAGCACGGCGTGGATTTGTTCCCGGTCCAGGACCTCCATCCCGAGCAACTGCGGGGCGAACACGTTGTCGATGATCGCCTTGATGGATTCCTGGGTCTCGCCGTAGGTGTATGGGCGGGGAGGAGCATCAGCGACTCCCGCGACTCCTTCGTCGGTGTTGACGCGGACGAGGACATGGTCAGCGGTGCTGACCTCACCACTGGCGAACTTCAGGGGGTGCGTGTAAGGGATCACGTAGGGAATCGCTTCGATTCGTTCAATTTTCACGGGGCGTTCCTTCCGGCTTCAGACCGTGAGGGCGAGAGGGGCAGGTCTGAGCGCGGGTATTGGTGGAGAACCGTTGCGGGATCCTGAGGGAGGATCCCGCAACGGCAGTTGAGTTAGCTCATCACTTTTAGTGATTAGGCCTCGGGATCCAGGACGAAGTTGTAAGTAGTCTGTACTCCCTGCCCGTTGGGGCCAGGCTGGATGTCGAGCATCAGCTCCGGTTTCGTCGCGGTGGCGATGTCGTCATCGTTGTGCGGATCTCCAGGGAAGTAGAGCTGCGTGGTCAGAAGCTCGCATCCCGGAGCGGAAACTTTCAGGTGCAGGTGGGCCGGACGCCATGCATGCCAGCCCGCTGCGTTGATGAGGCGACCGCAGGCCCCGTCGGTTGGGATCTGGTACGGGGCCGGCTGGATCGTGTTGATCCGGAAGTTCCCCTCGTCATCGGTGATGAAGGTACCGCGCAGGTTCCACTCAGGGATATTCGGTGCGAACTGGGAGTAGAAACCGTCTTCGTCAGCGTGCCACAGCTCAATCTTCGCAAATGAGAAAGGGCTGCCATCGGTGCTGCGGACCTGACCTTGGAAGAGCATCGGGGTGCCCTTCTCACCAGGGCGCATGTCGATGGTTGCGGGGCTTTTGTGTTCCGGGGAGTTCGGGACGTAGTAGGGCCCCTCGATGGATCCCTTGTTGCCCTTGCGGTGGCTGGTCGCCACTTCCTCTACGGAATGCTCAACCCAGACGTCCAGAAACAGCGGCCATTCGCCATCCTCTCCGACCTGGATCAGCCATGCTTTTAGTGCGTTGTATTCGTCATACGTGACCCTTTCTTCCAGCACGATGTCGTTCGCGGCTTTAATAAGCCGCCCGGCGAGCAGGGCGACACGCTCCTGACTCGTGGCGGCACTGGTCAGCTTGTTCTCACGGAATCGTTGCGTTGCGTTGGCGCCGGAGGAGGCAGCGGTTGCTTGTGCGCTCATGTCTGTTGTTCCTAATACTTCAGGCGGTTGGGTCTGGGGTTCGCTAAAGCTTCAGGAGCTTCGCGGCGTTGGTGCGCGCGATCTTAGTTAGATCGTTTTCGTTGAGTTCGAGGTTGTCGAACCAGGTTGCCGCCTCATCCATTCGCTCGAACGGGTAGTCAGAGGAGAAGAGCAGCCGGTCTGCCCCGATCTCCTGAATGGTGTTAAGCAGGGCAGGAGTGCGGAAGTTTCCGCTTGTCGTGAGGTAGAAATTGTTGCGCAAGTAATGTCCGAAGGTTTTCTCGATGGAGATGCCGCGGGGAGCGACGGCAACCCTGTGGTCGGTGCGCCAGATGTTGAAGGGCAGCAGCTCGCCCAGATGACCGAGGATGATCTGGATTCCAGGGTGCCTGTCGAACAGTCCGCTGCCCATCAGCCGCAGTGCGTGGGTGCCGGTTTCGACCGAGAATGCCCAGGCGGAACCGTACAGCCACGGGTGTCCGTCGTACTGTGGGCTTCGCGAAGCCAGCGGGTCACGGGGGTGAAGGTAGAGGGGCACATCGAGTTCCTCCACCGTGGCCCAGAACTCGGCGTACCGCGCGTCGTCCAAGTACACAACAGTGTCCTCCGTGCCGATTTGCGAATAGCCGTTCACCAAGGCCCCGACAAGGCCCAGGTCAATCACGGCGCGGCGCAACTCAGCGACCGCGGCGTCGGGGTCCTGCATCGGCAGCGCGGCGAAGGAAGCGAAACGATCTGGATTGTTCGAAACCTGTTTGGCGGCGTAGTCGTTCAGTCGCTTCGACCAGTCCACAGCCTGCTCGGAATTGTGCAGCGACTGGATGCCGGGCGACAGCAGCGACAACACGGACTTTTCAATCCCGCACTGGTCCATCAGGCGAAGCCGGTCATCGTGGATGTCCAGCAGCATGTCCCGGCGTGCAGGCCAGGCGTCGGCGGTGAAATGCTCCGCAGACTGCTCCACGATGTTGGGGTCGGTAGCACCGAAGTGCTCTTCAAGGGCGATCTTGGCAACCATAAAAGTACTTTCCTTTGAGATTAGGTGGAGCATGGAGTGGCCACACCGGAGTGTGGGTTTGGGCTCGACTAGGAGGCAGCCACTTCGGGTTGGGCTGCTGAGCTGACGGGGATCGGGAGCCGTGCGTCCTGGCGTTGCAGTTCCGCCTGAATGGCATAGGTGTCGCAGGTCCTACCCAGTGCGGTATAGGCGGCGGCGATGCCTGCCGCGTGACCGGTGGCGAAGGCCGTGCCCATCACCCTGAGTGAAGACCCGGCGGCCTGGTCCCCGTCAAGAAGACGGCCAGCGGCGAAGAGGTTGGCCCTGTTCACGCTCTTCAGGCAGTCAAGGGGAATGCCGAAATAGCCGGGATCGGCGATGAACTTCCAGATCGAAGGGACGCCGGGGCCCGGGTGGTACTCCATGGGCCAGGCCCCGATAGCGACCGCGTCGCGACAGGGTTCTGGGAGGAGGATGTCGTCTTCGGTGAGGCGCAGCGGAGCAACCACGTGCCGGGATTCCCGGGTACCGAGCTCCGGGCCGGTCGACACGATGTAGGCGTTCTCGCACCCGGGCACGGTCTTGAGCGCCTGGAGGTAGGCCTGTGCCTGGAGGCGGGCATGGGCTTCAGCCCGGCTGGTGTCCATGGCGCTGCGCGCGTCATAACCCTCGTCCACGAGATAGGTGATGATGTCCCCGGAGACCGGGAGGCGGGCCACAAGCCCGGTTTCGGCGAGCAGGTTCGGCACGCCGGCAGCCTTGCTGGCAGTGACGGCTTTCTTCAGTGCGGCTCGTCCGGCGTCAACGTCGAGCGGGATTCCCCCGAAGCGGACGCCCAGAGTGCCGTTCTGCACCTTGCCGTCACGGCCGTAACGCACTTCGGCACCACTGTGGCAGGCCAGGTCAGCGTCGCCAGTGGCATCGACGAACGCACCCGCCGAGAATTCGTGGATGCCTTCGTGGTCCGCGACACGGACCGTGGTTACGGCCCCGCTGTGCGCTTTGGCGCCCACGATGAGGCTGTGAAGCCGAACATGTACTCCGGCTTCGTCGCACAACCGGTCCAGGACGAACTTGACGTCTTCGGGTTCGAAGACGACGGTGACGGCGTTGTACTTGCGAGGTTCGCTGACGGCGCCCATTTCACGCAGTCTGGCGTAGACGTCTTCCATGACGCCGAAAACGACCTGCTGCTGGTCATCCTGCGTGAAGATGCCGGCGTAGGTGACGACATTACGGAGCGTGGCGGCTCCGCCGAGGCAGGGTCCCTTCTCCAGAAGCAGTGTTCGGGCGCCGGCACGGCTGGCGCCGATGGCTGCGGCTACTCCTGCTGACCCTCCGCCAGCGACGATGACGTCATAGTGCTTATTCAATGTGTTGCCTTTCAAAGTGTGCATAGTGGTATGGAGTGCTACCGCACTGGCTCGGAGGCGGCGGCGGCGAGGTTTTCGCTGGTAGGGGCTTTGGCCGGGCGGATCGCAAGCATGGGGATCACGGCGAGCAGCGGACCTGCAGCCAGGGCGAGGAATGCGAGCTGGAAGGAGGACGTGGCACCGAAAACCATCCCGATGACGGTGGGGACGACGGTGCTGCCCAGCTGCCAGAAGGCGTTGACTCCGCCTGCTGCGGATCCTGCCAGCTTTTCTCCGGCCAGGGTGGGGATCATGGCAAGCATGATCGGGCTGTAGACGTAGGCGGCGATGCCCAACAACGGTGCGATCCAAAGGAACTGCACGCCGTCCGTTGCCATGCTGAAAAGAACAAGAGTGGCCGAGAACGTCAGCAGAATGCATATGGTGAGGGTTCGTCGGGTCATCCTGATTGCGTCGGAAACGAACCCGATGAGGGGCTTCGAGAATATAGCGGTCGTGCCGAAAATGACCACGACGATGCCGGCCTGAACCGGGTCGACGCCGACGCCTTTGGTCATAAGCAGATTCGACCAGGTGACGAACCCATAGGTGCCCCAGAGGGCGCCAAAGCCTGCCAGGCCGAGCAGGATGAGGTTTCTGTTGCGCAGGAGGGGCTTGATCTGCGGTCGGGTCTTCTCTTGCGGGCCACTTTGCTGTTTGCCGCCGCGCAGAAGGATCAGGCAGATAATGCCGAGACCGACGGAGATGAACCCGAACAGGTGGTAGGAGGCCCGCCAGCTTGCCTGCTGGATCAGGGAAGGAACGACGGCGTTGGCAATAACAAGGCCCAGAGAGGTTGCTGTCATGAAGATACCCATTGCAGCTCCGCGTTTCTCAGGTCGGAACCAGTTGGAGATCAGCCGGATGCCTCCACCGAATTCTGCACCTGCGCACAGGCCGATGCAGGCTTGGAAGACCAGGCCCATCTCCGGGGAGGTCGACTCGCCGAAGCCGAGCATGAAGGAACCTGACAGCAGAATGCTCAGCCCGACAATGAGCCGGCCGCCGAGCCAGTCGGCAAGGAAGCCGCCGAACAGGTTGGAGAGGACGTAGCCGATGTAATACGTGGTGGCGAACAGGCCAAGCCCAGCCACGGCAACGCCGAGGTCGTCACCAACAGAACCCGCAGCGGGTCCCCAGGTGGCGCGGTCTACGGACGTCATGGTGAAAGCAGCCCAGGCTAAGGTCAGGACGACCCAACGGTATGGGGACTGGCGGATCGCAGTTTGCGAAGTCGTCATTGACTTTCTTTCTTTAGGGCATTCGACAGATGGGGAAGGGGCGGGCTGCAGCGGTCCCTGCTGTGAGGCTAAGAGCAATTCCCATAACTAACAGGAAGGGTCTATGTCACACATCACAATATAGAAGCCCTTGATTGCAGGTATCCAATACCCTTTTCAGTGAGGGGGCATACCCTGAAGTTATGGCGGGCAGGGAACCGCTAAGTGAAAGGATGCGACATGGAACTTCGGCAGCTGCGCTACTTCGTAGAGGTTTTTAGTCAGAGGTCAATCTCCAGGGCAGCCGAACAGCTGCTCATCTCCCAGCCTGCCTTGACGCGTCAGATCCGCCTCCTGGAACACGAGTGCGGCACACCCCTGTTTGAGCGCCTGCCCAAGGGAACATTCCCGACTCCGGCCGGCGTGGCCCTCCATAAGCATGCCCTGACCATGCTGGCAATGGCCGGGTCCGCCCGGGAGATAGCACGTCAAGCCGGACCGGTACGGCAGCCTGTCGCTCTTGGACTGGCGCCAGGCCTGCCTTTCGAATGGGTGGACCGACTTCTGGCGGCAGTCGCTGCACAAGCACCCCTAGCCGAGCTGGAACTGACAGATGGAGACACCACAAGCCAGTTAAGAATGGTCCGGGAAGGCCGTCTGGACATTGGCTTGGTGCATCAGGAGCCTTCAGAGGACTTGGTCGGCGGACGCGTAAGGAAGGAGTTCTTCGGCCTTGCCTGCCGTCCCGGACTGCCGGCGATTGGCGGCGAGACGGACTGTCGGTTGGCCGATGTTCATGATCAACGGGTGCTGATTCATTCCAGGGAGCAGTTCCCCCTCGGACATGACCGGCTACTGGCAACCTCCCATGAGTTGGGTGTGGCTCCAGCTTGGCGGATTGCAACCTTCAACGAGCATGCCCGCGCCTGCGCGGACTCCACGTCGTCCGTCGCGGTAATGCTGACCGAAGCAAGCGCCCGCCGCCTCCTGCCTGATTGGCAGTGGAAGCAGCTCGTGGACCCAGCCATGGCACTAGAGACGTGGCTGATTCGCCAACCCGTGACGCGCGGCATCGTCGAAAAGGTCGCCGACATCATCCTGGAAACATTCCAGTAGCGCCGCCTTGTCGTCGGAGTTACGGCTGCAGCCAAATCGGAGTTCGGCAGCCGCTGGCGGAACATCGAAATTTCTGACGCGTGGCGCCTATGTTCAGGGCTGATGGACGGCGGGACTCATAGGCCTTAAAGCGGCCTGCCGTGGATGCATTCCACGAAGGAAGGCATCCACGGCAGGGCTGTTATTTCGGACAGCGTTGGCTACGACTCGCAGGCGACGCCGTCGCGATCGCGGTCAAGGCTGGTGCTGTAGCCAGCCTGCCCGGCGTACAGCGGCGCGGCTCCTGCGGCCTTTGCTGCGGCGCAGTTGGCGTAGTAGGCGGAGGCTGGTGCCTGCGGGACAGCCTGCTGCACCGGCGCCTGCGGGACGGCCTGTTGAGCCGCCGCTTGCTCGGCCGCCAGCTTCGCGGCAGCAGCATCAGCCGCAGCCTTGTCGGCCGCCGCTTTATCAGCCGCTACTTTGTCCGCTGCAGCCTTGTCCGCGGCAGCTTTCGCGGCAGCTTTCGCGGCTGCAGCCTTTACGGCAGCAGCCTTTTCGGCGGCCACCTTGTCTGCAGCGGCCTTCTCCGCCGCGGCCTTTTCCGCCGCAATCGTGTCAAGGTTCTTGACGCCGAGGTGCACGGTGGAGCCCTTTGCCACTTGTGCACCGTCCGTGGGGTCTTGGGACACTACCTGCCAATTCTTCTCCACAATGATCGACTTGCCGTCCACGGTGTCCTCAGCCTCGACCTCGAGCCCCAGATCTTCCAGTTGTTCCGTGGCTATATCCAGGGTCAGGCCCACTACGCCTGGAACCGTGACAGTCTCTTCAGCCACTGCAACAGCGGTAGCTGATTCTGTCGGCTGCGCAGCCTCCTGCTTGCCGCCGCATCCAGTCAGCATGAGGCCGGCCAGTACGACTAATATCAACGTCTTTTTCATTTTTCCCCTTGGAAAGTTTGAAACTGTGAGTGATGGAATTGGTCTAGCTCTCGCAGGCGACGCCGTCGGAGTCGCGGTCGAGCGCCGGTCGGTAGCCCGCTGATCCGGCGTACAGTGGTGCTGCACCTGCAGCTTTGGCGGCAGCGCAGTTGGCGTAATAGGCGGCAGCTGGTGCTGCGGGAACGGGGGCGGGCACAACCGGTGCCGCCGGAACGGGGGCAGGCGCAACCGGTGCCGGAGCTGCCGGCGCCGGGGCCGGAGCAACGACAGCGGGGGCAGGTGCGACGGCGTCCGGGGCCGGGGCCACCGGGGCAGGTGCCACCACCGGTGCCGCCGCCGCCGGCGCCTTCGCGTTTGTTGGCGCGAGCTGGCCGGAGCAGTCGGCCAAGATCCTGGCCATCGCGTCGTGCTCCGCCTGCGTAACCCACAGGCTGTATGTCGCCTTCACCGAAATCTGCCGGGCAACGTATTCGCACCGGAAGCCCTTGTTTGGCGGCAGCCAGGTGGCGGCGTCGGCGTCGCCCTTTTGCATGTTTGTCGGGCCGTCCGTCGACTGCAGGTTCAGCGGATCATTGGCGAAGGCTGTCCGCTGTTCCGTGGTCAGCTGCTGTGCGCCCTTCTGCCAGGCGTCGCTGAGGGCAACAAAATGATCGATCTGGACGGCGCTGCTGGTCGCAGCCCCCCGCAGGAAGTTGATGCTGGTGCCCGTGTACGGGTCCGCCAGCGTGCCGGACCGCACCTTGCACGGGACGCTGTTGGTGTATTTGATACCGGTGAGGTCACGCTTGAGAGTGTCATTCCGCGTGTCGCAACCGTTGCGGTCAACGTCTGCCCACGCCTGGCCGAACAGCGCGCGGTCATACCCCGTCTTTGGTGCCCGGCCCTTGATGGGAAGGGTGGCCAGCAGGTCGACCGCCTTCGTGGCGAAGGCGGGCTGGGTCTTTGGAGCCGCCACGCTGGCGCCCTGCGCCAAGACGTACGGGCTGTCAGGATCCAGCGGGGCGCCCGTCTCCTGCACGGTTGGGGCGGACGACGGCGTCGGCGTCGCAGTGGTGGTGGCGCTCGCTTCTGCGGAGGCTGGCGAGGCAGTGCCCTCCGACGAGGCGGCCTCCAGCTCCGCCGTCGCACTGCGCGGCATCGCCAAGCCGCCCGCGATAAACAAGGCAAAGGCGACAGCAAGCGCAATGGCCCCCGCCTTCCTCTTTGCCGGGAGCCACGCCCATGAGCGGCGCCCGGTCGCCAGGACATAGAGACCGGTGAGCGCGGCCGAGATGGCCAGGAAGACCAGGGCACCCCCAACGCCGCCACTGAAGGCCCCCAACATCACGAACAGCGCGGTAATGCCCCCGACAATGAAGGTGGACGCGCGTGGCTTTCGCGGTGGCCTCGGGCCCCGTCCCGCACCCGTTGGTCCTGGTCCCAGAAGGCTCTCGTAATTCGACATTCGTATCCCCATTAATAAAGGCCCGGCAAGTAGCCGGGCCTTTTGCTCAAGCCGAAATGTAGCTAATGAGAAGCGTATTTCCCCGGCCCCGGGGGAAACCGACAACTGCGTTGATCTTGGGGCAACGTTGATCCAGTCTTGAGCCAACCTTGAGGATCCGTGTCACACTGCGCATCCAACGCGTAACTGCCACGCATCTTGTGCCCGAGGAGCGCGCACCCCGTGCCATGGCCAAGGCCCCTACCGGGCCCATATATAGACTGCAGGGGTACGTGTCCCTCGACTATTTAGGAGAAGTTCATGAGCTACAACGGAAGTCAGTCCGAGAAGCCGGTAGCAGCCGGCGACCTAGACCGCAGCCATATCGGTCAGACGGTGAGCTTTGAATCGAACGACTTCACGGTTGTCTTCGGAACAATCTCCGGCATCGCCCGGACCGAGGCCATGGTGTACCTGTCTCTTCAGGGAGTGGGCGGCGGCACCCATCTGAAGGAAGAGTACGACTTGCCTGTCGGCCAGAACGTCTACGTTCAGATGGACCCTCTGAGCACCGCCGGGAAAACCCTCGCCGAGGCGGAACGGGTCATCAAGGAGAAGTTCGACGAGATCAAGAAGAACCTCCGGGACCGGGAACAGAAACCGGACTCCGAACAGAAACCGGGCGCCGAGTAACCGGACTCCAGTCCGCGAGGAACCCCGCAGTGCGCAGCACTGCGGGGTTCCTCTGTCACGGCGCCCAGAGCGCCGCCCACTACCCGTGAGTGACCACAGCACCCACCAGGGCGAACAACGTCCCGGCCGCCAGGGCAACGAGGGCACGTTTCCGGGTGGGATACAACCAGCACACTGCGAATACAGCCACTGCCAGGATGACGCCGTTGACGACGCTCAGGATGACCGCGACCCACTCGGTCCCGGTGGCCACCCCGAAACCTCCGCCGCTGCAACCGCTGATCCCGCACCAGAAAAAACCGGCCACCATCCACTGCGGAAGGCTTAGCAGAACTGCCAGCGGCACGGCCCACCAGAGCTTGCTGACGTCCGGGGTGACCCCGCGCAGCGCCACCCGCGGATATTGAGCCGAGGCGCCGGGCATGCTGGCGGCCGGAACCTGTGTGACCCTCCGGATACCAAGGACAATCAACCGGAAGACACCCGCGTTGACCACCGCAAGGAGGACGTACCCCAGATAATAGAGGACCGTCGTCGGGCTCAATCCGCCCAAACTGAACTCATCCGGCGAGGGCGGACCCTCGGAACTAAACATGCCGATGATCAAATACGCAGCCGACACGGGCAGTGTCAGATACACCATGGCGAGCAGCAGGCCCTCTTTGGTCCGGGCATCCAGGTCCAGCCCTAAGCCATTGGTAAGTAGCGCTGCAACGACTGCGGCGACCGTCACCGACAGATAAACGACGACGGCGGCTCTGGCCCAGCGCGGCAGGGCCCTTTCCTTCGGCCGAGACCCGCTACTCACAACGCTCCCCCTTGACGTCATTCCGGCCCACTCGCCGCGAGGGAACCGATGGTGCCGGCACTCGCTCGGGCTACCGGCACTTTGATGGCCGCACGCCGGGGTTTCGACAGGCTCAACCACCGGAGGCTAAACCAGCAGCTTCGCCACCAGTTCCCCACGGCTGCCGACGCCCAATTTTCCGTAGAGCGCCTTCAGATGGTCGTGGACCGTGTGCGGGGAGATGAACAGATTTCGTGCGACGTCCGCCGTCGAAATTCCGGACAGAAGCTCCAGGCAGACATCCCGTTCACGGGCGGAGACCCCGTAGGCCGCCAGCAGGAGGCTGACCACGTCATGCGTGGTGGCCGGCTCCACGGTGATCACCATCTGCTCGGGGTCGTCGACCGTAATGAGGCGGCTGGCCTGCAGCACCACCCAGTTGCCGCCGGCGTCCCGCATTCTGGCCCGGGCAGTGCCTGAGACGGAGCCATGGGCCTGCCCCACGACGGAGTGCAGCGTCATGGTGAACCCGCCCGGCGCCGCATCCTCCACTTCGGCCAACCACAGGACAGCTGCGGGAGTGGCCGCCCGCAGTTCGCCGTGGATTCCGGCGATCACGATCACCGGGCCACCCCCAGCGGGGCGTTGCCCGCGCTGCACCCGCACGGCCACCCGGGTAGCAGCCGCCAGAGTGGCGGTGACGGCGTCCAGGAATTCCACCTCGCGGTCCGAGAAATCCTGTCCGCCTTCCCGGAAGATGCTGCCCACACCCCAGCACGCCTCGTCCACCCGGAACGCGCCGCGCAGCTCATGGTGCAGACCCAGGGGAACCAGCAGGTCATTGATCCGGACGCTGCGGACCACGTCCCGGTGCGGGGCATCAGAAATCCTGGCCACGGGCCTCGGCCGCCGCAGCAGCTCCCTGAACGTGTTGGGTTCGGCGCCAGCGTACTCGGACTCGGCGAAGCGAGCGGCATATTCATCCGTCACCGGCCATGGCCGCCAGTTGGTCACGGAGGTCATCCCCAGCGTGTCGGGGTCCACCGCGGCCCAGCAGCCCTGATCGAACGAAACTTCCCGCCGCACCACGGCCAGGGCGGCAGCGTACAGCTCAGCCAGGTCCAGGCCGCCCGAGGCGAGGTCCGCCATCTCGCGCCGGGCACGCTCAGCGCGCTCCTCCCACATACGTCCAGTATCCGGCCGGAGGGCCGGACCGCAATCCCCCAAACAGGGGATTGAGGAAGTCTCCAGGATCCCCTGGTGAGGGGATCGCAGGGCCGCGCGCCGCCGTCGTACTCTTCCTCCATGAACGCCGTATCGCAGCTGTTCGCGGTGCTTGCCGCACTGATCTACATCGTGGTGTTCCCGCTGGAAAGCTTCTTCCTGCGGCACCCGGCAGCGCAGAAATTCCTCAGCACACCTGCACAGAACGTGCCCGCCGTGATGATGTGGGCCATCCCCACCGGCTTCCGCAACCTCCTGATCGGCCTGGGGAACATCGCCGGAGTAGTCGCGGTGAACACGGGCTACGTGGTGGTGGGCTACACCCTGGTGGTCTACTGCTGCGCCAACATGGTGCTCAGCGGCGCCACCATGGGGCTGGCGGACTGGCTGGGCCACTATCCAAAGAAGGGCGACAGCATCCCCGGCACCCTCGGCGCGACCGTCCCGCCCCTCATTGCGCTGGTCGCTCTCCCGTTCTGAGCCTGCCGTTCTGAGCCTACGCGAACCGGGTCCGGACGCGGCGTACCCTAAGCCTATGGAAACCGAGGTCCGGGATCTCCGGCTCCGCACCGGCATCACGGTGCCGTGCCTCGTCCAGGGCGACGCCGGTGCGAAGCCGGTGTTGCTGCTGCATGCGTGGGGCGAATCCCGCGGCAGCTTTGACCGCCTGCTACCCCAGCTGACCGGATTCAGGGTCTACGCTCCGGACCTCCGCGGACAGGGCGAGGCCGACAAACCGGAGGACGGCTACTCCCTGGCAGAACAGGCCGAGGACGCCGCCGCAATCCTGGACGCCCTCAACGTTCCCCGGGCGTTCATCGTCGGCTCCTCCAGCGGAGGTTACGTCGGTCAGCATCTGGCCGTTACCCACCCCGGGCGGGTTGCGGCGCTGGTGCTGGTGGGCTCTCCCCTGAGCCTGCAGGGCAGACCCTCTTTCGCCGACGAAGTGGACGCCCTCACCGACCCGCTCGACGAGGGCTGGGTCCGGGATTCCTTGACCTGGTTTCCGATGCTGCACGACGTTCCTCCGTGGTTCATTGACGACCGCGTTCGCGACGGCCTCAGGATGCCCGCCCATGCATGGAAAGCAATCCTCGACGGCCTGGCCGCGGCCACTCCGCCCACAGAATGGGGAACCATCGAGGCGCCCACGCTGATCCTGTGGGGCGCCCAGGACAACCTTCTGCCGCGCAGCGACCAGGAAACCCTGGCAGCCCGGATCGAGGGAGCGGAGTTGAAGGTCTACCCCGACGTGGCGCACATGGTTCTGTGGGAGTGCCCGGAGCAGGTCGCCGAGGACGCGGCGGCGTTCTTTCGTTCCTGTGTTGACTCCCGCCAGCCGTGGGATGCACTGTGACTGGCCGCTATGCAGCCTCATTGGCCGGAAGGTTGCAGGAGGTTTATGAAAACCTGCCACTGCCGGCCGGCCAGGCGATCGGTCTGGCCTTGGATGCCCTCCTCGCCGGGCTCCATCCGTTGCCGTTGCCCGGCTCCCGTTCCCTGCGCCGGACGGCGGGGCTGGGGCTGCTGCTCGTCGGCGTCGGTCTCAATATTTGGGCTCTTGCTGAACGGGGACGCCGCTCAGCGGGCCCTTTCGAGCTGGAGCGACCGGAGGAACTGGTCACCAGCGGTCCTTACGCCTTCACCCGCAGAGAGGTACTGCCCGGCAGATGGGCCCGGATCGCCTAGCCCTTCTGAGGCGGGTAACCCGGTTCGGTGACAGTACGCGGCGCGGCAGCTCCTTGTGCTGCTCGTCGCATCGGTCCGCTCGGGCGTTAGCTCTCACGCGCCCTCCGAGATGTTGAGAATGCCCCATCGCTTTCCAAGAACCAATCCGACCCTGATCATTCTGGCAAATGCCGACCTCCGTCTTCACCCCCGGGCATGCCGTGCAGGTGGAAGACAATGCCGTCGCCCCGCAGTTCCTCCATTTCCCTTTGAGGTTATGCATCGGCAACATCTCCACCGCACTGGCCGTCCTTCGTCGCCCCTGATCACTGTGGCCCTTGGCTGGAGGGGAAAGACGTCATGCGAAAGCCATGTGCATCTCCCGCATTTGATCGTGAGTTCGAATCCGGCAGCGACTCCAATGAGACCCCTGGTGCAGTAACCGGCGGCTGCATCAACTTCTTCTGAGCCTTCCCGCAGTATTCGCTAAGGATTTCGGCAACCTCGGTTAGATAAGAGGAATTTGAGACATAATTTTTTTGCTACATCAAGCTCTCCACGATGATTCTCCTGGTGACGGCAGGTCATGAATTCACGGGCCGTAGCGATCGACAATGGCGTATCTGCATCAGTCAACCGGACTCCACCGAATCAGAACGCATTAAATAGAACACATTGAAAAGGGGAAAAGTGTCAGAGAATCAAACAATTCCGATCGCCGATCAGCCACGGATTCATCATGTCAAATTGGTCGAGGATAAGCGCAAAAACGGCTTGGGCGTCGCGGCTCTCGTGGTTGGCATCGTCGCCGCAGCATTCAGCATGATCCCACTGGTAGGAATGATTGCCTTTTTCCTCGGCCCGATCGTCATTATCCTCGGCATCATCGCCCTATTCCTCAAGAATCGAAAAAAGGGCATGGCAGTCACTGGTGTCATCCTCGGCGTCGTCAGCCTCATCGTCGCCGGAATGGTGACCGCCGGCGTGAGCGCTGTTGCGAACTCCATTGACGAAAGCATCAACGCCGAGCACACGGTGGAGTATGTCGTCACTACGTCAGGTCCGGCAAGCATTTCGTACTGGACACCGGGCGGAAACTCCACGGAAGACATCACGGCTGGATGGAAGAAGTCCATCACCTCGAAGGAATTCAATATCGCGAGCCTCTCTGTGACCGGAAGCTACTCCGACGCTTCCGCCGCTGTCACTTGCGACATCCTGATCGACGGCAAGAGCGCAGGGAAGAACACGGGTAAAGGCACCGGCGCTCATGCTTACTGCTCGGGGAGCACCTGGCAGAAGTAGATCGGCGGTAGGGCTGGTACTTTGCGCTGAACTGTCTGCCGGTGCCAGCCCTCTCACGTCTGACCGTCCCGCCGCCGCCGGATCCGCAGGCCATCGGCCAGCCCGGCGTGAAATCTGTGGCCAACGCGTGGCCGCTGCTCGGCGTCGGGGATCATGAAATATCGGCAAGGAGTACCCCCATTGAGAAACCCCACTGGCGCCGAAGCGCCAACGGAAAAGATCGCAGCCCAAGATATGCAATCTGACGCAGCTGCCAGCACGGACCAGACGGCAGAGATCGTCGAATTTCAGGAACCCCTCACGAAGGTATGCCCTAAATGCAGCGTACAAACTCAAACTGCCGGCAACTTCTGCCCGCATTGCGGTGCTGCCTACGCGGGCCAGCGTAAGATCCTGAAGCTCAGCAAGCGAGTCATTCTCAGTGCTGTCGGCCTTCTGATTATTGCCATCGCTGGAATAGCGATTGCACTTAGCATTCAACACAATAATCAGGTGAATTCCGAGAAGGCAGCTGCGGCCGCAGCTGCAGAGGTTCAGAAGGAACGCGAGACCGAGGAAGCCCGAGCCTCGGCCGCCGCCTCAGCATCAGCCGCGGCAAAAGAAGAAGCTGACTCTGCCGAGCGATTGAAGCGGACGTCTATTGTCACTGCACTGGAGGAGTCTGTTCTTAAGGACGCCAAGTCGCGCGTCAACGAGGGTGTCCTAGACGGACCCATTAAACGCGCATCATGCACCCCACTGGGTGGAGGATCCACAGACGATCTGACCGCAATCACTGGGACCTTCGAGTGCATCGCCGTGAACAAAACCGAAACAGATGGTTCAGAATCCGGCTACCGTTTTTCGGCGACAGTCAACTGGAATGCAGCCAGTTACTCCTGGCACCTCGGCAGCTGATTTCTGTCATTCCCAGGAATACGATGAGGCCGCTGCCTAGCGAACGGCGGCCCCATCGTGTTCACAAGGTTGACGATGAGCAGCATCAAGTACTCGACTAATCTCCTGGTAGGGTGCCCATCTCCGCGCGAACCGCCCTGTTACCGCTGACACTGCCGGTCGTCGTCCCCTTTGTCATTAGGCTGGCGGACGGCACGCTTACCCGCAGGGCCGCAAAGCGCGGGGCTGGTCAGAGCCGGAAGTGAAGGAACCCGTCCCCAGCGCTAACTGAGCGGACACCGCGAACCGTAAGCCCGCCGTCGGCCTCCCATCAGATGCCAAGTGACCCGACGCCGCGGCCTCGCTTGCAATTTTCGATTCCGGACGGCGGAAGCCAGCGGCACCCGGACAGGTACAACGGCTAGCGGCAGGCTCCGCTCCAGCACCTTGCCGCCCTTTAACCCCGGCGGTAGCCTGAAAACCAGATGACGGGCCGCGCCGCCCACCACCGGTTCCGCGAGTACCGGCACCGGCAGCGCCCACAGGCTCAGACCCGCCACCGGGAACGGGAGAGGCGATGTCTACGCTCGCAGACGGCCGGGAAGCCTACGCCGAACGGCGGTGGCCTGACGCCGTCGGGCAGTACACCGCTGCCGACCGCGACGCCGAACTGCCGGCCGGCGACCTGGAACAGCTGGCCACCTCCGTGATCCTCACCGGCCGGGGTTCCGAGGGAGTGGACATTCTGGCCCGGGCGCACCTGAAGTACCTCGCCGACGGCGACTACCCCGCCGCCGTCCGCTGCGCCGTTTGGACCGGGATTAACCTCATCTTGCTGGCTGAACCGGCCCGCAGCGCCGGCTGGCTGGCCCGGGCACACAGGATCGTCGAGGACCTGTCCGAACCCTGCCGCTTCGAGGGCATGCTGTTCTTACCTGCCGGGCTGGGCGCCCTTTACCAGGGCGACGGCGCCGCCGCCGCGGAAGCCTTCACCAGGGCCGCTGACCTCGGGCGGGAACGTGGCGACGCTGACACGGCGGCCCTCGGCATGCTGGGCCTGGGACAGGCAAAGATCATGCTGGGCCAGCTCGACGACGGCCGGGCCCTGCTCGACGAAGCGATGGTGGCCGTCACTGTCGGGGAGGTCTCCCCGGTCCCCGCCGGGATCATCTACTGCGCAGTGGTCGAAACCTGCCATCTGGCCTTCGACCTGCACCGTGCCCACGAATGGACACGGGCGCTGGACCGGTGGTGCGACGCGCAACAGAACCTGGTGGCCTTCAGCGGCCAGTGCCAGAGGCACCGGGCCGAGCTCTACCGGCTCCACGGCGCCTGGACCGAGGCGATCGACGCGGCCAAAATGGCCCAGGACCTCGCCTTCCGCGGCGACCGGATGGCCACCTACGGCGGCTTCTACGAACAGGGCGAAATTCACCGGCTCCGGGGCGACTTCGACGCCGCCGAGGCCGCCTACCTGCACGCCCAGGAGACCGGCTTCCCGGCGCAGCCCGGGCTGGCGCTTCTCCGCCTGGCCCAGGGCAGGCCGGACCAGGCCCAGTCCATGCTCCGGCTGGCCATGGACGGCGCCGCCCCCGACTACCGGCGCCGAATGCTGGCCGCCCGGGTGGAGATCGAACTGGCGGCAGGCGACGCGCGTGCGGCACGGGCCGCCATGGAGGAGCTGGCCTCGCTGTGCGCTTCGTTCGACATGCCCATGCTGCACGCCATCGCCGAGCAGTGCGAGGCCTCTGTCCTGTTCCACGAAGGTGACCCCGAGGCAGCCCTGGTCCTGCTCCGCCGTGCATGGTCCCGCTGGCTCAGCCTCGACGCGCCGTTCGAAGCGGCCCGCTGCCGTGCCCTCCTGGCCAGCGTGTGCGCCGCGCTCGGCGATGAGGAATCCGCCCGGCTGGAGCATGAGGCGGCCCGGGCAGTTTTTTCCGAGCTCGGCGCCGCTCCGGAGCTGTCCGCGCTTGAGTCATCGGCGCATGCGTCATCGGCGCTTGAGCAGTCGGCGCCCGTTGCGCCGGACGCCGGGACGGCTCACTTGCCAGCTTCCGCGGACGACGTCGGTCACGCCGCCGCCGCCGGGCCGCTCACCGCCCGCGAAACCGAGGTAGTCCGGCTCGTCGCCGCCGGACTGAGCAACCGGGACATCGCCGCCGAGCTGTTCATCAGCGAGAAAACGGTCGCCCGGCACCTGAGCAATATCTTCACCAAGCTGGGCTTGACCTCCCGGGCCGCGGCCACAGCCTACGCCTACCGGCACGGACTCGTCTGACCTCCCCTGGTGAGCCGGCACACCACCGTAAGGTAAGCAGGGTGAGCAGAATCAGCCCGTACGATGCCTGGCAGCGCCTGATTGAAGGCAACGAGCGTTTCGTCTCGGGAGATTCGATGCACCCGAACCAGAACGCCTCCCGGCGCAGCGCGCTGGCGCACACGCAAAACCCGTTCGCAGTCATCTTTGGTTGCGCGGACTCCCGACTCGCCGCGGAGATCATCTTCGACGTTGGCCTCGGCGACGTCTTCGTGGTGCGCACAGCCGGGCACGTGATCGACGACGCCGTTCTCGGCTCGCTCGAGTACGGCGTCTCGGTGCTCAAGGTCCCGCTGATCGTCGTCCTCGGACACGACAACTGCGGCGCCGTCACGGCCGCGAAAGAAGCCGTGGAAACCGGGGACGTGCCTTCGGGCCATATCCGCGACCTGGTTGAACGGATCACACCGTCGGTACTGAGGTCACTGCGTGAGGACAAGACGGACGTCAACGACATCGTTGTCGAACACGCCAAACAAACCGTGCGCCGGCTGCTCGACAGTTCACGGATGATTTTTGACGCCGTGGACAATTACTCCACTGCAGTGATCGCCGTCGCGTACCGGCTCGAAGAGGGCCGGGCGCGCCTCGTTTTCACAGCTGGCGTCCTCTGAAAGCCACGATCCTCTAACAGTCGCAGTCCTCCTTCCCCTGCATAAAATTACCCATCCCCCGCCCGCCGGATCCGCCCCGGAAATGGGTGATTCGCCCGATTCGCCGTGACGCGCCGAAAAATAGCGTTAGTGGCATGAACATTTCGGTGCTCGCAGGAATGGTTTCCACCGCCCTCTTTGCGGTGAGCTACCTGCCCATGCTGCTCAAGGCCCTGCACACGAGGGATCTTGACTCCTACAGCCTCGGCTACCTCGTGCTGAGCAACGCCGCCAACGCCGTGCACTCCGTTTACGTCGTCAGCCTCCCGCCGGGGCCGATCTGGGCGCTGCACTTCTTCTACGTCGTCGCCTCCGCACTGCTGCTCATCTGGTACCTGCGCTTCCGGTCCGTTCAAAACCACCAAACCGCACCTGCATCACCAAGGAGGCACCACCATGAACACCACCCCAGCAACTGACACCTTCGGCGCCGTCGGCACTACCGCCGTCGACACCGTCATCATCGGCGGCGGACAGTCCGGCCTGGCCCTGGGCTACTATCTGGCGCAACAGCACCGGAACTTTGTCATTCTCGACGCCGGCACACGGGTTGGCGACGCGTGGCGGAACCGCTGGGACTCGCTTCGCCTGTTCACCCCCGCCAAGTACGACGGCCTGCCCGGCCGGCGCTTCCCCGGCGACCCTCTCGCCTTCCCCACCAAGGACGAGCAGGCGGACTACCTTGAGGACTATGCCTCCCGGTTCCACCTGCCGGTCCGGCCCAACACGGCAGTCACCCGGCTGAGCCACGACGGGCAGCGGTTCCATGTCACAGCCGGGGCGCGGCGCTGGACGGCGGCGAACGTCGTCCTCGCCACCGGCGCCTACCATCTCCCCAAGACGCCGCGCTTTGCGGCGGAACTGCCAGCCGACATCGTGCAGTTCCACTCCTCCAACTACAAGAACACGGCCCAGCTCAAGCCCGGTCCGGTCCTGGTGGTGGGGCTGGGCAACTCCGGGGCGGAGATCGCCCTGGAGACCAGCCGCACGCATGAAACCTGGCTGGCCGGCAAGCCGAGCGGCGAAATCCCGTTCCGGCACGGGCGGACCGCGGCCCGGTTCTTCATCCCCCTGGTCCGCCTCGCCGGGATGCACGTGCTGACCACCAACACGCCGATCGGGCGCAAGGTGCTGCCCAAGCTGGCTGCCGTGGCAACCCCGTTAATCCGCACCAAGGTCGCTGACCTCGCCGCCGCCGGGGTCCACCTGGTGCCGCGGGTTGCCGGAGTGCAGGACGGCGCAGCAGTGCTCGACGACGGCCGGAGCCTTCCGGTGGCAAACGTCATCTGGTGCACCGGCTACACCGAGGCCTACCCGTGGATGGACATCCCGGCGCTGCCCGCGGACTGGAGGGAGCAGCAGCACCGCGGGATCGTGGATGCACTGCCGGGCCTGTACCTGCTGGGGAAGGACGTCATCTTCGCGGCAGCATCGGAAACCCTCCCCGGCGTGTGCCGGGACGCCAAGTATCTTGCGAAGCAGCTGGCCGCCACGCGGGCTCCACAGGACGCAGCAGAGGTCCAAAGCCGACTGGCGGCGTAACTAAACGACGCTGGCGCCCGTCCCGGCCGGCGACGGGACCGCGGCGGCGAGCGCCGGCGTCGTTCTCCTTCAGCGTCAGCTGTTACGCGCGCTGGGTGATGTTGAGAATGTTCCCTTCGCTGTCCAGGAACCAGGCGGACTTCCCCCAGTCATCCTTGAAGACGCCGTTCTCCGTCTTCAACCCGGGCTGGTCGTACTCTTCAAAGACGACGCCGCGGCCCCGCAGCTCCTCCATTTCGCGTTCGAGGTTGTCCGTGGTCCAGCCCATCTGGGTGTTCTTCGCCGTCCCGGCATTCTCTGTCTGATAAACGAGGAAGGCCGTTCCGTGACCGCCGCGGTACACCAGATTGTCGTCCTCCAAGGACTCGGAAGGCTCCAGCCCCAGCTTGTCCCGGTAGAAATCCCTCGCCCTCTTGATGTCCTTCGCCGGAAGCACAGCAATGATGTCTGAATCCGTGAGCATGATGATTTCCTTTGCGCATTGTTCTCTCGTTGATGGCGATGCTCTCCCCCGGAAGCGGTTCCGGAACGTCCTTGTCCGGTGGCCGCGTGGCCGCCCGTTCCGCCAATACCGTGGCGGCCACCTTGGGACTCTGCCCAGCCCTGCCAGCCGCCATCGGCGCGAGGGTCCCCGAAGCTTACGGGGCCATTATGGAGCCGATTCATGGCTACGGAAATAGTGCTGAGGCGATACCTCCACCATCTGGTGCCCGACATGGTGGAGGCACACGGAAGCCGTCAGCCGCTTGGAAGCCCTCGGCCCGCGACTGGCACAAACATATAAACGGCAATTCCTTCCGCTAGGCCCGGGCTCACGGCCCTGCTATCCCCAGGATTGTTCGGACATGTGCCGGAAGGCGACCTCGAGGATCCTCAGGTGCCGCGGGCGGGAGAGTGCGAACAGGACTACCTCGGCCACGTCGTCAGGGGTCATCATGTTTTCCAGTTCCGGCATGCCGGGGAGGCGCAGGCCCCGCCCCATCCCAAAGTTACTCGCGACCCCTCCCGGGCAGACATTAGTGCACCGGATGCCGCTGGCCCTGAGTTCGTGGTCCAATGAGCGTGTGAATCCGACTTGAGCGAACTTCGTGGCAACATATACGGCTTCGTCGGGCAGCCCGCGGCGGCCTGCTTCGGATGCAACAGTGACAATGTCCCCTGCGCCTCTTTTTTGCAGGTACGGAAGAGTGGCACTAACCGTGTTGAAGAGGCCCGTCACGTTGACGTCCGTCATTTCCTGAACGTCGCTGTCGGGGGTCTCGATGAAGGGTGCCCAGGAGCCCACCCCGGCGTTAGCGACGACGATGTCGATGCCGCCAAAGTGCTCCGCCGTCCTCTCGGCGGCGCACTGCATCGCCTCGCGGTCCCGGACATCGGCCAACGCCGTCAAGCTGTTGGGAAGACTGGGACCCAGTCCCGACCGCGACACCATGGAGACAGCGGCTCCCGACCTGGACAGGGCACCGGCGACGGCCGCACCAATGCCGCCGCTGGCTCCCGTGATGAAAGCAGTCTTGCCCGATAATTGATGGCTGATGGTTTCGTTCATGACATTACCGCCTGAGTCGATTCGATAGCTTTCACTTTGGTGTCGATCTAAGTCCAGTCCTGGCTGGAAAAGGGCTGGTGGCTGCGTCAAAGCGCATGAATGGCCCAGCCGGCGTGATGGGTCGTTCCTTGGAGCAACGTCACGAGGTCTTCACCTGTGTTGAACGCGTTGGGAGGGCAAGTCATGGGTTCCACTGCCAGCCCGATGCGGTGCCGTTCGGGTATCTCATGGTCCGCGGTGTGAAGCTGGACCCATGGGCAAGCCTGTCCCCAAGTCATGGCGACCCCGGTACCGCAGGGATCCCGTAGCTGTAGACGTACTTCGACCTCGCCAGGGATGGTACGGAGATCGGTGAAGGCGTGATCTATTGCCGTCTTACCCAGCCGTTGGGGGCGGCGGTAATCGAACGGTGTGCTGTCCACGGAGGTACGTTGGAGAGGAATGAGTCTGTCAGGTGTGACGTCGAGGAAGGTGCCTGCGTCCAGTTCCAGTGACCAGGTATCCAGGGAGGACGGCCCGGCCATGAGGTACGGGTGGGGGCAGGTCCCGTAGGGGGCAGCGTGTTCCGCGGTGTTCGTGGCAGTGACTGTGGTGTGAAAACCTGACTCGTCCACCACGTAGCTGACATCGAGCAGCAACTCGAAGGGGTAGCCCTTGCTCGGGCGCAGTACGTGCCGCAGTCCCAGGCGTGATCGTTCATGGTAGAGAACGGTCCAGGGAACGTGGGAAACCAGGCCGTGTAGCGCCGCCGCCCTGGAAGGCTCGTTGGTTGGAACCGTAAGCTCAACTCCCCCGAAAATATAGCGTCCGTCCGGAATGCGATTGGGCCAGGGTGCGATGATGGCGCCTCGGTAGTCGGGCATCGGCTCACCGAGAGCGAACGGGACGATCAGGTCACGGCCCTCATGAGTGAGCATGCGGACGGCGGCCCCTGCCTGCGTAATCGCCGCGCTGTAGCCCGCCGCGGAAATTCTGTAGTCACCGGCGTTCACCGTGCAGCCACCGGCCGCGTGGCCACGACCTGCAACAACCTGCCAGCGACTGCCGCGGTTTCCATCCGTGCTGGGGCGAGGTAGGCGCGGGGATCAACGATATCCGGGGTGGCCAGCGCGGAGCGGACCGCACCCGTGAATGCGACGTTCAGAATGGTCCCCAGATTGATCTTCACCATTCCTGACGCAACCGCAAGGACCACTTCGTCGTCGGGCACACCTGAGGACCCGTGGAGCACCAGGGGCACTCCCACTTCATTTTTGATCCGGGCGATGAGGTCGTGATCCAGCCGGGCTGTTTGTGCCGTCATGGCATGGGAGCTGCCGACGGCGACTGCCAACGAATCTACCCCGGTATCAGCGGCAAAGCGGGCGGCTTCGACGGGGTCGGTGCGCACCCCGGGGGCGTGGGCACCGTTCTTTCCGCCGATTTCTCCGAGCTCAGCCTCGACGTGCCATCCGCGCAGATGGGCCCACCGGGCTGCGTCGCGAGTCGCAATGACGTTGTCCTGGAACCCTAGGCGGGAGCCGTCAAACATCACGGACGTGATGGCAGTTCCGGCCGCCTCGCGGAGAATTCGCTCGTCCTCAATGTGGTCCAGGTGCAGCGACACGCAGGCATGGGAGGACTCCGCGAGCGCCGCCAGCCCGCTCACGAGCGGCTTGAGCCGGCCGCGGTGGAACTTGATGCAGTTTTCGCTGATCTGCAGCACGGCAGGCAGTTCGGTTTGCTCGGCGGCCTCAACGATGGCTTCCCCGTGCTCGAGGCTGATGACGTTGAAGGCGGCCAGCCCGACGCCGCTTGCGACCGCCTCGCGCATGAGCTCCCCGGTGTGTGCCAATGTCATTTGAACTCTCCGTTGCGTTTGGTTGGAGCCGCCAACCTTGTAATCAGCAGCTTTTAGATGTGAGCTTGACAACATCCCCAATAAAACACAACAATATCCAATATCTTCCAATCAACCAACAGGCAGGGGTGAAACCGGTGCTTCTCGTAGGACTCGACATCGGCACGACGGCGGTCAAGGCCGTGGTCTTTGACGAGCACGGCGCTGCCCTCGCCGAAGGCCGGGCCGCTACACCGTGGTCTGTTTCGCCACTGGGGGTTCAGCTGGAGGCTGCCGAACTTCTCAACGCCGCGGCCTCGGCCCTCACCTGTGCGCTGGCCACGGCACCGGACGGTGCGGTGGCTTCCATCGGCATCACCAGCATGGGTGAATCGGGCGTGCTGACCGGCCCGGACGGCAAAGCTGTGGGCCCGGTGATCGCCTGGCATGACCGGCGGGATCTTGCCGAACTGGAGAGCCTGCGCGCTGCCATTTCCGAGGACGCGTTCTCCGTCCGCACGGGCCTGCCAATGCGGGAACAGTGGTCCCTGACCAAACACCGCTGGCTCCTGACCCATCTGCCGGAGACCCGACGGGCGACCGCGCGCCTTAACATCGCGGAGTGGATGGCCTTTTCGCTGGGTGGAGCCCCTGTCTCGGAGCTCTCCCTGGCCTCGCGCACCGGCTGGCTGGACCTCGCTTCCCGCAACTGGTGGACCGAAACCCTGGAATGGTCGGGGGCCAGCCAGACACTCATGCCGGAACTGGTGGTCGCCGGGACCAACCTGGGTCTTGTGAGCGCGGAAGCAGGGATAAGCCGCCTCACCGGGGCGGCCATCGCGGTGGCGGGACATGACCACCAGGCGGCGGTCGCCGGAGCGGGGGCTTACCTGCCCGGCGATGTCCTCGACTCCTGTGGAACTGCCGAGGCCCTGGTGCGCGTCATTGAACCAGCCCTTTCGGAACCGGCCCTGCTCGAGCTGACAGCCGCCGGAATTACTGCAGGCTGGTCCGTCTTTGAGGACAAATGGACACTGCTCGGCGGCACGCAGGCCGGGCTGGTCCTCCAGAACGCGTTGAAAATGCTCGGGCTCGACAGCGCCGACATCGCACACCTTGACGCCGACCCCTCCCACAGCGTCGGCCCGCTTCATGCCACGATCGACGCCGGGCAGGGACTCGCGCTCCACGGCGCCACCGGGGCAACGAGCCAGGCAGACATCTGGCGGGCAGCGCTGGATGCCGTGACCCGGCAGGCCGTGGAAGTTCACTCCCTGATGACCCGGGCGGCAGGCTCCCCGTCCCGGATGGTGGTGACCGGCGGCTGGTCCCGCAGCAGCGGACTCCTGCAGAGCAAGGAAAGAGTGTTCGGCGCCCTCACGGTGCCCCCGGCCAAGGAATCCGGCGCACGCGGCGCCGCCTTTTTCGGAGGCCTCGCTGCGGGCATCTACGGATCTGCTGCAGATTTTCCCTCCGGCGCAGGCCCTCGCCCATCCTCAAATACCACCCTCCAACCGGAAGGGGCCCTGTAATGCACCCCATCCCCGACCGCAATGAGCCGCGCTCCGATTCCCGGGTCCCGTTCCCGGAGCAGCGGCGCGGACTCATCCTTGAGCGCCTCCGCGCCGAAGGCCGCGCCGACGCGGCCTCGATCGCAGAGGAACTGGGCGTCACCGGTGAAACCGTGCGCAAGGACCTCCTGGCCCTGGACCAGCTGGGTCTCCTGCGCCGGGTTCACGGCGGAGCAGTACCGGTGGGGCGCCTGACCTACGAGCCAGCCGTCTCGATGCGGACAGGCTTCATTGACGAAAAGACCCGTATCGCCAAGGCCGCGCTGCGGCACCTGCCCACCGGCGGTTCGGTGCTGCTCGATGCGGGATCCACCACAGGCAGGCTGGCCGCGATGTTCCCGCATGACAAGGAGTTAACCGTGTACACGAACACGCTCAGTATCGCCATTGGCCTCTTGGACAGGCCGTTGCTGACGGTTCACACGCTCGGCGGACGGGTCCGTCCGCTGACGGAGGCCGAAGTGGACGACTGGGCATCCCGGTCACTATCCGAGATCAACGTTGATGTTGCCTTCCTCGGCGCGAACGCGATTTCGGTAGACAGGGGGCTTACCACTCCTGACCCGGCGGAAGCCGCAGTGAAGAAGTTGATGCTGGAAAGCGCCCGGCGGCGCGTCCTGTTGGCGGATCACAGCAAATTCGGGTGCGTGAGCAACTGCAAGCACGCCGACCTTGCCGACATCGACCTCCTCATCACCGACTCCGCCCTTGACGGCCGCGAGCTCAAAGCCGTCCAGGCGGCAGGGGTGGAGGTGGAACTGGCATGATTGTGACCGTTTCACCGAATCCCAGCATGGACCGCACAATGTCCATTGACCGGCTGCCGCACGGGGACATTGTCCGCAGCCACCGGAGTTACAGCGAGCCCAGCGGCAAGGGGGTTAACGTCGCCGTCGCGCTGCATGCCAACGCCATCGACGTCGTCACAGTCCTGCCCGCCGGCGGCTTTACCGGGGTGCAAATCACCGGAATGCTGTCGGACCTGGGAGTCCCGCATGTCGCGGTGCCGATCGCACAGGAGATTCGCAGCAATGTCAGCCTGGTGGAACCCAATGCGACTGTCACCAAGATCAACGAGGTGGGTCCCAGTTTGGACGGTGCGGAGGCCGCATCGCTGATCCGGGCTGCCTTGGAGCACGTCAGTGCCGATGACTGGCTTGTCCTTTGTGGGACGCTGCCGGACGGAGCGGTGGAACGGCTGTACATCGACTTGGTGGAGGGGGCACACGGACGGACCGCCCGCGTTGCCGTCGACACTTCAGGGGAACCCCTACGGAACGTCCTTCCGTACGGGCCCGACCTGGTCAAGCCCAATGCCGGCGAGCTCGCGGAGCTCACCGGACGGTCGTTGGAGACCCTGGGGGACGTCGTTGACGCCGCCCAGGAACTTCGACGCCGGGGAGCCCGGACCGTCCTGGCAAGCCTCGGATCCGACGGAGCAATCCTCCTCGACGATTCCGGCTGCTATTTCGGCCAGGCACGGGTGGACCGCGTCGTCAGCGCCGTCGGCGCCGGGGATGCACTGCTTGCCGGCTTCCTCGCCGGCGGCGCAAACGGACCCCGCGCCCTCCGGGAGGGCTTGACCTGGGCGGCTGCGGCCGTCCAACACGAGGGCACTCTTTACCGCGGTCGTGGGCCACGGATAAAAGTGGACATCCGCGACGATCTCGACCGGAGCCGAGCCCTCACGGAGCCCTGCACCGCAGCGGGCCAACCGGCGGGGAGCCCAATCTAAGCCCACCCCCTCCGCCCGCCAGCACCACAACCTCGGGCCCCAAGGCCCTTGCCTGGCTACACGCAACCCAATTTCAAAGGAGAACCATGGTTACCAAGCGAACAGCGCGGCTCGCACTTATCTCGTCTCTCTCTGCTGCCACTCTTCTCGGCCTCACGGCCTGCGGCGGTTCCGCCCCGGCCACCACGTCTTCAGAGGACAAAGGGCTGATCGGCATTTCCATGCGGTTCATCGCCGGAAACGCCTGGCTGAGCACCATGTCCGACGGCGCCGTCAAGTCCGGAACCGCCAAGGGCTGGACGATGGAAGCCGTCGACGCCCAGGGCAGCGCCCAAACCCAGATCCAGCAGATGAGGACCTTCATCAACAAGGGCGCCAAGGCGATCATCATCGAGCCGGTGGGCGACCGCAACGTCGCCGGCGGCATAGAGGCTGCCAAGGCCGCCGGCATTCCGGTCATCGTCGTCAACGACCGTGTTTCGGAGGAGCTCGCCAAGAGGGTCGCCTGTAACGTGCACGACGACGGCGAAGCGACCGCCGAGCTGGTGGGAGCGAAAGCCGCGGCGGCCGCCGTCGCCAGGAAGGGTGAAAACTCCACCATCAACCTCTACATCCAGGCCCTGTTCCCCCAGGAGCTCGTCACCGAAAGCCGTGAAAACGGCTTCATGGCCGGCTGGAACAAGTACATGGAGCAGCACCCGACGGTGAAGACCAAGCGGATCCCCAACAACTACGGCGAAGCCCTGCCGGACAAGACCCTGACCGCGATGCGCAACGTGCTGGCCGGAAACCCGGACCTTGACGTCGTCTTCAACCAGACCGACGTCGTGATGCCGGCGGTGATTGAGGCACTCAAGGGCGCTGGCCGCATGGACCAGAACGGTAAGACCGAGGTCATCCTGGCCGGGTTTGACGGCGGCATGGAGGTTATTAAGTCGATGGCCAAGGACCCGTCCTCCCCCGTGGTTGCAGACGGCCTGAACCAGCCGGCGCTCCAGGCCGCCTACGCCGTGGACGAAGCCATCGCCGCCGTGACCGGTACCCCCAGCGGCAAGTGTGAGGGCACCCCGGCAACCCGGATACTGCCCGCCCTGGCCGTGACCCCCGAGAACGCCGGCCAGTACATCAGCGACGACCTCGCCTTCGCCGGCGCCGAGTAGGCGGGACCATCATGACTGCACCCGTTGGGCTCGACCTGCGCCCCCTGATCGCGGTATCGGGAGTGTCCAAGGCATACCCGGGAACCCAGGCCCTCGCCGGCATCAATCTGGAGGTGATGCCCGGAGAAATCCACGGCATCGCCGGACAGAACGGCGCCGGAAAATCCACTCTGGTGAGAATCCTCTCCGGCGTGGAAAGGCCTGATTCCGGCAAAGTCCTGATCGACGGTGAGGCCGTCACGCTGGATAACCCGCAGGCGGCCCAGCGGGCGCGGATCATGACCGTCCACCAGGAACTCAGCCTGGTCCCGCACCTCTCCGTGGCGGAGAACATCTACGTCGGAGAACTGCCGCGCACCGCCGTCGGCACCATCCACTGGTCCAGGGTCCGCACCCAGGCCCGAGAACAGCTGCTACGCCTCGGGTTCGACATCGACGTCCGCGCCACTGTGGCGTCACTGCCGATCGCCCACCGGCAGGCCGTGGAAATCGCCAAGGCCCTGACCCGGGACGCCCGGGTCCTGATCCTGGACGAACCCACGGCCACCCTTCCGCGTCACGACGTGAACCAATTGTTCGACCTGCTGAACGAGCTAAAGAAGCTGGGCCTGGCCATCATCTACATCTCGCACCACTTCGACGAGATGTACGCGATCTGTGACAGAATCTCCGTCTTCCGGGACGGCCAGCGCGTGGCGCTTCACGACGGCGACGAAAAGCAGCACGATGCCATCCTGCAGTCCATGCTCGGCGGGGTGAGCCCGGAGCGGTCAGCAAAGCTTCAGGTGGGTCCCGGAGACATGCCCAGGCTCGGCACCGGCCGGACCGAGGGCGAGGTGGCGCTGTCAGTCCGTGGCCTCCGCGACGGCCACGACCTGCACGGGGTGGACCTGGACCTTCACAAAGGCGAGGTGCTCGGCATTGCCGGCCTTTCCGGCAATGGCCAAAGCCAGCTTGCCGCGGCCCTGTTCGGAGCTGAAAAGTCCCAGCACAAGGAGTTTCTGGTCAACGGCCGGGAGCGGCGCCGGCAAGATCCCGCCCACTCGATCGCCCTGGGTATCGGCTTCCTCCCTGAGGAACGCAAGACGCAGGGGCTGATCCTGACTATGTCCATCACACGGAACATCACCATGGCCTCTCTGCCACGGTTCTCGCCCGGATACTTCCTGAGCAAGGCCAAGGAACAGAAGGCAGCAGTGCGCATGCGTGACGCCCTTGCCATCAAGACCGCACACGTCGGCGAAGCGGTGGGAAACCTCAGCGGCGGCAACCAGCAAAAGGTTGCCCTTGCGAAGTGGCTGGTCAGCGGCGTCAGCACGCTGATCATCGTCGAACCCACTCGGGGCGTGGACGTCGGGGCAAAACTCGAGATCTACGAACTCATCCGAACGTTCGCGGACCAGGGTGGCAGCATCATCCTGATCACGTCCGAAATCGATGAGGCCCTGATGTGCGACCGGGTGCTCATCCTTAGCCGGGGCCGGACCGCCGGCACCGTGAGCCGCAGCGAGATTGAGCAGCGCGGGGAGGCCGCGATCCTCGACCGCTTCAACTGACCGTCCCGAAAACCAAAACAATGGAGTTCAAACCCGTGGCAAACAACACCACCCCGATACCGCCGGCACGAAGGCTTGCCCAAAGCCTGCCGTCCGCCCTCACTTCGCTCCGCACGTTCGTCGCTTCGCTCGGCTCCAAGGGATACCTGCTGGCCGTCGGCGCCATCGTCCTTCTCGTCGGCAGCGCCCTCTCCCAGCACTTCATGACCTCACGGAACCTCATATCGGTCCTGATCACCGCTTCTGTGGTGTCCGTCCTCGCCGTCGGACAGTACCTCGTGATCGTCACCGGCGGCATCGACCTCTCAGTAGGGGCCGTCGCAGCAGTGTCGTCGGTGATAGCGGGGCTGGCCCTTCAGCAGGGCACGCCCTGGCCTGTCGCCCTCCTTCTGGCACTGCTGACGGCCGGCCTGATCGGGGTCTTCAACGGCCTGATGATCGTCTACGGCGGCATCACCCCGTTCATCGTGACGCTGGCGATGATGAGCATCGCCCGCGGTGTGGCTTACATGCTGCAGACGGGGCGGCAGGTCGCGATCGAGGACCAAGGCTTCCTTGCGGCCTTTACCGCCAGCGTGGGTCCCATGCCCGCGCCGGTCATGATCGCCCTGCTGGTGACCATCGTCTTCGCCGTCGTCATGTCCCAGACCCGCTTCGGCCGCCGGCTCTTCGCCCTGGGAGGCAACCCGGAAGCCGCCAGGCTGTCCGGACTCCCCATCAAGCGGGACATCATCGGCGCCTACTTCCTCTCCTCCCTCCTGGCCGGCCTGGGCGGGGTGATGATCGCCGCACAGCTCACCGAGGGCAGCGCGATCATTGGCGAGGGCTACGAGCTCAACGCAATTGCCGCCGTCGTGGTGGGCGGGGCGTCCCTTTTCGGCGGCACCGGCGACCCTGTCAGCGCCGTCCTGGGAGGCCTGATCATCGCGGTGATCCTGAACATCATGGACCTTCTCGGCATTCAGGCCCAACCCCAACTGGTGGTCAAAGGGGCCGTGATCCTGCTGGCCGTCCTGTTCACCAGCGGCGTGGGCAACAAGCTGCCCGGCGCCCTTCGAAAACTCATCTTCCAGCAGCGCTACACGGGCAAGCCCGCCACTCAAGCGACGCCGGTCGGCGCTGCACCGGCAAGGGACAAGGAGGAAGCGGATGTCCGCCACTAACGAGGCCACGCTGACCCGGTGGCGGTTCTTCACGGAGGCGGAAGCCGAAACCGTGGACGCCATCTGCGCGCGCATCTTTCCCAGCGGCGACGGAAAACCCGGCGCCCGGGAAACCAAGGTCATCACCTACATCGACAGGACGACGGCGGACGAGGACGAGGCCCTGCGCCGCTGCTACCGAGACGGAGTGGAGGCCCTGAACGGCCTCAGTTCCGAGCTGTACGGCCAACGGTTCGCGGAGCTGTCCGACGAACGCAAAGACGAGGTGCTGGTACAAATCGAAGCCAGCGGAGCCGCTGAATCCACTGGAGCCCCGGAGGGCGCTGAAGACGAGGGCCTCCTGGCCACGTTCTTCGCCCTCGTCTGGGAACACACGATCCAAGGCATGTTCTGCGACCCCCAATACGGCGGCAATCACGAGGCCCTGGGCTGGCAGCTGGTCGGCTTCCCAGGGGCCCAATGGGGCTACAACGCAGAACAAATGCGGCCCGGCTTCGATTCCAAAACCATCCCCATCAAGACCCTTGAAGATCTACGCAGAGAGTTGAGGCGAGCAGATGCCTGAGACTGCAGAGGCCATCGTCGTCGGGCTGGGAGCATCCGGCGGCATCATCGCCGAGCAGCTGACCAAGGCCGGAATCCGGGTGCTGGCCCTCGACAAGGGACCCGTGCACACCACCGAGGAATTCACCTTCAAGCAGGACGAAGTCAAGTACTACTCCCGCGGCTCCCTCGTCCCCCAGCTGGCAACCGACCCCGTCACTTGGCGGCCGGACGAAAAGTCCACCGCACGGCTGCTCCCCTGGGCAGCCGGGGTACGCGGGAACAGCGAACCCCTGCACTTGCCGCCCTCCATCGGTCCCGGCGGCGGAACCCTGCACTGGGGCGGTGCCTCCTGGCGCCACCGCGACGCCGACTTCCGCATGAAATCCCTCATCGAGGAGCGCTACGGTGCCGACGCCCTGGACGAGGATTCCACCATGGTGGACTGGCCCATCGGCTACGGCGACCTGGAACCCTACTACGACCGCGTCGAATGGGAACTGGGCGTCTCGGGCCGGGCCGGAAACGTCAATGGCGCGCCGGACCCGGAGGGCAACCCCTACGAATCCCCCCGGGAGCGCGGCTTCCCGATGCCCCCGCTGCGGACGGCGCCGGCCGACGACAGGTTTAAAGCGGCCTGCCAGCGCCTCGGGTACCGCCCCTTCCAGCAGCCGGCTGCGGTGGCTTCCACAGACTACAAGTCGCTAAAGGGCTGCGAATACTGCGGTTTCTGCCACGGCTTCCTGTGCCACGTCAACGCCAAGCAGTCCAGCCGCATCACCTCCGTCGAGGCGGCCCTGCAGACGGGCAACCTGGAAATCCGTTCCAATTCACGGGCCTTCCGGCTAGACCGCGACCCTTCCGGCCGCCGGATCACCGGAGTCTCCTACTTCGACGCCGACGGCAACGTCCACGAGGTGCAGTCCAACCTCGTGGTGGTGGCCTGCTACGCCTTGGAGAACAGCCGTCTGCTGCTCGCCTCCGGCATCAACGCCAACGGCCAGGTGGGCCAGAACTTCATGACACACAGCTTCGGCTGGTGCAGCGTGGTCCTGCCAGAGTTCAGCAATCCCTTCATGGCACCCCTCGTCGCCGCCAGCGTCGTGGACGATCTGAACTGCGACGGCGTGCCGGACAACGACGAAGGGGTGCTGTGGGGATCCGTCCTGACCAGCATTCCCGGCGACCTCCAGCCCATTGAAGCCGCCCACAACCTCCCGCCCGGCATGCGCCGCTGGGGTCAGGGCTTCAAGGACTGGTTCTCCGAGAACTACCGTCGCCTGATGGGCATCCACAACCAGGTGCCCAGCTTCCCGTCCAGGAAGTACTACTGCGACCTCGATCCGGTGGTGAAGGACAAGTTCGGCCAGCCGGCGCTGCGCATCACGCACGACTGGTCCGAGCATGACCTGGCCGCCCTTAAGTACTTCGAGAAGGTCAAGCGCGCCATCGCCGAGGAAATGGGCGCCACCCAGTTCTGGTCCGAACCGACGCCCCCGGCATACCACCTGTCCACGCACGAGGTGGGAACGCACCGGATGGGCGAGAGCCCAGCCGATTCCGTCGTCGACATCTACGGCGAGTCCCATGAATGCAAGGGCCTGTTCGTCGTCGGTGGCGGCCAGTTCCCCACGCTGTCCGGCTACAACCCGACCCAGACCCTGCAGGCGCTGGCGTATCTCAGCGCCGACCGCATCCTCGACAAGGTCTGACCGGGCCCGTACCGGAACCCTAAACCCCCGAAAGAACACCTCGTCTGCCTGAAACCCCAGGCGACGACGCGATAAAGAAAGAGAAATAACAAATGGTTGACCCGTATGCCATCGTGGCATTGTCCAACACCGTCCACACCATCAAGAAGCGCGAAGACGCCATCGAGAACACCAAGCGGATCTGCGACTTCATGGACCCGGCCGTCATGGTGGCGGCCACCGACGGCGCACCCGTCAAGCTTGTTGTCCTGCCGGAAATGGCAATTCAGGGCATGCTGCCGGACTTCAAAGCCGGCAACCGCGAAGCCCACGAAGCCTTCGCCATGACCATCCCCGGACCGGAGACCGAGATCCTCGGCCAGAAGGCCCGCGAGCTCAACACCTACATCGCCGCTGAGCTCTACCTTGTCCGCGACGACGACTTCCCGGGCCACCTCTTCAACGTGGCCTTCATCATCGACCCCAACGGTGACGTTGTCTACAAGCGTTACAAGTCCACCTCGGACGCGTACGAGGGCGGCGCCCTGGGCACCACCAACCCGCACGATATCTGGGACGAATTCATTCAGAAGCGCGGCAACGGCAACCTCCTGGATGCCTTCTTCCCGGTCGCCAAGACCGAGATCGGCAACATTGGCTACATCATCTGCCACGAGGGCGCCTACCCGGAGACCTCCCGCGGCCTGGCGATGAACGGTGCCGAACTCATCATCCGCGGCACACTGATCGAGCCGCAGGTGGGCATGGGGATGTGGGAGCTGCAGAACCGCGCCCACGCCATGTTCAACCAGGTCATGGTGGTCGCTCCGAACCTGGGCCCGCAGCGCAACGACGACGGCAGCCTGTTCGACCTCTTCGGTGGCCAGTCGATGATCGTGGACCACAAGGGCCGGGTTCTGGTGAAGAACGAAGGCGTCAGTGCCGGCGACTCCTTCGTCAGCACCGTCGTCGACCTGGAGGCGCTCCGCCGCTCGCGGGCTGCCAACGGCGTCACCAACTGGTTCAAGGACCTGCGCACCGAGATGTATGCGGGTATCTACGAACAGCCCATCTACGAAAGGAACCAGTACCTCAACGAGCTGCCGGCCGAAGGCTGGCTTGCCCGTGAGGCGAAGCGCCGTGGCATGAACATCGAAAAGCTCATGGAACGCGGACTCCTCACGGCGCCGTCGAGCAACTAACTCCCCCGCAAGAGGGAAAACCACTGCGGGCGTCCGGCCCCAGGCCGGACGCCCGCAGCCCATCACCAACCCCTGCAAAACCCGAAAGGTAGACGCATGTACGCCGCCGTCCTCCGTGCCCCCGGACCCGTTGAGAACCATCCGCTGGACTACAGCGAGGTCCCCGAACCCGTACCCGGCCCCGGTGAAGTCGCGATCAGCGTGCTCGCCTGCGGGGTCTGCCGGTCCAACCTGCACATGATCGAGGGTGACTGGCTGCCCGGCACCCCCGCCGCGCTGCCCATCATCCCGGGCCATGAGGTTGTGGGCCGGGTGAAGGCCGTTGGTCCCGGCGTGGACAACCTCGCGGTGGGCGACCGGATCGGCGTCCAGCCCATCTGGTCCGCGTGCGGCATGTGCGGGCACTGCATCGGCGGTCATGAGCAGCGCTGCCGGCGCCGGCAGATCACCGGAGAGACACGCGACGGCGGTTACGCGGAAGTCATGCTGGCGAACGCCGCCTTCGCCTGCAAGATCCCCGATTCCCTGTCCGATACCGAGGCTGCGCCACTGTTCTGCCCGGGGATCACCGCCTACGGCGCGGTGAAGAAGGCGCTGCTGCGGCCGGGCCAGAACGTGGCCGTGTTCGGCGTCGGCGGCGTCGGCCACCTGGCGCTGCAGATGGCCGGGCTCACCGGCGCCCACGTCAACGCCGTCTCCCGGAGCGTGAAGGCCCGGACCCTTGCCGAGCAGCTGGGTGCACACGGCGCATATGTGCCTGCCGGAAGCGAGGGAGGCTTGGTTCTTCGGGACGGGTCCCAGGACACGGCCATCGTCTTCGCCCCGTCGGACCGGGCCGTTGCCGAAGCGCTGCGCGTCATCAAGCCGGGCGGCCGCGTGGTGCTCGGCGTGGCACAGTCCGTGGGCGTCATGGATATCGGCGACGAAAAGACTGTGGTCGGAACGGTGCTGGGTACCCGCCAAGACATGGCGGACGTACTGAGCCTCGCAGTGGACGGCAAGCTCCACGCTGTCCATGAAGACTTCCCGCTCAGCGAGGCCAACCAGGTGCTGCAGCGGCTCAAGAACGGCCAGCTGCACGGCCGTGCCGTACTGGTGCCCGGCGCATGAGTGCCGTCACCGGCCGGGAACCGCATCGGTTCATCATTGTCGGCCGGGGCTGGCGCGCCGACTTCTACCTACGCATAGCCCGAAGCCTTCCACACCTCTTCACCTGCGTCGGTGCGGTCACGCGAACATCAGAAGGCGGGGAGGACATGGAGCAGCAGTGGGGCATACCCACATACCGGACCCTCCAAGAAGCAGCCCGCAGTCTGGACCCTGACCTCGCCGTCACGTGCGTCCCCCGGCACGCCAACCCGGGGGTCGTCCGCGCACTCGTTAGCCTCAACATTCCGGTCCTTTCGGAAACGCCGCCCGCCGCTGACCTTCCCGCACTGCTCGCGCTATGGCACGACGTGGGGTCCACGGGCCTGGTCCACGTGGCCGAGCAGCACCCATATCTTCCCTTCTTCCGTGCTGTCCGCCGCCTCCTCGACGCCGGCAAGTTCGGGGAAGTCAGCTCCGCCACCGCGTCCTGGACCCACGACTACCACGCCATGGCCATCCTGCGGTCGGTGCTCGCCATAGGACACGACCGCGTACACATCCTGGCGATGTCCCGGCAGTCCCCGCTCCTTAACGGACCAGACCGGCAGGGCAAACCCGATTACAAGAAACTGGACGACGTCCGGACCACTCTCGCGCTCCTTAGTTCGGGCTCCAAAACAGGGGTCTACGACTTCACTGAGACGCAGTGGTTCAATCCCCTGCGCGGACGGCATTTCCAGCTCCGCGGCAGCCACGCCGAACTCACCGGCAACCGGCTCACCTGGTTAAACGACGACGGCGACCCCGTCAGCGCACCGATCGAACGACGCCAACTCGGCATCGACGGCAACCTCGAAGGCGCCGACCTGGACACACTCAGCGCCGCAGGGGAAATCCTCTACGTGAACCCTTTCCGCGGCGCCCGGCTCTCAGACGAGGAGATCGCCATGGCCACCTGCCTCAACAACACGCTGCCGGAAAACCGCACCCAGGGCTACTCCCTCGCCGACGCCTGCCAGGACCACTATCTCTCCCTCCTCATTCATGAAGCCGCTGGGTCAGGGGGGAGCATCAACTCGGCGCCACAACCATGGCAGGCCGTCCCGAGCCTCCACACCTTGTCGGGCCACCAGCCCACCCCAGCGCGTGCCGTCACCGGCCTGGAACCAACCAAATAACAACCGATTCGAAGGAACGACAATATGCAGAAGCGAACCCTGGGACGCACCGGGCTATCCGTCTCCCCAGTCTGCGTGGGAACAAGTGCCCTGGGCAGCCACCCCACACAATACGGCTATGAAGTCAGTCACGAGACGGCGGTAGCCACCATCCGGGGGGTGCTGGAGGGGCCTTTCAACTTCATCGACACCTCCAACGAGTACGGGCACGGCGGCGACAGCGAACGGCGGATCGGCGAAGCCATCAAAGAAGTGGGCGGCCTGCCGGCAGACATCGTCCTCGCCACGAAAGTCGACCCCATTGTCGGCACCACGGACTTCTCTGGCGACCGGGTGCGGAAGTCCGTAGAGGAGAGCCTCGAACGGCTGGGACTGGACAAATTGCAACTCGTCTATTTTCACGATCCCGAAAAGATCACCTTCGAAGAAGGAACGGCGCCCGGAGGTCCCCTTGAGGCCCTCATTCATTTGAAGAACCAGGGCGTTATCGAGCACCTGGGTGTCGCAGGCGGCCCCATCGATCTCGAACTGAAGTACCTGGCAACCGATGCCTTCGACGTCGTCATCAGCCACAACCGCTACACCCTCGTGGACCAGACGGCGGAGCCGCTGATCCAGGACGCGGCGGCTCGCCGTGTGGCATTCGTCAATGCCGCCCCATTCGGCGGCGGCATGCTCGTCAAAGGCCCGGATGCGGTCCCGAACTACTGCTACCGCCCCGCGAGCCCGGCGATCGTGGAACGGGTCCGGAAAATGGAACAGCTGTGCAAGGCGCACGATGTGCCCCTGGCCGCCGCGGCGCTTCAGTTCTCCACCCGGGATCCACGTGTCGCGTCCACGATTGTAGGCATGTCCGAACCCCGCCGCGTTGCCCAGACAGCCGAACTCGCCGAGTGGGACATTCCCGCCGAGCTGTGGGACGAACTGATCCCGCTGGCCCGCGCCGGTTCCGGCGACTTGGGATAACCGCCGACCTTCCCGACCACCGTGAATGCCTCCGCCGAGTCCCATACCGGAATCTGACGGAGGCATTCCGGCTCGGTGGCCGACGTCACCGCACGCCAGTAATCCAGGTTCTCGTCAGCAGGAATTTCATGACACCGTTAGAAGGAGTCAACAGCACAGCTAAGCCGCTTTACAGGAGGTAGCCATGACCCCAGCCGCAGAACAGGCCAACGGGCGTCCGGACACGCGCGTGCCCTACGCGGACCAGAGAAGAGAATTCATCCTTGCCACACTCCGAACGAACGGCCGCGCCGATGCCGCCGACATGGCTCTGGAACTCGGGGTCACGAACGAAACCGTCCGCAAGGACTTTGTAGCCCTCGAGCAACTCGGATTGCTGCGCCGCGTCCACGGTGGCGCCATCCCCGTGGGACGCCTCACCTATGAACCTCCCCTGGCAGCGAGAACAGCCCTCTCTGAGGAAAAGGAGCTCATCGCCCGGGCGGCCCTCCAGCACCTGCCCACCAACGGATCAGTCCTTATTGACGGGGGGTCCACGACTGCGAAGTTGGTCGAAATCCTGCCGCGGGACCGTGCGCTGAGGGTCTACACCAACACCCTGTCGATCGCCGTCGCCCTCATGGATGCGCCGTTGCTGACGGTTTACACCCTTGGCGGACGCGTCCGGCCGGTCACCTCCGCCGAAGTCGATGACTGGGCAGCCCGGGCACTTGCTGAAATCAACGTGGATGTAGCGTTCCTCGGAACAACAGCCGTCTCCCTCGAGCGGGGCCTCACAACTCAGGACGCGGCCGAAGCGGCCATCAAACGGCTAATGCATGCCAGCGCCCGCCGCCGCATACTACTTGCCGACCACAGCAAGTTCGGCAAGGTCAGCAACTGCAAACACGCAGATCTGGCCGACATCGACCTCCTTATCACTGACACCGGCATCAATCCCCAGATGCTGAAGTCGCTGCGTTCAGCAGGCCTCCAAGTGGAATCCGTCTGACCCCTCACCAACGGTCAACAGGCCCTCATTTACAGGCACACCGCAGTCAGTCGTCGCACCGTTCTGAACGGCGAATGCAGAGAGGGCCCCACCCGGCGTCCAATCCTGAAAAGACCAGGACGGAAATCGGCCTCGTACAACGTTGGTCCTCATCGCCGGACTTGCCGCGCCATGGTTCGCCTGCCAGTGCCCGCTGAAATCGTATGTCAGGGTCTCCGCCGGCGCGCCATCCCTGAAGTCGATACAGCAGTGCCGTACGTCGCCGCGGTCCCCGACGATCATCTCTATCCCCATGATGAAAGTTCCCGTGCATGGAAGCTCTCCGCTGTACTCAAACTCGAGAAAGCAGTCACGATCGGACAGCAAGAGAGCTGCCCGGACTAGCCGGGGCGAGTGAAGGCAAACTTGGTCATAGGCGTGTGTACACATGCTGACTCCTCATACACAAGACCAAACAGTGGTCTTTCTGTGCTCGACAATTAATCGTTGCTGCTGAAGGCGGCGTCGAAGCTTGTCTGCGATGCCGGGTAATCGAACTTCTTGAGCGCGGCGAGAGCTTCGGGGGCGCCGTGGAGGCGGTCCATGCCGGCGTCTTCCCATTCGATGCTGATGGGGCCCGTGTAGCCGATGGCGGTGAGGGCGCGGAAAGAGGATTCCCAGGGGACATCGCCGCGTCCGGCGGAGACGAAGTCCCAGCCGCGGCGGGGGTCGCCCCAGGGCAGGTGCGAGCCCATGACGGTGTTCCGGCCCGTCATGCGAAGCTTGGTGTCCTTGCAGTCCACGTGGTAGATCCGCTCCTTGAAGTCCCAGATGAAGGAGACCGGGTCGATGCCCTGCCACATCATGTGCGAGGGGTCCCAGTTGAGCCCGAACGCCTCGCGGCGTCCGATGGCCTCCAGGGTCCGGACGGTGGTCCAGTAGTCGTACGCGATCTCGCTCGGGTGGACTTCATGGGCGAAGCGGACCCCGCATTCGTCGAAGACGTCCAGGATGGGGTTCCACCGGTCCGCGAAGTCCTGGTACCCGGCGTCGATGACCTTTTCCGGCACGGGCGGGAACATCGCGACGTACTGCCAGATGGAGGAACCGGTGAAGCCGACAACGGTGTCCACGCCCAGGGCCTTGGCGAGCCGTGCGGTGTGTTTCATTTCCTCGGCGGCGCGCTGGCGGACGCCTTCGGGGTTCCCGTCGCCCCAGACCCTGGGCCCGACGATGGCCTCGTGGCGGAAGTCGATGGGGTCATCGCAGACGGCCTGGCCCTTGAGGTGGTTCGAGATGGCCCAGACCTTCAGGTTGTACTTCTCCAGCACGGCGAGTTTGGACTCCACGTAGCCGGGCTCGTCCCAGCGCCAGGCGTCCAGATGGTCCCCGGACACGGCGATCTCGAGGCCGTCGTAGCCCCAGCCGGAGGCCAGGCGCGCGACTTCCTCGAAGGGCAGGTCGGCCCACTGGCCGGTGAACAGGGTGTACGGGCGAGGCATGTCAGGCTCCTTCGGCGAGGGTATCGGTCGGGGCGTCGGCTGCGGGTCGACGTGTCCGGATCAAAGGTTGTTGGTCCGGCTATTGCAAAGCTTGCTGCCTTTTCGGATTTCCGTTCTTGAGGTCCGGGGACTGCAGGTCGGGTACGGCCGGGAAAATACCGGCGATTGCCGCTGCAGACCCCGGACCATGTGGTGAGTCCGGGATTCTCAGATGGCTTGGGCTTTCTTCATGCAGTCCCTGACATAGGCGTCGGACGCGCGAAGGTGTTCACCGATTTTTCCGAAGCTCCATCCCTGCGTTCCGTGGCATTTGAGGCTGGTGACGCCTTCATACCCAACCCTGTGCAGCGTTCCCAGCATTACGGAATGGTCAAGTGTTCCGTCGGGGCGGGGAAGTTGCTGGTCGGCGGGACCGAAGTTCAGCCCGTCTGTGCCGTGGCGGTAGGCGCGGTCGATGTCCCAGATGTAGTAGTAGAAGAGCCGTTTGCGTTCGGCGAGGAACGTGATCGCTTCGCTGATGGTGTCCTGCATCACCCACAGGTGCGGGGGAGCGATGCAGATGCCGAGGTAGGGGTCGTCGATGTCGCGGATGAGCCGTTTCATCTGGGCGAGGGTGTCAACGCCTTCGTCCCATCGCTGGTCTTCGTTGGCGCCGGATTCGAAATCGGCGGCGAACGGGACGGTGAGATGGTTTTCGACCGCGATCCGGACTCCGCGACGTGCTCCTGCTTCGACGATGGGTGGCAGGAAGGTGGAGACGAAGTCGGGGTAGTTGGCTTCGCAGTCGAAGATGAGGGTGTCGATTCCGAGGTCTGCGGCGAAATCGACACGTTCCAGGATTTCGTCCTGGGTCTTTCCGTAGACTGTGAGGCCGCAGGGTTTGATCCCGTATTTGTCCAGCACTCCGAGGATTTTGCCGGGGTCATCTCCCGGGTTGACGTGGTGGGCCAGCGGTGCGGCGGAGGACCAGAGGTTGACTTCTTTGAAGCCGATATCGGCAAGGTCGCGGATGGAGTCTTCAAAGCCGTGGTCGTGGTAGGGGACGAGCTCGGCGGCATATCTGAACATGGGTTCTCTCCTTCGGAGGGTCTGACGGGTTTACCAGACGAAGACGGCTTTTTCGGTTTCGCGCTGGTCGAAGGCGCGGAAGGCTTCCTCGGCCTGATCGATGGAAAAGTCGTGGCTGATGAGCTTCTCGACCGGAATTTTCTGGTCGATGACGAGGCGCACGATTTCTTCCCAGTCGCTGATGGGGAAGTACCAGCCGCCGACGACGGTGAGCAGTTTTCTGAGCATCTGGTCGCTTGGGTTGATCTGCGTGGCCCGCGACTCACCGACGAACGCGACGGCGCCTAGCTTGGCGGCGGCGTCCAGGGCCGAGTTCTGCCCGGCGGGGTTGCCGGAACAATCGATGCAGACGTCCGCTCCGCGGCCTTGGGTGAGGTTCCGGATCTGCTGGACGGCGTCGGCTGTTGTGCTGTTGATGACGGCGTCGGCGCCGAGCGAGCTGGCCTGTTCGAGCCGGTGGTCGATGACGTCGACGGCGATGACGCGGGCGCCGAAGGCTTTGCCGATGAGTACCGCGGCCGATCCCATTGGTCCCATGCCGAAGACGGCGACGGTTTTTCCGCCGGCCACTCCGAGCTGCTTCTGCACGTGGTACTGGCTGCCGACCATGTCGGTCATCACCGCCCCGGCGCGGAAGCTGAGTTCGTCAGGGAGCTGAAGACAGTTGCGCTCGGGCAGCACGAAGTAGTCGGCGTCACCGCCGTGGACGTCGAAACCGAAGCATTTCCACTGGTTGCACAGCATCATGTAGCCGCTGAGGCAGTACTCGCAGAAGCCGCAGCCCAGGGCGAGGTAGCCGGCGACACGGTCGCCTTCTTTGACGTGGGTCACGGCGTTTCCGACCTTGACGACTTCGCCGGCTGCCTCGTGCCCGGGTATGACCGAACCGTGGCCGGCACCTTCCCCGCCGACGATCGGGTTGCCGTAGTAGATGCTCATGTCGCTGCGGCAGATCGCGGAGGCACGGGTCCGCACCAGCACCTCATGCGGTCCCGGCTCCGGGACGTCGCGTTCCGCGACGGTGACTCTTTTGTCACCGGGGAGGATTACTGCTTTCATCGTTTCTTCTCCAATACTCATTTACTTGACTGCACCAAAGGTGAGGCCGGCGACCATCTGGCGGCGCAGCACGACCATGAGGACTAGGATCGGCACGACGATCAGGGTCGCGGCGGCGGTGATGTTGCCCCAGTCCGTGCCGTACATACCGGTGAACTGCTGCAGGCCCACCGGAGCGGTCTTGGCCCCGCTGCGGGTCAGTGACAGGGCGAACAGGAATTCGTTCCAAGACAGGACGATGGTCAGTACGGCGGCCGTGGCGACGGACGGCACAAGGAGGGGCCAGATGATCCGGCGGAGGACCTCCCATGTTGAGGCGCCGTCGACCATGGCTGCTTCCTGGATCTCATAGGGCAGCTGCAGGATCGAGCTGCGCAGGATCCACACCACGATGGGCAGGTTGAAGGCAGCGTACGGGATGATCAGGGCCGGATATGTGTCCATAAGCCCAAGCTTGCCGGCGAAGACGAAGACCGGGATGACGGCGACGATGGGAGGGAACATGTAGGTCGACAGGATCCAGGATGAGAGTCCCTTGCGGGCCCGGAAATCCCTCATCGTCAGGGCGTAGGCGGCCGGGACCCCCACGATGATGGCCAGCGCGGTGGCACCGAGGCTGACGACTGCACTGTTGGTGAGCAGCTGACCGAAGCTTTCGGATTTGCCGCCGCCAGCTGACAGTACGGAGGCGTAGTTGTCCAGGGTGGGCTGGAAGATCCAGGCCGGGGGGATCTGGTTCGCGATCCCGGCCGGCTTGATGGACGTGATGAACATGAACAGCAGCGGCACGAGGCCGACTAGGAGCCATGCCCACAGAAAGGTACGTCCGATGATGACGCGTGCCACGGTACCCGCGCGGCTGGTCGATGATGTCGTTGTCATTACATTTCCTCGGGGTCTGCTCGGCGGCCGATGATGCGCAGCATGAATGGGATAAGAAGCGAGAGGATGATCAGGAAGACCACGCCCAGGGCGCAGGCGAGACCGACGTTGAAGCTTTGAAGGCCGACGCGGAAAATGCCCAGGTTGATGATCTCGGTGGACTCACCGGGACCGCCACCGGTGAGGATCTTGAACGAATCGAAGGTTTTGAAGGCCTGGATGGTCCGCAGCACGGCCGCGATGGCAATGAACGGCACCATGGCCGGAAAGGTGATGTGCCGGAACATCTGCCATGGGGTCGCTCCGTCGACCATGGCTGCTTCCCGGGGTTCCCCCGGCAGGGACTGAAGGCCGGCCATCAGGATCAGGGCGATGAACGGGGTCCACTGCCACATGTCGAGAATGACCAGGACGATCCATGCCGATGTCGGATCACCGAGCAGGTCGACGCCTTGGGGGAATCCGAAGACGCCGAGGTAGTAGCCTACCCACCCGTAGTTGGGGTTCAGCAGCTGCTTGAAGACCATGGCCGCGACCGCCGGAGTGACGGCGAACGGCAGCAGCATGAGCGCGGCCCCGACCTTGTTGGCGCGGGTCTGGGCCGCTAGCGGGAGTGCCAAGGCAAAGCCCAGGATCATCTCCAGGATCACCGCGACCGCAACGAAGCCGAACGTGATCAGGAATGCGTGCTGGACCGAGGCATTGGTGACCGCCGTGATGAAGTTATCCAGTCCGACGAATTTGCCCACGCCCCCGAGGATCTTGTCGTTGCGGAAGGCCGAGTAGAAGATAAAAATGGCCGGGGCCACCGTCATCAGCAGCAGGACAAACATGGCCGGGGCCATGTAAGCCCACGGGGTCGAACGTTTTTTCCAGGTCAGCGGCTTCCTGCCCCGCGGGCCGGCCGTGGCAAGGCCGTCCGCGCGGCGGGAAGCGTCAACCGTCAAAGTCGCATCCAATGGTGCGGCGGTTGCTTTCATAATCGATACTCCTTGGGCGACCTTGAACGGTCCGATGGGTTAGTAGCCGGCCGATTTAAGGAGGGCCGAGACCTTCTCCGACGCGGACTTGAGTGCATCCGATGGCGAGGAAGCGCCGGTTGCGGCGTTGTTCACCGCGACGGCCACCTCGTGGCTGACTTCGGTGTAGTTGGTCAACCGGGCACGGCCAACGCCTACTGCGAGGGATTTTCCGAGCGTGTCGTAGAAGGGTGCGAGGGGGTTATCGTTCTTGATTTCGGCAAAGACGGAGGTCCGGCTGGGGTGCAGGGACTTGGCGGTCATCGTCGTTTGCTGCTCGGCGGCGGTCAGCCAGCTGATCCCCTGGTAGGCCCATTCCTTGTTCTTGGAGTTCTTGTTGACGCTCAGCATCCAGGTCCCGAAGTGGGGTCCGGCGGCTTTCGCGCTGGGCACCGGGGCATAGCCGATGGTGCCTCCCTTGACGTTGTCACCGAGCTTGAGGTCGTGGTAGTTGATCGTCATCGCGGTCAGCCCGCTGCCGAACGATTCGGCGGTTGTACCCCAATCCGCTGACGTGCTGCCCGGGGGGACATGTCCGCTTTGCGCCAGCTTGGCGTAGTAATCCAGCGCTTGGACTCCTTCGGGCGTGTCGAACGTGGGCTTGCCGTTCTCGTCCGCCAAGGTCCCGTCCCCGCCCTGGGAGGCGAGCAGGGTCTTGAAGTCATCGGTGGCCCAGTCGCCGACACCCGCCATGACCGTGGTGCCGTAGAGCTTCTTGTCCGGCTGGGTAAAGAACTCCGCCACCTGGGCATAGTCGTCCCAGGTCTTCGGGACGGTGAGGTCCTTACCGTACTTGGCCTTGAAATTCGCCTTCTGGACCGGGTCGTTGAACAGGTCGCTGCGGTAGGCCATGACAGCCACGTTCGACTGGATCGGCATCCCGTACACGTCGAATCCTGCGTTCTTGATCGCGGATGTGTCGGGCCTGGCCGTGGGATCCGGGTAGCGCTTGATCGGAGAATCAGCGTTGTAGACGGTCGTGTCATAGAACACCTTGGGGATGAAGTCACCCACGTTGGACTGCGGGCCGTCAGGGTTCAGGGCCCCGTTCTCGAGGTACTGGCTCAGGGGCTCGAGGTTCTGCACCAGGGCCGGCGCCCACGGAGTGTCGACGACGACGATGTCGTAGTAGCTGCTGCTGGAAGCGAATTCGGAGAAGACCTTCTGCTGCAACGCGTCGTACGGCTGGTTGTCGATCTTCAAATCGATGCCGAACTTTTCCTTGAACTCCGGCACCAGCGACGCGACGGCGGCGCTGTTGGCTTCATCGGTGGTGTAGAGCATCCGCAGCTCTGCCGGTTTGGCTGCCGCGGTATTGGGTGCTGATGACCCGCCCGTGCATGCGGTTGCCAACAGGGTTACGGTGAGCGCGGCTCCCAAGCCCGCTACGATGCGTGACCGCTTGACGCGATCGAGAGATCGGATCATCCTACTGCCTTCCTTAAGCCCTGGGCGCCCCATGTGCCGAGGCACACTTGGATGATTTTCATTGCTGCACTCCTTCTAGTTGTTTCACAGCGGGGACGTCGACCCACTCGCCGCCGTTGCTGGATTCGATGATGCTTTCGGTGAGGACGGCTGACCTGAGGCCGTCCCGGAAGGTCGGCAGGCCATCGCGGATATTCCCGTCGATTGCGGCATAGGTATCGGCGACAAATGAGTTGAAGGCATCCTGATAACCCTGCGGATGCCCTGCCGGCAGGACACTGAGCCGTGCCGCTTCGGGGCTAAGCGCGTCCGGGTCCCGGACAAGCAGCTGGGAACCGGCCCGTTTGCCAAGCCACAACGTCTCCGGGGCTTCCTGGTCGAACTGGAGGGTGCTCTCCGAACCCGAAATCTCGATCATCAGGCGGTTTTTCCGTCCAGGCGCAACCTGGCTGACCAGGAGGTTTCCCACGGTGCCGTTCGCAGTCGTGAATACAGCCGCGACGAGGTCCTCGGTCTGGACGTCCTTGTGGGTTGCCCGGCGCGAGAAGAGTGTGCGGCTCAGTGCACTGACCCGTGTTATCCGGTCCCCGCTCACGAATTCGAGGAGATCGCAGAGGTGAGACCCGATGTCGGCGAACGCCCGCGAAGGGCCACCGAGACCGGCGTCCACCCGCCAGTTGTCGTCGTCTCGGGCCAGCAGCCAGTCCTGAAGATAGGACGCCTGGATGGTGGAGATCAGTCCCGTCTGGCCTGATGCAATGCGTTCCCGGGCTTCCCGCACCATGGGGTGGAACCGGTAGACGAAGGGAACGGTCGCGACCGTTCCGGCCGTAGCCGCGAGCTCCACCAGATGGGTGGCATCCTTCACATTGGTAGCCAGCGGCTTCTCGCAGACAACGTGCTTGCCTGCCTTCAGCGCGGCCTCCGCCAGCGCGACGTGGGTGGAGTTCGGGGTGCAGACGTGGATGACGTCGATCGTGTCGTCTTCGATGAGGTTCTGGACCGAGGCGTAAGCGCGCTCGACGCCCAAGCGGTCTTTGGCACGGGCGGCACTGGCAAGGCTCGAGGACGCGATGCCGGCGACTTCCGCGCCGGCAGCACGGGCGGCTCTGCTGTGCACCTCAGCCATGAACCCGGCACCGACGAAGCCGGCCCGTAACCGGGAGGGGGCTGTCGTGGTTCTGTTGTTTTCCATGCCGAAACAGTGACACGCACCACGTGGCTTTAGTCAGGCACCCAGCAAAAGTCTGCACCTTTTGACGCTCTTGGCCGTGGAATGCACACCTAAGTTGCACTTTTTGATGCTGGCGGCATTGACGAGTGGACGGGAACGAGTGGGCACCTTGACACTGAGTGGAGATGAGGCCCCCTCGGGGCCCTGTGAGCCTGATGTTTCAGATCTCAAGCTCACCATTCACCTCTTTCGAGCCCCGAAATGGAGAGACAATGGACAACGGCGGCCCCGGCGAACTTTTGCGGATCCTTCGGGACGGACGCCCGCGAACCAGGGCAGACCTTGCCGGAATAACGGGCCTGGGTCGAGCTGCCATCAGTTCTCGCCTTGAGCCGCTCCTAAAGCTGGGGCTCGTTGTACCCGTGTCAGATGCGGCTTCCACCGGAGGCCGCCCATCGGCGCGCCTGGCCTTCAACCCCAGTGCAAGGGTGGCCGCTGCCGCTGACGTCGGTGCCACACACGCGACCGTGGCTCTTGCGGACCTATCCGGAAGGGTACTCGTGGAAACCACTGAACGACTTGAGATTTCGTGTGGACCGGAAGCTGTTCTGGACTGGCTAACGATGACGCTGACGGGCCATTTGAAAGCGATGAAGCGTCCGGCAACGGACATCGTCGCCTTTGGCATTGGGCTACCCGGTCCGGTAGAACACTCCACGGGAAAGCCGACCAGTCCGCCGATCATGCCGGGATGGGATGGATTCGATGTCCCCGCTTACGTTCAGCAGACCTTTGACGTTCCCGTACTCGTCGATAACGATGTCAATCTCATGGCGCTCGGGGAGCGGGCGACCCGCTGGCCCAAGGAGGACAACATGATCTTCCTCAAAGTCGCCACAGGCATCGGCTCAGGGGTTGTCAGTGGAGGAATGCTGCAGCGAGGCGCGGCAGGAGTCGCTGGAGACGTTGGCCATATTGCCGTTTCCAGGGCGGCAGGAATTCAATGCCGCTGTGGCAAAACCGCCTGCTTGGAGGCCATTGCAGGCGCTCCGGCCGTCGCCGCGCAGCTCCGTGAAAATGGACTCGAAGCCACCACAGGAAACGACGTCGTCTCGCTCGTCCGTTCGGGCGATTTGGCTGCCATTCAAGCCGTTCGGCAGGCTGGCCGCGACATCGGGGAAATGCTCAACATGTGTGTGAGCTTCATCAATCCCTCACTAATTGTCGTGGGCGGATCGCTTGCACAATCAGGAGAACATTTGATCGCCGGTATCCGTGAAACGGTCTATGCACGCTCAACGCCGTTAGCTACCCAGCACCTGAATATCACCCGATCCGAAACCGGGCCGGAAGCTGGAGTGGTTGGGGCCAGCATCTTGGCCGTCGAATATGCCCTCGCCCCACACCGAGTCAATGAGCTCACAACCATGCTGCATTTCGGCGGACACGAAAAGACCGACGATCTGCAGAAAGCGGAACATGTGGCTATCCACCGCATGCTCACCCAAACCAACGGCGGCCATACCGTCGTGGGGGGTGTGGGCACTAGGGCCATCAACGCCCTGATCAAAGATGAGTACAGGTAAAATAGGCATAAGAGCTGAGGTCCTTTCTGGCCAACCTTGTGAGCCCACCGCAACCGATTCCTCAAGACGTAGCCGCCACTCCCATTGCCGCCATGAAACTTCAGCTGGTGAAAAGGAGGATGGCATGCCTCAATCCGCTACCGGGAACAGCGGCCGCCTGCGACGGTATACAGTGCCCGAGGGGCTCAATCCCGAACAAAGGTTCGAACATTGGCGGGCGTGGTATGGCAGTGCCGTCGAAACCCCAATGCGGCTGGAAAAGTCGGCACGCGAGACTCCTCTGTCCTTCAATCCTTCAGCCATTAATCTTGCCGGGCAGGGCTTCAGCCTCATAGAAATGTTCAATGGTCCCGCATTGGGCTCGTGGGCGCCGAATCCCGACACCAGGGATCTGCGCCTGGCCTACTTCCGCAAAGCGCCGGCCCTAACCCTCGCTCTCAACGGCGTGCCTGAGCCAGTACCACAGGGATCTGTCAGGTTCATCGATACCTCGCTGGGCGGCAGTTTCGATGCGCCCGAAGGCTTTCATGCCTTGCAGCTCAACATCGACCGCAGCAGCCTGAATGTGAGCGATTCCGCGCTAGGCTCCCTGCTTCGCCTGCCTGACCTTGCAAAACACCCCATTGTGGGCACTTTCGTAATCCCCGCGCTGATGAGCTGGAAGCGGCCGGGCATCGACCGGGAGGCGGCGGGAACCGCAGACATCCTCCGATCCGTGATGGCCACCCTGGTGGGCTCCCTGCTCGAAACGCCGATCGACGATGAGGCGCAGAAACCGGCCCTAAGTCGGGCTGTGAAGAAATACCTTGACGCCAGCTATGAAAACCCCGATCTTGACGTGGCACTGATCGCCGAGAGGTTCAACCTCTCACGTCGCTCTCTGTTCTACTTTTTCGAGAATGAAGAACTCCACCTGGGTGAGCGTATACGCGCCTTGAGAACGCGCAAAGCCCTCGAGCTGCTCCTTCAGGCCGGCGCCCAAAGGATCACCTACTCAGAAATAGCGACATCGTGCGGATTCACCAATGTGCAAAGCATGCGCCGTGCAGTGAAAGAGTTTACCGGGATGAACGTGAGGGAGATCCATCGATCCGAGCCCGTGGTCCGTGACGCACTGCAACAACTGCGGGAGTCGCTGAACCCCAACATGTAACCGTGCTGGCGGCGACATCCTGCGAGAGCAGAGCCTCACCAGCTGACCAGCAGCGCGAACCGGACCTACAACCCCCTCACTTGCCGCCTGCACCCCGCAGGAGCATAATGGTTAGCGGAGCTAATTAGCATTGCTAAGTAAATTTTGCAGGAGGCGCAACGCACAGTGAGGGAAACGGACCGGGAGCCCAGGGACAGCATCACGCCGGACATTCTCGCCATCGACCTTCGGACAGCGGTGATGCGCACCTCCCGCAGGCTCCGCGTGGAGGCAACCGGGGACGTGATCACGCCCGGCCAGTACACGGTCCTGGCCCAACTCCACGTCAACGGCCCGCAAACCCTCCGCGCACTGGCGGAACGCGAGCACGTGCAGGCGCCGTCCATGACCCGGATCGTCAACGCCTTGACTGAGCAAGGCTTTGTCACGCGGACAGCCCACCCCGCGGACGGCCGCCAGGTCCAGGTGGGAATCACTCCGGCGGGGAAGGATGTCCTGGCTGAGGCCCGGGAACAGCGGACGGCCTGGCTGGCCCAACGCGTGGCCGGACTCAGCGACGAGGACCGCCAGATCCTCAGCCGCGCCGCCGCCATCATGCAGCAGCTGAGCGCCAAATGAGCGCCATGTTCCGGGCACTGGAGAACCCCAACTACCGCATCTGGGCGGGCGGGGCGCTCGTCTCCAATATCGGCACGTGGATGCAACGGATCGCCCAGGACTGGCTGGTGCTGACAGTCCTCACCGACCATTCCGGCACCGCCGTCGGCATCACCACGGGCCTTCAGTTCCTGCCGATGCTGCTGCTCGGCCCCTACGGCGGTGTGCTCGCAGACCGGCACCGCAAACGCCTGATCCTGCTGTGGACACAGCTCGCGATGGGCCTGTGCGGGCTGGCCGTTGGGCTCCTGGTGGTCACGGGCACCGCCCAGCTGTGGCATGCCTACCTGGCCGCCCTGTGCCTTGGACTGGCCAGCGCCATTGATGCCCCGGCCCGCCAGACCTTCGTCTCCGAACTGGTGGGGCAGGACAAGGTGGCCAATGCGGTGGCGCTGAACTCCGCGTCCTTCAACACCGCGAGGCTCACCGGTCCTGCCATCGCCGGTGTGCTGATCGCCTGGGTGGGCACCGGACCGGTCTTCCTGCTCAACGCAGCCAGTTTCGCCGCCGTCATCATCTCGCTGTTCCGCATCCGCACCTCCGAGCTGACCCCGGCCACGCCGGCGGTTCGCGGCAAGCACCAGGTAGCCGAGGGCCTGCGCTACGTGCGGGGCCGGCCGGACCTGACACTCATCCTGGTCATGGTGGGGATCCTTGGTGCCTTCGGCATGAATTTCCCCATCACCAACGCGCTGATGTCCACCGCGGAGTTCGGAGTGGGGCCGGGTGAATTCGGGCTGCTGGGCTCCATCATGGCCGTCGGAACCCTGGCCGGCGCTCTGCTCGCGGCCCGCCGGGCCGGCCCCCGGCTGCGTTTCCTGCTCGGCGGGGCCCTCGGACTCGGGTTCTTCACGCTGGTAGGCAGCGTGTCGCCGTCGTTCTGGCTCTACGCCGCGGTGCTGATACCGGTGGGCCTGGCCTCCATCACCTTCCTGAACAGTTGCAACACCAGCATCCAGCTCTCCGTGGAGCCGCAGTTCCGGGGGCGCGTGCTGGCCCTCTACCTGGCCGTCCTCCAGGGCGGCACCGCCGTGGGAGCGCCGCTCATGGGGTGGATAGGCACGGAATTCGGCGCGCGCTGGTCGGTGGCCGCCGGCGGCGCCATCGTGCTGCTGACGGGCCTGCTCTCTGTCATCGCGGTCAGCCGGCGCAGCCCGCTGACGTTCCGGGCACAGCTCCGGACCGCGTTCCCCGGAAAACGCGACCCGGGCATGAGGATCTCCGACGCCTAGCCCGGTGCCTTCCATAACTGCCGCGGCATGCCCGGGGTGACTGGGATAGGCTCGCTTGGAAGGGGACAGGCATTGGCTCCAACTGTAAGGGGCGGGGAATTCCTTGGATCTACTGGGTGGCATGAGCCGCGACGAACTCCGCATTTCTTCTTGGGTTGCCGCCACCGTCTTCGCGCTGGTGGCCGGCGTCTGGCGTCCGCACAGGCTTCATTGGACTGCGCTTGGTTCCGTCCTGCTCTTCGCGGCCCTCAACGCGGGCGCCGGGATCTACGTCCTGAACCATTTCAGTGATTCGCGCTGGTCTGCAGGGGGAGAACCGCCGCTGAGCGCTCCGTCGTTTTCCGGGACGCCTGTCGTGGGGCAGTTTCTGGGCCCCCTGGACTCCGCCCTGAACGGAGTGGTCGGCGGGGTGAACGACTTCCTGGCATTCAAGCAGGCACTTCCCGTAGCCCTGGACTTCTTTGCTGCGTCCGGCTGGGCCCTGCTGGTGGCCTTCCCGCTTGCCATTCTCGCCGCCGGCATCAGTTACTCCGTGGCTCGGCGCCGAACGGCGGACTTCGAAGAATACCGTGCCACCGTTGACCTGCTCAAAGATGAGCTTGAGCAGGTCAAGCGGCAAATCTCGTCAGGGAATTCCGCCGACACGGCACTTCCTGTGGAGGACAAGGACACTGATGGGCGCCCGGACTGACGCCGAAGAGCCTTGGACCTGTCGCCACCGCCGATGAATCCCCCGTTTACGAAACGTACAACAATCCCGTTCCCCTCCGTTTAGTGTTGGTGCAGCAGATCACGAAACCGATTACGTAAACCGTTTACGTCGCCGTGTTTTGCACACGAACCAGCACCGGCCGAGGAGAAGCAGTGGTAACCATCAGGGACGTCGCCAGGCACGCCGGCGTATCGCCCGCCACCGTCTCGCGGGTGGTCAACGGACTGGTGGGCTACTCCGCCGAAACCCGCGAGCGCGTGGAGGACGCGGTCCGCAGCCTCAGCTACGAAACCGACTATCTGGCCCGCGGCCTGAAAACCCGGCAGACCTCCGTGATCGGACTGCTGGCACCCATGGTGTCGGACGCCCTCGCCTCCCAGGTGATGCAGGGCGTCGAAGCCGAGGCCCAGGAGCGCGGCTACGCCGTGATGCTGGGCCGCACCGGGGCCAAGTCGGCCTATATTGCCGGGTACCTGCGCACGCTCCGCACCTATCGGGCGGCCGGCGTCATCCTCATCTCCGCAGTCATCACGTCCGAAACGCGGCAGCTGCTGGGGCCGAACATCCCCATCATCTCCGTGGCCATCAGCGACAGGTCCGGCTCACCCAGCGTGGCCATCGACGACGAGCAGGCAGCTTACGACGCAACCCGTCACCTGCTGAAGCTCGGCCACCGCCGCATCGGCCTGCTCGCCGGCGACCCCGCCTCGATGTATGTGGCCCAGCCTAGGGAACGCGGCTACCTCCGCGCCATGGCCGAGGCCAAGTGCACCCCCGTCACCGCCACCGGCAGCTTCTTCTACGAAAGCGGCGCCCCGGGCCTTGATGACCTCCTGGCCCAGGAACCGGATCTCACCGCGATCTTCGCAATGAGTGACGAGATGGGCGCAGCCGTGGTGAACGAACTGCAGAAACGGGGCCGCCGTGTCCCGGAAGACGTCTCCGTCCTCGGCTTCGACAACACCTCCACTGCCCTGCACGTCCACCCGCCCCTGAGCACCATGGCCCAGCCGCTCGAGGAGATGGGCCGGATGGCCGTGAAGAAACTGCTTCGCTCCCGCGACCTGGGGCCGAAGATTATGCCGCACCGGCTGATCGAACGCGGCTCCACGGCCCCTCCCGCTATCAACTAACCCGCCCAACCCCCATCCCAACGGCAACAGCCGGCACTGACGCGTGCCGCCGTCGTCGTACTCCCCCATGCCCAAAACCAAGTGCCACAACAGACAGAACCCATTGAAGGAGCAACACATGAGGCAGCGCCGCCGGACCTGGCAGACTCTTCTCACCACCACCGCACTCGTGACGGCCGCAGCCGTCTCGCTCACGGCCTGCGGCGGATCCGCCGCGGAACCCAAGGCCGGCGCCGGCGCCGCCGCGGCGTTCGAAGGTAAGGGTCCCATCAATTACGTCTCCTCCCGCGACGCCTCCGGTGCCGCGCAGAAGAGCATCGACGAATGGAACGCCGCGCACCCGGATGAGAAGGTCACGTTCATCGAGCTCCCGGACTCTGCCGACCAGCAGCGCCAGCAGCTCGTACAGAACGCGCAGATCAAGTCGGACACGTTCAGCGTGCTCAACCTTGACGTCGTGTGGAACTCCGAATTCGCGGCCAACAAATGGGTGCTCCCGCTCCCCGCGGACGCCATCCCCACGGACCGCATGATCCCCGCCACCGTGAACGCCGCGAAGTACCGGGACACCCTCTACGGCGCCCCGTACTACACCGACGGCGCACTGTTCTACTACCGCACCGACCTCCTCAAGGCCGCCGGCGTGGCCGCCCCGCCCAAGACCTGGGACGAGATGAAGGCCGCCTGCGCGAAGGTGCTGGCACTCCCCGCAGCCAGGGGCATGTCCTGCTACGCCGGCCAGTTCGACAAGAACGAGGGCCTCACCGTCAACTTCTCCGAAGCCGTGGCCTCCGCCGGCGGCAGCATCGTGGACGCCGAAGGGAAGCCGACGGTCAACACCCCCGAAGCCAAGCAGGGCCTCTCGCAGCTGGTGGACGGCTTCAAGGACGGACTCTTCCCCAGCGACGCCATCACCTACCTCGAGGAACAGGGCCGCCGCGCCTTCCAGGACGGCAAACTGGTGTTCCTGCGCAACTGGCCGTTCCTCTACTCATCCTTGAGCGCCACGGACGGCTCCAGCGAGGTGGCCGGCAAGTTCGGCATCACCTCCATCCCGGGGACCACGGGCACCGGCGTCTCCACCCTCGGCGGCCGCAACCTGGCCGTCTCCCCGTTCACCCCGAACAAGGCCACGGCCCTGGAGTTCATCAAGTTCTTCACCAGCCAGGAACAGGCCCAGAAGCGCCTGGCCCTCAGCTCCCGCGCCCCCGCCTACGCCGCGCTCTACGAGGACCCGGCCATCGTGGCCAAGCGCCCGTTCTTCCCCACGCTGCTCGAATCCCTGACCAGCGCCCAGCCCCGCCCCAAGGTGGTCCAGTACGGAGCCACCACCAAAGCCATCCAGGAAGAGGCCTACGCCGCCCTCACCGGCGCGAAGGACACGGACACCGCCTTGGCGGACATGCAGGCAAAGCTCGAAGAGATCACCGCAAAATGACAGCCACCGTTACCGCCCCCGCCTCGCAGGATCTGAAGAACCCGCCGACCCGGAACACGAAAAGCCGCACGCCCGGCGAGGGCCGCATGGCCGCCATGCTGCTCTCCCCCACCCTCCTGGTTCTGGCGCTGGTGATCGTGTATCCCCTGCTTTCGGCCATCCACCAGTCCCTCTACCGGGCCGAGTCCGGCTTGGACGCGGACGGGTTCGTCACCGAAGGCGAGGCCTTCGTGGGCCTGGCCAACTACGCGGACCTGTTCGTGGGCGAGTCCGGCCAGCGCTTCCTCAACGCCTTCTCCAACACCACGTTCTTCACCATCACCACCGTGCTGCTGGAAACCGTCCTTGGCCTGTGCCTGGCGCTGGCCATGAACCGGGCCTTCCGCGGCCGGTCCTTCCTCCGCGCCAGCATTCTGGTGCCGTGGGCTGTGCCTACCGCCGTCTCCGGCCTGCTGTGGCGCTGGATCTTCCAGTCGGACGGCATCGCGAACAGCCTGCTGGGCAGCGAAATCCTGTGGACCGCCGAAGGCACCGCCTCGAAGGTGGCCATCATCGTGGCCGAGGTGTGGAAGACCGCACCGTTCATCGGCCTGCTGGTCCTGGCCGGCCTGCAGATCATCCCCGAGGAAGTGTACGAGGCCGCGAGGATCGACGGCGCCGGCTGGTGGCGCCAGCTCGGTTCCATCACCCTCCCGCTGGTCAAGCCCACGCTCCTGGTGGCCGTGCTGTTCCGCATGCTCGACGCCCTGCGGATGTTCGATCTCCCGTTCGTCCTCATCGGCCCCGGAAAGGAATCCGTGGAGACCCTCTCCATGCTCGCCTGGGACGAATCCAACCAGCTCCGCTACGGCTCCGCCTCCGCGTTCGCCGTGGTCCTCTTCCTGTACGTCGCCGTCGTCGCCATCGTGTTCGTGAAGGTGCTGGGCGCGGACATCACCGGAGGAAAGCAGCTCGGCCTCAAGAAGCGCAAGGCAACCCGTTCACAGAAGGCCGAGGCCACCCGATGACCATCACCGAACTCAACAGCCTCGGCACCGACAGCAAGCGCGAAGGCAAGCAGCACGGCGGGAAACGTGCCCGCAAGGCCGGCGCACCGGCGTCGGACGCTTCTCCCGCGCCGAAAAAGCGCACCTGGCGCTCCTACTCCGTGTACGCCGGGCTGGTGCTGGTCTTCGCCTACTGCCTGGCGCCGTTCTACTGGATGCTCGTCTCCAGCCTCCGCCGCACCGCGGACATCTTCGACAACACCCTCCTGCCCGCGCCGTTCTCCCTCGAGAACTACGTGAAGGTGTTCGACGGCTCCACCATGTTCGGCCAGGCCCTGCTCAACAGCCTGATCGTGGCCGGCACCACCACGGTGCTGGCCCTGGTAATGGGCGTGTTCGCCGCCTATGCCATTTCCCGGCTGAACTTCCGGTTCAAGTCCGTGATCCTCGGCGTTATCATTGCGACGTCGATGTTCCCCGGCATCTCGGTGGTGGTGCCCCTGCTGCGGTTCTTCACGGACCTCGGCTGGATCAACACCTACCAGGCCATGATCATCCCCAACCTGTCCTTCGCCATTCCGCTCGCCGTCTGGAACCTGACCACGTTCATGAAACAGCTGCCGTTCGACCTCGAAGAAGCGGCGATGATCGACGGCTGCAGCAAGTGGCAGGCGTTCCGGAAGGTACTGCTCCCGCTGGCCGCGCCCGGCGTGTTCACCACGGCCATCCTGACGTTCATCCACAGCTGGAACGAGTTCATCATCGCCCTCTCGATGATCAACGACCCCACAATCCAGACGGCCACCGTCGCCATCTCCAAGTTCACCGGCGCCACCGAGTTCCAGGCACCGTTCGGCGAACAGATGGCCGCCGGCGTGATCGTCACCGTTCCGCTGGTGATCATGGTGCTGATCTTCCAGCGCCGGATCGTGGAAGGCCTCACCGCAGGGGCCGGCAAATGAGCGGTTCCGGTTCTGCCGCCGGGGCGCCTTTGGGCGCCGCTTCCGAAGAAGCGCACGACGCCGCGTGGTGGCAGTCCGCGGTCATCTACCAGGTGTATCCGCGCTCCTTCGCGGACGGGAACGGCGACGGCGTGGGCGACCTCGCCGGGCTCGCCGCCCGCCTGCCGTACATCGCTTCACTGGGCGTGGACGGCATCTGGCTGACCCCGTTCCAGCCCTCCCCGCAGGTGGACCAGGGCTACGACGTGAGCGACTACTGCGGCGTGGACCCGCTCTTCGGCACCATGGCCGAGTTCGACCGGCTGCTGGATCTCGCCCACTCGCTGGGCCTGCGGATCCTGCTCGACGTCGTCCCGAACCACTGCTCGTCGGCCCACCCGCTGTTCCGGCAGGCCCTCGCTGCGGGCCCTGGCTCGCCGGAACGGGAACTGTTCCACTTCGTCCAGGGCCGCAGTTCCGGCCCGGACTCCCCCGGCGACCTGCCGCCCAACAACTGGCAAAGCGTGTTCGGTGGCCGGGCCTGGAGCCGCGCGGACCCGGATTCGGAAGGCGACAGCCCGGCGGCCGACAGGGAGTGGTACCTGCACCTGTTCTCCTCCGGCCAGCCCGACTGGAACTGGCGGAATCCCACCGTCGGCGATTACTTCGAAGGCGTGCTCCGCTTCTGGTTCGACAAGGGCGTGGACGGCATCCGGATCGACGTTGCGCATGCGCTGTTCAAGGCGGACGGCCTGCCGGACGCGCCGGCCGCCACCGCCGTGGTGGACGGGCTCCGGTCCAATCCCCTGGTCTCGGACCAGGAAGAGGTCCACGAGGTGTACCGCCGCTGGCGGACCCTCGCCGAGAAGTACCAGCCGCACCGCCTGCTGGTGGGCGAGGTCAACCTGGAACCTGCCCGCGCCGCCCGCTACACCCGGGCCGACGAGATGCACCAGGCGTTCGCCTTCGCCTTCGTGAAGCTCGGCTGGGACCCGGCGGCGTGGGCTTCTGTGGGGGCGGAGCTGGAGGCCGCCCGGCAGCTGCACGGCGCCGCGCCCAGCTGGGCGCTGGAGAACCACGACATCGTCCGTTCGGTGACGCGGTTTGGGGGCGGGGCTCTCGGCGCCCGGCGTGCCCGGGCTGCGGTGCTGGCGCTGCTCGGCCTGCCCGGCGCAGCGTACCTGTACCAGGGGCAGGAACTCGGCCTGCCCGAAGTCGACGTCCCGGTGGATGCCCGCGTGGACCCGATGTGGGTCCGCGGCGGGATCACCCGCGACGGAGCCCGCGTCCCGCTGCCCTGGACCGAAGACCCGGCACGAAACCACGGCTTCACGCTGGGTTCCGCCGGTGAACGGGCCGGCTCGCCGTCGGGCTCTCCTGCCCCGCCGTGGCTGCCGCAGCCCGACGGCTGGGGCGGCCACGCGGTCGAAACCCAGCAGCAGGACCCGGGATCCATGCTCGCCCTGGTGACTGCCGCCGTCGGACTCCGCCGTCGGTTGTGGGAACAGGGCGTGTTCACCGCTGACGACGGCGGCACCTGGCGGGTGGAGGCCGGGAACCTGCTGCTCTGCGAGCGCAGCCCGAGGTTCCTCGTCGCCGTCGCGATGGGAACGGAGCCGGTGCCGCTACCGGGCGGGACCGTGCTGGCCAGCGCCGTTCCGTTGGAGCGTGACGGCTGGCTGCAGCCGGACAACGCCGTGTGGGTGCTGCGGGGCTGAGTCCCTGTTGACGGAACCGGCCCTGCAGACCCGCGGGTCACGTTCACGGCCAGCTCACGGCCTGCATAGGATGGTGCCATGTCCAGTCGGATAGCGGCCATCGTGATCGACGCCGTACAGCCGCGCGTGGTGGCCGACTTCTGGTGCAACGTCCTCGGCTGGCATGTGGTCGACGAGGACGACGGCGTCATCAGCATCTCGCCACCGGATGGCTCATGGCCCACAATCGACGTGGTGCCAGTGCCAGAGAGCAAGTCCGTCAAGAACCGGCTGCATCTCGACCTCCGCGCCGACGGCACATCGACAGCCGACGAGTTTGAGCGACTCCTCGGCCTCGGTGCGCAACCCACGGACGTGGGCCAAGGGTCCGACGCAACGTGGGTTGTTCTCAGTGATCCCGAAGGCAACGAGTTCTGTCTGCTCGCCCGCACCGCGCAAGAAGTCCGATGACGACGGCGTAAAGTACGATGCCGGGCGCGGAACCGGGCCGGGCTGTCCGGCGGCGCGGGATAATGGAAGCATGACGGATCAGGATCAGCACCGGGATCCGTGGGAAGAGTTCGACAGGCTCCCGCCCGCGGTGCCCGACCGCGTCGAGGGGATACCCGGAGGTCAACCGCAGGGCTTCGGCTTCCGCACCGGCGTGCGAAGTGCAAGGGTGGCGTTCGGGTTCGCCGTGTACGCCCTGGTCCTCGGAACCCTGCTGGTCCTCGCGGGCGTGATCGTGTTCATCAGCCAGGGGCAGTGGCTGTTAGTCGGACTGATGGTGATGATCGAGGCCGTCTTCGTCTATGCCTTCAGCCGGCTGGCGCGCCAGGCACGCAACCGGCGCCTTTCCCAGTAGTGGCGCTACGCCGCCTTCCGCTCCCGCCACAGCAGCGACACCGCGAACGTCACCGCGCAGAGGCCCAGCATCACCAGCACCATCCGGCCCCAGTTCTCCTGGTTCACTCCGGTGCCATAGAAGATGCCGATCATCACGGTGGCCCCGATGGCACCGACGTACCGGCAGGTCTGATAGATCCCGGCGGCCACTCCCCTGTCCCCCGGCGCGGCGGACACGTACAGGCCTTGGTTGGAGGCGATGGCGACCGCCCCGTACGGAACGCCCATGAGGGCGGTCAGCGCCAGCACCAGCAGGACGGCGAACGACGCCGTCAGCAGCCACAGCGCCGCTGCCGCCAGAGTAAGCAGTACGACGCCGGCGATCAGCACCCGCCGTACGCCGAACCGGTCGATCGCGCGCGCGGCGAGCGGCGTGACGACGACGGACATCGCCGCCAGCGGCAGCATCAGCAGGCCCACCACGCCGGGGTCATAGCCACCGGTTTCCTGCAGCAGCTGCGGCAGGCCGAAGAACGCGAAGTAGTAGACGCCGCTGAACACCGTGAAGCCCAGGTACACCAGCAGCAGCGGCCGGTTCCGGCCCAGCAGCCGGAGGTCCAGGAACGGGCGTTTGAAGCTCAGCTCCCGCCAGGCGAACAGCACGGCCAGCATCATGGCACCGCCCAGCAGCCACCAGCGGAAACCGGGCAGCGCGTCCAGCAGTCCCATGAGCAGCAGCACCATGCCGCCCGTGAAGGCGAGGATGCCGGGAATGTCGGAGTCACGCAGCAGGCTGGCGAGGCTGCCCTGCTCCCGCGCGTGGTCATCCGGCGCGAACCTCCGCACTAGGAGCAGGGCGGCGAGGGCCAGCGGCACGTTTATCAGGAACAGCGCCTCCCAGCCGACCAGGCTCACCAGCAGCCCGCCCACCACCGGGCCCACTGCGGCCCCGGACGTGTTGGCCATCTGAATGCGGCCCAGCGGCCGCGTCGTTGACACGTCCGCCTGCCTGGCCAGTTCACCGACCATGACGACGGCGCTCGGGTACGCCGTCGCGGTTCCCAGCGCCATGAGCGCGCGGGCGATGCAGACGAACACGAAATTGGGCGAGAAGGGAGCCAGCGCGCAGGTCACTGCCACCAGCGCCATGCCCAGCATGAAGAGCCGCCGCGGCCCGAACCTGTCAGCCAGCCGACCCATCAGCGGCTGGCCCGCAGCCGAGGTGATGTAAAAGGCGGTGATCACCCAAGTGACGGTGGCGACGTCGAGCCTGAAATCCTCGCGCAGCACCACCAGGGCGACGGCGATCATCGACGAGTTCAGCGGGTTCAGCGACGTGCCCAGGCTGAGGCCGGCCACGGCGAGGCCCGTGCGGGGAGAGTTGCTCACGCCTTACAGTCTCGCGCATACAAAGGCATCGTTGCCTCAGGCTACGACGTAACCTTCGTCAGGTCGGCGTCCTTGACCGCTGGGAAGCCCGGGCTTGTCCCGCGGGCAGCGTTCACCAGATTGGCCAGAACCGCATCAGCGCCCCTCATTGGCGCGGTCAACTACATACACCTGGCGGAGAGGCATCCGCGTTTTCCATCGCGGCGGCAACTTCTCGTAATTAGTAAGGGTGAGTTCAACGACGTCTGCTCCAGTCAGCAAGCGCAAGTTCTGCCGTTCCCGCTCATAGCCCACCGCGTCTTTGCTAAAGCTGCCGAGACAAACGAACAGGGCGAGTTCGCCATGTGCGAGCGTTCCACTGAGCCTCTGGACATCGGGCCGGGACTGCTGTGCACTCGTGTGTTTGCACTGCACCTTGATCAGCGGCGGCTCGAGCCCCAGCGAATCCTTGTGCGCAATGACGTCGATGCCACCGTCTGACGAATATGGCGTTACGCGCGCCTGATAGCCGATCGCCCGTAAAAGGTCGGCCGTGAAGTGCTCAAATTCCTCATGGGAAAGCCCTTCGAGCAGCGTTTTCAGGATGAAGTCGTGCGTGAACTGGTCCAACCTCGCAGCGCTCGGTTCCGTCTCTATCCATTCGTCAACGGCCTCCGCTTCCACAGCTTCTGGCGCTCCCCGTGGCACGGTTTCCGCACCAGACTCTAAGAAGTTCTCGAAAACATGGACATTCTTCTTGACTCGGAACAAGGTGAGTGCCGAACCGATTTCATACAAGGCCTTCTGGGGGAAGAGACCACGAGAGACACCAGTCTTTATCCACCGGACTGATCTCCGGTGCGGATGTACCGGCACATCTTGGCGGTATGTGTAATCGCCCGTGACGATGCCGAAGTTGAGAGTGCCGTCAGGACGATAAGGTGCTATGACGATGTCACCCTGTTTAATTTCATGCGCGAAACGTAAGAGGATCCCGGCCCACACGGGTATTGCCCCGGATTTTGCCTCCGGATAGGCCTTCTCCAGCGCCTTTTTCAGAAGTTCTCGATCGTTGCCTATAGAGCGAATATCAGGAATTTCCGCCCACCCGATGCTGATGAATCCATGGTCGAGTAGCTCGTTCGATAAGGCGTCATTGTGGATGCCCCACATTGCGACCATGTCGGTGTCTCGCTTTCGTGAGTACTGCGTGTTCTGCTGGATCAGCCTATCGTCAGGGACACACCAGCACGACGAGCCAGGGTCGCTCGCGGTCTGCGCTCTCGCATATCACCACCTCTCCAACCAGATCCGAGCTGCGAATCCCCCGCGCTGTGCTCTTTTCGCTTCGGCCCGCAGTTCCACGTCAGGCATCTCATGGCCTAGATTTCTGACAATGGTCGCTAGTACTTCGAGCACGTCAGCTGCCTCTTCCAGCCGGTCAGCGGGAGCCGCCCCCTGAAGTTCACGAGCCTCTTCAAGGAGTTTCTCGAAAAGACTCTCTAGGTATTCGTCCTCTTCCAGTATTCGAGTATCAGGTTCAATCCCCTCGGCTCGCATGATTTCCGGTATTCCGTCCCTAACCAGCTTGCCCATAAACATTCTCCTTTCGAGATACTTTAACGATGACGTTTTACTCGGCACATTCGACGGCAGCAACGGCGTGGCGCCTAGCTATCTTGATGGGTGCAAACACACGAACCTACAAATTCGCTCTGGGGGCGTCGCTCCTTGACTATGCCAAGGAAGGACGTACAGCGGTGACCTTACGCGACCTGGCCGAAGGTTACGCCCGAGTCATGGTCAAACACGCAGCGGTGGCCCCTCAGGCAAGAATATCGGGAGCCTTGGCACCGGGAGACTTCCTCTCTTGCGTTCGAGAACAGGCTGAAGAAACTCTCTTGACGGGTTCACCTACAGAAGCTCTCGTCGAGGCGGCCGTTCGTTCTATGCCCGGCATGGTCATGCAAAAGTTTCACAACCTGAGGGGCGGCGTAGAGGTTCCCCACCGCTTTTACAATCTCAGAGCGAGCGGGCCCGAGGTTGTGGTGGAATTCACCGACTCTCTGATGGCTATAGCCGGTTCTGAGGAGGCGCATAATTTGGGTACAGAACTCAATGCCCGTTGGCAGATCGTAGAAACTTCCTTCGAGAGCGGTGTGGGGCTGAGCCTGATCGGCGAAGGGCTAGGGATCGATCTTGTTCTTGGAACGCTCGTCGAAAAACGACGTCGTAGGCCCGTTGCTGGACTGGGCCCGGCTGTCATCGGGTTCCAGCACGGTCGCTGCCTAATCTGCAATGACCCGATTCCAGAAGCGGATCGTGTAGCGATAGACCATGTCTTCCCGTTCTCGCTCATGAAGCGAGGAAGTCTCGTAGCGGATCCTTCGCTGGATCTCGACTCCGTATGGAATCTCGCTCCCGTGCATGCGGCCTGCAACGGCCGGAAAAGCAATAGGCCTCCAACGAGGGACGAGATATACAGACTCGGACACAGAAACGAGGCGATAATGCTGTCTCCCCACCCGCTCCGGCGCACTCTGGAATTGTCACTTTCAGCCAGAGGGTTCCAGCGGAAACCTGGAGCGTGGTACAGATTCCTGGAAACGGTCATCTAGCATAGAGAGCCGCCCCTAGGTCGCTTGTTCCCCACGCATTCAGATGCGACGACGCGACGGGGGGTACGCCATCTCCGTCTTGGCGGCGTCAGCGCACGAGCGACGCAGACGAACACGAAGTTCGGCGGCAGAGACAACCGCCCGCGCAGGACACCAGCCACCCAATGAACAGCCACGGCGGCCCGAAGGTGTCAGCGAACGCCCTTATCAGCGACTGGGCGGCGCCCGAGGTGATGTAGAAAGCGGTAATCACCAGCTGACCGTGGTGACGTCGAGCCGGAAATCAATTGCATTTCTGCAGCGAACTCGATGAAACCCTCGCCCCATGCGTTCATGATTCAGGGCTATTGCAGCCGTCTGCGGCGGAGTACGATCCGGGCACAACCACAACGTGCAAAGGTCGGCATTGCGATGAAGCGAGCTATGAAGCACTGGACCGTGTTGGCGGCAGCCATCTTCCTGGCGTTCAGCGTGAGCGGAACTGCCAACTCCGCCCAGCCGCTGCCCGGCGCGACAGACGGAACCAGCCAAAGCCCCGCCTCGCTCCTGACTGGGTACCCGTTCCCTGGATACACCACCGGCCAGGCCCTGCTAAACACCTTGGTCAGGCGGACGCCGGCGGGTCCTGAATTCCATGAGTCCGCATTTGAATACCCGGTAGTCGGAGCGGACGGGTGCACTACCCGGGAACGCGTCATAATCGCCGGGGCCAGCGACCGAACACTGGCCTCACCCTGCATGGTGCTCAATCCCCAGTGGGTATCCGTATGGGATACCACGGTCTTGGTAAACCGTGCTGAGGTAGATGTTGCGCACATGGTTCCCCTGAAAGAAGCCTGGTACTCCGGGGCGTGGGCGTGGACAGCCAAACAGCGCCGCGACTTCGCAAATGACCTGTCCAACAGCATTTCACTGAGGGTCCTGACGGCCACAACGAACGAAGAGCGGGGATCGTCGGACCCTGCCGACTGGTGGCCGCCCTACCACGGCGCCCACTGCAACTACGCCACAGATTGGGTGTGGGTTAAAGCCCGATGGAACCTCAGCGTCGATCCTGCCGAATACGAGGCGCTCATGACACAGCTCGACGAGGCCCACACCAATATCTGCCGCGACAAACCCGTCGACGTTCCGCCGCTCGGCCTCACCCCCGGAGTCGGCCCGGCGGCGATTATCGGAGGCATCGGTGCTCCGTCCGGGACGCTGTACAGCCTGGTCAGCGTCCAGGCATATAACGCGGACCATAAGGTCGTGCGGGAGACCCAGGTCCGGGTGGAGGGAATCTACGAGCTGACGGGCCTGCCGCCAGGCGACTATACAGTCAAGTTCCTCGGCGGGACGAGCGGGACGTCAGACCAGTGGTATAGCGACCAAGGCCCGGGCGGCCCGCCCGAGGTAATCACTTTGACTGCCGGCAGTATTGCCAGCGGAATTACGGTTGGAATGATCGCAGCCCCCGGCTCAGCGGTACCGTCTTTGGTGGCCGGACAGTAGTGCTCGCTGGACGATGGCGACAATGAACGGCGAGGCCGGCGGACTCCGCGACCTGGTGACAGAGCTCCTCAGCCTGTGGCTGCTGCTGGCCGTGTTCCTCGACGGCTGGGCGCACCTCAACGTCCCCGGCCTCGAGACGTTCTTCACGCCCTGGCACGCCGCCCTCTACTCCGGCATGCTCGCCACGGCGGCGTGGACCGCCGTCGTGATCTTCCGGAACCGGGCGCCCGGGCAACCATTGCGGCAGGCCTTTCCGCCCGGCTACCGCGGAACAGCGGCCGGGGTCATTCTCTTTGCCACCGCCGGCGCCTTGGACCTGCTGTGGCACGAACTGCTGGGCCTCGAAGTGTCGCTGGATGCCCTGGTCAGCCCCACCCACCTGCTGCTCGGCTTCAGCCTCTTCCTCATCCTGGGCACCGCGGTGCGGAGCGCCCGCGCGGCCGGGCCCGCCCGGAACTTTGCGTGGACCCCGGCGGCGCTGTTCGCCGTCGTCCTGCTGACCGGGCTGGGAGCGTTCTTCCTCATCTACTGCTCCGCCTTCGTCCGGCCGGGGCCGACGGCCCTCTTCACGCCGATGCCGGTGGGTACGCCCGGCCGCATCCAGGCGGAACTGCCGGTGGTCGTCAGCCTGACGAGCTACCTGCTGACGACGGCCCTGATCATCGCGCCCTTCCTCTTCACGCTCTCGGCCACCCGGCGCCCGGCCCGCGGGATTGTCACCATGCTGGTGGCGGCGGCGGCCTGGCTGCCCGTCGTGATGGTCGGCCTGCAGCCGTACGCGATCGCCGGAGCAGGCGGCGCCACTCTGGCGGCGTTGGTGGCCGACCTGCTGCTGCTCCGGCTCCCCGACGACTGGCTGAGCAGGCGCCTGCCTGCGGTCACGGCGGCCATCGCGGCGCTCCTGTGGACAGGCCAGCTCGTCGCCTTCGCGGTGACGGATGCGATCCGCTGGCCGCCTTCGCTCTGGCTGGGGGCGGTGGTGCTCAGCGCGGCGGCGGCCGCGGGCCTGGCCGGCCTCAGCTCCTGGGGCCCGGCGAGTTCCGCGCCGGACGCCCGTCTGTAAACTGGCGAATGCGGCGCGAAACGTTCGCGTAAAGATTCACCGAGGGCGGCAACGATGACGACGATGGTAAAAGTGGCCCAGCTGGCCGGCGTGTCCATCTCCACCGTTTCGCACGTCCTGAACGGCACCAGGCACGTCGGCGACGAGACCCGGCAGCGCGTCCTCAAAGCCATCGAGGAAACCTCCTACCGCCAGGACGCCCTGGCCCGCGCCATGCGGCGTTCCCGGACCGACAGCATCGGCCTGATTGTTTCCGACGGCGGAGAGCCGGCTTTCGCCGAGATGATCCGAGGCGTGGAGGAAACCACCGCCAGCCAGGGCATCACCCTCCTCCTGGCCAATTCCGCCGAGGACCCGGAACGCGAGGCCCGCGCCGTCCGGGCACTCCTGGAGCGCAGGGTGGACGGCCTGATCCTGGCCCGCGCCGCCGGCTCCGGCCCGGAGGCTCTGGCCGAGTTCGCCAACCAGGACACGCCGCTGGTACTGATGGACCGGCTGTCCGAGGAGACCTTCGACCAGGTGGGCGTCGAAAACACCGCGCCCATCAAGGAACTGGTCCAGCACCTCACCTCGCAGGGACACGACCGGATATTGCTGGTGGCCGGGGACACCCGGGTGTCCACACTGCGGGAACGGCACAGCGCCTTCCAGGACGCCATGACGGCAGCCGGCATCCCGCCGTCGGACCAGCTCACCGTCACCGCCGCCGGCCAGGAAGGGGCCGACGCCGGGATAGAGGAAGCGTTGTCAGCATCCGCGCCGCCCACCGCAGTCATCGCATGCAGCACCGTGCTGGCCGCGGCCGCGCTGCGGCGCATCCAGCAGCGGGGACTTCGGATGCCCGACGACATCGCCTTCGCCACGTTCGACGGCTTCGCCTACGCGGATCTGTTTCAGCCCCAGCTCACCACCGTCCGCCAGCCTGCATTCCAGGTGGGTGCCACCGCCGCCGAGCTGCTGACCAAGCGCATCGCCGACAAGTCGGCCGAGACCTCCGTTGTCCGGCTGTCGCCGACCATCGAATACCGCGCCTCCACCGGCCCGCTCCCGGCGTCCTAAAGGCCGGGGCCCGGGCTCAGCAGCTAGATGGGGCTGCCGAACTCGCGGATTCTAATTCCGGTGAAGTCCGCCGGGCCGCCGTCGGCGTAAAACGAGATACCGGTGTCGACGTCGGCGAAATGCACTTGCTGCGACAGCACCGTGTGCCCGGCGTTCACGAACACTTCGACGCTCTGTGTATCAACGAAGATGCGCAGGTGCACCGATCGCGCGTTGGCGTCAATAGGTGCGGCAGCACGCGAGTAAGGCGCGAGCGAGTAGCCGTTCTGGTCTGAGGGCGCACGGTCGACGTAAAGCTCGCCGCCGTACTTGCCAACGTTCGTATGACGCAATCCGTCTAGGGAGCGGCCGACCGAGACCCCAACATTCGTAGCCGCGTCCCATGAGATGTCGAGCTCGAGCTCGTAGGCGCGCCCACTCCACGGCAGCACGGAACTGCCGTTGACCCTGTGCTCAGGGAACGTGGTGGTCGCGGTGACGTAGCCCGAAAGCGCCTCAACGGGGGCGCTGAGCAGGCTGTACCAGCCGCCCGATTGGTGCTCGAGCCGCAGTTCCCGCACGATCGAGTTCTGCCCGTTGTACCCGTCGGATGCATCGGTGGGTACATCCCGGGCCGCGTACTTCCAGTTGTTCATCCAGGCGATTGCAAGGCGTTTTGTCTCTGGCGCCTCGACCGATGGCCACGTGACAGCTGCGTACCAGTCCCAGCCCCAGTCGAGCCACTGCGGTGTGAGGTTGTCGGCGATAAACGCCGTGCCGTTCCAGGCGCCAGTCCAATACGCATAGGTCATCGGTAGGCCAATGCTGTAGGCATCCATGCTCGCGCCGAGTACCCAATGCCGTGTGCCGTCGCCAGCGATCATCTCGAACAGATCGGGGCACTCGATCCCGCCGAGGGCATGGTTCGGGTAGTCGAAGTTGGATTTCCACTGCCAGTTCCGCAGGTCCGGCGAGGTGTAAAAGGCCGCGTAGCGTGCCCGTCCGATCACGCACACCCATTCGCTGCGTACCTCGTCCCAGTGGATCTTGGGGTCGCGAAACCACTCTGCGTTTTCGATCTCGGCTGGTGTCGTGGCGGTGCGGCCGTCGGTGTTGGCGATCACCGGGTCAGGGAGGGTGGTGAAGGTGTAGCCGCCGTCGGTTGACCAGTAGAGGTACTGCTCCTGATACTTGCGGATCCCGTCGGTCGGCTGTGTCGCGAGTGCGATCACCGCCCCGGCGCCGAAGCCAGCGGTGTTGGCGGCGTCGACGACGGCCGATCCCGACCACACCGGGAAATCGGGCTGCAAGGGCATCACCACGCCCTGGTGGGTGAAAGACACGCCATCACTGGTCGTGGCGTGGTCCCATCCGCCCGGGCCATTATTCTGCCCGGAGTGCAGGTAGTAGAGCTGATAAGCGCCGTTGGTATATACGGGGCGCTGCGGGTCGCACAGCCAGCCCGAGGGCGGAGTCATATGATAGACCGCCCGCAGGGATGACTGGGCGTGCGCTGCCGGTACGGCGCTGCTGGCAAAAAAGGTAAGGGCCCCGACGCCTGCACCCTGCAGGACAGTGCGTCGTGAGGTTTCGTGCCTCATAAATTGGTTTCCTCTCAAGGTTCGGCGGGCGCCATAGCCAGCTGAACGTGGTGGTAGCGGACGCGCATCGGGCTGGGACATGGGAAGGTCCCGGGCAGCAACAGTGCGCGATCTTCGGGGTGAGAAACGTCGACCGGTGTCCCTGAAAAATGCCGTCCGCTAAATGTCGACGGGCTGGGACTCACCGGTTACGCAGGACGATAGTCGGATTCGGAGGCCATGGTCAAGCGTTTAATCACGAGTTTTTTACTTTCCCAGAACGGCCCGGTGCACTCAGGGGTCTTGCTGAGCTGAGAGCACCGGAAGCAAAGAAAAAGTTTGCTAAAACGCTTGATCACCCAGCGCATTAACGCTACCTTCCTAGTGATCAAACGCTTTAGCAGAATGGACATCAGCGCAGATGAAACGCTCAGTCTTCTTCCAGCCCAACGACGGATGGGTTGGGGACCTTATCCCCTTCGAGAAGGATGGAGAGTTCTGGCTCTTCTACCTTCACGAAGACCGCTCGGATCCGAAACCCGGGACCTCATGGAACCTCGTCACCACCAAGGACCTCACGCAGTTTGAGGACCATGGCGTTTCCTTGCATCACGGCAGCGAAATGGATCTGGACTTTAATGCCTACACGGGCAGTATCGTCGTCGACGATACCGGCCTTCACCACCTGTTCTACACAGGCCAGAACCCCCGAAATCTCGGCCCTGACGGTCTGCCCCTGCAGCTGGTCATGCACGCCTCCAGCACGGATGGCATGCAGACGTGGGTGAAGCACCCGGAACTCACGTTTGGCGCTCCGGAGGGGTATGAGCCCGGGGACTGGCGGGATCCTTTCGTGTTCAGGGATGAAAGCAAAGGCCAGTGGCGGATGCTGTTGGCGGCACGGCATTCCGACGGGCCTGAACGGCGGCGGGGTGTCATCGCCCAGTGCGTGTCCAGTGACCTGATGACCTGGCAGCACACCGAACCCTTCTGGGATCCGCGCCGCTACATTACGCATGAATGCCCCGACGTCTTCGCTTGGGGCGACTGGTGGTACATGGTGTACTCCGAGTTCTCGGAATCGTTCACCACCCGGTACCGCATGGCCAAGAGCCCCGACGGGCCCTGGACCGTGCCGAACCTGGACAGCATCGACGGCCGCGCGTTCTACGCCTCCAAGACAGCAGAGCGCGAGGGACGCCGCTTCTTCTTCGGCTGGATCGCCAGCAAGGAAGACGACACCGATCAGGGACCTTGGCAGTGGGCCGGCACGATGGCCGTTCTGGAAGCGCGCCAAAACCCGGACGGAACGCTGGGATTTTCTTTCGCCGATGAACTCGTGGGCAGCTTCTGGGAAGACATCCCGGTATCCCTGACCAACGACCTGCCGACACGGCTGGACGTTCCGGACGGGTATGCCGCTGTCACTTCCGACGAAGAACTGCCCAGCCAGTTCTACGCCAAGGCAGTGCTGGACATCGCCCCCAACACCACCGAATGCGGGCTGTTGCTGCGCTCCAGTCAGGACGGGGACCAGTCCTACATTCTGCGCTTGGAACCGAAACGTGGCCGGCTCGTCTTCGACCGCTGGCCACGGGCCATCACAGGAGAGGCCCAATGGCACGTGTCCGGGGACGTTCCGTTCGACATCGAGCTGGAGCGCCCGTGCGACCTTGCTCCGGGCGAGCACACCCTGGAGGTCATCGTCGACGGCGACCTGTGCGTCGCCGTCGTCGACCGTCAGGTAGCTCTCAGCACCCGGGTCTACGACCTGCCCGCGGGACGGATCGGCCTTTTCACCGGCGAAGGATCCGTCGCGATCACCGAACTTGAGATACGTAAGCGCACCGACACCTGAGTATCCCCACCCCAACCTCTGTTCCAATCAAGGGAGATTGCCGCAATGAAAAAACTAATCCGTGCTGCCGCCGTCGCCGCCGTCGCAGCCTTGGCATTGACAGCCTGCGGCGGCGGAGGGTCCAGCGACCCATCCAACGTCAGCCCCACCGGGGAGATCAAAGCCCGTGAAATCTCGTGGCTGCTTTCCCGGCCGGCTGACGGGGCCGTCATCAACATCATGAAGAAGCTCGCCGACGAGTACGCCAAAGACCACCCCGGCTTCGCGCTGAACCTCATCACCACCCCCGACCGGCCCTCTTACATCCAAAAGCTTGAGACGCTGGCTGCGGCCAACAAACTCCCCGAGCTCTTCGACACCGATGCCACGCCTTTCGCCCAACAGCTGGCCAAACAAGGGAAAATGGTCGACGTCGAAAAGCTGCTGAAGTCCCTGGACGTCTACGACGACTACAGGCCCAGCGCGCTGGACTATCAACGGTTCGACGACGGGTCCCTGAATATGATTCCGTTCCAGTTCGAGCTGGAGTTCGTCTGGTACAATAAGGCCCTGCTGCAGAAGGCCGGGGTCTCCGTGCCGAAGTCCCTGGATGACATCCCCGCCATGTGCACCGCCCTGCGGGCCGCCGGCATCACTCCTATTGCCATCGACGGCCAGGACCAATGGCCTCTGGAGCGGTACATCGCCTACCAGCCCTTCCGTGAAGCCGGGCCGGACTTCATTCAAAAGCTCAAGAAGGGCGAAGCGAAGTTCTCTGACCCCGCAGGGCAGAAGACCGTCGAATGGCTGGCGTCGCTCGGCAAGGCGAAGTGCTTCCAGGACGGCTTCTCATCCCAGGGCTACTCCGACGCCCAGAACCAGTTCACCTCCGGACAGGCAGCGATGTACAACATCGGTACCTGGGAACTGCCAAGCCTGGCGACGGACAAGCTGAATCCTGAAGTGCGTGGGGACATCGACTTCTTCACCCTGCCCACGACTGCAGGATCCGTCACGGCCGCCAACGAGTTCGTCTCCCCGTCCGGGATCGGCATGGCCGTCAACTCCAAGACCTACGACCCGCTCGTGAGCGACTTCCTGAAGTTCGCCCTGACGAAGTACCCGTCCGAATACGCGGCCACCGGCGCCCTGTCGCCGACCACCAACGTCGAGACGGCCGTACCGGCCAACGCCACGCCCTTGTACAAGAAGGCCCTGGAGAAGGCCAACGACCTCGGGGAAAAGCAGGCCATGCCGTGGGACACGCAGCTCGACCCGACTACCAACGGCAGGCTGCAGCAGGAGCTCGTGCTCCTGGTCCAAGGCAACATCACGCCAGAACAGTTCACCAGCACGATGGACAGCACCATCGCGCAGAACGCCCCGAAGTTCTTCAAGTAATCACAGCGGTGGGGGCTACGGCCCCCACCCGAAAGGCCAGCCATGCTCCCCAACAGGTCACGACTCTCCGTCCTGGTCTTCCTGCTCCCACCCCTGCTGCTGTACGGCGTCGCGGTGCTGTTCCCCATCATGCAGTCGCTGTTTCTTAGCTTCTTTTCCTGGAACGGCATCAGCGACATGGAGTTCGTGGGGCTCGCCAACTACGTGCGGATGCTCACGGCAGACGACATCTTCTGGCGCTCCTTCTTCAACGCCCTCGGTTATCTCGCCATCTGCCTGGTACTGCAACTCGGCGGCGCCCTGCTCGTCGCCAGCCTCCTCACCTCAATGCGACGCGGCCGCGAGCTCATCAAAACTCTCTACCTCCTGCCGGCGGTGATCTCCACCGTGGCTATCGCGTTCCTCTTCGTGCGCATCTACTCCATTGAACCGGTGGGCCTCCTCAACCAGCTCCTGCACTGGATCGGCCTCGGCGCTCTTGAACGCCCCTGGCTCTCGGACATCAACAGCGTCCTCACCGCAGTATCGGCCCCGGAGGGCTGGCGGTTCACCGGCCTTTACATGCTCATCATCTACGCGGCGCTGCTGTCCGTCCCGCAGGAACTTGAGGAAGCCGCCCGCCTCGACGGCGCCTCGCGGTGGCAACTGTTCACCAAGATCCGCTTCCCGCACATCATGCCCGTCTGGATCACCACCACGATCATGGCAACCACCTACGGCCTGCGCGGATTCGACATCCCGTACCTCATGACAAACGGCGGCCCCGGACAGTCCTCGGAGCTCCTGACCACCTACATGTACAAGACGGCTTTCACGAGCACCGACTTCGGATACGCCAGCACCATCGCCGTCTTCATCGTCGTCGAGTGCCTGGTCGCCGTCGGACTCATTCTCTTCATGCTCAAACGAAAGGCGGACGCATGACCGCGCCAGCAGCTCCTGTTACAAGGCCACTTGCGGCCCCAGCAGACAGCCCGCCGCCACTCCGCAGGCGGCGGCCGCCCAGCCTCCACAGCACGCTGTCAAAGGTGATCATCGCCCTCATCGTCATCGTGCAGGTCTACCCTCTGGCCTGGCTCTTCATCACGAGCCTGCGCACCGAACATGACTTCGCGACCGGCGACCCTTTCGCGCTTCCCAAGGCGATCACCTTCGATAACTACGCCCGCGCCTTCGAAACGGGCAACCTCGGAATGAACATCCTCAACAGCTTCATCGTCACGATGGGTGCCAACCTCCTGATTGTTCTCCTGGGCATGATGGCCGCCTACGCCCTGCAGGTCCTCGGCTTCCGCTTCAGCAAATTCGTCCGCAGCCTTTTCCTGATCGGCATCATCGTGCCCGTGCAGATCGCACTTGTGCCGCTCTTCATCGACTACTCGACCATCAACCTGCTCGACACGTACCCATCGATGATCATCCCTCTGGCCGGCTTCGCCCTTCCGATGTCGATCTACCTTTTCTCCTCGTTCTTTGAGTACATCCCGCGGGAAACGTACGAGGCCGCCTCTCTTGACGGAGCAGGTCCGTACCGCATCTTCGGACTCATCACCCTCCCCCTTTCGGTGAATACCGTCGTGACAGTCGTGCTGGTCAACAGCATCTTCATCTGGAACGATTTCATTTTCGCCAACACCTTCGTCCTCTCCGAGGAACTGAAGACCATTCCGCTGGGCCTGCAGAACTATATCGGCGCGATGGGCAAGACCGACTGGACAGCCACGTTCGCGGCCGTCTGCGTCACCATCACGCCCCTGCTGCTGGTGTTCCTCGTGCTGAACAAAGCAATGATCCAAGGCCTGGAAAGCGGGGCGACGAAGGGATGACGGCCGCGGCAGACGGATATACTCCTGATGGAGGGCACATGATTTCGCAGGAGAAAAATTCAGGCAAAGCGGCCACCCCCGACGTTCCTGTCAGAACGGGCACCGCCCATCCAGTCACCCTCCGCGAGGTCGCTGAAGCAGCCGGCGTGTCCACCGCCACGGTCTCGCTGGTCATCAACAAGAAGAAGAATGCCCGCATAGCGGATGAGACGCGGCAACGAGTCAACGACGCGATCCGGCAGCTCGGTTACCGCCCCAACGCATTGGCCAAGACCCTGGTCAGCGGCACCTCACGGTTCATCGGGCTGGTCGCAGACGGCGTCGCCACCACCCCCTTCGCCGGCCAGATCATCCACGGCGCCCAGGACGAAGCCTGGAAGCACGGGTACGCCCTTCTTATCGCCAACACCGAAGGCAACCGCGAGCTTGAAAAGGACGCCATCGCCATGATGCTCGAATACAAGGTGCGCGGAATCCTCTACTCCACCTGGTTCCATCGGCCAACCGACATCCCGGATACCTTGCGCGAAGCGGACTTCGTCCTCGTCAACTGCTTCTCTCCAGAGCCCGGGGCGGCCCGCGCTGTCGTACCCGACGAAGTACAGGGTGGGCACTCCGCCACGGAAATCCTGCTTCGCGGCGGCCACCGGCGCATCGCTTTCATCAATGCCACCATCCCGGCGCCTGCCAAGGACGGCCGGCTACAGGGCTACAAAGATGCCCTGGAGGCTGCCGGAATTCCATTCGACGCGGACCTGGTGATGGAAGCCTATCCCGATCAGGAAGGCGGATACGGCGCTACCGACGAGCTGCTCAAGCGCCACGTCACAGCCGTGTACTGCTACAACGACCGGATGGCCATGGGACTGTACGACGGCCTGCGGGAAAATGGGCTCTCCATCCCGAACGACATTGCCGTCGTGGGTTTCGATAACCAGGAAGTCATCGCCGCTCACCTTCGCCCGCCGCTGTCCACGGTTTCGCTGCCCCACTACGAACTCGGTGCGGCAGGAGTGCGCATGCTGCTGGGCCTGGACGGCGCACCGAATGACTCCGCCGTGAAGATCGCGTGCCCCGCAATTGAGCGCGCTTCTGTTGCTGTTCACTCACCGGCATAGGTTCTAAACACCCGCGACGGCGGCGCGTCCCCTGAGTGTGGGGGCGCGCCGCCGTCGCGTCCGGGATCAGCGCAACCCACCCTGCGCTGAGAAACCTCACATCTCTTTCTGTGACCCATTGCACATCGAAACGTTTGCCTCTACTATCGAAACGTTCGCGCAAACGTTTTTCTTGAAGGAGGCGCAGTGGCAACCATCGTCGATGTCGCATCACTTGCCGGTGTTTCGACGTCCACTGTGTCGCACGTCCTCAACGAAACCCGGCACGTCGAACCCGAGACTAAGGCCCGCGTCATGAGTGCGGTGCAGGCGACGGGCTACCGGCGGGACGTGCTGGCCCGTTCCATGCGCCGCTCCAGGACAGACTCCATCGGCCTCGTTGTCTCGGACGCCGGGGAGCCGGCCTTTGCGGACATGGTGCACGGGGTGGAGGAGGCCGCAGCGCAGCTCGGCCTGTCCCTGCTGCTGGCGAACTCGGCGGAAGATCCCGCCAGGGAACGCGCCGCGGTGGAGGCACTTCTGGACCGCCGCGTGGACGGCCTAATCATCGCGAGGGCAGCCGGCTCACAGGCCGGGCTGCTTGAGCGGATCCGGAACGAAAAGAAGCCACTGGTGCTGCTGGACCGGCTCGCGGACCTGGACGTGGACCAGGTGGGGGTGAACAACCAGGCCGCCATGGCAGCCCTGGTTGACCACCTCACGGACCGCGGCCACGAACGGATCATGCTCATCTCGGGCGACCTGCGGGTCTCCTCGCTCCGCGAGCGCCATGACGGTTTCCGCGCCGCCATGTCCAGGCGCGGACTGGAGGTACCGGCCAGCCTGCTGTGCGAGGGCACGGTCACAGCGGCGGCAACGTTTGACCGGGTCCGGCCGCTGCTTGACGGCTCCGCCGCGGGTCCGACGGCGATCCTGGCCTGCAGCACCGTGTTGGCGGCAGGAGCCCTGCGTGCAGTCCAGTATCAAGGGCTGCAGGTGCCCGGGACCATGGCCTTCGCCACGTTCGACGGCTTTACCTACCCGGACCTGTTCCAGCCCCAGATCACCACCGTACGCCAACCGGCATTCCGGCTCGGCGAGAACGCCGTGGGTTTACTCATGCGGCGCCTCGAGAACCCCTCCGCCCCCACCAAGATCCTGCGGCTCGAATCCGAGATCGAGTTCCGCCGCTCCACCGAACAACAGCTCCACCAGTAACTGCTCTACAAACCCCATCGCATTCCATCAGCGCATCCCGCGCCGCATGCAAAGGAGCATCACATGAGAAAAACAGTCCGCACCACCATCGCCTCGGCGGCAGCCGCGGCCCTGCTGGCCCTCACCGCCTGCGGAAGCGCCACGGATTCCGCCGCACCGGCGGCAGACGGACCCTACTCGGCCCCGGCGAAGGACATCACCGCCACCATCTCCGTTTCGAACTGGGGCGACCCGGGAGACAAAGCCGTGTACGACGGCGTCGCCGAACGCTTCAAAGAGAAGTACCCGAACGTGACGGTGAACAACAACTTCACCCCCATCACCACCTGGACCGAATACGTCAACAAGCTCGTGACGCAGGCCGCCGCCGGGCAGGCCCCGGACGTCATCAACATCGCCACCGAAGGTGTGGAGCTGGGCCTGGCCAACGAGCTGTTCACTCCCCTGGACGGCTTCCTCAAGAACGACCCCGAGGCAGAATCCCTGCGCAAGGACATCGACCCGAAGCTGCTCGAAGGGTTCAGCAAGGACGGCTCCACCTACCTGATGCCCAACACGTTCAACACCATGGTGATCTACTACAACACCAAGATCTTCGAGGCCGCCGGCATCGAGCGGCCCAGCGATGACTGGACCTGGGACGACTTCCTGGCGATCGCCAAGAAGCTGACGACCGGTTCAGGCGCCAACAAGGTCTACGGCTTCGCCATGCCGTACTACTCCTTCGGCATCACCCCGTGGCTGTACTCCAACGGCACGTCGATGATGAGCGAGGACCTGCAAACCGCCCAGCTGACCGACGAAAAGGTCAAGGAAACCGTGGGCTGGGTCCGCGATCTTGTCACCGAGCACGGAGTGTCGCCCCAGCCCAAGGGATCTGACCCCTACCAGCTGTTCCCCGCCGGCAAGGCAGCCATGACCGGCGCCGGGCACTTCGTCACCGGCGGGTTCGAAAAGGCAGGCTTCGAAGACTACGACATCCTTCCGTGGCCGAAGGGAACCACCAAGTCCACGGTCTTCGGCGCCGGAGCGTTCGCGGTCTCCAAGACGTCCAAGAACCCGGAGCTGTCCTGGGAGTTCATCAAGATGCTCACCGACCAGCAGACGCAGAAAAAATGGGCCGACGCCGGCGCCGCCGTTCCGTCCACCAAGACCGCCGCTTCATCACCGGAGTTCCTGGCCTCCCCCAAGCACGCCGCAGAGTTCTACAACTCCCTCTCCTACGCCAAGCCCGTAGCCGCCCCCCGCGCCTACAACGTGCTGGATCCGGCGTTCATGCGGGCCATGGACGAGATCATGTCCGGCCAGGACATCGGCTCCTCACTGGAGAAGGCCCAAAAGGACGTTGAGGAGGCGCTGCAGCAATGACACTGACCGCCCCCACAACCCAGCTGCCCCCTGCGCCCCCAACAGGGCGCGGGGGCCGCCCCGGGCACCGCAGCGCGGCCCGCCGTCGGGAAGCCCTCACCGGGTACGCGTTCACGGCACCCACCGTCATCGGGTTCCTGGTTTTCGTCCTGGGACCCTTGGTGGCGGCCCTCTACCTGAGCCTCACCAAATACAACATCCTCACGGCACCCAAGTTTGTCGGCCTGGACAACTACGTACGCATGTTCCGGGACGAACGCCTGGCCACCACGTACGGCAACACGGTCCTCTACGTGGGTGCCGCCGTCGTCCTCATCAACGGTTTCGCGCTCCTGTTCGCCGTCCTGATCAACCAGCGGCTCCCCCGGGCCCTGACGTACGTCTTCCGCTCGGCGTACTTCTTCCCCTACCTGGTGGCCCTGGTCTACGTCTCCATCATCTGGCAGGCACTGTTCCAGAAGGACACCGGCATCCTGAATTACTACCTCACCGCGATGGGCGGGGAACGGATCGACTGGCTCAACAGCTCCGAGTTCTCCAAGGCATCCGTGGTCATCGTGGACACCTGGCGGAACGTGGGGTTCGCGATGCTGATCTTCGTGGCGGCCCTGCAGGAAGTCCCCAAGGACATGGTGGAGGCCGCCGGCATGGACGGTGCCAACGAGTGGCAGGTCTTCCGCAGGATCGTCCTGCCGATGATCAGCCAGGCCACGTTCTTCAACATCACCATCACCATCATCGGCGCGTTCCAGATCTACGAATCGATCATCGTGCTCACCCGGGGAGGCCCGGGTGACGCCAGCCGCAGCGTGGTGATGTACATCGCCGAAGTGGCCTTCAACAAGTTCGATATGGGCTACGCCTCAGCCATCGCGGTAACCCTGTTCCTCATCATCATGCTGGTGACGCTGGTGCAATTCCGCCTTCGAAAGTCATGGGTGAACAATGAGTAACCTCAACGTCCCGGTCCTCCCCTCCCGCGGAGGTGCCGGAAAAGCAGGCAACGGGAAAGCCGTACGACGGCGGCCCGGCGTCGGGAAGTCCGTTTCAGTTGCGCTGCTGGTCATCGGAGCGGTGGGAATGATCGCCCCGTTCCTGTGGATGTTCACCACGTCGCTTCGCGACGCCAGCCACGCGTACGACCTGCCGCCGCAGTGGCTGCCCACCGAATGGGACTGGTCCAACTACGCCGCGGCAGTCAGCGGGCCGGTGCCCATCCTGCGGAACATGCTCAACAGCGCCGTCATCGCCATCGCCGTCAGCATCGGCATGATCATCACGGCGCCGATGGCCGGCTATGCCTTCGCCAAGCTGGAGTTCCCCGGCCGCAACTCCATCTTCGTGGGCCTGCTGTCCTCATTGATGGTTCCGGCGCAGGTGACCATCATTCCGCTGTTCCTGCTGATGCGGACCTTCGGACTGCTGGACAACCCGCTCAGCCTGATCCTGCCCGGCATCACCGGCGCGCTGGGCGTCTTCCTGCTGCGGCAGTTCTTCCTGGGGCTGCCGCAGGAAATCATCGACGCCGCCCGCATGGACGGCGCCACCGCCTGGCAGACGTACCGGCTGATCGCGCTGCCGCTGGCCAAGAACGCCGTTAGCACCCTGGGCGTCATCACTTTCCTGGGCTCCTGGAACGCCTACTTCGCGCCGTCGATCTTCCTCAACAGCACGGACACCGCCACCCTGCCGCTGGGCCTGGTCCTGATGCTCGGCCCCTACGGTGCCGGGAACGTGGCCCAGGTGATGGCTGCCACCACCATCGCCATCGCCCCCGCGCTCATCGTCTTCCTCGTGGCCCAGCGGTGGATCATCGCCAGCCTCACCCAATCAGCCGTCAAGGGCTAACCACCTCCTCTCTTACGAAAGGCACCATTCCCATGGCTTCATCGCCCCGCTCCGGCCTCCTCTCGAGCCTGACAAAGCTCTCCACCGCCCGCACGGCCCGCGCCTCCAGCTGGGACCAGTCCGGCCGGAACCGCGACAACTGGATCGTCATGCCCGGCGAGGAACGCGTCCTTGCAGACATCGAGGGGCCGGGCGCCATCACGCACATCTGGATGACCCAGTCCTGCCGGATCCAGCCCGGGCCCGGCCAGATCTCCCCGGAACTCGTGGGCGTGCCCATGCTCGAAATCCACAACGCCCTCGGCGTCAGCTGGGAAGTGGTGGACCCGGACTACTACCGCAAGATCGTCCTCAAAATGTACTGGGATGACCAGGACACGCCCAGCGTCATCGCGCCGCTGGGTGACTTCTTCGGCCTGCTGAACTCGCTGTCCGGCTCCTACGACTCGCTGCCTCTCTCCGTCTCCGTGAAGGAAGGGGAGCTGAACACCTTCGGCGGCAGCGCGGCCTTCAACAGCTACTTCGAGATGCCCTTCAACTCCCGGGCGAGGATCGTCGTCGAAAACCAGAACGACATCCCCTACCTGCAGTACTTCTACATCGACTACGAGCTCTACACCGAGCCCCTGCCCGAGGACACCGCCTACTTCCACGCGCACTGGCGCAGGCAGAAACCCAACGCCGGATGGGGCCCGGACCTGCAGACCAACAGCATCGAGGTGGCCATCCCCAACCTCTCGGGGGACGACAACTATGTTGTCCTGGAAACCGAAGGACAGGGTCACTACGTGGGGTGCAACCTGGCCGTGCGCCACTTCCAGGGCTCCTGGTGGGGCGAGGGAGATGACATGATCTTCATCGACGACGACACCTGGCCGCCCAGCCTGCACGGCACCGGCATGGAGGACTACTTCGGCCACGCCTGGGGAATGCAGCACAACGCCTTCCTGATGAACGGCACCATGGTGCACGAAGAAAACGTGCCCGGCTTCCACCACAGCTACCGCTTCCACATGACGGATCCCATCAGGTTCCAGAAGCGCATCAAGGTCACGTTCGAGCATGGCCACGCCAACCACCTCTCCGATGACTGGTCCTCCACCGCCTACTGGTACCAGACGCTCCCCTCCCCCGTTCTGGACATCGACCCCGTGGAGGAACGCCTGCCGCTGCGGCCGCGTGAGCAGGTGGAAGAGCGCCCCCTCCCGGACCTGACACCGGCCCAGCAGGCCGCCCGCGACGCCTCGGCTGCGCGGATGAAGCAGTTCACCGAAACGCGGGACGCAGTCCGGAACGAGCGCCGGGCGGAAATCGACGCATGGGAGAAGGCCAACGCCGAGCAGGCGCGGGAAGTCCGGCAACGCTTCCTGGCCGCCAACAGCGTCCTGGCCCAGTGACCCCACAATCCCCGAAAAGCAGAAAAGGATCAGCATGAATACGCAGGAACCGCGGCCCGCCTTCCACTTCACAGCCGCCGAAGGGTGGATCAACGATCCCCTTGGAGTGACCTGGAAGGACGGCCAGTACCACCTCTTCTACCAGTACGTTCCGGGCCGCACCACGTGGGCCTCCGACTGCCACTGGGGCCACGCCACCTCCCCGGACATGATCGCCTGGACCGAGCAGGGCGTCGCCGTGGCGCCCGGGGACGGGGACGACGGCGTCTGGTCGGGTTCCATAGTCACCGGCGAGGATGGTGCCGCGACCATGTTCTACACGTCGGTCACCGAACCGGACATTGGCGTCGGCACCGTCCGCACTGCAACTCCGGACGACGCCTCCTGGACCACGTGGACCAAGGGTGCGAAGCTGATGACCGCGCCGGATCTTGGCGTGGTGGCCTACCGGGACCCGTTCGTTTTCCGCGACGGCGGGCACTGGCGGATGTTCGTGGGCGCCGGGCTGGAGGGCGGAACCGCCGCCGCCATTTCTTACAGCTCCCCGGACCTTTCGCGGTGGACACTGGACGGCATCGCCGCGCAGCGCACCGGCACGGAGACGGAGCATGTTTGGACCGGCGCCATGTGGGAGTGCCCCCAGCTGTTTGAGATCGGCGGCTCCCACGTCCTCGTCACCTCCGTCTGGGAGGACGACGTGCTGCACTATGTGGCCTACGGTGTGGGAACCTACTCTGACGGGAAGTTCACCGCCCGTTCCTGGGGTCAGCTCAGCTTCGGCAAGAGCTACTACGCGCCGTCGTTCTTTCGGGACAAGGACGGCGACCCGTCGCTGATTTTCTGGATCCGCGGCGTGGTCAGCCCCGACCGGCAGTGGGCCAGCGCGCTGAGCATTCCGCACACGCTGACCCTCGACGGCGACACGCTGGTGGCCACCCCGCACGCCGACCTCGCGCAGTATTCCCAGCCGGGCCGCCTGGAGCAGGTGGGCGCCACGGTTTTCGAGACCGTGCTCGACGGCGGTGGGGACCTGCGGTGTAACGTCACCGCCGGGACGGTCATCCGCCTCACCACCATGGACGGCCCCCTGGCCACCATGCGGCACGACGGGAAGGGCATCCGCGTGACGGCCGCCGGGAACACCGATTTCGCCGACGCGTTTCTGCCGGCGGACGAGGGGGCCGAACTCCGGGTGATCATCGACGCCGGAGTGCTGGAACTCTCCGGCAGGCAAGGAATCATGGCGGTCCCGCTGCCCGTCATGGACTCGCCGGTGACGCTGACCGTGAGCGGTGCGTCCGGCACGCCCCTGCTACGCACAGTGACGAGGCCGGCGCCTCAGGCGGCGGACCTGCATCTTGCTGCCACGTCCCTGCCGTAGCTCCTCGGGTAGCCCGAACCCCTGCCGGCCGTAAACCTCCCTTCATGGAGGCTGCGGCGGCAGGGGAACCGGGTCAACCAGTTGCGGCTAGTTGGAGGGGAAGTTGTAGGAGGCGCCGGAGGCCTGGGCGGGCTCGGGCCAGCGCGACGTCACGACCTTGCCGCGGGTGTAGAAGGACACGCCTTCGGGGCCGTAGATGTGCTTGTCACCGAAGAGCGAGGCCTTCCAGCCGCCGAAGGAGTGGTAGGCCACGGGGACAGGCAGGGGCACGTTGATGCCGATCATTCCGACGGTGACGGAGCGCTGGAACTTCCGCGCGGAGGCGCCGGAGGAGGTGAAGATGGCGGTTCCGTTGCCGTACGGGTTGGAATTGATCAGCCTGATGCCCTCCTCCAGGTCATCGACGCGGACCATCACGAGCACGGGGCCGAAGATCTCCTCGGTGTAGGCGGTCATCTCGGTCGTGACGTGGTCGATCACGGTGGGGCCGACCCAGAACCCCTCCTCGTGACCGGGGACCACGAGGTCGCGGCCGTCCACCACCATGGCGGCGCCGGCCTGTTCGGCCTCGCCGACGATCCGCAGAATGCGTTCCCTGGATTCCGGAGTGATGACCGGGCCCATCTCGGCACCCGGAGCGGTGCCGTTGTCGACCTTCACGTCCAGGGCACGCTCCTGGACCTTCTTCACCAGCAGGTCCGCGGCGTCCCCCACGGCGACCGCCACGGAGACCGCCATGCAGCGCTGCCCTGCGGAACCGAAAGCCGCGGCGGCGAGGTGGTCGGCAGCGTTGTCCAGGTCCGCGTCCGGCAGCACGATGGCGTGGTTCTTCGCCCCGCCCAGGGCCTGGACGCGCTTGCCGTGCGCCGTGGCGGTCTCCTGGACGTACTGCGCGATCGGGGTGGAACCGACGAAAGAGATGCCGTCCACATCCGGGTGGGTCAGCAAACCGTCAACGGTCTCCTTGCCGCCATGCAGGACCTGGAACACGCCGTCCGGCAGGCCCGCGGTCTTCCACAACCTCGCGAGCAGCATCGAAGCCGAGGGATCGCGCTCGGAGGGCTTAAGGATGAAGGCGTTGCCGGTGGCGATCGCCATCGGCGCCATCCACAGCGGCACCATGACAGGGAAATTGAACGGCGTGATGCCGGCCACCACGCCGAGCGGCTCGCGGAAGGAGAACACGTCGATGCCCGTGGAAACCTGGTCCGAATAATCACCCTTGAGCAGCTGCGGGATACCGCAGGCGAACTCGACCACCTCCAGGCCCCGGGCGATCTCGCCCTTGGCATCGGAGAGGACCTTGCCGTGCTCGGCCGTGATCAGCTCAGCGAGTTCGTCCACATGCAATGCCACCAGTTCGCGGAACTTGAACAACACCGCCGTGCGCTTCGCCAGGGAAATGTCGCCCCACGTCTCCGCAGCCTTCTTGGCCGCGGCGACGGCAGTGTCCAGGTCTGCCTGGTTCGCAATCCGGAGCTCACCCGACACCTGGCCGGTGGCCGGGTTGTACACCGGTCGGGTACTGTCACCCGTACCGGCGGATTCACGTCCGTTGATGAAGTGGTTGATCAGGGTCAGTGTCGCTGTTGACATGGTCACGGCAGTTTCTCCTTAGAAAGTGAGGGAGGGCTCAGCAGTCGGTACAAAGCCCAGGGACTTGTCCACGACGTTTTCCAGTGGCTCGCCGTTGCAGTACCGCTTCAGGTTGTCCACGAAGAGCTTGGCGAGATCATCGAGGTAGTCCTCGGTGTCACCGCTCATGTGCGGGGTAATGATGACGTTCTCCGTCCCCCATAGCGCATGCCCCTCCGGCAGCGGCTCCGGGTGCACGACGTCAAGGGCGGCACCGGCGATGGAGCCCGACGCCAACGCCTCGATGAGGGCATCTGTGTGGACGAGTTCCCCGCGCCCTACGTTTATCAGCCGGGCCGACGGCCTCATGGCCGCAAGTACTCTCGCATCAACGAGTCCCCTGGTATCTGACGTCAGCGGTGCTGCCAGGACGACGTAGTCGTAGTCATGGACGATTCCGGCCAGTTCCCGGGAGGAGTGTATCCGGCCAAAGTCGGCATCCCCCGGCCGGCTGGCCCGGCCGGCGCCGTCCACCTCCATCCCTACGGCCCGGAACAGGCGTGCGATTTCGCGCCCGATCGACCCGGTGCCCACCACCAGCGCGCTCTGGCCCTGAATCTTGCGGGTGACCCTGTGCTGCCAGCGCTGTTGCTGCTGCAGCCGGAAGGAACCCTGGGCGTCCTTGGCCATGTCCAGCACGAAGCCCAGCGTGAACTCCGCGATGGCCCGGCTGAGGACCCCGCGCGAGTTCGTGTAGACAACGTCGCTCTGGATCAGTTCATCGAACAGCAGCTGGCTCACACCGGCCGCCGTAACATGGACCCATTTCAGCGTAGAGGCAGCGTCCCAGTTCTCCCTGAGCGCCGGCGAGAAGGAATGCCACTGATACAGCACGTCCGCGCCGTCCATGGCCTTCGCCAGGCCATCAGCCTTGGTCAGCCGGACCTCTGCGAGCTCCTCAATTTCTGCCAAGCGCGGCGGCAAGGCCTCCCGATACAGAGCCGCGACAACCGGCCGCCGGCCGTGCACTGCATCGCTCATGCAGAAATCCCGGTTGTGGGTGTTTGTGTGTTCTCCCACAGTCCGACGATATTCTGCCTGGGCTCTCCAAGGTTGATGATGGTGTTTTTCGGTTCGGTCATCTCCCGGACGGCATGCCGGACGCCTTCGCGGCCTACCCCGGATTTCTTGAACCCGCCAAAGGGCATGGAGTCGATGCGGACGTCGCTGGTCTCGTTGATGACCACGGCGCCGACGTGCAGCTTGTCCGCGATGGCCAGGGCGAGGTCGATGGACTGGGTGAAGACGCCGGCCTGCAGCCCGTACTCGGAGTTGTTCGCCGCGAGGATGGCATCCTGGACGTCGGTGAACGGCAGGATGCTGACCACGGGCCCGAACACCTCGTCGCGGATGACCCGGCATTCCGCGGGCACGTCGGTCAGCACGGTGGGCTCGTAGTACGCCCCCCGCCGCTGGCCGCCGGCAAGCAGGCTGGCACCGGCCGCAGTGGCTTCTTCCACCCATTCCTCGACACGGCGGGCCTCTGCCTCGGAAATCAGCGGCCCAATATCGGTGGTCCGGTCAAGCTTGGGTCCTGTCTTGAGCGCCTTGGTCTCGCGGGCAACCTGCTCCACTACCTGATCGAAGAGCGAGGCGTGAACGTACACCCGCTGCACCGACAGGCAGTTCTGCCCCGCCACACCAAAGGCTCCGGCCACGATCGCCGTCGCCGCGGCCTCGGGGTCCGCGTCCGCGCAGACAAGCGTGGCGTTGTTGCCGCCGAGTTCGGAGAGGATCTTCTTGGCCCCGGCTGCTGCGGCAATACGGTCGGCCGTGGCGGGGCCGCCCGTGAAGGAGATCAGGTCCACCCGCTCATCGGTGACAAGTGCTTCGGAAACGCCCGGTCCGGAGACGATCGCGGCAATGCGACCCGACGGGACACCCGCTTCCAGCAGCAGCTGCACCAGCGCCAGCCCGCTAAGCGGCGTACGTCCGGAAGGCTTCAGCACGACGCCGTTGCCCCCAATCAGCGCCGGGCCCAGTTTGTGTGCCACCAGGTTCAGCGGATCGTTAAACGGCGTAATGGCCGCGACGATGCCAACCGGCTTGCGGCTGTACCAGCCGATCTTGCCGCCGCCGGCCAGGCTGTCCTCGAAACCCAGAGTCTCCCCCGCCAGTTCCTCGGACGCCGCGGCGGAAAGCCGCAGGGTTTCAATGCAGCGGCGCACCTCGCGCTCCGCTTCGGAGATGGTCTTGCTGCTCTCCGCGGCGATAATGCCGGCAAAGCGGGCAGACTGCTCGCCCAGAAGCAGCACAGCCCTCTCCAGGGCCTGGCGGCGGGCCCGCACCGGCCAGTTCTCTACCTGCAGGTGACGGTGGATATGCGCGATGGCACGCTTCACGTCCCCGGCCGTGGAGGTGCAGACGCGCCCCACTAGGAAACCGTCCTGGGGGTCCCGGACTTCCAGCGTCATCTCATCGCTCTGCCAGTGCCCTTCAAAGAAGGCACCTCCGGGGAGATTGGCAACTACTGACCGGCTATCCCCTGTTTGCGGGCGCGCGTCATCGAGGCTTGTAAATGGCAGCATATGATCCCTTGCCTAGGTGATGTATCTGGGTAATCTGAAGCCGGGCAGCCGATTGATTCGGCTGCCCGGCTTTTCAGGGTGTTACTTGACTCGGTCGATGATCTTGGCGGCGGCGCCGATGAAGGGCAGGAACCAGGGCGGGCCGAAGTGTCCGGGTACGGGCGGGTTTTTGAGGTCTTCCCATACGTTGGCGGTCTTGTCGCCGGCCATGT
>NZ_JBNHFR010000011.1:0-196380 GCF_059090445.1 Arthrobacter sp. B2060
ACGGCATCCCCGTCGCGGCAGCCATCTTCAAGCCCGAACTGCTGGTGGAGTTCGGCAAGAACATCCGCTACTTCAACACCTTCGGCGGGAACTCCGTCGCCATCGCCGCCGCCCAGGCCGTCCTGGACGTGATCCGCGACGAATCACTCATGGAAAATGCCTTCAAGGTCGGCGAAAAGATCATCACCGAACTGAAGGACCTCACTCAGGGTCTGGACCAGGTCGCCGAAGTCCGCGGAAGCGGCTTGTTCGTTGGAGTCGATATGGTGACTGATCGCTCCACGCTAACCCCTGACGGCGATACGGCCGCTGGCATCGTAAATAGGCTCCGGGAAGAACGTATTCTGATCTCGGCCTGCGGCGCCCAGGGTAATGTCCTGAAACTCCGCCCCCCGATGCCATTCTCCATGAATGATGCCGATCGTCTGATCGAAGCACTGGGTCGGGCCTTCAAGGAACTGCGCTAAGGCTCAACATCAAACCGGTCGGCGTACGTGCTGACACCAACTGCTTAGGGAGTGCCTTCCACCGTGAAGGCACTCCTCAAAGCGTTAAACGCCCGGATTCGCGCCCGTCCAGCGTTGGACGAGAGGCACGCGACCCGCCCGCGCGAGGTTAGCGAGATGCACTCTCTCAGGTTTCGCAATAGTCTGGCCGGGTGGATACAAGCACCGTGAACCCCGGCGAACAGGTTGGCAGGCAGTCGCGCATTCTCGAAGCGGTGCTGGACCTGCTGTCGCGCCACGGCATCTCAGGTGTCAATATGCGGGCTGTGGCACGGGAAGCCGGCGTCGCACTGGGGCTCGTGAATTACTACTACGAAGACAAGTCGAGCTTGATCCGTGCTGCCTTGCACCGGATGGACGAGCACGATCTTATGCTGGTCGCGCCCGACCCAGGGTCGCCCCCGGACGAACAGCTCCGTAAAGCCCTCCGGCGCGTTGCGGCCGCGGAATTCCTGACCACACGATATCTGTCTCTGCGTCTCCACCTGTGGGCTCTCGCGCAGGCCCATGAAGACTTTGCACTGATCAATGCGGCAGCGTTCGAACGGTATCTCGATGGGCTCGCTACGCTGATTGGGAATGCTAAGCCCGAACTTTCCCGCGATGAATGCAGGGAGCGGGCCGCCGACATTGTCGTCGTGCAGAACGGCATGTGGCTGACAGCACTCCTTGGCGTGGACAAAGCATCCATCCAGCGAAGCATCGCCCGCACGGAGCAGATCGCCTTCGCCGCTTCGCGATAAACGCACGGCCTGCGCGTCAGGTCTCAGAGGTCCCAAGCCCACTTCGCCCGGCGTGGACCGCGCGATTATTCTTGAACATTTGTTCAGCGCAGGTCTTGAACAGTTGTTCAACCTGAACTATTCTGCTTTATATGACCCACGCCACACCAGTCCAGCTCCGAATGCTCCTGGTGGGCGGGCTGCCCACGGACAACCACGGCAGCGCAGCTTCAAGTATCAGACCTACCCGGTCCAGAAGAACCTGACGGACCGGCACAGCGGTTGGAAGTAGCCATGGCTATAACCCCGTGGCTGCTTCCCGCCCAAGGCGGACTGGAAACCCGACTGCAAGACCGTCGATGAGCCTGTCGCCGTCGTACTACTAGTCGCCGCACTACTAAAGGAGACACTATGACCGAAACCGCATCCACCCTGTTCATCAACGGCTCGTGGGAGCCGGCGGCGTCCGGCGCGGTGCGCAAGATCCGCAACCCCGCCGACGGCGAACTGGTCGCCACAGTGTCTGAGGCCGGCCGGGAAGATGCCGAGCGCGCCATCGCTGCGGCCCGTGCTGCCTTCGACTCCGGCACCTGGGCCTCTGTCCCGGCCCCTGAGCGCGGAGCCTTCCTGATCAAGGTCGCCGCGGAACTGCGCGAACGCCGCGAGAAGTTCGCCCGCGCCGAGTCGTTGGACACCGGGAAGCGGATCGCCGAAAGCCGGATCGACATCGACGACATCGCCGCCTGCTTCGAATATTTCGGAAGGCTTGCCGGGCAGCAGGCGGGCCGCGTGGTCGACGCCGGGGACCCCGCCGTCGTCAGCAGGATCGTCTACGAGCCGGTGGGCGTCTGCGGGATGATCACCCCGTGGAACTACCCCCTGCTTCAAGCCGCTTGGAAGATCGCACCCGCGCTGGCCGCCGGCTGCACCTTCGTGCTCAAGCCCTCCGAGCTGACCCCGTCCACCGCCATCCTGGCCATGCAGCTCCTGCATGACCTGGGCCTGCCGGACGGCGTCGCCAACCTCGTTACCGGCGCCGGCGCGGAGGCGGGCGCACCGCTCTCGGAACACCCCGGCGTCGACATGGTCTCTTTCACTGGCGGATTGGAGACCGGCAAGCGCATTGCCGCGGCGGCCGCCGGCAGCGTGAAGAAGGTGGCGCTGGAACTCGGCGGCAAGAACCCCAACGTGGTGTTCGCCGATGCGGACTTCGACGCCGCCGTCGACAATGCGTTGAACGGAGCCTTTGTGCACTCGGGCCAGGTCTGCTCCGCCGGAGCGCGGCTGGTGGTCGAGGAATCGATCGCCGAGCGCTTCGTCGATGAACTGGTCCGCCGCGCGCAGGGCATCCGTCTGGGCGGCCCGTTCGACGAGGCTGCCGAAACCGGGCCGCTGATTTCCGCGGCCCACCGGGACAAGGTCCACGCCTACGTCCAGCGCGGCGTGGAGGAGGGTGCCCGGCTGCGGTGCGGCGGTGCGGCACCTGTCGGGGAGAAGTACGACGCCGGTTTCTACTACCAGCCAACCGTCCTGGACCGCGTACACAAGGGAATGTCCGTCGTCGTGGACGAAGCCTTCGGCCCGGTAGTGACCGTCGAGACCTTCCGCACCGAGGACGAGGCCGTGGAGACCGCCAACGACACTATCTACGGGCTGGCCGGCGCTGTCTGGACCCAGGACGCGGGCAAGGCGCAGCGCGTGGCCGGCCGGCTGCGGCACGGCACCGTCTGGATCAACGACTTCCATCCCTACCTCCCGCAGGCCGAGTGGGGCGGCTTCGGCCAGTCCGGCGTCGGCCGCGAGCTCGGCCCGACCGGCCTGGCCGAATACCAGGAACCCAAACACATCTACCAGAACACCAGCCCACAGGTAACCGGCTGGTTCGCTGACCACGGCAAGGAGAACTAGATGCACATCGACAACGTGGAGAACCTCACCGACCGCGAGTTCGACTACATCGTCATCGGCGGCGGATCCGCCGGCGCTGCGGTCGCCGCGCGCCTGAGCGAGGACCCGGACGTGTCCGTGGCGCTGGTGGAGGCCGGCCCGGACGACCGCGGCGTGCCCGAGGTACTGCAGCTCAACCGCTGGATGGAGCTGCTGGAATCCGGCTACGACTGGGACTACCCCATCGAACCGCAGGAGAACGGCAACTCCTTCATGCGCCACTCCCGTGCGAAGGTCATGGGTGGCTGCTCCAGCCACAACTCCTGCATCGCCTTCTGGGCCCCGCGCGAAGACCTGGACGAGTGGGAGTCCAAATACGGCGCCACCGGCTGGAATGCTGAGGCCGCCTGGCCGCTGTACCAGCGGCTGGAGACAAACGAGGACGCCGGCCCGGACGCGCCGCACCACGGTGCCTCAGGCCCCGTACACCTCATGAACGTGCCCCCGGTGGACCCCGCCGGCGTCGCGCTCCTGGACGCCTGCGAACAGGCAGGCATTCCGCGCGCAAAGTTCAACAGCGGCACCACCGTGATCAACGGCGCCAACTTTTTCCAGATCAACCGCCGCGCGGACGGCACCCGCTCCTCCAGCTCAGTCTCTTACATCCACCCGATAATCGAGCGCACGAACTTCACCCTGCTGACCGGGCTGCGCGCCCGTCAACTGGTGTTCGACGCTGACAGGCGCTGCACCGGCGTCGACGTCGTGGACTCGGCGTTCGGCCGGACCCACCGGCTCTCAGCCCGCTGCGAGGTCGTCCTGTCCACCGGCGCCATCGACTCGCCCAAGCTGCTCATGCTCTCCGGCATCGGCCCCGCCGGGCACCTCGCCGAACACGGCATCGAGGTCCTGGTCGACTCCCCCGGTGTCGGCGAGCACCTGCAGGACCACCCCGAAGGCGTCGTGCAGTTCGAGGCCAAGCAGCCGATGGTGCAGACGTCGACGCAGTGGTGGGAGATCGGCATCTTCACGCCAACTGAGGACGGCCTGGACCGCCCGGACCTGATGATGCACTACGGCTCCGTCCCGTTCGACATGAATACCCTGCGGTACGGCTACCCCACCACGGAGAACGGCTTCAGCCTCACCCCGAATGTCACGCACGCCCGCTCCCGCGGCACCGTCCGGCTGCGCAGCCGCGACTTCCGCGACAAGCCAGCGGTCGACCCGCGGTACTTCACCGATCCCGAGGGCCACGACATGCGCGTCATGGTCGCCGGTATCCGCAAGGCCCGCGAAATAGCCGCCCAGCCTGCCATGGCCGGATGGACCGGCCGCGAGCTATCCCCCGGAATCGAGGCGCAGACTGACGAAGAACTGCAGGACTACATCCGCAAGACGCACAATACCGTTTACCATCCCGTCGGCACCGTTCGCATGGGACCGGCCTACGACGACATGTCGCCTCTCGACCCCGAGCTGCGGGTCAAGGGGGTCACCGGCCTGCGCGTCGCCGATGCCTCTGTCATGCCTGAGCACGTCACGGTCAACCCCAACATCACCGTCATGATGATCGGTGAACGTTGCGCTGACCTCATCCGCGCCAGCCGGGCTGGCGAAACAACGACGGCGGAAGCTGAGCTCAGCGCGTCCCTCGCCTGACCGGCAGCGCGCCCCAGTTGGATCCGGCGCTGGCAAGGCGAACGCGTGGAGGGTGCTCCAAGCTCCCTCCACGCGCGTTTTCAGTACCAGCGCCGGTCCACGCTTATCCACAGCGCCCGGCTAAACAGTCGCGGACATTGCCCGCGTCGTTCCTCGGCCACTCCATCCCGGCGGCACGAGGCGCAATTAATCTGGACATTTGTTCATCCACAAGTCTTGAACACATGTTCAACATCAACTAGTCTGCATCGTATGACTTACGCCACACTTAGGGGACACCGCGGAAATGCGATTCTCTGTCCCCGACGAGGAGCCGACTGAGCTCGGCAGCGGGCCTCGACGAGTACCGGAGGCATGCACATCCGCGGCACGTCGAGCCCGTACGCAACTGCTGGCCTGCCTCATCCGCTGAGGAAACGGGGGCAGGCGCAGCCGGCTAGGCATCAACAATTTGGGGGAAAACGCCCGAGCACCCGCCACACGGGGGCCGGCCGATGATTTCGCCCGCGTCCAATGGCGGCCGCGGGTCATCACCACCGTGCTTTTCTGACTTAGGAGTTCAGATGTTGGAACCGAGCAAGAGTACTGATTCAAGTGGCATGGACGAGTTCGGCTATGCCCAGACCCTGGACCGGAGCATTGGCAAGTTCGCCAGCTTCGCCGCCGGCGTCAGTTACATCTCCATCCTTACCGGTGTTTTTCAACTGTTTTACTTTGGTTTCTCCATGGCCGGACCGGCCTACGCCTGGTCCTGGCCCCTCGTCTTCGCGGGCCAGCTCATGGTGGCCCTGTGTTTCGCTGAACTGGCCGGCCGTTACCCGGTGGCCGGGTCGGTCTACAACTGGGCCAAACAGCTCTCGTCAGGGACCTTCGCCTGGCTGGCCGGCTGGCTGCTGTTGATCTCTTCGATCGTGGCGCTTGGCGCCGTGGCCCTTGCGCTGCAGCTCACCCTGCCGCAGATCTGGTCCGGTTTCCAGATCATCGGAGACGGAACGGGCCCGTACGACTTCGCCGTCAACGGCGTCCTGCTGGCCAGCATCATGATCAGCATCTCTACGCTGATCAACGCCTTCGGCGTGAAGCTGATGACCAGGATCAACAGCATCGGTGTCTTCGTGGAGCTCGCCGCTGCCGTGCTCCTCATCCTGGCCCTTGCCTGGCATGTGGTGCGCGGGCCTGAGGTCCTTTTCGACACCGCAGGCTTCGGGGAGGGCCATGACCTTGGCTTCTTCGGGGTGTTCCTCATCGGCGCCATGGCGTCCGGCTACGTGATGTATGGCTTCGACACAGCCAGCTCCCTCGGCGAGGAGACCAAGGACCCGAAAAAGACCGCTCCCAAAGCCATCCTCCGCGCAATCACCGCGTCCTTCGTGCTGGGCGGCCTGATCCTCCTCGGCGGTCTCCTGGCCGCCCCTGACCTGAACGACCCTAAGCTGGGGGCCGCCGACGGCGGTCTGCAGTACATCGTGCTCTCCGTGCTGGGCGGGCCGTTCGGCAAGGCTTTCCTGGTGTGCATTGTCGTGGCCGTGATCGTCTGCACGCTCGCCGTCCACGCCGCCGCCATCCGCATGATGTTCGCCATGGCACGGGACAACAACCTGCCCTTCAGCCGGCAGCTCAGCAAGGTCCACCCCGAGCGGAAGACCCCCACTGTCGCTGCCATCGTGATTGGACTCATCGCGATCATGCCGCTGATTGTTAACATCTCCCAGCCGGCGATTTTCACCATTCTCTCCAGCATCAGCATCGTCCTGATTTACCTGTCCTACCTGCTGGTCACCGTGCCGATGCTGCGGCGGCGGTTCCTTAAGAAGTGGCCTCTGCAGGACGACGGGGCAGAAGCGGGATTCAGCCTCGGCAAATGGGGCCTGCCCGTGAACATCCTCGCGGTGCTCTGGGGCGGGGCAATGACCTTGAACCTGATCTGGCCTCGGCCGGAGATCTACAACTCGATGCCGCCCTTTGAGTGGTACCTGCAGTGGGGCGGCGTCATGTTCGTCGCTGCCGTCACCATCGGCGGCGCGCTGCTCTACCGTGTGAAGATCCGGCACCAGACAGGCGTCCTCGCCGAGCACGCCGCGGCCGCCGCAGGACATCCGTCGCCGGGCTCCGCCCAAACCGTAACTTCGGCAGCCACCGAGCTGGCGTCAGATCCTATCCAAACCGGAACCACGTGGTCCTCCGCGGACATTGAAAGTGAGATCCCTGACGCGCTGACGGTCAATAGTGCGACATCAAAGAATGGATCATAGGATTCGCTCGCGAGGTCACTGAGCACCAGCACCCGCAGCCCCGGACGGGCATCTCTTCGCCAGCGTCACCGGCGGAGGGGTGCCCGCCGGGCGTCTCTCCCCCACCTGCCTCTGGACTCTTAGTGCTTGCTGGAACGGCGCGGTGACGAAAGGTCCTGCAACATCATGATTGCCCGCTGAAGTGCTCTACGGCGCTCTCGATGGTGGAGAAATGGTGGGACCGGTCGAAGCGGTCGGCCAATCCAAATTTAGCCAGCCTGTCCTTCACTGGCCCCTTAAGTTCGGCAAAGACCAGGCTGATGCCTTTGTGCTCCAAGTCTTCGTCCAACTGAACCAGGTGCTCGACGGCGGTGGTGTCCACGCCGGTGATGCCCTCGGCGGCCACAATGACGCAGTGGACCGGCTGTGGCGAGACGTCCACGATATCCCGAACGTGCTCGACGAAGACCTGACCATTGGCGAAGAACAGCGGCGCGTCGAACCTGATCAAGGCCAGCCCAGGAATCCTTCGGCCCTCCGGATGGCGGGTTATATCGTGAAATCCCGGCCTTCCCTCGACCTTAACCAGTTCGGTCCGGTAAGGAGAAAACGCTGCCTGGACGAACACAGCAAGCGACAACACGACTGCGAGGACCACGCCCGGCAGGACTCCGAGAACCAGCACGCCCACGAACGTCCCAGTCATGAGGGCGGTTTCGATCCGGCTGCTTCTGATCAGGCCCTTCATGCCCCCGATATCTACCATTGAAGCCGCTGCCACAATGACGACGCCTGACAAGACACTGGAGGGCAGGTGGGCGGTCACCCCAGGCAACGTCAACATGAATACCAGTAGCCAGATTCCCGCTGACAGGCCAGCTAACCTGGTGCGTGCGCCGGCGTTCAAGGCCACCGGCGTGCGGGATGTACTGGCGGAGATGGGGAACCCGCCCAGGACACCGGCAGCTGCGTTGGCACTGCCCAGAGCCAGCATTTCCTTGCCCCCATCCACCCTCGCGCCGTTGCGCTGGGCAAGGCTGCGGGAGAGAACAGCGGTATCGGCAAAGGCGAGCAGGGCGATTCCGGCAGCGGGACCTGCCAGTGCGGTAACGTCTCCCCAGCCGAACCCGCCAAGCGCGGGCATGGGGAGGCCAGATGGGAGTGCGCCCACAACGGGCAGCGTCTTGTCCAGGCCAAGGGTCGCGGACGCCAGCATGGAACCCCCAACCGTCACAATGATGCCTAGGAGCCGGAAGTTCGGCGGGAGTCGAGCGGCAATGAGCAGTATGACGATGGTTGCGCCACCGATGAGTGCGGCGACGACATTGAAATCGCCCCGCACCAAGCGGTCCATAGCGGAGGAGAGTTGGCTCCAAGGCTCATTGGCGCCGTCGGAATCCCTGCCGAGGAGACCCGCCAACTGGCTCAGCCCGACGACGGCGGCCAACCCGGCCAGGTAACCCGTTCGGATCGGTCTGGACAGCAAGTTGCTCAGGAAGCCAAGCTTCAGGAAGTAGCCCAGGATCAGGAAGCCGCCGACGAAGATTGCCAGCAGCCCGGCCAGTGCGAGGGCCCGGCGCGGGTCGCCTCCTGACAGGGGAATCACAGCTGCTGCGATCAGGGGAGCCAGCGCTGAATCCGGGCCCAGGATCAGTACGCGTGAGGGACCGATCAGGCCGTAGACGATGAGGGAGACGATCGAGGCGTAGAGCCCGGCCACCGGCGGCAGGCCGGAGGCTGTGGAGTATGCCATGCCTGCAGGAACCAGAAAGGCGCACAGCAATAGCCCGGCAGTCACATCCGGCACTACGTTTTTCCGACGGAATCCATTGGCTGGATTGGTTTTCAGCGCGGCTTCGGAACCATCCTTTGCGGCCATGCGTCCCTCCGGTCTCCTCCGGTACTCAGGACAGCAGCGTACTTCTTATCCTTGGGCAATCCATGAAATGCCACAAAGGGGTTGGCGTAGGCATCGTCAATGTGCGTTGACGCCTGAAAGGGCGTCAACTATCGTTGACACCATGGAGGTGGACCGAATGAAAGCCCTTGTGGGCTCAATGGATGGAAAGGGGCCCGCAGAGGCGCTCTCCGCCGTTGCGGAGCTGCAAAAAGAGGTCGGGCGGGCAGAGGCTGCGCTTGTCCGCAGGGCGCGGCAGGAAGGTCTTTCCTGGGAGGCGATCGCCCTCTGCCTGGGCATCAGCAAGCAGGCAGTGCACAAGAAGTACGGCAAACAGTAACGCAACCGACGGCGATACTCCCCCGGCCGCGGCACTGCACAAATACATCCGCTGGTACAACATCGAAAGAATCTCAACAAAGCTCAAGGGTCTGAGCCCGGTGCAATACCGTGCTCAGACCCTCGCAGCTTATGCACTATTGGAGAGCCAGTCCGTCTCACTTAGACATGCCGGGACCTAGGCACTGTCACCTGACTGACGCTCTAGGATTTAGAACCGGGTTTAGAGACCGAGGTGCTTGTTCAGCTCGTCCAGGGACTTAACAGTGAAGATGTCGTAGCCCGGAGCGAAGGGCTCAGCGCCACGGTCCAGCATAATAAGGTCTCGGAAACCGATGTTGTGCATCGGGATGTGGTCGTACAGGGGGTGCGAGGAGACATGCAGGAAGTCCGCCGGGGTCGCATTGAGCTGGTCAAGCATGTACTCGAACGCCTGGAGGCGCGGCTTGTAGGCCCCGGCCTGCTCAGCGGTAAACACGGCATGCCAATCTGCACCTAGCTTGGGAATACTGATGTCCAGGAAGCTGTCGTCCGCGTTGGACAGAGCCACCAGCTTGTAGTTGTCGCCTTGGAGCTTCAGCGCAGCCGGCACGTCCTCGTGGGCAACGGCGTTGCGTACAGCCTCAGCCAGCTCTGCACCGGCACCGGGGGTCGGCCCAAGGCCAAACCGCTTACATGCGCGGTCAAAGGCATCCTGAAGGATCTGCTCGTAGGGCTTGTAGTCGCCATTGACCTCGTCGAACCGGTATGCACGGAAAATCTTCTTAAAGGCCAACCACTGCTCGTCTGGGATGCGGCCATCGAGCAGGCGCTGGGTGGTGGGATAAATGTTGAAGTTGATCAGCGTGCCGTAGACATCATAAGAGATGTACTTCGGCCGGAAGTTCGTGTCTGCCATGATTATTCCGTTCCTTGTTATCTTGTATTTTTCAGGGGCTGTTTCAACAATGGCGACACCTAGCGGATCGCCTTACTGAATGATTGATACTTAGCTCAGCGCCAGTGACGTGAGCCGTGTGTCTGGTCCGAGGAACCGCGCTGGGTTCATGAAGCTGACGTCGGTGGCCGTTGCTCCGTCCAGCAGGAGCTCGGCGGTTATAGCTCCGAGCGCAGAGGCCATCTTGAATCCGTGGCCGGAGAACCCGGCCGCCACGACGACGCCTTCCATTCCGGGCACTGTGCCGAACAGCGCGGTCATGTCAGGTAAATGACCGTCTGCGCATGTGGCAACCCGCACCGGGTCAGGAGTCAGTCCCGGAATGAATTCCCGGACCCATGCCCGGATGGTGTCCAAATGCTGAGGATCCCAACTAGGAGGCTTCTCCATGGACTCAACCTCGTCCAGAAATATGCTAGCGACGACTTTCACTGTCCAACCGTCAGCGCTCGGGAACCCGTAGAACTGGGCGTTGTCCGACCTTCCGTCTTCCTCCGCCCTCCTGAGGAAGACCGGCATGTCTTCCCTGCAGAATGCTGCCGGGTCCGCAGCGGGGAACCATGACAGGATCTGCGGCCGAACGGAAAGGTGAACACCGAGTTCCTTGCAAACTGCTCCCGCACCATTCCCCTGCGAGATGATCACCCGGGAGGCGATGATTTCTTCTTGATCGGTCCGCACGATGTACCGGTCACCGTACGGCTCCACGCTGTGCGCTTTCCGGTTTCCCAAGAACTTGGCACCAAGCCGTGTGGCCTCGGCCAGGGCCGCTGTCACGGCCCTCTCAGACTTCAGGTAGCCGCCCTCCGGATCAAGGATCGTGACATCCGTGTCCCTGATCACATGCTCAGGGTACTTAGCCCTGGCCTCGCCGCCCCGGAGAAACTCGTAGTCAAGGCCATTGTCTTTCCCGGCTGCAAGGAGCGATGCCAGCCGCGGATTGCGCTCGTCGTATATCGTGACAGCGCCCGTAGTGTTGAGCAGCCGGGTCCCGCTGATCTTCTCCAGTTCACGCCACAGATCCTGTGACCGCTGCAAGAGGGGCGTGTAGTGCCCGCCTTCCGCATATACCTTGCGGAAAAGGCGCGATTCGCCGGCGTAGGCAGAGAAGGGGCCAGGGATCGAAAACCTGTCTACTCCAATGACCCGCTGACCACGGGAGGCGAGCTGCCAACTGGCCATGCTTCCTACGGAGCCGACTCCGACGATCACGACATCCGTTTCGAGTGCAGTCATGCTTTTACCTTGCTTTCCCTTATTGCACGCCGTTGTCCCGATTCCGGGCTTGCCTCTGAAGGGCTGCCGTCGGCTGTGCTTCCAGTCAGATCAGCGTACGACACAAGAAGACACTGAATAAGAGCGCATGAGAGAATGCATTGTTGCCAAAAACGAAAGAAGTACTAAATGGACCTCACATCGATCGATGACTTGGAGTTCTTTGAACAGATTTCCCGTTCCCAGAGCCTTACTGAAGCGGCGAGGAACTGGGGAAAGTCGGTGTCAGCGGTGAGCAAACGCCTTACCGCCCTTGAGTCGCGGCTTGGGGTCCCACTGGTCCGGCGCAGCACCCGTCGGCTAACCCTCACCGAAGAAGGGGAACTGTATGCGACAGGCGCCTTGACCATCCTGCAGCAGAAAACTGATCTCGAAGAAGCTCTGTCCATGCAGCATGGTGAGCTCAAGGGACGCATTACTGTGCATTCGAGCCTGGGGATCGGCCGTAAGCACATTGCGCCGCTCCTGGGGGAGTTCGTCCGGCAGCACCCGATGATCCAGATAGACCTGGAGCTTTCTCCGCTGCCCTTGAACATCTCGGGTACAAATTTCGACATCGCCATCCGTGTTGGAGGACTGTCGGACTCCAGGCTCAAGGCAAAACTCCTGGCACGGAACCGGAGGATTGTGTGCGCGGCGCCCAGCTACTTTGACAGCGCCCCGCCGCTGCGGACCATCAGGGACCTGGAACGGCACAACTGCATAGTCCTACGCGAAAACAACGGCGATTACTCACTGTGGCGCTTTGGCGAGAAGGAGCAGGAGTACGTTGACGTCAGGGGAAGCATGATCAGCGACGACGGGGATGTTGTGACCGACTGGTGTATCCAGGGCCTCGGCTTGATCATGCGCTCCACGTGGCACGTCAACCCGCTGATCCAGCAGGGAGTACTTCAGCAGGTCCTTCCAGACGTCCCGACCCCCAGCGCCGACATTTACGCTCTCTACCCCGCCACGGCCAGGACACCCCAGAGGATCACCGCGGCCATTGAGCATCTTCGGCACGGCCTTGCGGGGAGGATAGGTTCTCAGTCTAACGACGCGCCGATGCCATCACCCTGAGGCTCAAGCGGTTAGAAGACACGCCGTAGCGTCGTGCGCCGTGGTCTTGAATCGTGCGTCTTGGATCGTGGCGACCCCCGCCTATGCGCCACGGGGCGCGGTCGTGGAGGCCGAGGGCGCCCTCGACGACGACGATCATAGAGCTGTACCGGCGCCCTCTCGAGGACGCCGGCCTGAGCTTTAGGGGACGCCGCCGACGGCAACGGTGTCAAGGGCGGTTTTGGACCGGAGTGCGATAGACCCCTACTGATCGATAGAGTAGAATCGTCAACAATTCACAACCCCGTGGAAGGAAAATCATGCGTCCATACGTATATGTCCCTGCAGCAAAGGTTCAGGGCGAGCTCGAGCCCAATGGCCACCGCGCCGGCTACGACTCAGGTGACCCCAAGACAGCAATCCTGAAGTTCGACACCGAGGTCAAGACCGGTGTTTGGGAGTGCCAGCCCGGCGGCTGGAACATTACCCCCCGCGAGGACACCGAGCTGTGCTACATCGTGAGCGGCCGCGTGAGGGTCACCGACGATGGCACTGGCAACGTGTATGAGGTCACTGCCGGCGACGTTGTCGTGCAGCCCAAGGGCTGGACGGGCCGCTGGGAGGTCCTTGAGACCGTTCGCAAGGTCTACTGCCACGGCTTCGACTGATCGTCGTCTGATCTGTCGCTAGACTGGCGGGCCGTACCCTCATAGAGGGTGCGGCCCGCTCGCGTCTCCGGCACCGCAGCAGGATCAAGTCGCGTCATCGGCCAGATGGTGCCGGACCCACTCAGAATCTTGCACGTCTCGCCATTGGGCCGGATAGCCTTGGACACTCCCGGTGTTGCCTCACAGAGACCCACCTTGAAGTCGTTCCTGGCCCAAAGGCGAAAGGACACAGCGGCTTGGCCGGGCGTAACCGAATTTTGCCTGGGCGCGCGTTCCCCCGGATTTGCGGTTGTTGCATCGCTCATCACAGTCGCCTTGACCATAGCTGCTCCTTCCCGTCTTTCACTCGTTGAATGCGACGTCCCGATTCCGCCTTTGACTTGCTACCCGTCAGACGAACGTACCAGACAAGAAGCGCAGGACTAACCGCACTTGAGGCAATACATTGTTTCCAAGAACGAAAGAAGCTGGAGGTAAGCCCTATCGATTGAAGGCCGCGGTGCCTAAGAAATGTGGTCCAGATATCTCGCGTGCACAATGCCAGGGGCATCGCGGGCGTGGTCCACGACCGCGGTAGTGCCGGATCGGAGTGGGCCCAGTCGAAACCCTGCAGCCCGTCCGCCGCTCACCCCACACCAAGAATGCGCCTGCCCGCTCGCGCAAGCAACCACCCGGCAGGCATCGTGCCACGCCCCTGCCTCTGGCGTAGACGGCCGTCGATCGACGGCCCGCATGCTGCTTCTTTCTCCCTTGGAAAAAATGCATTGCCTCAAGCGCAGTTAACCCGCATCTTCTTGTCTGGTACGTTCGTTTGGCTTTAAGTAAGCAACCCGGAATCGGGACGACGCATCAACGAGTAAAAGACGAGAAGGAGCAGCTATGGTCAAAGCGACCGTCATGAGCGATGCAACAACCGCGGACCCAGGCGAGCACAAACCCAAGGAAACCGCGATTCAGGCCGGGCAAACCGAAGCGTCCTTCCGTCTTTGGAACAGGGACAGCCTGAAGACCGGCATCTGGGAGGTAACACCGGGAGAATTTAAGAGCACTCGTCCCGGCTACGACGAGATCTGCCAGATCCTGAGTGGGCGCGGAACCATTACCGAACCAGACGGCAACAGCTTCGATATCGGACCCGGCACCCTGTTCGTGACCCCGGCTGGCTGGGAGGGTCACTGGACCATCCACGAAACGGTCCGCAAGATGTGGGTTGTGGCGGATGTTCCTGCCGCTGCCGAATAATCCCGGAAGATCAACAAGGCGAAACCTAGCGGGCAAGAGTCCCTGATCACGCTGAACTGCTCCCCGGAAGTTGGATTGAGAGATCAGTCCCGACTCCCGGGGAGCAATTTTTATGCCCTGACGCCGAGCATCCCCTACTTCTTTCGTTTCCAGAAATAATGCGTTCCCTCTTGAGCCGATAATCAGCATCTTCTTGTGTCGTACGCTGGTCTGGCTGGAAGCACAGCCGGCGGCAGTGCCCCCAGAGACAACCCGGAGTCGGGATAACGGCGCTCAACTAGGGAAACCCAATCATGACAAGTCCTACCTTCCAGGCCGGGTGGGCGCCGGCCCCTGCACCCGAACAAAAGTCAAGCCGCAGTTATCGGCCGTCTCCGTCAGAAAGAAAATCATGAACTCACCCTTGAACACCATCGCGATGCTGCACACGGTGCCCGGCCTGGTGTCGGACATGGAAGCCCGGGCCCAGGACACGGTTCCCGGCCTCCGTGTCCTGCACTACGTGGACGAGTCATTGCTCCAAGACACCATTGCCAAAGGAACAACGCCAGGACGTGTTCGACGGCGGCTGGTCAACTATGCCCGCTACGCCGAGGAATCAGGTGCCCAGGCACTGTTGGTGAGTTGCTCCTCCATCGGCGAAGCGGCAACCGCCGCCGCCGACTTCGTCTCCATTCCTGTCCTGCGAATCGACACTCCAATGGCCACGCTCGCCGTACAATCCGGCGAGCGGGTCGGCGTGCTCGCGACCCTGTCTGCGACGCTTGGACCCACCACCAGACTCGTCCAAGATTCAGCCACGAGTCAGAACAAAACGCCTATCATTACCGCCAGAATTGTCGACGGCGCTTTCTCCGCCCTGCGCGCGGGTGACCGGGCGATGCATGACAGGTTGGTTCTCGCCGCTTTCTCTGAGCTGGCGGCGGAGTGCGATGTCGTCGTTCTCGCCCAAGCATCCATGGCCCGGGTCATTGAGCACAGCAAGGACCAGCCTGGAGGACCAACCGTCCTGACTTCCCCCGACTCCGGGATGACCCAGCTCAGCGCTCTTTTCCCTTCCAAAGACTCATGAGCAGTTATCGCTGACGATTTCAGGAGCTGTGGTGATGCCGAGGCTGCTGGCGACAGCACCGGAGATTTCACCATGTGGCCAAGCATCTCCCCCGCCGTGCCATGGCTGATAACGGAAACCACCACCTCAGGAGTTATCCATGAAAATAGCTGTTATCGGAGCAGGAATCATCGGCGTGTCCATCGCCTCCGAGGCAGCTGCCCGTGGTGCTGATGTAACTCTTATCGACAAGAACGCCCCGGGCTCCGGGACTTCCTCGACCTCTTACGCATGGGTTAACTCGAATGGCAGGGAACCCATGAGCTACTACGAACTAAACCGCGCCGGCCTTAAAGCACACCACCGCCTTGCCGGCACCGGCGCGGACTGGTTTCGACCCACCGGTCACATCGAACTCGCAGCTACGCCTGGGCACGCCAACGAACTCCAGCGCCGATTGGAACGGCTGGGTCAGTTCGGATACGAAGCCACAGGCATCAGCAGTTCAACCGCCAGCGAACTCATCCCGGACCTGATCGTTCCTAAGGACTGCACCGCAGTAGCCTACTCCCCGAATGAAGCACACTGCTACCCTGCCCTTTACATTCGTCATCAACTACAGCGTGCCAAAGACCTCGGTGTTCGTCTCCGCGTCGGAGCGGCCGTGGAATCATTTGAAGAGATTGCTGAGGGCGTGAACGTCATCCTCAGCGACGGCACCAGTGCCGTTGTGGATCAAGTGATCAGTGCCGTTGGACGCTGGACGAACGACATCACAGAAGCCGCAGGATTGGGTTCGGTTGTCGCCGAGTACCAGGAGCCGGGCGATGTGACAGTGGGGTATCTTGCCGTCACGAACCCCCTGCCTGTAGCCATAGACCGGATTCTGACCAGCCCGAGGCTTAATATCCGCCCCGGTGGCGGGGGGCGCTTGTTGCTGCAGGCACTCGATCTTGATGCGACCGCGACAGCTGATACTGTCCCTGCCATCGATTCGGATTTGGCACGCGAGTTTATCCACCGGCTCCAAGAGATCCTGAAGAATACGGGAAACGCTCGTATCACCGAACTCCGTGTCGGAGTCCGAGCAATGCCTGCTGATGGGCACAGTATCATCGGTGCCGTCCCGTCCAGGTCTTGGCTTTACCTCGTCGCTACTCACAGCGGCGTGACCTTGGCCCCGTTCTTGGGACCGGCAGTCGCAGCTGAGGTGTTTGGTGAGCCCGAGCCGCTTTTCGATGAATTCCGGCCCACCAGGCTGTTGGACGGCTACCCTCACCAGGTCTTGGCCGCACCCCGTCATCCCGGGCAGCAATAGAGAACAGCGCCGCTATCCCTCTGGCTGGATTACGCTGCCCCCGAGCTCACGCTATGGGGACTCAAGCAAATGAGCGTGAGGGACCCCGGCTGAGCTGGGCGTCGAAGTGGCGTCTATATTCCGTCGGCGTGGTGGAAAAGGCCCTTGCGAAGTTCTGTCGGAGGGTCACGGCGCTGCCAAAGCCGCAATCAGCGGCAACCTGATCAACGGACAAGTCGGTGGTTTCAAGCAGCCGCCGGGCGGCATCGAGCCGTCGCGTGCGTATCCAGGCGGACGGGGTCGCCCCTGTTGAAGCCCGGAAGGCGCGGACGAAGGTTCGACGACTCATATGCGCCTGGGCGGCGAGGCGATCGACGTCGAGGGGCTCACCCAGGCGGCCCAATGCCCACTCGAGCAAGCGCGCCATCGGGTCGTCTGAGGAGCGGGGCGGAAGCGGGTGTTCAATGTACTGCGCCTGTCCGCCCTCCCGGTGTGGGGCGATTACCAGACTGCGTGCAACCTGGTTCGCTGCCTCCGCACCCAGACGGCCCCGCACCAGATGGAGGCACGCATCGAGTCCGGACGCCGTGCCGGCTGACGTCAACACGTCACCATGATCGATGTACAGCACTGTTTGATCGAGGAATACATCAGGGTGCCGGACAGCGAAGGAACTGAAGGCCTGCCAATGCGTGACGGCAGAACGTCCGGTAAGCAGACCAGCGTCGGCAACGGGGATAGCGCCAAGGCAAAGCCCCAGGATTGTCACGCCCCGCTCATGTGCCTGCTGAAGGACCTGCCGCAGTGATTCGCTGGAAGCGCGGCCGTCGTCGAACCACGAGGGTACGACGACGACGTCCGCGTCTGCCGCTGCTTTCGGACCCTGGACCTCTCCCAGCAGATAGCCCTCCGTTGTTCGAATGTGGCCCTCCTGGTCGGAGAAAAGAACGGTCTTCCACTCAGCGAGTCCCTGGCGCGCGACCTCGTCGAACACCATCTGCGGAACTGCGAGGTGGAACATTGTCACGTCGTTAAAGGCGAACACCGCGATCAGCATGCACCGCTCCTAGATAGTTTTGGCCTAAATCAATCGTACACAGGCATACGTGCCACTGGTGGACGATAGCTGACACGCGAAAGATGGAGGGGTTGCCAGCAGGCGGCCACTAAACCACTATCCGGGAGAACATCATGAACACCCCCCGTCGCGCCCTCATCCTCATCGACGTCCAGCAGCAATACTTCAATGGACCCCTCGAGATCCAGTACCCGCCACACCAGGAGTCCCTGCCGATGATCGCGCGAGCTGTCGACGCCGCGGCCGCCGCCGGCATCCCCGTTGCGGCCGTGCAGCACAGTGCAGGCGAAGGCGCACCGGTCTTCGCGCCAGGCACACCGGAATTCGAACTCCACCCCGACATCGAACGCCGCAGGACCGGGGCATGGAAGAGTGTCGTCAAGCAGTACGGCTCCGTCTACGCGGACACCGACCTCGCCGGTTGGCTGCGCCGGCATGACGTCGACACCGTCACCCTAGTCGGCTACATGACCAACAACTGCGTCCTCGCCTCAGCCGTGGAAGCGGAGTTCCTCGGCTTCAAGACCGAAGTACTCTCAGACGCCACCGGGGCCATCAACCTCGCCAACGATGCAGGCTTCGCCGACGCAAAAACAGTGCACACCACCCTGCTCACGCTGTTGAACTCGAACTGGGCCGCCGTCAGCACCACCGACGCTTGGACCGATACCCTTGAAACTCAGCAGGCCCTGGAAAAGAGTGATCTTGGAAGCTCGGCAGTAGCCGGGGCCGCACGCCTGACGCGAGCATAACCGGCTGCCTCGGCTCCTCCATCGGTGGAGCCGAGAACCCGGCTAAATCAAGTCACAGCGATCAACGACTCTAAAAGGACTAAATGCATGAAGTGGATACTTCTGGCCGGCGCGATCATCAGTGAAGTGGCCGCGTCCCTCTCCCTGAAAGCGGGGCTGACTGATCCGGCATTTTTCATCATTGTCGTTGTCGGGTATGTCGCCTCTTTCGCCTTCCTTGCAGGAGTCCTCCGGGCGGGGCTGGCTTTGGGAGTTGCCTACGGTATCTGGGCCGCGCTTGGCGTGATTCTCACCGTGCTGCTCGCAGCCCTCCTTTTCGGCGAACCATTGACGCCGATGATGCTTATGGGGGTCGCCCTGGTTATCGGCGGCGTCCTCTGCGTTGAAATCGGTTCGCATAAACGTCCCAACGAGGAGGTTGCGCGATGATGTGGCTGCTCTTAACGGCGGCAATCCTCACCGAGGTGAGCGCCACCCTATGCCTGCGTGTGGCTTCTCAGGGGAGAAGCGTCTGGTACGTCGCCGTCGGAATCGGCTACCTGCTCGCGTTTACGCTCCTCAGCCTGACCCTGGATCAGGGCATGAACCTAGGAGTCGCCTATGGCACATGGGCTGCCGCCGGCGTCGCTCTTACGGCGGTCGCAAGCCGTATCTTCTTCAAAGAACACCTGACCCCCGTCATGATCGCCGGCTTGGGCCTCATCATTTCCGGCGTTCTCCTTATTGAGTTGGGCGCAGCGCACTAGCTAGGAGGACACCTCCTCACAGCCGGCAGCGGCCGATGTGCTTTTCTGTGTCCCTTAGCCCGCTATTGGCCTGCATCACTCGCGGCCGACTTCCCAGATGCCTGCCCTTGCCTGCCCAGGAAGCTCACGCTCTTCCTTCCGATCGGCAATCGCGACGGCGGCACCGGCCTCGGCGAACGCCCTCGCCATCCCGGCGCCGTCCCCGCACTCGCGCCGCAATGCTCGGCCTCCTGCAGAACGGGGACATCTTCGCCCACCACCCTCATGGTGTTTTCCATCGGGACACGAGAATCCTTTCCCGCTGGTGCCTCACCGTTAACGGCCAGGAGTTGGAGCCGCTGGGTGCCTGGACTTCTTCCCCGTTTCGCGCAACCTACACATGCAGGGCTGTACGTGCGGACGGCCGGGCGGATAGCCCGCTAACGGTTATACGCAACCGGGAGTTGGGGGCCGGAATACTGGAGGACATTACCGTTCACAATTACTCCCGAGAGCCGTCTGACTGTGAAATCGTGCTCTCCGTGGATGCGGATTTCGCTGACCTCTTTGAAGTCAAAGATGGACGGTTCCATCGGCAATGGGAACAGACGCGCCGGCCCGAGGACGGGTCGCTGAGGATTGAGGCCATCTGGCAAGGGGTGAGGAAGGACGTCATCGTACGGGCATCTGACTGCGAGGTCAGCACCGATGGTCTCCGGTTCCACACGGTTATTCCTGCTCAAGGAGAGTGGAGCGTACGGACGACGGTAGTTCCGGAATTGGGGGACGTCGCGGAAGGACTGCTTTTCCAGCCGGCTCCGGACATCGTTTCTCCCCAGGACAGGCGGCAACAGGCCTGGGTTGCAACTATCCCTGTTGTGAAAATGGGCAATCCTTCCGTGGAGCGCACGATGCATCGCAGCCATGACGATCTCGGCGCCCTGCGCATCGTCGACCCGAACCATCCCGACCGCATGGTCGCCGCCACGGGTGCGCCCTGGTTCATGGCGCTGTTCGGGCGAGACTCGCTGTTGTCCTCGTCCATGATTCTGCCGCTAGATGCGTCGCTGGCCCTCGGAACGCTGCAGACACTGGCCGACCGGCAGGGATCAGTCGAGGACGTCCTGACGGAAGAGCAACCCGGGCGGATCCTCCACGAGGTGCGGTTCGGCGTCGGCACGGGTCTGGCACTTGGCGGCAAGTCCGCCTACTACGGCAGCACCGACGCCACGCCCCTGTTCGTGGCCCTGCTGGGCGAAGTCTCCCGCTGGGGGGTTCCCGCGGAGGACATCGCGGCACTGCTTCCGCACGCGGACCGTGCCTTGGACTGGATCCGGGACTACGGCGACCGTGACGGTGACGGGTTCGTTGAGTATGAGCGCCTTAATGATCAGGGCCTTATCAACCAGGGCTGGAAGGACTCCTGGGATGGAATCAATTCTGCCGACGGTAGCCTCGCGGAGCCTCCCATCGCGTTGTGCGAGGTGCAGGGTTACGTTTACAGCGCTTATATCGCCCGTGCCTGGATGGCCCACGACGCCGGCGACCGGGACTTGGCAGCTGAGCTCCAGGACCGGGCAGCGCGGTTAAAGAAGCGGTTCAACGAGGTGTTCTGGTTACCTGAGCGCGGGTACTACGCGATCGCGCTTGACCGGGACAAGCGGCCGGTCGATGCCTGCGCCTCCAACATGGGCCACTGCCTGTGGTCCGGCATTGTGGATGCCGACAAGGCCCAACAGGTGGCCGACCGGCTCATGTCTCCGGAGATGTTCAGCGGCTGGGGTGTCCGCACCTTGGCGACGGACATGGGTGCGTACAATCCGGTCAGCTAGCATAACGGCTCTGTCTGGCCGCATGACAATGCGCTCATAGTTGCGGGCCTCATGCGCTATGGATTTGTGAAGGAGGCGCAGACCCTTTCCACCGCGCTGTTGGAGGCCGCCGAATATACGGACAACAGGCTGCCGGAGCTGTTCTGCGGGTTCAGCCGCTCCCAGTGCCCTGAGCCGCTCCCTTACCCGACGGCCTGTTCTCCGCAAGCATGGGCGTCCGCTGCACCGGTGATGCTCCTCCGCAGCCTGCTGCGCTACGAGGCTCATGTCTCCCTAGGTGGGCTTTGGATGGACCCCGTGCTGCCGGAATCGTGGGGCTTCACGCATGGTTCAAATGCACCGGTGGGCACGGCACGGGTCACCGTGGACATCACCGGAACGCGCGCGGCGGTGGAGGGACTGCCGGAAGGAATGGTCTTCCACAAAGGAACGCGGCCTCCGCTGGACAACTTTTCAGAGCTGGAATTGCTGCGCCGCGACAAAGCGCCCAGACCTGACGGCTAATAGCCATCGATCACCATTGACCGCCCCTCGGCGACAGCACGATACCTAGTGGCGCCACCACCGGCGCCGCGTCAGTGAGCGCGCCGGCGTCTTTCGCGTGCCAGCGCTGCCTGGACTGGACGCTCTCCACTAACACTTATGCGTGCCAACGCCGCGTAAGGATGCCTTGACAATTAACTGAGCATGGTCATAATTGAGTATGCTCATTTACTAGCGGCACGAGCTTCAGGACAAGTCCTCCTCGCGCAGGCAGGATGCCAATCAACACATGTGACAGAAGGAGCACCACCCGATGCGAGCGTTCGTTATCACCAAGTACAAGGAGCCGCTGCGTGAAGCGGACGTCGCTGAGCCGACCGTCGGGGACCGCGATGTGCTCGTTCAGGTTCATGCAGCGGGCCTGAACCCGTTGGACGAGAAGATCCGGCTGGGTGAGTTCAAGCAGATCCTTCCCTACAAGCTCCAGCTGATCCTCGGCAACGAGGTCGCCGGCACCGTCATCCGTGTCGGGGCGAAGGTGCGGGGGTTCAGGCCCGGCGATGAGGTATACGGCCGCCCCAACAAAGACCGCATCGGCACATTCGCCGAGCGCATCGCCGTCGCAGAAGGCGACCTGGCACTGAAGCCCGCATCGGCCAGCATGGACGAGGCAGGTTCATTGCCGCTCGTGGCACTCACTGCGTGGCAGGCCCTCGTCGAGAAGGGCAATGTGCAGCCGGGACAGAAGGTTCTGATTCACGCCGGCGCCGGCGGGGTCGGCTCGATCGCGATCCAGCTCGCTAAACACCTCGGAGCTGCTGTTGCAACCACCACGAGCGGCCCCAATGCCGAGTTCGTGCGCGACCTCGGCGCGGACACCGTAATCGACTATCGCACGCAGGACTTTGAGCAACTCCTCACCGGATACGACCTGGTGCTGGACAGCCTGGGCGGGGAGAACCTCGAGAAGTCACTGCGCATCCTGAAGCCCGGAGGGAAAGCGATCGGAATCTCCGGGCCCCCGGACCCTACATTTGCGCGCGATGCGGCCCTGAGCCCTGTGCTGCGCCTGGCCGTCGCGGCACTCAGCAGCAAGATCCGGAGGCAGGCGAAGCAGCTCGGCGTCAGCTACGAATTCCTCTTCATGCGGGCCAGCGGCGACCAGTTGCGTGAGATCGCAACCCTCGTGGACAAGGGCGTGCTGCGCCCGATCGTGGGGAAGGTCTTCGACTTCGCCCAGACCCCCAAGGCTCTGCAATCCCTGGCCGAGGGCGGCATCCGAGGCAAAGCCGTCGTCGCCCTCAGCAGCTGAGCCTCCGACAGCCATGCATCCCAGCCATCCAGGAGAACCAGCATCATGAGTAAGACCGACACTTCGAACGAATCCGTCATTACCTCGTACGCCAAGGCACCGGCCGGCACTGTCACCGCCGGGGGCGTCACCTATGCATACCGCGAGCTGGGCCCGAGGGGCGGCATCCCCGTGGTGTTCTTCGTGCACCTGGCCGCGACTCTGGACAACTGGGACCCCCGCATCATTGACCCCATCGCTAAGAACCGCCACGTCATCACCTTTGATCAGCCCGGCGTCGGAGCCTCGACGGGTCAGGTTCCCGACAGCATCGAAGCCATGGCCGACGACGCCTACACCTTCATCCAGGCCCTCGGGTACGACAAGATCGACGTCTTCTCCTTCTCGATGGGCGGCATGATCGCCCAGGACCTGGTCCTTAAGCATCCCAACCTTGTCCGCAAGCTCGTGCTGACCGGTACCGGTCCGCGCGGCGGCAAGGACATGGACAAGGTCGTCGGCACCACCTACCGGGACATCCTCCGCGCGACCCTGACGCGATCGGACCCCAAGGAGTTTCTGTTCTTCAACCGCAACGCCACGGGAAAGCAGGCCGCGAAGGCGTTCATCAGGCGCCTTCAGGAGCGCACCGTGGACCGTGACAAGCCGATCAGCACCCAGTCCTTCCAGACCCAGCTGAAGGCAATCCAGAAGTTCGGCCGCTCCGCCCCGTCGGACCTGTCGAAAATCACCCAACCCACCCTTATCGCCAACGGCGACAATGACCGCATGGTGCCATCGATCCTCTCCGAGGACCTGCACCGTCGCATCAAGGGATCCGAGCTGATCATCTACTCCGATTCCGGTCACGGCGGCATCTTCCAGTTCCACGCCAAGTTTTCAACCGTCGCCGTCGAATTTCTCGCACGTTGACCAGCCCCGCCAAAACGGCATGGACTGCTGGACGCCCTCGCGAATGACCTTGGGAGGGGGCCGGGGACCTATACTCACAATTGAGTCCAGTCAGTTTATTCCGGGAGGAACCGTCATGTCTGTCGCTTCCCATCCACTCGGACGGCGCGAGCGGAACAAGCAGCAGAAGCTCGACCGCATCACTGCCGCAGCCAGCGAGCTGTTCGCTGAGCACGGCGTCGAGGATGTCACGACGCAGCAGATCGCCGACAAGGCTGATATCGGCACAGGAACCCTGTTCCTCTACGCCAAAACCAAGGGAGAACTCCTCCTGCTCGTGCAGAACGCCCACTACGCTGAAGCCCTTGAACGGGGTCGGGCTGATGCCGAAACCATCCCGGAGCTGTTGGATGCTGTGATGTCCATCGTGCGGCCGATCGTGGAATGCAACCGCGTCCAGGTCGACAACGGGCGCACCTACCTGCGGGAGATGGTCTTCGGCGATCCGACGGAGCCGCACCACGAAACGGCTCTCTCCATCGTCGCGCAGACCGAGGAAGCCGTTGCTGCCGTTCTTGGCAGGGATGAGCGGTTCGGGCCGGGTAACGCCGCAACGACGGCACACATTGTCACGGCGATCATGTTTCTCAGCATGGCGGTGAGTGTGAACGCCGCCCTGACCATCGACGCCATCGTGCAGGACATCCGGGCACAGATCAGCGTGCTGCTGACCCGCTGACGCCTCCGAGAATCTGCGTCGTATTCCTGGCGCGGCGACATCCTCCCTTGCGTTGACCTCTGAGCGGCAACACGCTTCAGCGCCGCGATACGCGACCGTTTTGTTCGGGCCCCCACCGACTGCCGAGGACGCCATTACCGGCCTCACCAACGAATTGGCCAAACCGAACCACCACTGAAGTGGGCGCGCTGGATCCGAGCTCCGCCTTCCGGCGGCGAGCCGGTATGGATACCCAATAGTGACGGGCCTGTAACACGGAGTACACATGCCGTTCGTAGCCTTGCAGTAGGAACTTTCCCGGAAGGACATGTGCATGAACGCCGCAGACACCGCAATCAAGCCGATCATCGGCCTGACCACCTATCTTGAGCGGGCCGGCACCGACGGGTGCGGCGACGTGCGCGCGGCATTCCTCCCGGAGAAGTACCTCACCCCCATCCTTGGCGCGGGTGCAGTTCCTGTCCTTCTCCCGCCGCAGCCCACGACCGGGGACATGATCGAGCACCTGGTCAGCAGGCTGGACGGGCTGGTCATACCTGGCGGCTGGGACGTGGATCCGGCCCGATACGGCCAGGAGCCGCATCCGGAAACGGACTCTCCCCGGCCCGAACGCGACGAGTGGGAAGCCGCCCTGATCCTTGAGGCGATCCGCCAGGATGTTCCTCTTCTCTGCATCTGCAGGGGTGAACAGCTGCTCAACGTCACGCTCGGCGGCACCCTGCACCAGCACCTGCCCGACGTCCTGGGAACCGGGCATTACCAGCTGGGCGGATACCAGTTCAATGGCATCCGTGTTGACATCCGGCGCGATTCCCGGCTTGGCCGCCTCCTGGGGGCTGACGCACTGGAAGCCGTTCCCGTTTCGCACCACCAGGCCGTGGACCGCCTTGGCGAAGGGCTCATCGCCACCGCCTGGAGTGAAGACCAGATAGTCGAAGCAATTGAGCACCCCGATGCGGGCTTCTGTGTGGGGGTGCAGTGGCACCCGGAACAGCTCGCGGAAGAGAAAGCGCTGTTCCATGGCTTCGTGGAGGCGGCCAGCGCCAAGATGCTGTCGCGGCTTCGCCCGGCTGCTGTGGATTCCCTGGAGTTTGCCCACGAAATGGCTGCTAACTGACTCGTATCTGACGCCCTGCTCCTTCTCTCACGGTCGAGGGGCGATCACGGGCGCCAAAGTGAGCGGCGGGCCGGCCAACGCAATCGATACCGCAGGGATCTCTTCCTAGCACACTTTCGCGTGCCGTAGTCTGGGCACGCCAAACCCCGCCTTCGAAGGTGAAGAAAGCGGAGAAGCAGGACACGTGACGCTTGGAAGGGGCCCGCCATGCTGATCTGCGCAACCTGTGCCGTCGAACGCGACGAACCTACCCCCGAGGTCTGCCCGATCTGCAGTGATGAGCGGCAATATGTGCCCGAAGACGGACAAAAATGGCTCACGCTGGACGGGCTGGCGCACGAGGGACAGCAGACACTGTTGACGGAGAATGAGCCGGGACTTATAGCGATCAAAACCGAGCCAAAGGTCGGGATCGGCCAGACCACTCAGCTTGTCGTGACACACGGGGGTTCGCTGCTGTGGGATCCAGTCGGCTACGTCGATGACAGCGCTGTGAAAGCAGTGCTGGAGCGAGGCCAGGTCCTGGCGATCGCCGCCAGCCATCCACACATGTTCGGCGTGCAGGTCGAATGGTCACATCGGCTCGGTGGGGTCCCCGTACTGGTCGCCGAGGCAGACCGGCGATGGCTGGGGCGCAATGATCCGATCATCGAATACTGGTCCGGCAGTCAAACCATCGCCGAAGGGCTGACGCTTCACCAGACCGGGGGGCACTTCCCGGGCAGCGCGGTGGCGCACTGGGCTGCAGGAGCGGGCGGCAGAGGAGTTCTGCTGAGCGGTGACAGCGTGTTCCCGAATCCAGATCGGCGCTCAGTCGCCTTCATGCGCAGCTACCCGAATCATTTGCCGCTATCCGGCGCGGTGGCGTTGCGACTCGCCGCCCAGCTGGGAGAGCTCACGTTCGATCGGATCTACGGCAACTTCAACAATGTAATCGCGTCCGGAGCCAAGGCCGTTCTGAAAGATTCTGCCAACCGGCACGCCGCATGGGCGCGAGGAGACTTCGACCATCTGACCTGAACCGCTCATCCCCCCTTTAGCGTCAGTTGGGGATCGAAGTGTCACTCACGGTGCCAAGCCCTCAAGCCCTCCGGGCGTCGCCGTCTCTGAGGTTGGCTGCGGCCTGGCTGGCCCTGAAGGCGCTGCGCCGTACAGGTCCCCGATGATGGCCTGGGCAATTGTCGACGCGGGGTCCCGTCCGTCGGGTGACGGGGCAAGGTTGGTCCACACCACCAAAGTCACTTTGTTCTGTGGATCCCTGCCCATGAAGGTGTTGTAGCCGGGGAGTTCGCCGGTGTGTCCGTAGAGCGGGCCGAACTGGGCCAGGGCCATGCCATACAGCGCCGCGCCTGGGTTGTCCGCGTCGATCGGCGCAAGGCTGTCCATCCGCCTCTTTTGAAGGTCCGGGTTGAGCAGCTTGCCATCAGTGAGGGCCTCGGCCAAGGTCATGAGGTCCCCCGCCGTGGAGACGCCCTGCCCGGCCGCCCATGTCCAAGAAGGGTTGGCGTTTGTGTAGTCATTCGGTTTCAATGAGCCGTCCTGTGCCTTGGCAATCAAGTCCGCCGGAAGCTTGGTCGTGGACAGGGTAAGGAGGTTGTCCATGTACATGTAGCCGCGGGAGAAGGGCTCGGGAAGGCTCGAGGAGTTCGACGCCGGAAAGGATGTCTGGCTCAGGCCGTGTGGTCCCAAGATTCGGTCGCGCACGATCTGGGCGAAGCCCTTGCCATCCAGCTTCTCGGCTATGAGTCCCAGCAGAACCGTATTCGTGTTCGAATAGTGAAACCCTTCGCCGGGCTCGAAATAGGCGGGCAGCGGCAGTGCGATGGCCACGAGTTCCTCAGGCTCCCAGACCCGTTGCGGCGTGGTATCGAGGGCCTTGCTGAGCTCGTACGACTCCGAGTAGTTGTAGATTCCGCTACGCATGGTGAGGAGTTGCTCGATGGTGATGTTGTCCCCGTTAGGTACGTCAGAGCGGTACTTCGAAACGGGATCCTCAAGCTTGAGTTTGCCTTCCTGTACGAGCTGCAGGATGACGGTCCCAGTCCACGTCTTGGTGACGGAGCCGATGCGGATGTGATCGCCGAGTGAGACAGGTGTTGTCCCTCCCGCGCTCGTCACGCCGTAGGTGAGGCTGATGTCGCCTTGAGTGGTGCGCAGCATCATGGCCGCTCCCGGCACGAGCAGTTCCTTGGCAAGAGCCTGGAAAGTGTTCTGGATCCTACCCTTGTCCAGTCCGCCCAGAGTCCCCGATCCCGTCTGTTCTCCCGTCGTGCCGGTAGTTGAAGCGGCCCCTGACGGCGGTGCAGTGGACGACGGCAGTGCAGCGGACGACGGTGGGGCCTCCGTGGGCGTGGACGTGCACCCGGAGATCGCCAACACACCTGCGGTTGCAATGCCGAGCGCGATGAGGAAACGGGAGGGTACATGCCGATTGTTCTTGGGCCTGCTACTGGTCACGGTTGACTCCCCGGCGACGCTGATAATAGCGCTCAACCTACTCCAGCGGCGTCGCGAGATCTACCCCTTCCCGGCGGTCGCTGCTGGCTTTGAGGCTCATGAGCGCCGTTCCGCTGCAGGACGCATTCCGGCCGCGTCGAGATAAAATGGATTGATCATGATCGGTGTCCAGCTCCGCATTCTGGCCTGGTTCGTCGTCCCAGCGACGCTTCTTTCGGGCTGCACGCCCGCCATCAGCCTCGATGAGGCTGCCACCGATCGGCCGGTCCAGACCTCCTCGGCCCCGCCAGCCGCACGCGACGACGTCCCCGCTCCTCACCAGCCCCCATCCCCCACCCCGACATTGGTTCCCACGCCGACGCCGGTGCCCCGGGCGTTCGCCCTCAACCTCTACCAGGAGGGGGACTTCGTTCCCCAATACACCTTTGAGTGGTGTGTGGCGGCGAGCATCCAGATCATGCACAACCTCATCGACGACACGAAGGCCCGGACGTGGGCCGATCCCGTTCAGCAGGGCCAGCTGTGGGAGATGGCCCGGGCACGGTCGTCCAACTCGTTCAACGGCGCCAATCCCTTAGGTTGGGCGCAGGTGCTGACCAAGGTCGGAATGGGTCCGTACACCGTCGTCAGCATTGCCGACTACGAGGAAGCGCTGCGGACCGCGGCGCGCGCCATCGCTGACACAGGCCGGCCGGTCGGGCTGGTCATGTGGCGCGGTCGCCACGTTTGGGTGATGAGCGGCTTCGCGTCAGTCGGCGATCCCGACCAGTTCCCCGATTTCTCGGTCACCGGTATCCGCGTTCAAGATCCGCTCTACCCGTACGGCGACCAGCGGTGGGGACCGTCCCCCGCGCCCAACGCCCTGCTCACCCCCAAGCAGTTGGCCACGCAGTTCGTCGTCCGCGAGCCGCGGCGCTGGAGCAGCAATCTGCCGACCGGCTATATGCTGGTGCTGCCGGTCGCCAAGGCCTGATGAGCCTTAATCGAACGTTGCGGAACCCGTCATGTGGAGCAGCTTCCCGGATCGCGAAGCTTCCCCGACTGCGGACAAACACCCGAGGAGGTCACCATGACGGTCGCTTTCAACCACACCATCGTTTACGCAACGGACAAGCGCCGTTCGGCGGAGTTCCTGGCCCACGTGCTCGGACTGCCGAAGCCCCAACCCATGTGGTCGTTCATGACCGTCCCCCTCGACCACGGAGTGGCCCTCGATTTCGCCACGGCGGACCGGCCCATCTCCCCGCAGCACTACGCCTTCCTAGTCAGCGAGGAGGACTTCGACGGAATCTTCGCAAGGATCCAGGCCCAGAGCATCCCCTACTGGGCGGACCCGGGACGGTCCCGGCCGCAGCAGATCAACCACAACGACGGCGGCCGTGGCGTCTACTTCGCGGATCCTGACGGGCATTTCCTCGAGGCGATCACGCGTCCATACGGAGCGGGTGCTGCATGAAGTCCAAGATACGCTGACGGTCGCCTTTGGCGGTGTTGCTAATCCAGAACGGCGGTTGCTTCGATCTCGACGAGCACGTCGGGCTCGAACAGAGACTCGACGCCGATCAGCGAGGTCGGCGGCATCGGCGTGGGCAGTCCGATCTCTGCGGCGGCACTTTCGATACCTTCCATGAGAGCGGTGATCTTCTCCGGAGCCCATAAGGTCACGTAGAACGTCAAACGCACCACGTCGTCGAAGGTCGCGCCACCGGCGGCCAGCCCGGTCGCCGTATTACGGAGAGCCTGAGCGACTTGACCGGCCAGATCGTCCGGCGCCACGGGCGTAGCATCGGCCAGACGCGAGATCTGGCCGGCAACGTGAACATGACGCGTACCGGTGCCGACGGCGACGTGGTGGTACGGGACGGGCTGCATCAGGCCTTCTGGGCTGAAACGCTGAACAGACATGAGACTCCTTAGAAGAGAGAGATGAACTTGGTATATCTTTGATACTTGGTAGATGCAGGACACTTCAACGAGACCAGGTTTCATGCCAGATACCACTAGCCATACTGACGCGCTGGAGATCAGCGCCCCACACCGGGAATTGCTCGATCAAGTTCTCGACAAGTGGTCACTGAGCGTGCTCAACGAACTCTGCGAGCGGCCGTGCCGGTTCAGCCAACTGCGGCGCGCGATCCCCGCGGTGTCGCAGAAGTCCCTGACGGCAACGCTGCGGCGCCTCGAACGCAACGGCATCATCGAACGCAAGCTGCTGAGCTCGCGCCCCGTGGCGGTCGAGTACCGCATCACACCATTGGGAAAGACACTTCGCCATCCCATCGACGTGCTCCTGGAATGGGCTGCAGAGCAGATGCCCCACATCGAACAGGCACGCGATGCCTTCGACCTCCAGGACCTGGCCCAAGACACCTGACGATTGAGCCTCCCGCGTAGTTGGCGCCGGAACAACGAGGTGCCGGCTTCAATCCTCGCGCCAAGGGCACTGTCAGCGCGTAGACCTCTGACGCTGCCTATCCTCGCTTTGCCCGAGCACGCGGCTAATCAACTCTCAGATGGACGGGTCCTCTCGCGGAGCACGCCGTCCGTCGAACGTTGCGCTGCTGCTGCTCTGCGGTACCACCACATGCACGGCGTTGCGCTCAATCGTGAAGTAGGCCGGCGTGACAGTCGCGATCTCGCCGTCGAGGTTCACCGACAACGGTGGCTCAGTGACCAGCCGGACACATCGGCTGGTCAGGTGGTGCACTCGTTCGTGCTCGACGAAACTTCCGTCCTTGAACAACCTAGCGATCCTTACGTGCTCCCGCAGCGGCGCAGCCAGGATGGCGTAGATGTCAAGAGTGTGGTCGTCGATCCCCGCCGTAGGCGAGACCGTGTTGCCGCCGCCATAGTGCCGGCCGTTGCCGACGGCCACTTGAAGCAGGTCCTCAAGCTCCATCGGCTCGTGGTCCCCCTCCGGGAATTCGAGACGGGCTCGGAACGGCTTGTGCCGAGCGTAAGCGCGCAGGGTGGCAACACCGTACGCCAATGGCCCGATATGCCGCTTCAGGCGGGGGCTGAGGGCCTCCGTAACAGTAACCGACAGGCCAACGGAGGCGACGTTGAGGAACGGCTGGCCCTTCGCCCGGCCGAGGTCGACGTCGACCACCTTCCCGTCTGCGACGACAGCGCACGCCTCTGCCAAATTGTTCGGTATCTCAAGCGTGCGGGCGAGGTCGTTGGCGGTGCCCAGCGGAAGGACACCAAGCATGACGTCCGTGCCGGCAACTCGACCGGCGGCGCAGGACACAGTCCCGTCGCCGCCACCGACCACGACCAGGTCGTGCCCGTCCGCAACCACTCGGTCGAGCGTCTCGGCCAACTCCGCTCCCGACAAGACGTGATGGACGGAGGTGATCGGCACGCCTGCCTTTTGCATCTTGTCCACCGCAAGTTCGCGCGCCGCCGCCCCCCGGCGTGATCCGGCATTAATAACCACAGCAGCAGAGCGCGCCTCTCGGGCAACCTTCATATGGGACATGTTAGGTCGATGGACCGAGCATTTGGCAATGTGGAACCAGGTTCGCATCAACGACTGCAACACGAAGAGGTCCGGTCGGTTCCTCAGCCACAAGCCGCTGCTTCCACCTGCGACGACGACTGCCACTTCTGCCGTGGGCCAGAAACCGACTGACAGCATCCATAACTGAATTCCGTTCCGGACACCGGATCCACACTCACCGGAACCTCCCGATTCTCGCAACCCGGGAGGTTCCGGTTTTCCGCTTCAGATGATGGGCTGGCCGATGAGCGATTCTGTAATGTCGATCAGACGTCGACGGGCAACGCTATCGTATGCCTGGGCCTTGGCATTGACAGGTCTGGTGATGTTGAAGTACGCCCCGGTCGTGTCAGAGAGGCTTGGATCAGCGACCAGCCGTGCGGTGGCCTCGACCCCTGTTTCCAGGCTGTCGATGCTATGCCCCACGGATTCCAGCACCATCTTGGTTGGCATGTAGGTCCCGGGGTGGAGGCTGTTGATCGTCACCTGAGGTGCCGGGATGCGGTCCGCCAGGATGAACCCGAGGGTGATGAGCGCGAGCTTGCTTTGGCAGTATGCCTGAGTCCCGCTGTATCCATGGGTAAGCATAACGTCGTCGAAGTCGATGGGTTGCTGTCCCGCGGACGCGACGTTGACGATCCGGGATCCTGGCCGTTGTTGCATGGTCGGGAGGAGCCGGGACATCAGGATTGCGGGCGCGAGGTAGTTCACGGCGAATCGCAGCTCGTGGCCGTCCACCGTGGTTGCACGTGTGGTCGTGTCGGGCTTCCCTATACCGACACCGGCGTTATTAACCAGCACATCGATGCCGATTCCGTCGACAGTGAGTTCGTCGGCCATGGTACGTACCTGGTCGAGTTCGGCCAAGTTGGCCAGCACAGTAGATACTTCGACGCCGAAATGGCGGATGTCGTCGGCGGCCCGTTCGAGGACGTCGGGTCGTCGACCGTGCAGGATGAGTGCGGCGCCGTCCTTTGCGAGTCGGCAGGCAAGCGCGTAGCCCAGCCCATCGGTCGCTCCTGTGATCAGCACGGTTTTGTCGATCAGTGTGGTCATGCTTGGGCTCCCGTGATGATGAAATTGCTCAGTTCGTCGATCACCGGCCGTTAGGGCAGCCCGACGGCGGGGTTCTGGCAGAGAGCAGCGAGAAGCAGGGCTTCGGCAAGGATCGCGTTTCGCAGTTCGCCCAAGTGAACGGATTCGTTGGCTCCGTGCGCACGCGAATCGGGGTCTCTGGGTCCTGTCAGCAGGATGGAGCAACGGGGATGGTGGCGGGTCAGTTCGGCCACGAACGGGACTGACCCGCCAGTGCCTCTGGTCACCGCCTCGGCTCCCCATGCCTCCCCAAGTGCCCACAGGGCTGTCTGCGCCATCCGGTCGCGCGGCGCCACCGCGAAGGGCTTGCTCTTTGTGCCCGGAGTAAATGTCACTTCGGCGCCAAAGGGGGCATGCTTCAGGGCGTGCCGGCGGACGGCTTCCATGGCCTCGTCCGGGTCATTGCCGGGCGGAATCCGGAGGCTGAACTTAACGGCGGCCGTCGGAATCAAGGTGTTCGGAGCGGTTGCTATTGGCGGGGCATCGAGTCCGACGAAGGACAGCGCGGGCTTGCTCCACAGTCGGGAGCTGATCTTTCCTGTTCCCGCCAGCTGAATGTGATCTGGGACGCCGGCATCACGCCGAAATTCATCCTCGGAGAAATCCGGACCTTCGATGCGTGCTGTTGCGAGGCCTTCCACGGCGACCGAACCGTCTTCGTGGTGGAAGGTGGCCATCAGGCGGGCAAGGACTGTGGGGCCATCGAGGGCGGGTCCGCCGTAGCTGCCTGAGTGCAGCGCATGATCCAGGGTTCGTACTTCGATGGTCCCGTCGACCAGTCCTCTCAGACTCGTGGTGAGCGCAGGGGTTCCGATTTTCCAGCTGCCCGCGTCAGCAACGATGGCTGCCTCTGCCTGGAAGCGCGGCTTGTGCTGTGCGAGGAGGGCCGGCAGCGTGGGCGACCCCCATTCCTCCTCTCCCTCGATAAAGCAGGTCAGACCCAAGCCGTGGCCCGGTCCTAGGACTGTGTCCAGAGCCCGGACAGCAGCAACGTGCATGAGGATTCCGGCCTTGTCATCGGCCGAGCCCCGGCCCCAAAGACGTCCGTCCCTCACCACAGCAACAAACGGGTCACTCTCCCATTCCCCGGCCGGCCCAGGCGGCTGGACGTCGTGGTGGGCATAGAGGAGCACCGTCGGCAGCCCGGGAGCGGCAGGCCTGGCGGCGAAGACCCCGGGTGCCCCCGGTGCGCCTGCCGGATCGGTGGCGCGGATGATCTCCGCGTCAGCAAAACCTGTCTCATGGAGCAGCATCCGGACGTTCCCCGCACTGTGCTCCAAAGCATTCGGATCGAAGTCGGGCCAGGCGATGCCTGGCACCGCGACCAGCCCCGCTAGGACGTTCACTGTCCCTGGCATCCCGGCATCAACGGCGGATACCAGCCTTGCAACGGTCTCCCGCGGCAGCCTGCCTGCGTCTTTCATGGGACCATGGCTCCTACCGTGCCCCTTCGTGAATCGATGGATCGTGATAAGCGTACTTCTCTTTTCCTGCTTGGGGTTGAAGCCGTTGCAAGCTGCCGTCGCCCGCGTTCAAAAATTGTTTATTGGAGGTCCACGACAAGGCCGCGAACCCTCGCGTGTCCTCCGGATGGAACATTGACCGGAACGGTGGTTGTTTTCAACTGCAGGCTTGCCCACCATGGAAACGTGGGAACAAAAGGAAAGGGGCACCGGCTTTCATTTGCCCTGTGCCTGCTGATCCCTATAAGCGGAACGGCGGGGTGCGTCTATGAATACTCCGAGCCCGAGCGCACGCCAGCAGGCCCCGAGACCGTGCACACACCAACAGCTGAACCGGCGCCGGTAATAGGGTCACCGAAGGCCTACAGCGACCCGCATGTACTGGAGCAGGAGGCTAAGAACTACGCTGAACTGGACCGACTGCTAGGGGCAGGGCCGGAGCCAGTCCTCCTTTCCGACGTGGGGCCACTGGACGGCCCCGTCAGGGGGTTTGGCAAATTCCAGAAAGTGCCGGTTGCCGGGCAGTACACCGTCACCGCAGCCTGCGTTGGTGCTTCCGGTGCGAAGGTCTTCGTTGGACAGGAGTATCCCGGTGCCACCTTTCGGCCTGTGGAGCTCGCGGTGGATTGCGCCGGGGTCACTTCGCAGGTCATTGCACTTCAGCAGGGGCATGTCTTCGCGCATCTGTTCCTGCCCGGCCCGGGCGATACGCCGTGGACCGGGGCGGTTGGCGGTGTGCGTGTGAGCGGGACCGTTGAGACGCCGCACCACTCCTTCCCTGCGTCCTCTTCTCTGTCATCCTTGAGCTCGCCGGCGGTGATGCGCTCGTGGGAATGCTCATACAGCCGCCGGTCCCGTCTTGGAGACCGTCACCCTAGTGGAAGGTTCCTCCTTCTGCATCTCTTCGACAAACGGCGATATCCATCCGTAAGCGAATCTGCTACTGGGAACATCGCGTTGAATCCCAAGTTCTCCTTGATCCAAGGTTTGATGTTCTTCGTCCTCTTGGACCAACCTCTACCCGAACAGTTTTCGCCTGCATGTCAGTCCACCGGGTCGGCAGGGTCATAGATCGATCCCCGACGTCTACCGGGCCGGTATCAGGGACAGAACCTCTCGGACCTCTTCGGCTATGAGGGCTTGGGCCGCGCGCGTACGTGCATCCGCTCGCCCTGCTGTCCAAACAGACTGAGGAACTCGACGGGTCTGCCGTCAGCGCTGGCGAACCAGTGCGGCGTGTGGGTGTCGAATTCCGCGGCTTCACCGGGGCGAAGTTCAAAGTCCTTGTCGCCCAGCACCAAACGCAGTCGTCCGTTGAGGATGTAGAGCCATTCGTAGCCTTCGTGAACGCGGGGGTCGGGCTCGGCCCCGCGGGCATCACCGGCGAGCACCATCTTAAAGGCCTGTAATCCGCCTGCGCGGCGCGTGAGAGGAACAGCCGTCATGCCGCCATGGGTGATGGGCCGGAGATGAATTCTCGGATCCCCGGTAGGCGGGGCGCCCACCAGGTCATCGAGGGGAACACCGTACAACCTCGCGAGGGGCAGCAGGATTTCGAGGTTTGGCCTGCGCCGGCCGGATTCGAGGCGGGAAAGGGTGCTGACCGAGACTCCTGATGCGGAGGACACCTCTCCGAGCGTGAGGCTCCGTTCCGCACGGAGTGTGCGAAGCCGGGGGCCGACCGCCCCGAGAAGATCGTCAAGCTCAGTTGTCATAGCGCCCAGTTTGCCATAACAGCAATTTTGGTTGCCAATCCGGGATCGTGCGATGGACGCTGGTGTTGCTACCCAGGAACTCTGGGCGGCAAACGATCGGGACGCGAGGAAGGACACATCAATATGGACACCACACACTATGACGCTGTAATTGTGGGCGGCGGTGCGGCAGGACTCAGCGCAGCCACGACGCTGGGCCGGGCGCTGCGCTCGGCACTGGTCATCGATTCCGGAACCCCGCGCAACGCAGTCGCAGCTGGTGTACACGGTTATCTATCGAGGGACGGTATGACCCCAGGGGAACTCCTGTCCATCGGACGCCGCGAAGTTCTCTCCTATGGAGGAACGGTCATTGATGGCGAAGCCGTTTCGGCACGGCGAACCCCCGACGGATTCGAGGTGATACTCGCAGATGCCCGCCGGTTCTTCGGGAGACGCCTCCTCGTCACCACGGGACTAAGAGACGAGCTGCCTCCCATCGTCGGGCTACGGGAACAATGGGGAAAGGGCGTCGTGCACTGCCCCTACTGTCATGGCTGGGAAATCCGCGGGCAGCGGATTGGAGTGCTTGGCACAGGCCCGCTGTCCGTCCATCAGGCACTGTTGTTCAGGCAATGGTCCCGTGATGTCACCCTTTTCCTTAACGACGCCGTGGAACCCACCGACGAGGAGTGGGAAAAGCTCGCCGCCCGGCCCGTAACGGTCGTTGACGGCGCCGTGGCTGCCGTTGACGCTGTCGACGGTGTCCTCACAGGGCTCACGCTTCGCCAGGGTTCCTCGTTCGAAGTACAGGCGCTGGCTGTCGGAACACGAATGGAGGCCAGATCCGCGCTTCTGGAATCACTCGGGCTAAGTCCTCTGGTGCACCCATCGGGGGCCGGACGGTTCATCGAGACCGACGCTATGGGTGCGACGGACGTTCGCGGCGTGTATGCGGCGGGCAATGTCTCCAATTTAATGGCACAAGTGATCGTTGCGGCCGCCGAGGGTGTCGTGACCGGCGCAAGAATCAACGCCGACCTCATCGAAGAGGAAACCCGGTGGGCCGTTGAGGGGCACTTCGGGCCGTTCTCCGCCGCCTCGGAGGCCGCCGTCGCTAAAATCGTCCTGGATCACCGCCGCCATGGCTTTGATGACGGGCAGAAAGCCGCCGACGTCGGCCCTGCGGCAACAGTAGAAGGCTGATTAGCATGGATCACCAGCCAAGCCGGACGCCGGACAACGACCACCAGCCCCAGCGCTCTGGCAGTCACGACCAGCACCGCGTCCTCAACCTTGACGCCGAGTTGTTCGGCTGAGACGACTGCCGGCAGGAACGGTGGAAGCGCCGTATCTGCCGCTCAACACTGGATGCCCACTTCCCCAGCGGGGTTTCGTAGTCATAGCGATTGCGTGAAGCTAACTTTCAGGGAGACGGTCGGATCCCGGCTTAGGGGAAGAGGGTCCGGGCACCTCCAAAGATCCCAGCCATGGTCCAGGCATCGAAGGAGAGCAGCCTCACGGTACCCTCGGCGGCCAGGCTTACGTGCTCACCGCCCAAGGTCGGGTAGACCCGGGCCGTGAGCGGCTTGCCGTTGGCGAAAATTTCGACGGCGGATCGGTCCACCAGGACACGCAGGTGTACCCGCCCGTCGGGCATCGGGAGCGGTCCGGACTTGTCCTCCACATCAAGGGTTGGATCGAGGCTGCTCCGAGTACGGTCGAGGCGGAGTGTGCCTTGGCCGCCGCCTTCAGTGGCCCGGCACACTTCGATCACTGTCTCCTCCTCGGATTTGCCGGACACACCAGTGTCAGCCGCCAGCAAACCCAGTCGCAGCACAGCACCCGGCTCGAGCTGCAAGTCCAATTCAAGGTCCAGTTGGCTGCCGGACACCCCCGTAGCCACAGATGCCGCGGCACCCACCAACTCCTGTCCCGGCAGGCCCACGTGGTCCCGGCGCAGCTTCTCGATTTCGGGCACGGGTGCGAAACGTAGGGTTCCGTCGTCGGCCAGGGTGGTGACGCGCGGCAAACTCATGACGCCCGACCACCCTGCCTCCACCATTGCGGCGTCGCTGCGGCCCTCCTGAAGCCAACCAAACATGATGCGCCGGCCGGACTCATCCAGGAACGACTGCGGCGCGTAGAAGAACCGCCCACCGTAGTCGAGCCGATGCAGCCCGGCGGGCTCGAAAGAGTCTCCCGAGTAGCGGCCGGTCCAGTACAGCGGGTGCCGGGTGTCGCCGTCGTCCCATGCGGAAAAGACCAGCACATCGGGCGCGTCACCAGAAGGAGGAACCGTTGCCAACGAGCCCCGGCCTGCCCGGAACAGGTCCACGCATTCCCACATGGTCCCGGTCCAGTCGGTATCGGCAGGATCGCCCTGTGAGGCGTCGCCGATGAACAGCGGGCCGACGTATTCCCAGGAGCGCAGATCCTCCGACTCGTACAGGAACGCCGTGCCCCCGCGCCCGCGAATGCCTGATCCCACCAGCTGCCGCCACTTTTTACCCTCGCGCCAGACGCAGTGATCGCGATACGCCGTGATGTCCACTCCGGCCGGCGGGGCTGGGATGACCGGGTTCTGAGGCAGTTTGCTCCAGCTCAGCAGGTCTGCGGATCCCACGGCAACGCATGGCAACTCCTGCTCGCCTAGCCGTCCCGAGTACACCAAGGTGGGCGTGCCGCCGTCGTTCACCAACACCCCCGACCAGCAGCCGTCGGCGTCCGGACCGGCCGACGGTTCCAGCGCCACCGGCTGGTCCGTCCAGTGGACGAGGTCGATGCTGGTGGCGTGGCCCCACTGGATGCGGTGGTGGAAGGCGCCTTCGGGGTTGTACTGGTAGAAGAGGTGGTAGGTGCCGTTCCATTGGCTCACGCCGTTGGGGTCGTTCAGCCAACCGGCCGGGGAAACAAAGTGGAAGCGCGGCCGGAGGGAGTCCGCATCGGCGCGGGCAATCAGTTCGTCCCGGGGAACGGTGGCGAGCGGGTGCGTCGATTCAGTCATGCGGAGGCCTTCTTGTCCGTAGGTTCAGTTGCCAGGGCGTGGCCGCCTGCTCCAACCTGCGGGCGGTAGCGGTGGCAGCGCACCCAGTGGCGGTTTTCGGGGTCGCCCACGCGGTGGCGGACGGGTTCCTCGGCCGAGCAGGCCTGGTTCGGGTCGCCGTCGAAAGCGCAGGTGGTCGACGCCATCACAGCCTGCCGCAGTTCGGCACGGCGGACGGGATCGTAGGAGCCTGCCCGGGCCGGATCCGGGACGGCAGAGACCAGCAGCTGCGTGTACGGGTGGGCTGGGTTGGCCAGGAGGTCCAAGGACTCGCCCTCTTCAACGAGCTCCCCCGCGAACATGACCGCCGTCCGGTCCGCCAGGTATCGGGCCGAGGCGAGGTCGTGTGTGATGTAGAGCATCGAGATTCCCTGCTCATCGCGGAGCTTCCGCATCAGGTTCAGCACGCCGATCCGGACCGAAACATCCAGCATGGACGTGGGCTCGTCGGCGAGAATGACCTGTGGTTCCACGGCAAGGGCCCGGGCAATCGCGACTCGCTGGCGCTGCCCGCCGGAGAGCTCGTGCGGGTAGGAGTTCAGCATGTCGGCCTGCAGGCCCACGGTGGTCATGAGCTCCTCGAGTCGCTGCTGCGTCTCTGTCTCGGAGCTGCCGCCCTTCCGGTGGATCGCTAGCGACCGCCGCAGGAAGTGCTCGATCCTGTGGGCGGGGTTCAGCGAGCCGAAGGGGTCCTGGAAGACCATCTGCAGCTGGGAGCGGAAGGCCCGGGAGGCTTGGAAGCGGTCGCGCTTGCGGACGTCGACGCCGTCGATCAGGATCTCGCCGGAGCTCGGCTTTTCCAGCCGGGCAACGCAGCGGGCCAGGGTGCTCTTGCCCGACCCGGACTCCCCCACCAGTGCGACGATTTCGCCGCGGCCAATGGTCAGGTCGATGCCGTGCAGAGCCCGGACGGACTCCCGGGAGAACAGGCCGCCTATGGGGAACGACTTTCCCAGTCCGCGGACCTCGAGTGCAGGTGTCCCGGTAGCAATGGCAGACCGCTGTGAAGATAGTACAGAGTGGCTCATCGTGCGACTCCTTCCAGAACGGCTGCTTCAGCGTCGGTACCAAACCCGGCCACGAGGTGGCCGGGTGCCGCCTCGGTGAGGTCCGGGATGTTCCGGAACTTCACGCCGTCGGGCAGTCCCGCCAGCGGAACCCGCGGGCCGCTGAGCGGCGGGAACGCACCCATCAGCGCCTGCGTGTAGGGGTGGCGGGGGCTGGCGTAGACGTCCTGGGCCTTGGCGGTCTCTACGATCCGCCCGCCGTACATGACACCCATGCGGTGCGAGAGTTCCACCATGAGGGACATGTCGTGCGTGATGAAGAGGACCGAGAAACCCAGTTCACGCTGGAGTTCCTTGATCTGCGCCATGATTTCCTGCTGCACCACCACGTCCAGCGCGGTAGTGGGTTCGTCGAGGATCAACAGGGACGGCTTGAGCGCCACAGCCATGGCGATCACGGCGCGCTGCCGCATGCCGCCCGAGAGCTGGTGCGGGTAGGACTTGAGGCGTGCGGGGTCGATCCTCACCAACTCGAGCAACTCACCGGCACGCCGCAGCGATTCCTTGCGCGAGTAGTCCGCATGAGTGGTGAAAATGTCCATGATCTGTTCGCCGATGGTCAGCACCGGGTTGAGTGAGTTCATGGCCGACTGGAACACCATGGCCACGTCCTGCCAGCGGAAGCGCCGCAGCTCCTCCGGGCTCATGGCCAGGACGTCCTTGCCGCCGAAGGAGATGCTGCCGCCGGCGATCTTCGCGGGATCCTTCAGGAGCCGCATGATCGAGTTGGCGATGGTGGACTTCCCACAACCGGACTCGCCCGCCAGCCCGAACACCTCACCGGTGCCGATGTTGAAGGAAACACGGTCGACGGCGGTGGTGGAGCGGGTGTCGCCGACGTACTTGACGGTGAGGTTCCTGACGTCCAGGACGGGCTCGTGGGAGCCGAAGGAAACTTGGGAGACAGTCACTTTGCGGCGCTCCTTTCGGTAATTTTTGGGGTTTTGATGTTCCGCAGCCGCGGGTTAGTAACCTCGTCCACGGCGTAGTTGATGAGGGCCAGGGCGAACGCGACCAGTGCGATGCAGACGCCCGAAGGCACGAACACCCACCAGCTGCCGGTTAGCAGGGCTCCCTCGTTGCCGGCCCAGAAGAGGTTGTTGCCCCAGGAGACCGTACTGACGTCGCCCAGGCCCAGGAACTCCAGGCCGGCCTGGGCTCCAATGCCGTAGATGACGCAGGCCAGTAAAGTCCCCATGACGATCGATGCCATGTTCGGCAGGATCTCCCGGAACATGATCCGGCCTGCCCCTTCGCCGGACACCACGGCCGCGGCCACAAAGTCCTTGGAGCGGATGGACAGCGCCTGCGACCGCAACACACGTGCCGACCCAGCCCAGCCGGTGACCACGAGGACCAGGATCACGGTTCCCAAACCCGGCGGCAGGAACGCAGCCAGGATGACAAGGAGCGGCAGACCGGGCAGGAGCAGGAAGACGTTGGTCATCAAGGACAGTGCTTCGTCAATGAACTTGCCAAAGTAGGCCGAGGCCAGGCCCACCAAAATGCCGATGAAGGTGGATGCGAAGCCCACAGTCAACCCGACGAACAGGGAACTGCGGGAGCCGTGGACAGTCAGGGCAAGTACATCCTGACCTTTGGCTGTGGTGCCGAGCCAGTGCTCGGGAGACGGTTCCAGCGAGGCCATCGCGGTGATCCGCGACGGGTCTCCGGGGAACAGCACGGGGGCCAGCAACGCAAGGGCGATGAACACGAGCATCACGGTCATGCCCAGCAGGGCCTTCTTGTTGGTGATAAGTCCGTGGACGAAACTGCGGTTGGGCTTGCGGGCAGCTGTTGGCTGAGTGGGCTGCTTCAGAATTGCGGTTGTCATGATGGTCCCTCTAGTTGCTGCGCACGCGCGGGTCGAGGCGGACGTAGAGGATGTCCACCAGGAAGTTCGCCAGCAGCACGGCGGCGGTGATGGTCAGGAACAGGCCCTGCATAAGCGGGTAGTCGAGGCCCTGGACTGCGTTGAGGAGTTGGTAGCCAACACCCGGGTACGCGAAGACCACCTCGGTGAGCAGCGCACCACCCACCACGAAGCCCAGGCCCATGCCGAAGCTCGTGACCGAAGGGAGCATGGCGTTCCGGGCCGCGTAGCGGAGCATGATGCGGCCCGGGCGGAGTCCCTTGGCTTCGGCCATGGTGATGTAGTCCTCGGAGTTTGTGGCGATCATTGTGTTCCGCATGCCCAGCATCCAGCCGCCGATGGAGACCAGCACGATCGTCAGCGCCGGGAGCACGAGGTGGGCGCCGACGTCGCCGATGAACTCCCACGTGAACCCGGGCTCCAGTCCGTCAGTGAAGGCGTGGCGGATGGGGAACCAGTTCAGCACCACGCCGAACAGGTACAGGGCACCCATCGCGAGCCAGAAGTACGGGAACGAGCCGATGAACACCAGCAGCGGCGGAAGCGCGGAGTCGATCGCTCCGCCGCGCCGCCAGGCTGCCAGGACGCCCAGCAGGTTACCCGCGACGGCGGCAATCACCAGTGCGGTTCCACCGAGCAGGAGGGTCCAGCCGATCTGGGACGAAATGACCTCGGTGACCGGGGTGGGGAAACGTGAGATGGAGACGCCCATTTGCCCCGTGAAGATGTTGTGAAGGTAGTCGATGTATTGCTCCCAGAGGGGCCGGTCGTCAACGCCGAGCAGCTTGCGCAGGGCCTCGATCTGTTCGGGCTGCATTCTGTCCTGGGAGCGGGCGAACATGCGGGAGACGGGGTCCCCGGGCATGAAGCGCGGGAGCAGGAAATTCAGGGTAATGGATGCCCAGAAGGCGATCAGGTAGAAACCCAGGCGGCGCAGGATGAAGCGCACGGTTTCCCTCCATTTCGGGAATTGCGGAAAGTTTGGGGCCACGCCCGGCGGGGCGATACGGCACTACGCCGGGCGTGCTGTGTTGGGGGCTGGTCGCCGGGTGTCCGGCGACCAGCGGTGGGACTACTTGCGCGGTTCCAGCGTGGTCAGCACCAGCACAGTGGTGGGTGACCGTTCGGACAGCGTGGCGTACGGGTTCTCCTCCGTGGGCCAGCCCGTGAACCGCGTGTCGTTGAAGGCACCCCATACCGGGCCGGAAAAGAGCGGCACCAGCGGCGCGACGTCGTTGTACTCTTCCTGGAGTTTGTCGGCGATGTCCTTCTGCTTGGACTCGTCCGCCTCCGCAGCGAACTCGGCCAGCAGGGCATCGGCCTTGGTGTCGCCGAAGCGGTGGTAGTTGTCGAACGTCTGGGTGCCCACCGGCTTGACCGTGGACGTGCCCATCATGCCTGCGAAGTACTTGTACGGGCTGGGGTCGTTTGGACTCCACACAATGCCGGAGTCGAAGTCGCCGGTCTCGTAGCCAGCCACCACGGCGGCCCAGTCCGGCGAGTCCACCTTGGCCGTCACGCCAACCTCGGCCAGATTCTGCGCGATCACGTTGGCCACGGACAGCCAGTCAGAAGAAGACGCGCCCACGGAGATCTTGAATTCGAAGGGCTTGCCATCCTTGAGCGTGCGCTTGCCGTCAGCACCCTTCGGGTAGCCAGCCTTGTCCAGCAGCTCGTTGGCCTTTTGGACATCCAGATTGGTCCAGGTGCAGTTGTCCTTGACCTCGTTGTTCTTCCAGCTCTCGTAGTTGCCGGAGAGTCCGGTGCAGTCTGCAGGCTTGGCGTAGCCGCTCATGCCGATCTTGGTGACCTGCTCTCGGTCAACGGCCATGCTCAGGGCCTTGCGGACATCGACATCGTTAAAGGGGGCCTTGGTGGTGTTGAGTTGCCAGTTGATCATGGCGCCCGTGGCCGGGAACCAGTAGTGGCGGTGTTCCTTGTCCTTGGAAACGAACGTCTTTTCGATGTTCGGAATGTACTGCGGAGCCCAGTCCACATCGCCGTTCGCGGCGGCGAGGTTGGCGCCGTCGTTCCCTGCAAAGGCGAGCATCTTGATACCGGCGATCTTTTGCTTTTCCGGCTGCCAGTAGTTGGGGTTCTTCTTCAGCACGAACGACTGGGCTTGGAAACTGTCAACCTCGGTGTAAGGGCCTGTGCCGACGGGCTTGGCGTTGGCGTTCTTCTCCGGATCGCCGAGGGTGGACCAGATGTGCTTGGGCAGGATGGTGAGTTGGCCGACGTCGTAGAGCGCCGGGGACCACGGCTTGTTGAAGGTGAAGGTGACCTTGTTGGTGCCTTCGGCGGCAACGGTCTTCAGATAGTCGTAACCACCCTTGATCTTCTTCTGGAGCTCGAACGTGTAGGCGACGTCCTCGGCCACGAACGGTTGGCCGTCGGACCACTTCACGCCGTCGCGCAGGGTGAAGGTGATGGATTTGCCGTCGGCGGCAGCCTTCCATTCAGTGGCGAGCCACGGCACCGTGTTTCCCTTGGCCGGGTTGAAGATCAGCAGCGACTCGTAGATGGACTGCTGGACCATCGGGTTGACGGTGGGCGCGAACGGGTTGAAGTTCTGCACGAACGTGCCCATGTCCTCACGCGGAATGGTCAGAAAGGCGCTGGCGTTCGCTGCGGCGTCGGTGCCGGCATCCTTGTTGACGGTGGCTGCACAGCCGGTCAGCAGCAGTGCGCCCACCGCCAGCCCGGCTGCCGTGATTCGGGCAGACCTCAGGAATCGGGGTTGTGTCATGATGGTTATCTCTTTCCTATCTTCATCAGCAAGGTGAAGGGGTGGGTAAGGGGTTGCTCTTCGCTATTGATTTCGCGGTCAGACCGAAGAGCGTTCTAGCAGCGGACAGCCGACTAATTGGTCGGCAATTATCGGCTGTCCTGCTGTAAGAGCTGCGAGCGTCTGGACTCCCAGGGCGCCCATTTTTGCGAACGGCAACGCAACTGTGGTCAGCTTGGGCCTGAGGTAGGCCGCAATCAGTTCCTGGTTGTCGAAGCCGATCACGGCGATGTCTCCGGGGATGGTCAGGCCCCGTTCTTTGATGGCGTCGTAAGCGCCCATCGCCATGCGGTCGTTGAGGCAGAACAGCGCGGTTGGCCTGTCCTTTTTCGGGTAGTGGTCCAAGATTTGGCACGCGGCCTCGTACCCGCCGTCCGCCGTTGCGTGTCCGGGCACCACGAGCTCCGGGTCCAGCTCGAGGCCGGCTTCGGCGAGTGCTTCGCGGGCACCCTCCAAACGCCCGACGGCGGCGGGAATGTCCGGGTCCAGGTTGATGACTCCGATCCTGCGGTGGCCGGCCTGGAGCAAACGTTCGACGGCGACGCGGCCTCCGGCGCGTTCGTCCGGGACAATCGAGGGCAGGTTCCCGTCCGCGTCGAAGCAGTTGATCAGTACGGTGGGTACTTCCTGGGCGCTTTCAGGCACGTGCACGCCACGGTGGTACGTTGCCGCGTACAGAAGTCCTTCCACTCGTTGTTCCAGCAGCTTTTCCACGGCTGCATCTTCCAAGCCCTGGTTGGGTCCTACCGCATCGGCCTGGTCGGAAGGCGCAATGAGGAGGAACCTGTGGTCAAGCCAGGCTTGGTCCTGGGCGCCCTTAATAATGTCCACCGCGAACGGGGCCGTCACGATCTCGGTGACGATTCCGTACCAGTCACTGCGCTGGGAAGCCAGTGCGCGTGCTCCAGCATTCGGGCGGTAGCCCAATGCCTGAACGGCGTCGTTGATGCGGGTGCGCGTTTCCTCAGAAATGCTGGCGTTTTCGCGATTGCTCAGCACGAACGAGACGGCCGTCCGGGAGACACCGGCGTGCTTGGCGACATCACTCATGGTGACACCCCGCTGCCGCACAGCCGCGGCTTTGTTGGGGTTCGTGGTTTTCGCCATTGAATGCTCCGGTGGTCTTGTTGATGCTGGGCGGTGCCAGCCGTTCGGGATTTGGGGCGTGTTTTGCTTTGCTGGACTTGCCAGTAACGCGCGCTAGTAACGCGGGTAACCTTGAACGTGTGACCTAGGTTACCCGCGTTACTTCCCCGCTGTCAACGATTCCCTCTACCTCTGGAAACTTCGCGTAGCGGCGTTCCTTGTCGGGGCACCCGGTCACGGCGAGGACGGTCCGACGTCATACCTTGAGGGACGCACTGTCGGGTGGGAGCCGAGGGCTGCATGCACTCAGTGTCGACGTGACTCTGCCCGCAGACAGGTCCCTCACTGCAACAGGTCCGGCCTGCTCCCCCGTTACTAGAGAACCTGTTCTACGGGCTCAGATTGCCCAAACAGGACAGTCACACCGAACCACGCTGCAAACGTATGACCAAGGAACCAGGGATCCCGGCTCGGACCGACCTCCAGAAAAAGCTCCAAAAGCCCTTTCTGTTGCTTTGACTTTCTCCGCGGCGCCAGACATCACTCCATGCCATCTCGGCATTGAGTGCTCAGGTAGACGAAATCGCGCTGATCGGCGGTCGACCCACAGCAATGAACGCCACGTCCAGTGGCTAGAGCCAAAACGCTTACTTTTATACCCCGTAGGGGTATATCCTAGCCGCAGGCAACACCTGGTCAGCAGAATTGAAGCTACAGGATAGCGCCGGTCACGCCGCTCTCAGTTGCCGGAACGTGTTGGGGCCCGAAGTCGTGTTCGTAGAGCTTGTATTCTGGAGCGCACCACCAATGGGACCGTCTCTGTCCGCAGGCTAACCCCTTATGCCGGCACTCCCTTCATGCTGCCCTGACTGAAACCAGTTGAGCTCACGCGTTCGGTTTCCGGTGCAGGTGCCGGAAGTCGGCACCGGCACCGGTCACAGCAGTGCCCGGACTATCTGGTGATTGACGGCCGGTTCGCTGGCGTTTCACCATGGTGGCACCGGCCCGACAGGTCATGTCCTAACTCGACACACACCATCACCCCCCCGGAAGGATCCCTTCATGTCGCAGACGCCCGGATATATGTATGGAGATCGAACGCTCGTTCAGAGTCCTGTGTCACTGGAGGACCTTGCCAAGCTCAAGGCCACCGTGCTGTGGAGCGAGGAGGACCATGCACTGCTGAAGCGGGCAGGGGAAGTTCTCGTTCCACGTGCCGACCGCGTTCTTGACGTCTGGTATGGCTTTGTTGGAAGTCTGGACCATCTCCTTGTGAGCTTCTCCGACCACCAGGGCACACCCGATGCCGACTACCTTGCCGCTGTGCGGCAGCGGTTCGCCGTATGGATTTCCGATTTGTGTATGCGCGAATACGACCAGGAATGGCTCGACTACCAGAACGAAATTGCCCTTCGGCACACCGCGGCCAAGAAAAACGAAACTGACGGAGTCGACTCAACCAGTGAGATCCATCTCCGCTACGTTGTGGCCTTTATCGTTCCGCTGACCATAACCATCCGTCCATTCCTCGCTGAAGAGATCAGCGACCAGGATGAACTGGATGCGGTGTACCACGCATGGCTGAAAGCCGTGACCCTGACCGCGACCTTGTGGGCCCAGCCGTACAGCCCATCCTGGTAATCGCGCCGAGCCGGCGAGCTGGCTAAGTGTGCCGATAGCGGCATTCCCAAGTCCGTTCTTGCCCGCGATTACGGGATCAGTCTGGAGACGATTTGTCAGGTATCTGGGCCTGACATCCGCCGCAGATCCGGTCAGGCCAGCCAGCGCCACCAGCGTGACCGCTCCGGTTCCGGCGTCGGTTCCGACTCCGGCTCCTCGCCCAAGGCCCGCGCGGCCTCGACGATGTCTTCCGCGGTGAGCGTCATGACGGCCTCACGATCGAGCGCGTCGAGACTTTGTTCCTCGTCGAGTGACAGCCGCAGCGCCTGGCGGTTGAGCGCCTGCTCGAACAGCGTGCGGGCGAACCGTGCGTTACCGGAGTCCTCGCCCGCGTGGAGCCCGGTGAGGATGCGGCGCAGCATCTGGTCCGCACCCGGCTCCAGCGTGTATTCGTGCTGGGCCAGCATCTGGTGGAAGATCGTCTGGAGTGCGTCGACGGAGTAGTCGGGGAACGTGATCTCTCGGGCGAACCGGGAGCGCAGTCCGGGGTTCGAGAGCAAGAAGGACTCCATCAGCCGCGGGTACCCGGCCACGATCACGACCAGGCGGTGGCGGTGGTCCTCCATCCGCTTGAGCAGAACCTCGATCGCCTCGGGACCGAAGTCCATCCGGCCGTCCTCCGGGGCCAGTGCGTAGGCCTCGTCGATGAACAGGACGCCGTCCAGCGCGCGCCGGATCACCCGGTCCGTCTTGATGGCGGTCGCGCCCACGTACTGCCCCACCAGGCCCGAACGGTCGACCTCGACCAGGTGGCCTTTCTGTAGCAGACCGACCGCGCGGTACATCTCGGCCAGGAGACGCGCCACGGTGGTTTTGCCCGTGCCCGGGTTTCCGAGGAACACCAGATGCTGTGATGTGGCTACCTCCGGCAGGCCGTGCGCCTTACGGCGGGCCTGAACCTGGAGCAGTGCGACGAGGGCCCGCACCTGTTCCTTCACGGTCTCCAGTCCGACCAACGCGTCGAGCTCGGCCTGCACCTCGGACAGCGGCCGGGCCGGCCCGGGCCTCGCACCGATGAGATCGCCGACAAGGTCGTCGACGCGCTCCGAAACGGGCAGCTTGAGCTGATCGGCCAGATGGCCGATGGTTTCGCGCAGGTCGTCGAGCGGATTGCGGCCGGAAGCCATGCATCTACTGTAGTACTCGACTCCCGACCGGGGTGGAGTTGGCCTCACCAGTATCAAACCCTTTTGGTCGTAGTACTCACGCGGAACAGGCAGTCTCCGTTAGATAATGCGGGCACTGGCCGTGCTTTCGGTGCTGACTACGGCACCAAGGATGAAGCGATTGCTGCCGGCCGGGACGCGGCGAGAGCCGACAAGGTGGAGCACGTCATCCAGAACCAGGACGGCAAGACTGCTGAGAAGAACAGCCATGGCAACGACCCCAACAACCACAATCAGGCCAAGAAGAAGGTCAAAGAAGCCCAGCCCATGGCAACGCTCACCATCAAATCCCGCGCCGACCTGCCCAGCTTCATCACACACCCTCGGCTTCTGGCCACAGGAGAACCTGGTCTGCATCACCGTGGACACCGACCGCCTCGGCGCCACCCTGCGCGTGAACCTCCCCCGGCATAACGGCGGCGAGTTCGGCTGCCAAACCCGCTGTGAATTCAGACCGCGCCTGCATCATCCTTTGGTGGGTGGGGTTTCCTGGATCAGGTTCCCATTCCCAGGTGTGCTCCGCCTGCCACGTCGAGGGACACGCCGGTGATGTAGCGGTTGTTTGGGTCGGCAAGGAAAAGGATGGCGCGGGCGACTTCGTCTGGTTCGGCGAACCGGCGCATGGGAAGTTGCGCGGCGCGCTTGGCCCGGTTGGCGGCTGCGTCCGGGCCGGAGTCCTTAGCGAACTGGGCCCACATGGGAGTGTTTACTGGGCCTGGCGCGATGGCATTGACCGATATGCCGTTGGGGCCGAGCAGCTCGGCGAAGGACCACATGATGTGAAGTACTGCGAGTTTGCTTGCGTTGTAGGGCAAGTAGTTGAGGCGGGCTTCTTTGGCTGCAACGGAGGAGAGGATCACGATGGCACCTGGAGTTCCGGTCCCAATCATTGATTGTGCGGTTTCCCGGACCATGGAGAACGTGCCGGAGCCGTTGATCCGCATGATGGAATCGAATTCTTCGGTCGTTGTTTTCATGATGTCCGGCGTGGCACCCAAGACTCCAGCCGCATGGACGAGAGCGTCGATGCGCCCGTACCTGGTTGTGATGTCACGGACGACTGTGGCGCATTGTTCTTCGGAGGTGATGTCGAGCGGGAAGAAGCCGGCCAGTTCCTGGCCCTCCTTCGGGCCGCGATCGGCACCTATGACGAGGGCCCCTTCGGCTGTGAGCGCGTCGACGACTGCATCGCCGATTCCGCCGCTTGATCCGGTCACCAGAACGACTTGGTCTTTAAGGCTCATCTGATAACTCCGCTTGTCAGATGCTGCCCTGCGGCTGGCTGGTGGGCTGCTCGTTTCATCTTTCTAGGTCCTTACTTGAGGTGTTTTCCAAAGGGTGTGCCATCGCTCCGGGCGCGGCTGCTTCAGTGGGCGCGCTCCGTACCCTGACCTGCTGCTGCACTGTTGAAGCCCGGGTTGCCTGCCATCCCCGGTCCAGGGTGGCGCACGTGCCCGTGCTGACTAGCTGTTGCCACTCGTGGCGTGGCTTGCCCATTGCCGGCCTTCTTGTTCTTCTGTGGGCAGTCCGGAGGCGGCGAGGACCCGGTCGAGCAGCCGCTGGGTATGGACGGCTTCGCGACCGGAGGTCAGTGGCTGCGCCCGGTCAGCGACCCGGTCCAGGAAATGGTGGACGGCGGCGGAGAATCCGAGCGTGTCCGTCGCTGTTGCCCAGCCGTAGGCCTCGGCGCTGAGCTCGCGTGACGTGGTGACTCCTCTGACGGTGGTCGACACTGTTTCCGGGGCGCGCACCTCCACGGTCTTGCCCTCGCCGTAGGCGTCGAGTTTCTCGTTCCAGGCACCTGCTGTTCGGGCAGCCATGAGCACTCCGGTGTTGCCGGTGTCAAAGCGAATCATGGCTGCGACGCCGTCTTCTTCCCAGGGGTCATCACCGGCGGCGTGTGCGGCCACGTCCACGGGTTCGCCGCCGCAGTACCAGCGGAGCAGGTCGACCATGTGAATGGCGTTCTCGAACGTTGCGCGGTATTCGGATCCGGGGCGGTTCTTTTGCGCCACGCAGAAGGTGGCGCCTTTCGTGCCGAACAGCTCACGGCCGGCGGTGTAGACGGGGGCGTAGCGGCGGTTGAAGTCGACCATCAGAATGCGGCCGCGCTCGTCGGCTAGGTCCGCCAAACGTTCTGCCTCCTCGGTGGCCGGGGCCAGGGGCTTTTCGCAGAACACGTCGACATCATTGTCCAGGCACAGCTGGACCGCGTGGGCGTGTTCGGACCGGGGTGTGAGGACGAAGACGGCGTCCAGGTCCCGAGCATCCAGCATGTCCTCCACGGAACGGTAGGCGGCGCCGAAACCCCAGCGCCGGACCAGGTTGCCCGGGTCCTCGCGGCGGGAGACCAGGGCTGCCAACTCGACATCATCGCGCTGGACGAGTGTGGGCAGCTGGGCGATGGTGGCGATATTGCCTGCGCCGATGACGCCGACGCGGAGGCGCTGGCCGTTCATCGGGCGTTCTCCATTTCAGCGAGATCAGTGAGCATTCCGCGCAGCGCGGTCGCGGATTCCCGAAATCCGTCCTCGGGGGTTGGGAGGTCTTGCGGGTGCCAGCGGTACTCGTACTCGATGCTCAGCAGGTCATCGTAGCCGTGGCGCAGCAGCGCCGCGAGGATCTGGGGCCAGGGAAGGACGCCGGTGCCGATGACCCGTGATCGGACGGCGCGCTCGGAAGCGTCGACGCGGGCCGTTTCCGTGGCGCGGAAGGCCGCACTGGGATCGGTGAACACAAGGTCCTTCACGTGCACGTGACCGATCAGGTCGCCTTGAACGGCAAAAGCCTCCTCGAACGTCTCGTCGTGGGTGAAGGTGAGGTTGGCCTGGTCGTAGAGAACACGAACGGCCGGGTGGGCAACCTCCTGCACGAGCGCGGCGGTGTCTGCCGCGGTCTGGGTCATGGTGCCAAAGTGGTTCTCCACGCACAGCCGCACGCCGGCCTGTTCCGCCTCAGGTGCCAGGGTCTGCAGGGCCTCCCGCAGTTTCGCCCATTGCCTGGCATGATCGGTGTCACCGGGATGCCAGGACCCCGCGTACACACGCACCCGGTCGGCGCCGAGCAGATGCGCGGTCTCAATCGCGCCACGGAATTCGTCGACTCCCCCGCGCCACTCGCTCTCGTCCAGGGCATTGATGGCTGTGGTGTAGGGCGTGAGGCCGATAATGGGCAGCCCTTCACCCTCCGCCGCCTTCAGTGCCTCCAGGGCGGCGCGCCGGTCCCCCTGAGGCAGACCTGAGGTGTAGCCGTCCTGGTAGATGACTTCGGCGGCATCGAGCCCTGCGGCCCGAAAAAGCTTCAGTGCCTCGGGGACCGTATGGTCCGGAGTGCCTAGTGTGTGACCTGCAAGCCTCATAGTTGATTGTCCTTCCTGAAAATGTCTTGTGTGGCTGTCCAGTCCGCTGGACCGACGAGCCGAGGTGGGGATGCGACGCGGGATCGGTCGACGATTTCCATCAGCAGCCCCCACGGGGTGATGAAGTAGGTCCAGCGGTTGCCGGCTACGCGCGGACTGTCGCCGGCGACTTCCTTGCGCTCCCCGAGCACGCGGACTCCCGTAGTTTCCTGCAGCACCGCGATCGCTTCGTCGACGTCGTCCACAACGAAGCACAGGTGGTGCCCGCCCGCGTCGCAGTGCCGGGGCGGGGTTTCCCGCCGCTCAGCGCTGCTCCATTCGAACAGCTCGATGTTCAGATTCGGGGGCAGGCGGAGCATGGCGAGGGTGAGCCGGGCATCGGCAGGGACATCGAAGTTGGTGGGCATGAATTCTTCGTCGGGTCCGCGGTCGGAGCGGTACAGCTCCTCGGCGCCGAGCACCTCGACGAAGAACCTGATAGCGTCCTCGAGGTTCGGAACTGTCAGGCCGACGTGGTCGGTGTGCCGCAGCCCGGGCAGCCGCCGAAGGGTTCCTTCGTTGGCCCCGTTCATTTGCGCGGTCCTGCGGTGGAGGCGCGCACCAGAAGTTCGGGTTCCAGGACGACGTGGTCCACCGAGCCGTTCAGGTTCTGCTTTTCCGCCAGTTCGATTGCGATGTTTCCCATGTCTGCGATCGGCTGCCGCACCGTAGTCAGGGGCGGGTTGAACCGGGCCCCCAGAGCCAGCCCGTCAAAGCCCATGACCGATACGTCCTCCGGTACGCGGATACCGCTTTGGCCCAGGGCCGAGATCACCGCGAAGGCGACCATGTCATTGGCGGCGATAATCGCCGTCGGAGGATTCTCCATCTCCAGATAGTGCTTTGCCGCGCGCGCCCCTGCGTCCGGATCGGAGCCGCTGTCGAGCACGAGGGGCGTGCTGTCGCCTTCAGATGACAGCTCCAGATAGGCGTCCATCCGGTCCTGGGCGGTGTGGGTCCCGGAGATACCGGAAACGTAGCCGATCGAGGTGTGCCCCAAGGAACGCAGGTGTTCCAGGGCGAGCATGATTCCGCGGCGGCTGTCGACGGTGACCGTTGGAACCGAGGAGTCGCCTTCCACACGGTCGATCACTACCACCCGGTGGCCAAAATCGAAGCGTTTCAGCGCGTCAGTGTCGACTTTCGTCGATGGCGCGACGATCCCGAAAGGCGCGTACATGGCCTGCATCGCGGTGAAGTACACCTCGGTCTTGGCCGGGTCTCCGTTGGTGACGCAGAGCAGCAGCTGGTATCCGCGGTCATCGGCCGCCTGGGTCATGGTCTTGGCAAGTTCGGCAAAGAACGGGTTGGTGATGTCAGGCACGATGAGGGGCACGAAGGTGCTGGTCTTACGGCGGAGCGCCTGGGCGAGCGGACTCATCGTGTAACCGAGCCCCTCGGCTACACGCAGGATGTGCTCGCGGGTTTCGCTTTTCACCGCTTCCGGCCGGGAGAATGCCCGGGAAACCGTGGACCGGTGCACGCCGGCCGCCTTCGCAACAACATCGATACTCAGGTCAGCCATTTTCTTCTCCTCCATGATGGTCGTCATACGCCTGCCAAATTGGGCGCATCACGTCTTCGAGCTCGGCCAGCGTCGGCAGCCCCCGGAATCCATCTTCCAGTGTCTGCGCGACACGGCGTACAAACGGATCATAAAGAGGGTCACTGTCCACGTCGATCACGGCGGACTCCGTCGTCCCGTCCAACGCGGTGAAGGTAGCAGACCCATCGGAGTCAACGGAGGCGAATCCCGCCTCGCCTGCCGACGTGTAACTGCAGTACCGCTTCAACGGCGAACCCGGGAAGGCGTAGCCCACCTCCACGATCGCTTCACATCCGCTCGGGGTGGTGACGATGAGGCTGGCATGGTCCTCAACAGCCCCGCCGTGCAGGGCCGACGAGAGCCGCGAGTCGACACTCACCGCAGACTCGTCACAGGCCTGCAGGAACAGGTCCACGAAATGCGGTCCCAGGTTCGCCAAACACCCTCCCCCTGCAGTGGCAGGGTCCAGCATCCAGGGATTGCCGTTATCCAGGTAACGCGAGGGCGGTCCGGCGATGAAGGAGATCCTCTGGTACGTGGGCCGACCAGCCTTGGCCAGCCACCGGTCGGCGGGGCCACCCCGCTGAACGAGCGGAACCGTTGCGGCCACCCCGGCCGCGTCCGCAGCCTTCCGCACCTGGAAAAGTTCCGCCAGGGACGTTCCGAGCGGCTTCTCCACAACGAAAGGAATGCCACGCTCGATCAGGGCCAGACACTTTTCCGCCATTCCATCGTGCGGGCCGAAGACATAGGCGAGCCCCACCTCGGGCAGATCGACCAGCTTCCGCCAGTCCGCCTCAACGGGAGCGCCCCAAGTCTTCGCCAGTCCCTGGACGAGCGACACGTTGTCGTCACTGATGCCGACGACCTGGTGTTCTTCGCCGATTGCCCGGGCGTACAGCGGAACGTGCCAGTGCGAAGCACCAAGAATGATCGTGCGTGTTTTGCTCACCCTGCCAGCTCCTTTGCTAAGTATGAGATCTTGTCGTCCGCTCAGTATGAGATCGATTGCTGAGATCGGTTGCAATAACACTATGGATGGTGGGAGAGTTTGTCAACGACACTTCAACAGCGGCCCAGGGGCGCCCCGGAACAAGGGAAACTGCCTGGGCCAGAAGAAAGGCCAGCAATGCATAAAAAACTTCGCACCCTGAAGACCATTGACCAGACCGGCGCGGTCCTGATCGTGCGCCTGGAAACCGCAGAGCTTGCAGAACAGGTGGCGGAAGCGGCAATCGCCGGAGGTTTTCGGGCCCTCGAAATCACGCTCTCGATCCCGGGTGCCGTGGACGTAATCCGCCAACTCTCTGCCAAGCACGGGCCCAACGGAGTCGCGATCGGAGCCGGAACTGTTCTGGACGAGCACTCAGCCTACGAGTGCATCCGAGCCGGCGCAGACTTCCTGGTCAGCCCCCAGCTGAACCCGGCGATGATCCGGACAGCTAACCGGTACCAGGTTCCGACCATCAGCGGCGCATACACGCCGACGGAACTTGTTGAGTCCGCCGAAGCCGGCGCTGACATCCTCAAGCTCTTCCCCACCGAAGCCGGCGGCATCCCCTACGCGAAGTCGGTCCTCGCCCCGCTGGCACACCTGCCGATCATGCCGGCAGGCGGCGTCACTCCCGGGAACGTCGCCGAATGGTTCGCTGCCGGCGTCACCTGCGTCGGCGTCGGCAGCGCCGTGACAAAAGCATGGCAACCCGACGGCGACTTCTCCCGCGTCACCGAGGCCGCCAGGGAATTTCTCTCAGCAGTGGCAGAGGCCCGCCAATGACAGCCCCCAAAGTCTTCATTGTCATCGGCCCTGCCGGATCCGGAAAGACAACCATTGCCCAGCAAACAGCCAAGGAGCACAATGCCGCGTACCTGGACAAGGACCGGCTATGCGGCCGCCTTGTCGAGTTCGCACTGGAGGCAACGGGACATGACCCCACCGACCGGGAATCCAACACCTTCTACCGGGAAAATCTGCTGCCCCTGGAGTACCAGACACTCATGGATGTCGCAGGAGTGAACCTGCGGCTGGGACGATCGGTCGTACTCGACGCACCTTTCGGCGCGTACTTCGCCGTACCGGACTACCTGGCGCGCGCCGCAGAAGAATTCCACTGGCCCCCCTCGCAGACCACGGTGGTGCGGGTACAAGTCTCCCAGGACGTTCTCCGAGAACGACTTATTCGAAGGGGCCTGGAAAGAGATCGGTGGAAACTTGCGCATTGGGACGAGTACTGGGCGGCACACGGCAGCCTGGACTGTGCCTGGTCCGGGGTCCATTTCCTTGATCTCAACAACGAGAAGCCCCTGCCCATTGAGGGATAACGGCTCAGGGCACGTTCCACGCGTTCCTGCCCGGTCGCTGACCTCCCCCGGCCCAACAGAGGCCGATTAATCGGAAAGCTTCCGATGGCGTCGCGCAACCTTGGCTTCTGAGGCCGGGGCCGGTCACCGCATTACGTCGACCCAGCCCGGAGCGTCTCCTCTTCGAGGGAATAGCCTTTGCCGCTAAGCACCAGAGGCAGCCCCTGACATCGAACGACGCCCGGGCTGCCATCTCAGGCTCTGCCACCGCCCCCGCCCAGCCCGGTCCGCGTCCGGACCCTCGAACAAAGACGGCAGCAGCTCCTCCTGACAGCCACTGGCGCAAGACCCGGACCTCCGTTTCCGAATCCAAAGAAATTCGTTGACAGACCCGCCTACCCTACGTATCGTTGCTTGCAACCGATCTCAGCAACCGATCTCAGCGGCGTGATCACTGCAACCGATCTCATTACCAGCCAAAGCAGCCGCATCGGCCTCCCTGGAGCTCATGCAATACCTTCCGAGCGAGGCACAGGCGGGCAAGACCGGACCACCACGTCGTTGCGGTTGTCCCGAATATTCCAAAACCCCTCCCCAGCAAACGTGAAAATATGGAGAGTTCAATGAAGACCTCAAAAGAAGCCGTCGGCAGTCCAGACCCTTCGGAGCTTCCCGAAGCGCCTGAGCGCCCTAACCGCTCCGTCAACATGGTGGCAGGCACCATCGGCCACTTCGTGGAATGGTACGACTGGTACATCTACGGGCTGCTGGCAGCGGTGTTCGCGGGACAGATATTCCCCAGCGATTCCCCGTTCGCCTCCCTTGTCGCAGCACTGCTCACCTACGCAGTCGGTTTTGTTGTACGCCCGCTGAGCGGAATCATCATCTCTCCACTGGCCGATCGCTACGGCCGCCGGCTCATCCTGACGCTGTCCATCTCCGGGATGGCGCTCGGCTCTCTGATCATCGGCCTCACCCCTTCATTCGCGACGATCGGCTACGCAGCACCTGTTCTCTTTCTGGTTGCACGCATCCTCCAGGGAATCTCGGCCGGTACCGAGCAGCAGAGCGCCATCGCGTTCATGGTCGAACACGCTCCCGCGAACCGGAGGGGCCTGTTCGGCTCGTTCTCCAACATGGCAAGCGGCCTGGCAACCCTCGCAGCGACCGGTTCGGCCGCGATCGTGACATCATCCTTTGCTCCCGCCGAACTCGCAGCCTGGGGCTGGCGCATCCCGTTCGTCGTGGGCGGCGTCCTCGGCATCGTCGGTCTGATCCTGCGGGCCCGCGCAGACGAGACCCCTGAGTTTGAGGCAGCTGCCCTCGTCGACCAAAAGTCCCCCTGGGCGCGCCTGATGGACCTGCTCCGCGAACACCCGAAAGCACTGCTGCAGGCAGCGGCACTCTCTGCCCCGGCTGTGGCCTACTACACCTGGGCCACCTTCCTCCCCACCTACGCCAAGCTGACCACCGGCCGGGACCTGTCCTCCACCCTGGCCGGGAGCGTTATCGGGCTGGCCTTGCTCGTCATTATCGTGCCGGTCTGCGGCGCGCTCTCGGATCGACTCGGCCGACGCAAAATCTTCCCAATCATCGGTGCCATCGGCATGATCGTGCTCTTCTACCCCATGCTCCTGCTGCTGAACCAGCCGGGCTTCTGGGTATACGTTCTGGTGTCAGCATCCGGATGGGTAGTTCTCGGTATCTGGCAGGCCGTTTACCCGACCATTCAGGCAGAGCTCTTTCCGGCCTCAGTCCGGGTAGCAGGCATCGGTTTCGCGCACCAGATCGTCATCGCCGTCTTCGGTGGCACCGCACCACTGATCGCCGCCGCATTCGTCGGCGCCGGACAACCCATGTTCGTTGCGGTCTACATGATCGCCATTGTCTCTCTCAGTCTCATCGTCTACTTCACGCTCCCGGAGACCGGAAGTAGGGCAGGGCGTGCCACCGTAGCTCCGGCGGACCCGGAGGTACTGGAGGGTGAGCACCTGCTCGCCGAGACTGCACACGGCGGGATCCAAGCGAATGGTTCCAAGCCGTAGGCGTCCTTCACGTACTCTCGTGACCATGTAACGCCCCGCACTTCGGGGATCGCCCTCGACCGAGGCCCGGTCGAGGGCGACCCCATGTCCGGCCAAGGCCAGCAATGGGCTGGTGGACGACAAACAAAAGTGAGTCCCGGACACCTTTAAAGTTCACCTACGCCGGGAACAAGCGCAGTCCGGCGGAACCTCATATCCCGATTGAGCTACACCCCAATCGATGTCAGGCACCCTCTCAGTTAGCTGTCAGAATAGGGTCCGATTCCCCTTAAGGGACAACGGCTCGAGAAACTCTTAGACCCCAGCCTGACAATGCTTAAGCGGGGAACGGCCCAGAGCAGTCATGCTGCCTTTCTACAGCGCATCCACGAAGGACCAGAATCAGCATCGCTGTCTGTCATTCTGCTACTCGATCATCGCGAGCTGGATCAGAACGACGCCCCAATCCAATGCCCACCGATCGAGAATCGGCCACGCGCTATAAGGCCCGGAATCAGGGAATCGCTCACCATCAAATCCCCCGCAGACCCGCTCAGCTTCATCGGACCTCGGCTTCTGCGCCCGCACGACACCCGGTGTGTCTTCCGTGGACACCAACCACCGCTGAGGGAATCAGGCCGGCGGCAGCGGACGCAACGGTGGCCAGAGGACGACGGCGGGAGGTACCGCCGTCGTCCTCTGGCCGTTTTGTTCTTACTGGTCGGACGCCGGGTCCGTACCGGCCGCTGACACAAGCGGTCCCAGCATCAGACTTCCTGGCGTGAACTCCTCACCGCATTCGGCACACGACACCACCGGTTTCAGGTCGGCCCCGCAACTGTGCCGGTAAGAGGCACGGGGTGTCTCGTCGCGCATCCATGTACTGCTCCACGCTGCGAGTGAAATGAGAATGGGCGCGACTTCGGCCCCGGAAGTTGTGAGGTGGTACTCGTAGCGCGGGGGGCGCTCGGAGTACTGGACGCGCTCGATCACGCCTTGGCTTTCGAGTGTGCGCAGTCGGCCCACCAGGATGTCGCGGGACGCGCCGGTATTACGTGCGATCTGATCGAATCGGTGAACGCCCAAGGACATCTCGCGAAGCGCCAGCAGCGCCCACCGCTCCCCGAGCACGTCGAGCCCCGCCGCGATGAAACACGCCCTGGGCGCATCTACTGCCTTGTCGGTCGGCCGATTCATCGTTCACCCTGCCTTCGATAATTTCTTCAAGTATACAAGTCAGTTGGAAAATCCAACTGACTCGGCTACTCTGATGCTCTGACGTCGCGACAACGGCGTCGCCGCCTATCTGAGATCAGGAGAATCCATGCCACTGCTATCTGGCGCCGTCGTCCTCGTTACCGGTGCAAATGGAGGCCTGGGCCGCGAGCTCGTGGAACAGGCCCTCGCTCGGGGTGCTGCAAAGGTGTATGCGACGGCCCGCCGCCCGCAAGAGTGGAACGACTCCCGGGTCGTCCCCCTCGCCCTCGATGTCACCAACCCTGACTCGATCCGGGCCGCCGTTACCCAGGCCCAGGACGTCACCGTTCTGATCAACAACGCCGGCATGAGCGTCGAATCGGACGCGTTCTTGGCACTCCCCGACGAGAAGATCCGTGAGGTCATGGAGACCAACTTCTTCGGACCGGTCGCCTTGACCAGGGCATTCGCACCGGTGCTCGCCGCCAGCGGGACATCAGCGGTCCTCAACATCCACTCGGTGCTCAGCTGGATCGCACTCACCGGCGCCTACAGTGCATCAAAGGCCGGGCTGTGGTCGGCTACCAACTCCTTCCGCGTGGAACTGGCCCCGCAAGGCACGCAGGTCACGGGTGTTCACGTCGGCTACATGGACACAGCCATGGCCAAGGGCGTGAATGCCCCGAAGACCTCCCCCGAGGAAGTCGCGCGGAAGTCGTTCGATGGGCTCGAGCAGGGTGATTACGAGGTCATCGTGGACGAAATCAGCGCCGGAGTGAAGCGCGGCCTGTCTGGCTCGATCTCGGATCTGTACCCTTCACTGGCAGCCAGCACCCCGGTATGACCGCGATAAACCCTGAAGACCTGCAGAGCTCTAAGGAGGAAACCCCGGTGTCGACCAACAGCTCGGCGCAACGCTCGGAAACCTTCACCTGGATTGATCCGGCAATCGCGCTCGAACAACTGCCACGGCTATCGGGCCTGGACTACTTTTCCGGCCTCCGCAACGGCAGCATTGCGCCGCCGCCGATCGCTTCGCTCATGAATTTCGATCTCGTCGATGCGAGGTACGGACACGTCGAGTTCCAGTGCTGGCCGGGAGAAGCGCACTACAACCCCCTCGGAATGGTGCACGGCGGCCTGGCCTGCACGCTCCTCGACACGGTGCTCGGCTGCGCAGCACACAGTACCTTGGAAGCAGGGATCGGCTACACCTCTATCGACTTGGCAGTCAAGTACCTGCGACCCATCACGCTTCAGAAGGGTGCTCTGCGCGCAGAGGGGTCGGTCGTAAAAACCGGCCCGCGGGTGATCTTCACCGAAGGCTGCCTCAGCACCGCCGACGGAGAACTCCTCGCCACCGCCACGAGCACGCTGCTCATCTTCCCCCACCAACCGGGCGCTCCGACAACATGACTGATACCGGCACCGCCGTTGCCCTGACGCGTGCCGCTCAGGATCGCGCCTTGCCCCCGGCCCCCTTCGGGCATGCCCGCGTTGAGCCGCTTCGGCATGCCCTTGGGGCTTGCCGGTCCTGGCGGCGGCTGGTCCGCCGCGAGGAGCTCTCCCGGTCCCCGATGTGGCCGGAGGAAATCCTCTACGGGGCAGCCAGCTCGCTGTGGCTGATCCTGACCGCCGTCAACGTGTTTCGGCGCCTTCGCCGGAAAAGACGAGGTACGAAGAGCTCGCCGCCGCCGTCAGCACCGCGCAGGTCGGTTCGCGGACCGAAACCACCGTTGCCTTGGCCTTGGATCGGGTAAGGCACCTCACCACGAGGCGGACCGTCCTGATGCGGCGCTGGACGCTCGATCCCGGCCGCGTAAGCTGCTCGATGGACTGGTCGGCGCCTGCCAAGTTAGCCTCACTGCGGCCAGCCTGCGGGCCAACGGAGGGCTGAGACTCCAGGTCCTGGTGACCATCGGCTACCGCGACCTGCTGGCCAAGATCCAGGAACGGCAGCTCAAGGACCAGTAGCACATCGAGATCACAGCTGAAGTCCACTGGTTTCTTCCGCCGCCGCATCTGGACCGGCGCCAAGAACCCCAGCGCACCCTCTGCTTCAGGTCACGACCCCACGGGAGTGACCTACCGCTACGGGGTCGTGATCCACCCGCCTCGCGCTACCGTCCGGCCGAGAAGTCGGCCGAGATTTTTTCAGCCGTCGCCACTATTTCCTTGCGGACCGAATCCAGATACGCATCGGGTTCCGGCTTGGCTGCCACGGACTGGGCCTGCAGCGAAACGTTGACGGCGGCCACCACCTTCTTGCCGTGATAGACGGGCGCGGCCACGGACATCAGCCCCAGTTCGAGCTCCTGGTCCAGCAGGCACCAGCCTTGGGCCCGGACTGTATCGAGGACTGCCAGAAGTTCCTGCACGGTGCCGACCGCCCGGGGCGTGAGCGGCTTGATCTCCGCCGCGGCCAGGTATTGCTTGAGCTGCTCCGGCGGGAGGCCTGCAAGAAGCACCCTGCCCATCGAGGTGGCATAGGCGGGGAACCTCGTGCCCACCGTGATGCCGATGGTCATGATCCGGCGAGTCGTGACCCGTGCGATATAGGCGATGTCGGTGCCGTCCAAAACGGCCGCCGACGTGGACTCACCGAGCTTTAGGGACAGCTCCTCGAGGTGCGGCTGCGCCAACTGCGGAAGGGACAGGCCCGACAGGTAGGCGTAGCCGAGCTGCAGCACCTGGGCCGTCAGTGCAAAGGTCTTCCCGTCGGTGCGGACGTAGCCGAGCTCCACGAGAGTGTGCAGGAAACGGCGTGCCGTCGCCCGGGTGAGATCGGTGCGGGCGGCCACTTCGGTGAGGGTCATTTCGGAGTGGTCCGTGTCGAATGCCCGGATCACGGCAAGCCCGCGTGCCAGCGACTGCACGTACTGGTCACTCGCCGCCGGTGCCGCCCCCGCCTTCGGTGTGAGGGTTGCCCCCGGCGTGGTCCCTGCTGCTGCGTCGCTCATGGTTACCAATCCTATTGGCGCGAACTGGCAGGTGATGCCCCCAAAATGGGGATTTGAAGGCATTTGCTGCCAGTTCGCGCGGGAAGGGGGAGGCGGGTGGTGTGGTTAGCGGTCGACAGCGGGGGCTGCTGTGAGGGGGACGGGAACCAGGGCCTGCAGCTCTTCGAGCGTGCAGCCGAAGGTTTCGCGGACCTGCACGCCGTCAGGGCCGGTCAGGAAGACTGCCTTGTCGGTGTAGACGCGCGTCACGCAGCCCACTCCGGTGAGTGGATAGGTACAGGCTTCGACGATCTTGGAGGCGCCGTCGCGGGTCAGGAGCGTCATCATCACGAAGACGTCCTTGGCCCCGGTGGCCAGGTCCATCGCCCCGCCCACGGCAGGGATGGCGTCCGGGGCTCCTGTGTGCCAGTTCGCGAGGTCGCCACTGGCGGAGACCTGGAAGGCGCCCAGCACGCAGATGTCCAGGTGCCCGCCGCGCATGATCGCGAACGAGTCGGCGTGGTGAAAGTAGGACGCGCCGGGCAGCTCAGTCACGGGGATCTTGCCGGCATTGATCAGGTCGCCGTCGATCTGGTCCCCTTCAGCGACCGGGCCCATGCCCAGCATGCCGTTCTCGGTGTGGAGCGTGATGTTCTGCTCGGGCTGGAGGTAGTTCGACACCAGGGTGGGCTGGCCGATCCCGAGGTTCACAAAGGATCCGGGCTTGATGTCGCGGGCCACCAGCCGGGCGAGGTCGTCCCGGCCCAGCGGCTTGTCGCTTGCCTGGAGGGACGCTGTTTGGTTGGCTGTCTGCGCGCTCATGTCAGGCCACCTTCACAATGCTGTTGACGTAAATGCCGGGGGTCACGACGTTCTCCGGGTCGAGCCCGCCCGTGGGCACTATTTCGGACACCTGGGCGATGGTGTGCTTGGCCGCGGCGGCCATGATGGGGCCGAAGTTCCGGGCGGTCTTGCGGTACACCAGGTTCCCCACGCCGTCGGCCTTGAGCGCCTTAATAAGCGCGACGTCGGCATGGATGGGAGTCTCGAAGACCTGCCCGCGGCCGTCGATGATCCGGGTTTCCTTGCCCTCGGCGAGCATGGTGCCGTAGCCGGTGGGGGTGAAGAAGCCGCCGATGCCGGCGCCGGCCGCCCGGATGCGCTCGGCCAGGTTGCCCTGCGGCACGAGTTCCAGCTCGATCTGCCCGGCCTTGTACTTGGCGTCAAAGTGCCAGGAATCGGACTGCCGCGGGAAGGAGCAGACCATCTTGCGGACCCGGCCCTCCTTGATCAGCAGCGCCAGGCCCTGGTCGCCCTGGCCCGCGTTATTGTTCACCACGGTCAGGTCGGTGGCGCCGCTGTCCAGCAGCGCGTCGATCAGTTCGAACGGCTGCCCGGCGTTGCCGAACCCGCCGATCATCACGGTGGAGCCGTCCTTGACCGCCGCGACGGCCTCGCCGACCGTATCTACGAAGTTCAGCATGGCTTAGCCCTTTCCTGTGCTGCTTCCGGAGGAAGCGGTGACGTTTTCGAGCACCACGGCAAGGCCCTGGCCCACGCCGATGCAGATCGCCGCGACTCCCCAGCGCTCACCGGAGGCCTGCAGGCTGCGGGCCAGCGTGCCCAAGATCCTGGTCCCCGACGCGCCCAGCGGGTGGCCCATGGCGATCGCGCCGCCGTGCCGGTTCACGATTCCCGGATCGATGCCCCAGGCATTGATGCACGCCAGGGACTGGGCAGCAAACGCCTCGTTAAGTTCGACGGCGCCCACCTGGTCCCAGCCGATGCCCGCCTTTGCGAGGGCCTTGTTGGCTGCCTCGACCGGGGCGTAGCCGAAGTACTGGGGGTCGTTGGCGTGTGCGCCCCGGCCCGCGATCCGGGCAAGCGGCTCCATCCCCAGGATCGAAGAAGCACTCTCGGAGCCGATCCAGGCCGCGGAGGCGCCGTCGGACAGCGGCGACGCGTTCCCCGCGGTGACCGTGCCACCCTCAGGCCCGCCGTTCTCGGTCCGGAACACGGTCTTCAGCCCGGCCAGCTTCTCCGCCGAGGAACCGGGCCGGATGCCTTCGTCACGGACGAGGTCCGTGCCGGGAACCGGGGCGACGAGGTTGTCGTAGAACCCCTCGTCCCATGCGGCGGCGGACAGGTTGTGAGAGGCGGCGGCGAACTCGTCCTGCTGCTGCCGGGTCACGCCGTACTTCTCGCGCAAGCGTTCGGTGGCCTCCCCCAGGGAGATGGTCCACTCCTTCGGCATGGCCTTGTTCACCAGGCGCCAGCCCAGCGTAGTGGACGCCAGGGTCATGTCCCCGGCCGGGTAGGGCTTCTCCGTCTTGGGCAGCACCCACGGCGCACGGGACATCGACTCGGCCCCGCCCACCAGCATCAGCTCGGCGTCGCCGGCGTTGATCTGCCGGGATGCGATGATCGCCGCGTCCAGGGACGAGCCGCAGAGCCGGTTGACGGTGGTGCCCGGGATCGACACCGGCAGCCCTGCCAGCAGGGTTCCCATCCGGGCGATGTTGCGGTTTTCTTCGCCCGCGCCGTTGGCGTTGCCGAATACGACTTCGTCGATGCGTTCGACATCAAGCTTCGGCGCGCGCTTCACGGACTCGCCGATCACGTGCGCGGCAAGGTCATCGGGGCGGACTCCAGCGAGGCCGGAGCCGAACTTTCCAAAAGGGGTTCGTACGGCGTCGTACACAAAAGCCTGTTTCATGAATTGCTGTCCATTTCAGTGTTGTCCATTGCTGTGTTGTCCATCGCAGCGTTATCCATCTGCTGGAAAACCTGCTGTGCTGTCTTGAAGGCGGTGTTGGCGGATGGAACTCCGCAGTAAATGGCGGTTTGCAGCAGGATTTCCTTGATTTCGTCCCTGCTCAAACCGTTGGTGATGGCGGCGCGGATGTGCATGGCCAGTTCTTCCCAGTGCCCGTGCGCCACCATGGCGGTGATCGTGACGGCGGAGCGCATCTGGCGCGGCAGGCCCGGACGGGTCCAGATGCCGCCCCACGCGATGCGGGTGATCATGTCCTGGAAGTCCTCGGTGAAGGAATCCATGGCAGCGTTGGCGCGGTCCACATGCGCGTCGCCGAGCACTTCGCGCCGGACCGTCATGCCGCCGTCGTAAATCTCCCGGCTGGTGGCATCTGGCTGGACAACACCGTGCCGGGCTGCGCCGGCTGCTTCGCTGCCGCTCATCTCGTTGCTCCGCGGGATTCGGTCCAGGACATGAGGCTCCGCATCAGGTCCGCCACGTGGCCAGGCGCCTCGGCCGGGGCAAGGTGCGCCACGCCTTCCAGCATGGCCGCGGAAGCGGTGCCCCCGCCTGCGGTGATCCCGGCCGCCACTTCTTCAGCGAACGACGGCGGTGCCACGCCGTCCAAGGCGCCCGCCACCACCTGCGTCGGAACAGTGATGCTGCCGAGCTCGTCCCGGACATCAAAGCCAGCGAGGGCCTCGCAGCAGAAGGCGTAGCTGAAGCGGTCGGCGTCGCGCAGGGCGTGCAGCAGCCGGCTGCTGAGTTCCGGTTCACGCTCCATGAATCCGGGGGCAAACCAGCGTTCGGCGGAGCCCTGGATCATCACCGGAGTGCCCTGGCTCAGGACGGTCTCCGCGCGTTCCAGCCAGACCTCGGGGGCGCCCAGCTTGGCGCCGGAGCACTGCACGGAGAGGCTCTTCAGCCGGTCCGCGTGCTTGATGCCCAGCTGCAGGCCGGTGGCCCCGCCCAGGGACACGCCGGCGTAGTGGAACTTCTCGCCGGGGGCAATCGAGTCGACAAGCTCGACGACGGCGTCCGCCAGGTCCGCGACGCTGAACGTCTCAGCGGCGGCTGGAGAGACGCCGTGCCCGGGAAGGTCCCAGGCCACGACGTCGTACTCGTTGCCAAGGAGTGAACCGGTCTGGGCCCACAGCACCGAAGAGGTGCCGAGCGACGGCCCGACAATCAGGAGCGGTTTGTCCCCCAGCGCGCGCTGGGGGGAAAGCAGCACTGCCTTCACTGCTGGTTTAGCCACGGGAATCTCCGTTTCCGTCTGTTTCGGTTGAAGTAAGCGCAAAGTCCGGATAGGCGGCAAGGATCCGCCGCGAGATCTCCGCTGCCTGGCCGAGGTAGCTGGCAGGGTTGAGCAGCTCCTCCAACCGGGCATCGGAGAGCCGGTCCGCCGGGACGGCCTGGCGGAGGAGCCGGCGGTAGGTGTCCGCCCGTTCGGCCGCAGGGGCCTGCAGGGTCCGGTCGACGACGGCCTGCAGCTGCTCCTTTCCGTCCGCGACGGATCCTTCAGCGCCGGTTCCGCCAGCGGGCAGAAGCGGCGCCACCGCGGCGGACACGCCCTCGCTCAGGAGCAGGGGCCCGGACAGGTCCAGGTTCCGGCGCATGCCCTGCGGGAAGACCTGCAGCCCTTCGCCCAGTTCGCGGACGTGGCCGGCGGCACCCAGGGCCAGGGCGAGCAGCTGGCGCAGAGCAGGCCATTCGCTGTGCCAGGCACCGTCGGGGCGTTCGTCGTTGAAGGTGGCCGCGGCAAGGTGCAGCTGGGCGGCCAGGGCCGGGGCCTGGAGGGCCGCACTGCGGACCAGTACGGACAGCACCGGGTTCTGTTTTTGCGGCATGGCGGAGGAAACTCCGCGGCCAGGAGCCCGGGGCTCGGCCACTTCCGCCACCTCGGGTCGGCTCAGGAACAGCACGTCCGCGGCCATCTTGCCGAACGCGTCCACCACGGAAGCCAGCGCGTCCCCCAGCGAGGTGACGGCGAGCCGGTTGGTATGCCACGGCGCCGGTGCGGCAGCTAGTCCCAGCTGGCCGGCAAGATCATCCGACAAGCGGAACGGGTCCATGGCCGAGCCGGAGGCCAGCACGGTGCCCGCGGCCAGCGTTCCGGCCGCGCCGCCGGTTTGCACCGGCAGGTCCAGCGCCTCGAGCCTGCGGGCCGCGGCGGCCAGCCCGGAGAACCACTGTGCTGCCTTGAGCCCGAACGTGAACGGCAGCGAATGCTGCGTCAGGCTCCTGCCCACGCACAGCGTCTCCGCATGCTGCTCCGCCAGGCGGGCGAGCGCCGCTGTCGTGCCTTTCACGTCCGCGAGCAGCGCCCCAACGGTGTTGCGGGCCACCAGCATGAGGGCCGTATCCAGCACGTCCTGGCTGGTGAGCGAGCTGTGGACGGCGCGCAGTGCACCAACACCCTCGGTGTCCAGGGCCTTGACCTGGGCGCGCAGGTCCGCCAGCAACGGAATGACCGGATTGCCGCCGCCCTGGGCCCGCCGGGCAATATCGGCAGGATCGTACCGGGAGGCGTCGGCCGCGTGAGCCACGACGGCGGCGGAGCCGGCGGGAGCGAGATCGTGCTTCTCCAGCACCGCGGCCCAGCCAGCTTCCACGGCGAGGATAGCCGCCAGGACGGCGCGGTCACCTGTCAGCGCCGCCACGAGGGGCGACGCCGAGACGGGACTGAGCAGCCCGACGTCGCCATAGCCGGCAGCTGGCTGGAAGGTGGTCACTGTGCGGTGCCCCCGGTTCCGGTTCCCTCGAAGTCGAGGAAGACGGTTTCGCCATCGCCCTGGAGGCGGATGTCGAAGGCGAGGCCGCCGTCCGCGTCGCGGCGGGCGATCAGGGTCTTGCGGCGTTCGGGGTCCAGCGAGGACAGCAGCGGGTCAGCCGCCAGCGCTTCCTCGTTCTCCGGCAGATAGATCCGTGTGAAGAGGCGGTTCATGAGGCCGCGGGCAAAGACGGCGACCGAAATAAAGGCCGCGGCGCCCGGCCTGGTGGGGCCCGGATTCACGGTGGTGAAGGTGTACACCCCGGTGTTGCCGACCGCGCTGCGTCCCCAGCCCGTAAAGGTGTAGCCGTCGCGGACCAGCGAGCCGGTCTTGCTGACGATGTTGCCTTCGGAGTCCGGCTGCCAGATTTCCAGGATGGCGTCCGGGATCGCGTGCCCGGCGCCGTCGTACACGGTGCCCTGCAGGCGTATGGAGCCCGGGGAGCCCGGCGCCAGCAGCTCGCGGTCCTTGTCGTAGGGCAGCGCATAGCCGTAGAAGGGGCCCACGGTCTGCGCGGGAGTTGCGGTGAGTTTACTCATGGTCGTCGCCTTCCGCGCCCAGTGCCTCGTTTTCGGTCCAGGTCCGCTTGGAGCCCGTCAGGACGATGTCCCAGTTGTAGCCGAGCGCCCATTCGGGCTGGGTCAGATCGTGGTCGTAAGTGGCCACGAGCCGGTCCCGGGCGTCCTGATCCACGATCGACTGGTAAATCGGGTCCAGCGGGAAGAGCTGGTCGCCGGGGAAGTACATCTGCGTGACGATCCGCTGGGTGAACTCCGTGCCGAACAGCGAAAAGTGGATGTGCGCCGGCCGCCAGGCATTAAGGTGGTTTTTCCACGGGTAGGCGCCGGGCTTGATCGTGGTGAAGCGGTAGGAGCCGTCCGGGCCGGTGATGCAGCGGCCCACCCCCGTGAAGTTGGGGTCCAGGGGTGCAGGGTGCTGGTCGCGCTTGTGGATGTAGCGGCCGGAGGAGTTGGCCTGCCAGATTTCCACCAGCTGGCCGGCCACTGGACGGCCGTCGCCGTCCAGCACACGGCCCGCGACGATGATGCGTTCGCCCTGCGGCTCGCCGTTGTGCTGGATGGTCAGGTCCGACTCCAGGGCGTGCACATCCTGGTGGCCGAAAGCCGGGGAATGCAGCTCGATGGACTCAGGGTCCGCATGGTGCAGGCTCTTGGTGGGGTGGCGCAGGATGCTGCTGCGGTAGGGCGCAAAGTCCAGCCTAGGCTGGGTTTCCTTCGGCGCACCGTTTTTCAGGGCCTCGGCGTAGGCATCCCCGAGTGCCTTGATCTCGGCGCTGAGGTCCTGCTGGGTTTCGATGCGGGGCGCCGGAGCAGGGCCGGCCGGCTTGTCCAGATCGGTCACTGCGTCAGTCAGGTCCTCGGTGAGCGCATCGGCGTTGTACGTCGCGAGATTCACGTCTTCAGGCACAGCAGCCTCCTTTCAGTGGGTGGCGGAACGGGTTGAATCGGTCAGTTGGTGCAGGTGGTCGTACTGGACGGCATGGCGCACCGGGGCGTTCGGTGCCCCATATCCGTCGTACCTGCCGCGGCGTTCGACCATTTCGAAGAACACGCTGCCCACCGTGGCGGTGTAGAAGTGCAGGAACTCGCCGTCCCCGTCACGGTCGTAGAGCAGGTTCAGATCCCGGAGTGTGTCCAGGAACCCGGGATCGAGGTCGAAGCGGGCGTCCAGGTCCTCGTAGTAGTTCGGCGGGATCTGCAGGAAGTCCAGGCCCCTCTCGCGGGCGGCACGGGCCGTGGCCACCAGGTCATCCACGGCGAACGCGATGTGCTCCTGGTAGGTCTTGTGCCGGGTCCCGTCCTGCTGGATGAGCGGGGCAAGGTTCAGCACCAGCCGCACCCCCCGGTCCGAGGTCTGCATGACCTGGGAGCGGACCAGCCCGTTGGGGCTCGCCACTTCCGCGTACGGCTGCGGTTCCAGGGCCAGAGCGCTGGTGTAGAAGAGGACGGCCTCGTCGAAATGCTGCCAGGGCTGGGCAAGGTTGACGTGGTCGATCACAGCGCTCCGGGCGCCGGAGGGGACGTCCAGTGCTTCCCCGAATTCACCGAGCTTCCCGAATTCACTGATCCACGCGGCGGTGCCATCCGGGCTGCCCTGGCACAGGAAGATCTCCGTGGAATCCGGGGCGGCGAAGCCCTGGAACACCTCCTCGTTGGCCTGGCTCTTGCGCGGCACTACCGGAGCCTTGAGCTGCTGGGCGCGGGCCGAGGCAATCACGGGCGAATCGACGTCGAACCCCACCGCTGCAATGGCCGGGGCTGCGGAGCCCGCCGGGGCCTGTTCGTTGATGATCACCCGGGCATGGCCCATGGTCCACAACTGCACGTCCTTGGTGCGGTGCCGGCCGTTGAACTCGAAGCCGAGCTGGCCCAGGACGGTTTCCAGTGCTTCGGTGTCGGCTGCCTTGACCTCCGCGAAGTTGAAGCCTGCCGGTTCGGCCACCTGCGGGAGGGTTGCCAGTTCCATGGGATAACGACGGCGGGCGGCCGCTTTGGTGCCAGCGGCACCGTTCGGCGCCACTTCCGATCCGGCGTTCGCCTCGAGCCATTTGGCGCTCTGTTCCTCCAGCCAGATCAGCGAACGCATGGCGTCCACGGCGGTGCGTTCGACGTCGGACTGGCGGAAGACGTCGTTGAAAACCTCAAGGGAGACCGGGCCGGAGTAGCCGGCGCGGACCACATGGCCCATGAACTTGGCGAGCTCAAACTGGCCCTCGCCCGGGAACACGCGGTAGTGGCGGCTCCAGGACAGCACGTCCATGGAGAGCTTGGGGGCATCCGCCACCTGGACGAAGAAGATTTTGTCCGGGTTGATGTCTTCGATAGGCGCGGTATCCCAGTCGCGGGACAGGATGTGGAAGGAGTCCAGGCAGGTGCCGAGGTTGGGGTGGTCCACCATGTCCACGAGGCGGTGCGCGTGCTCGTAGTCGTTGACGTACCTGCCCCAGGCGAGTGCCTCGTAAGCGACCCTGACGCCGTGCCCGCCCGCCAGGTCAGCGAGCGCGGCGAGCTGTTCGGCGCGGAGCCCGTCGTCGTCGATGGTTGCGGTGGCGACGTTGGAACAGACCAGCATGGTGTCCATGCCCAGCCGGGACATTAGCCTGAACTTGGCGTCGGCGCGGCGCAGGTTGGCGGCCAGCAGGTCCCCGGGAACGCTGTCAAAGTCGCGGAACGGCTGGTACAGGTCGAGGGTGAGGCCGAGGTCGGCGGCCATCGTACGGACATCCTCCGGGCTCAGCGGGGATGTCACGAGATCCTGCTCAAAGATTTCAATGCCGTCGAAGCCCGCAATGGCGCAGGCCTGCATCTTTTCCTTGAGCGTGCCGGACAGGCAGACGGTGGCGATGCCGGTGCGCATCAGACAGCCACCTCTTCCGCGGCGATGAGCTCCAGGAAATGGGCGCGCATGCGTTCGGCGTCGGCTTCGAGGCCGGTGAAGATCCGGAACGCGTCGGCGGCCTGGCCCACCGCCATCCGCCCTCCGTCGAGCACGTCGCAGCCTTTGGCGCGGGCCTCGCGGACCAGTTCAGTTTCGATGGGCCGGTAGACGATGTCCGCCACCCAGTGGCGCGGTTCCACGAGTGCCAGGTCCAGCGGGGTCCCGGGGTGGGCGGCCATTCCCACGGGGGTGCAGTGCACCAGGCCGTCGGCCCGGGGCATGAGCTCCGGCAGCGCCGCCGTCGTGTGTCCCGTGATGGCCCGGTCCGGGAAGAATTCGGACAATTCGGCGGCCCGTTCTGTACTCCGCACCGGGTCCATGTCCACGAGGTCCAGCGTCTGGACGCCGGCGGTGAGGAGGGCATAGGCGACGGCGGAGCCGGCACCACCGGCTCCCAGCTGGACCACGCGGTCCAGTTTGGCGTGGGGAAGGCCGGAGGCGAGGGCGGCGGCAAAGCCGGAGAAGTCGGTGTTGTGCCCGATGAAGCGTCCGTCCCGGATGACAACGGTGTTCACGGCGCCCAGCTTTTGCGCGTCGGGGGCGATCTCGTCCAGGTGCTTCAAAACCAGCTGCTTGCACGGATGCGTGATGTTCAGGCCGTTGAAGCCCATGCGGGCGGCACCCTGCAGTAGGTCGCCGATGGCCGTGGCGGGCAGGTCCAGCTCCAGGAGATCGATAGGGCGGTACAGGTAGCGCAGCCCCTGGACGTCGCCTTCGCGTTCATGCATGTGGGGAGAGAGTGACGGCATCACGCCATCGCCGACCAGTCCCACGAGGTAGGACTCAGTTCGATTGCTCATGCGTGCGGCTCCTTTGACAACGGCACACGGCCTGCATGGACGCGGAACGCGCCGGACGGCCAGGTGATGGGAATTACGGTACAACAAAAGTTCATATCATGCACTCTTGTTCGAGATACGAACATGACAGACCAAAATCAGCGCTGCGGCAACCTGGCGGCCAGCTCCGCCGCAGCGTCCTGCAGCAGCGGAACGAGCGCCACCAGCGCCTCCAGGCTGAGGCGGAAGACCGGAACGGCAGTGGCCAGCGAGGCGAAGGCAACACCCTGGGAATTGAAGACCGGCACTGCCACGGCGCGCATGCCGAGCTCGTTTTCCTCGTCCATGACCGCATAACCCTGGCGCCGGACCTTGTCGATTTCGGCACGGAATTCGGTGCGGTCGGTGATCGAGGCAGCGGTCAGCGGCTCCAGCGGAAGCTCCTGCAGAAGCCTCTCCCGCTCGGAGTCCTCGGCAAAGGCAACCAGCGCCTTGCCTACGGAGGTGGTGTGGAGGGCACCGAGATGGCCAGGGTCACTGGTGACGCGGAAGGTCTGCGGTCCGTCCACCTTGTTTACGGTGAGGTGGTGGAAGCCGTCCCGAACGGAGAGGATCGTGGCCTCCCGCGTCTCCTCCGTCACGCGCCGCAGGATAGGCAGCGCGGTCCCGGCAAACCCGTGGTGATTGGAGACCCGCTGGCCGAGCTGGAAAATCCGCAGGCCGAGATGGTAGCGCCGGCCGTCCGGCTCATAGTCAACGAAGCCGTCGCGGGTCAGCGATCCCAGAAGCCGATAGGTGGTGCTGAAGGGAAGTTCCGCCCGGCGGGAAAGCTCGGAGGCGCTGGCGCCCCGCGGCTCGTCCCCCAGCAGGACGAGCAGCCCCAGGGCCTTGCCCACCATGTCAGTCCGGGAGTCGTCCTTCGCGGATTTTGCCGTCTTTCCCTTCAGGTCCGGCCCTTCAGCCGATTCTTCTTGCGGGGACTGGATTCGGGCGCCGCTGCCTGTGGCTTCTTTCACACTCATAAGTCGATGTTGCCACAATGTGAGAGCTATTTCTAGATCGTGAATAACTTTCTTGACAGGTGACTGCGCTCACAGCCATAGTTGCTGTATCGCACAAGTAGCTTCCACCATGTGGCTACGAGTCCGGGTCTTCAAGAACCTCCAGCCGCCCTTCGCCAACCATGGACGGCGGCTGCGCCTTCCCGATACATCCGCGACAATGTCGTCACACTGAAGGAACTCCATGAGCCAGATACTCCCGTCCACCACGCCGGAAGCTGTTGCCCCGGCCGGGACCCCAAAGAAAGCTGCCCTTGCCAGCTTCCTCGGCAGCGCAGTCGAGTACTACGACTTCTTCATCTTCGGCTCCGCAGCCGCCCTGATCTTCCCCACGGTCTTCTTCCCGAATGCTGACGCCAATGCCGCGATCATGTCCTTCGCCACCTTCGGCTTCGCCTACGTGGCACGTCCGGTCGGCGCCGTCATTCTGGGCCACTTCGGCGACCGCGTGGGCCGGCGGAAGGTCCTGATGTTCACCCTGCTGCTCATGGGTGCCTCCACCTTCCTGATCGGCTGCCTGCCTGACTTCAACACTGTCGGCTGGTGGGCCCCGGCACTGCTGGTGCTTGCCCGCCTCTGCCAGGGGCTGTCTGCTGCCGGCGAGCAGGCGGGAGCTTCCTCCATGACGCTCGAGCACGCTCCGGACAACCGCCGTTCCTTCTTTACCTCCTGGACCCTCACCGGCACCCAGGGAGGGCAGATCCTCGCCGCCCTCGTCTTCATCCCAGTCCTCGCACTGCCCGACGAGATCAAGTACGGCATCGGCTGGCGCGTTCCGTTCTGGCTCAGCGCCGTGGTGGTCGTTGTGGCGTTCTTCATCCGGCGCACCCTGCACGAGCCCCCGGCCTTCGAGGAAGCGCAGAAATCGGCCCAGATCGCCAAGCTTCCCGTCGCCGACCTGCTCAAAACACACTGGCGCGACGTCCTTCGCGTCATCTGCTGCGCCTTCATTGCCGCCGTCTCCACCGTGTTCGGCACGCTCGCCATCAGCTATGCCAAGACCGTCGCCGGCGTGGACGGTACCACCACCTTGTGGCTTGTTGTCGGCGCCAACCTCGTGGCCCTGGGCACGCAGCCGCTGTTCGGCAGGCTCGCCGACAAGATCGGCCGCAAGCCCGTCTTCATCTACGGCGCGCTTTCCAGCGCCGTCCTCACGCCGGTCTTCCTGCTCAGCCTCGAGTCGGGCAGCGTGCCGCTGATGTTCTTGGCGGCGATCGGCTTCTTCTCGTGCGGCTACGCGGCCTCGAACGCGGTCTGGCCGTCCTTCTACGCCGAGATGTTCAGCACCAAGGTCCGGTTCTCTGGCCTGGCCATCGGCACCCAGCTGGGCTTCCTGATGGCAGGCTTCGCACCGGCGATCGTGGCTGCCATGGGCGGCATCAAGCCCGGCGGCTGGGTCCAGATCAGCATCTTCACCGCCGTGATCTGCGCGGTTGCGGCCGTCTCCGCCATGACAGCCAAGGAAACTTTCAGGGTTCCCACCCAGCAGCTCGGCCTCAAGTAACCCGACCGCCGCAGGTGCGTCCCGCCGTCGTGACCCCGTTTGCCTGCCAAACGCCCCATGACACGGCGAGTCCCCCGCCTATTCGGCCGGATTAGCTTCAAAGAAGGTCACGACGGCGGCCCGCCCCTTTAGCGATAAAGGGGCGGCCGTTGGTTCCCAGCGGGCCAGCGATAGGACTCTCCAACGCCACAACATCAAGAACTACGAGGCCCCACGCTAATAGCTGACCGGCCCCGCAATTCTCGTACGTCGCCGGGGCAATTTGTTCGTACTTCGTCCCGCTCACCAAGCTGGCAGTGCCGGCACCGGGCCCTCGGCCTCGATGTGCTCCGCCTCGCCCCGTGCCAGCCACTGGAGCAGGCCTTCCCGGTCCGACGTAACGTGTAGGGCGCCGTCACCAATCACCCATTCATCCCGCTCTTCGGTGACCAGGGTCATTCCCGGGGCACCCTTGGCACGCAGCGAACGCACCACGGCTTCGATGGCGTTCAAGAGTGAATCAGGGTCGGCTTCCTCGATGGTCCAGGCGGTGTCCAGGTCATGGTGGTGCACCACCACTTCAGCGATGCGAAGTGCAACGATGGATGTTGCAGGGATGACCTTGCCGTTCACGTTGACGTCCTGGGCAGCCAGCTCCGCGTTAAGCCGCTTGGCCTGCTCCGCGAAGTTCCGTGCGGACTCCCGCAGTTCCTCCAGGAGCTCCTCGCGTGGCAGTGCGGCCAGGGCGGAAATTTCCTGGGACCGGACCTCGTGTGAGGCATAAAGCTCCCGTTCCTCACCGGAGACAGCGCCGTCGATGAGGTTCACCAAGGCTCGGCCGCTTGATGCTACGTGGGCGATGACGTCAGCCCGGCTCCACCCCTCGCACAGTGAGGCAGCTGCCATCTCAGCATCGGAGAGGGACGCGACGGTGGCCAGGAACATGTCGGTTTCCCTGCCCAGGCGGGACAGATCCGAGTGCAGGCGGGCAGTATTGATCATCCGGCCAGCCTATCCGCGGTTTTCCTCGGAACACCACCGTTCGGGCGGCCCTCTTCCATACGGATATCGTCTGGACTGATAGGCGCCCCACGTGGATAGGGGAACGCGGCAGAAGACGCCCCACGTCCACGCGGGATTTATAGGATCTATTACTTAAAGCGCGTCTTTAGGTAGCGTTGCGCTCCTAATGCCCCCCGGGCCGGATCCCGGGTATTTGCCTCATATGCCCTGGATCACACCTCTGTCAGGCTGAAAGCAACCCGGGGCGGATGCCAGCTTTACGTCGCATGCCAGCGCCCCAACATCACCCAGAGAGGACTTGGGGACCATGACACAACCGCATGCCGTTATCGCTGAAAATCCAGGAAAAGAAAAACGCACCGCCAATTGGGTGGCCTTCATCATCTGCACGGCCCTGCTGTTCGATGGCTACGACCTGGTCATCTACGGCACGGTCCTGCCGGGGCTGCTCGCCGATCCCTCCCAGATCGGGAAGTTCGACGTGGCCACCGCCGGCCTCCTGGGCTCCTGGGCCCTCATCGGCGTGCTGGTGGGATCACTGGTCTGCGGTGCCGTGGGCGACTTCTTCGGCCGCCGCCGGCTGATGCTCCTGGGCATCGCCTGGTTCTCGGTGGGCATGTTCATCACCGCACTGACCACCACCGTGCCGGCCTTCGGCGCCATGCGGTTCATCACGGGCCTTGGCCTGGGCGTTGTCATCGCCAGCGCCGGCGCGACCATGGCCGAATTTGCACCCGCCGGACGCCGCCAGTTCTACAACGCCATCGTGTACTCCGGCGTCCCGGCAGGCGGAGTGGTTGCCTCCATCATGGGCATCCTGTTCCACGAGAGCCTCGGCTGGCGGGGCCTGTTCATCATCGGCGCACTGCCGCTGGTCATCCTGCTCCCCATCGCCTGGCGCAAACTCCCCGAGTCCCCCCGCTGGCTGCTGTCCCGCGGCCGGGAAGAGGAGGCCCTGGCCGCCGCGCAGCGCACCGGCGTCCCGCTGCTTGAAGAGCGCGTCATCCTCGACACGGGCGCAGCGCCGCAGAAGTCCGGGTTCGCCGCGGTCTTCTCCAGGCAGTTCGCGCTGGCCTCCATCCTGCTGGGGCTCATGTCCTTCTGCGGCCTCCTCCTCACCTACGGCCTAAACACCTGGCTCCCCAAGATCATGGAGGGCTACGGCTACGGCCGGACCTACTCCCTGTTCTTCCCGCTGGCGCTGAACCTTGGCGCGGTCGCCGGCGGCCTGGTCGCCTCCCGGCTGGCGGACAAGAGCGGCCCGCAGCGGGTCATCGCCACAACCTTCGGGCTTGCCACCGTTTCGCTGGTCCTCATGACCTTCAATTTCCCGCTGCCGATGCTCTTCACGTTCATTGCCGTGGCCGGCGTTGGAACGCTGGGCACCCAGGTGCTGATCTATGGGTTCCAGTCCAACTACTTCACCACCAACGCCCGCGCGGCCGGCGTGGCCTGGTGCGCCAGCGTTGGCCGGCTGGGCGGCGTACTCGGCCCGATCATCGGGGGCTGGCTCGCGGCAGCGGGCATCGGCGGCTCCACCGCCTTCTACATCTACGGCGGCGTTGCCCTCTTTGGCGCCCTGGTCACGGTCCTGGTCCCGCACCAGCGCAAGCTGGAGGAAGCCGAACACAAGGTCGAGGAGATCGCCGGGCACCGCACCGAACCCAACGTCACGGCAAAGCAGCCTCAGTAGTGCGCAGCGGCCTGCCTTGGACGTCATTGAGTCGAAAAAATGCACTAGTAAGTCCTTTTAGGGTTATTCTTTGAATCAATACCCGTCCAAGGCAGACCCTTGGCATTGCGCATGAGAGGGCACCACAGTGGACATCCGGCAACTGAACTACTTCATTGCGGTGGCGGAAGAGCGGCATTTCGGCCGGGCGGCCAAGCGCCTCCACATGGCCCAGCCGCCCCTCTCCCAGCAGATCCGCCAGCTCGAGGAGCAGCTGGGGGTCCAACTGCTCAACCGCACCACCCGGCGCGTGGACCTCACGGCCGCGGGGCAGCTCCTGCTTGACCGGGGACGGCAGATCGTCAACGACATAGGGACGCTGGAGGCGGATGTATACCAGGTGGGCAAGGGCGCCACCGGTGTCCTCCGGGTGGGATTTTCAGGGTCTGCAACTTACGGCGTCATGCCCCAGATCGCACGCCTTGCCAAGCAGGTCCTTCCCGGCCTGTCCCTGGCATTGCACGGCGAGATGCTCACCCCGTCAATGGAAGCAGGTCTCCGCGACGGAACCTTGGACGCAGCACTGCTGCGTCCCCCCGTCTCATCCCAGGAGATCGACTACCGCGTCGTCGCCCAGGAGCCGCTCGTCGTCGCGGTTCCCTCATTCAGCGCGCTGGCGGAGGACAGGTCCGTGGCGATGCATGAACTGCAGGATCAGGACTTCATCGCATATGCGCCCGAGTCCGTGCTCTACCGCATCACCTCCGACCTGTGCCGCCAGGCCGGCTTCCAACCGCGCATCGCCCAAGTTGTTGGCGAGACCTCCACGATGCTGGCATTCGTTGCCGCCGGCGGCGGGGTGGCGGTCATGCCGTCCCGGGTGCGGGCTTTCCAGCTCGACGGCGTTGCTTACCGGGAGATCGAAAATGTCCCTTCCGTGGAACTCGCTGTCGCCTGGCTGCGCGGAAACCACTCCACCCTGCTGCAGAACTTTTTGGACGTCGTCGGCGCCGCTACAGCCGCACAGCCGCTGCCCGACCCAGCCTCCGGGCCCGTCCCGCTTCCCACTGATGAAAGGCTGTCCCAGTCATGAAAATCGCAGCCATTGAGGCGATTCCTTACTCGATCCCCTACCGCCACCCGCTGCATTTCGCCTCCGGCTCCGTCCACGAGGCCGACCACGTGCTGGTCCGCCTCCGTACGGACGACGGCGTGGTGGGCCTCGCGGACACCCCGCCGCGCCCGTACACCTATGGTGAGACGCAAAAGTCCATCGTCGCGGTGGTGCAGGACGTGTTCGCTCCGCAACTGATCGGCGTCGACATTTTTGACCGGGAGAAGATCCAGGAGATCCTCTACCGCACCATCCACAACCAGACCGCCAAGGGCGCCGTCGATATCGCCCTGTGGGACGTCATCGGCAAGACACTGGGGCAGCCGGTGACCAAGCTGCTGGGCGGCTACACCGACTCGCTGCGGGTCTCCCACATGCTCGGTTTCAAGCCGGCCCAGGAACTGCTCGACCTGGCACTGGAGTTCCGCGAGACGTACGGCATCAACACGTTCAAGCTCAAGACCGGCCGGCACCCCCTCCACCTGGACATCGAGGCGGCCCGCGTGCTGCGCGAGGGCCTCGGCGGGGACACCGAACTGTACATGGACGCCAACCGGGGCTGGTCCGCGAATGAGGCCGCGGAGGTGCTGCGCCGCACCGCAGACCTGGGCCTGCAGTTCCTCGAGGAGCCGGACGACGCCCGCGAAGTCCTGGGCCGCCGTCGGCTCGTTGCCAACTCCCCCATCCCCATCGCCGCGGACGAATCCGCCCCCAACCTTGGCGAGGCCGCCCGGGAAATCCTCAACGGCGGGGCCAACCTGCTCGCCGTCAAGACGGCCCGCTCCGGATTTACCGAGGCGGCCAAGATCGTGGGGATGGCCGAGGGCATGGGCATCGATGTGTACATCGGCAACCAGATCGACACCCAGGTGGGCACGGTGGCTTCGGTGGTGTTCGGCGCTGCGTTCGCCCACACTGCAAAGCGCGCCGCGGAACTGTCCAACTACCTGGACATGGCGGACGATCTGCTGGCCGAACCCCTGCAGATCATCGAAGGGCGCATCCGCGTCCCTGAGGGCCCCGGCGTGGGCAGCGGGGTCAACGAGGAAAAGCTCGGACGCTACCGTAGCGACCGCTAAGCCACCCTTCCACGAAAGGAAAATCAGTGAAGTACCTGGTCCACATGGACGTCAAACTGCCCGCCGACCTGCCCGCATCCGAGGCGGCTGAGATCAAGGCCAAGGAGAAGGACTACTCGCAGGAGCTGCAGCGCTCGGGGAAATGGCCGGAAATCTGGCGCGTGGTGGGTGAATACGCCAACTACTCGATCTTTGACGTGGATTCCAACGACGAACTCCACGACATCCTGCAGAACCTTCCGCTGTTCCCGTACATGGAGATCTCGGTGGTGCCGCTGGCCAAGCACCCCTCCGACGTTAAGTAGGAGAGCCAGCCGTTCCGGGTCAGTCCTTGGCCCGGAACGCGGCGGCGAGCTCGCTGCGGGACCGGATGCCCATCTTCCGGTAGAGCCGCGTGAGGTGGTACTGCACCGTCTTCTCGGCGAGGAACAGGGCCCGGGCCGCCTCCTTGTTGGTCGCACCCCCGGCCACGAGTTCGGCCACCGCCTGCTCCTGCGCGGTGAGCTGGACGTGGTGGTCCCTGGCGGCGGTGAGTACCGAATCGGCAGGGTCAGGGAGATTTCCGACGTCGAGACCGGTCGCCTTGAGCTCCCTGTCGCAGCGCTCCACATAGGTGGCCGCGCCCAGTGAGTCGTAGAGGTCCCGTGCCGCACGGAGCACCGAAGACGCCAGCCGCCGCTTGCCGGCGCGGCGCATGCTCTGCCCGAAAGCAAAACTGATCCGGGCCCGCAGATAGGGCCGGTTGAGCCCGCGGAGGTGGCCCAAGGCGGCCTCGAAATGCTCCCTGGCAGCGTCGGGATCCCCTTGGGCCGCCAGCAGTCGGCCCCGCGCCCAAGCCATCCGTGCCATGTCGGAGGGGACTTCGCGTTCGCGCCGCAACCCCTCGAAGGAGGTCAGGAAAGCGTCGGCGGTGTCCAGCTGATCAGTCATCACCAGGGCGTTAACGTACGTGTCCTGCCAGGGCCAGAAGGACACCCGGTCCTCGGTCCACGGGTCCAGTTCGGTCAGCGGCTGCAGCACGGCGAGGGCGCTTTCATAATCAGCCCGTGCCTCGTGGAACCGGGCCCGCGCCAGGCTGGCCGGCACCTGCATGGCCCGGTAGGTTCCCGGCTGGACCGCGGCCTGGGAGACGTAATAGCGGGCGCGGTCCCAGTCGCCGCGCATGGACCAGAGCTCCGCGGCTGTCCAGTACAGCAGGGGCCGGATCAGAGGCATCCGGGAGGTTTCCAAGCGGACACTGGAGCGGGCGATAGTGGCCGCCGCGGCATCCCAGTTCCCCAGCACCAGATGGGTGCGGGCCAGCCACGCTTCGGCCCACAGGGAGATCCGCAGGGATCCGCCGCGGTACTCGGTGGGGGCGGCGGACTCGAAGTTCACCAGGGCCGCTTCCACGTTGTCCATCCGCAGCGCCAGCCAGCCAGCTCCCATCTGCACCCGCTGCTTCTGCGCGTTCTCGGCGGCGTGCGCGAACGCCCGCTGGTAGGATGCCTCCGCCTCCCCCAGCCGGCCCCGCGCGTACAGGCCCAAGCCGTAGATGGCTTCCGACTCGACGTGCGCCGGCGTCCCGGGCTCGGTCAGGGCCATCGCACGCTCCGCCCAGCCGGTGATCATCGGCCCGTCCCAGGATGCCACCCCGTGCAGGACGAAACGCTGTGCTACCTGGGCGGCGGCCTTCGGTTCGCGCTCCGGGTTGCTGGTGCGCCACGCCATTTCCAACTGGCTTTGCGCGCTGTCGTTCTGGCCCGACACCGTGGACAGGTAGCCCAGCACGGAGGAGCGCAGCGGCGAGGGCGGCAGGGCGTCAACGGCTGCGGACCAGGTCTGGGCCTCGGCTACGTTTCCGGCCCCCACCAGCGCGTCCACTGCGCGCAGGAGCCTGTCGTTGCGGGCCCGGATGTCCAATGAAAGCCGGGAAGCGGAAAACAGCGCCGTTGCCACGTCCTGCCATGCCCCCACGGCGGCCTGACGGTTGGCGAAATCCTCGAGTTCTTCGGCCAGCGACTGGTCCGCGGCCGGCGTTGCCGAAACCCGGTGCCCCAGTTTCTCGCCTTCCGGCTCCACGGCGTCGGCGGCCAGCCGGTGCAGCGCGATGCGGCGGCTGGGAACAATCTGCTCGTAAATCGCCTCGGCGGTGCCGGGCTCAACGAAGACGACGGCGGAGCGCGCCTGGTCCACGGACAGCCCAAGGAGGCCGGCGCGGTGGCCTTCGTCCAGGGCTTCGAGGACAGACGCCACCCCGCTGACCGCGGCCACTTCCGCCAGTCCGGCGCTGCGCCCCAGCACGGACGCGGCCTCCGCGACGGCAACGAGTCCGGGCGAGGCGGCGTCCAGGACGCTGCGCACCCTGGCCCGGAGTCTGGACGTGGGCGGCAGCGAGGGGAACCAGGTCAGCCAGGTCTCCGGGGGCAGTTCGCGCAGCAACTCCACAACGGGCCGCGGCAGGCCGCCCGTGTGCCGGACCAGCCCGTGGGCCGCCGTGACGCTGAGGTCAATGCCGTGGAAACGTCGGGCTACTTCCTGGACCTGCTGCGCGGTCAGCGGTTCCATGGGGATCCGCTCCACTTGGTGCCCGGTCAGGAAGTCCAGGACGCCGGCGGGGATGCGGGGCGCCTCGGCGGGATTGAGCGTCAGCAGGAAAAGAATCCGCTTGCCGTGCAGTCGGCGGATGACGAACGTGAGGATACGCAGGCTCTCCACGTCCAGTTTGTGGACGTCGTCGACGGCGACCACCACGCTTCCGTGCGACTGCAGCCCTTCGAGGTGGGTGCTGAGGGTGGACGCGTAGTTGACCACTTGGTCCGCGCTCAGCGCGGCGACGGGCCCAGCCGGAAGGTGCGGGCCGCCGTCGTACGCCTTTGCCGAACGCAGCGGCGAGGTGAGCATGAGCTGGGAGTAGCCGGCGAGGGCAAACTGCGCTTCCCACTCATCACCCATGGCCGAAAGGATGCGGACCCCGCGGGCGCCCGTACGGCAATGCTCAAGGAAGGACTCCAGCACGGCGGTTTTTCCGCAACCCGAGGGGCCGGTGAGGACCACGGTGGCCACCTTGCCCTTGCGGACCGTGCGGAGGATTTCCAGGAGCTCCTCGAACACCGCATCGCGGCCCACCAGCGGCGAATCCGCACCGATATCGCCCTGGGCGGACCCCGCAGTCATGGCCGCAAGTCTACCCGAGCGGCCTGCCCGCCCCTTCCGGCGGGGGTCCACGGGCTACCCCAGGTCCCCGCCGGCCACCGGGAGGATGCTGCCGGTGAGGTAGGACGCTTCGTCGGAGGCGAGAAAGACGATGGGCGCGGCCTGCTCGTCCAGGGTTCCGTAGCGCTTCATGAAGGACGACTCCACGGTCTGGTCCACGATCACCTGGTACCAGGCCTTCTCGGTGGCGGATTGGGCTTCCGGCCCGCGCTTGACCTTCCGCGGAGGCGCCTCGGTGCCGCCCGGCGCGGTGGCAACCACACGGATGCCGCGACCGGCCACCTCCATGGCCAACGCCTGGGTCAGGGCGTTAACGCCGCCCTTTGCCGCGGCGTAGGGGACGCGGTGCATGCCGCGGGTGGCCACCGAGGAAACGTTGACGATGGTCCCCGACCCCTGCTCGAGCATCACCGGCAGCACCGCCCGGCAACTCCAGAGGGTGGGGAAGAGCGAACGGCGGATTTCCTTCTCGATCTTCTCCTCGTCGTATTCCTCGTAGGGGCGTGCCCAGATGGTGCCGCCCACGTTGTTGACCAGCACGTCCACGCGTCCGTAGGCCGCGAGCGCCGCCTTGACCGCCTGGGTGGCGCCGGCAAAGGTCTCAAGGTCCGCGGTGACGGAAGTGGCCGAGCCGCCGGAGCCCGACGCGTTGGCGGCCTCTTCGATGCCGCGAGCCACGTCGTGGACCAGTTCCGCACGGTCCACCAGGACCACTGTCCCGCCTTCGGCACCGATGCGTTCGGCCACCTTCTGCCCGATCCCCTGGGCGGCACCGGTGACGACGGCGACCTTGCCGCCGAACCTGCCAGGCGTCACGAATTGCCCGGCGTACGGCCCCGCCATCAGCGGGCGGCCTTGGCGTCGATGGCCCCGGCCATGGTGTCCTTCGCGTCGTGGGCGTGCGCGGTGATGACCGCGCGGAGGCGGTCCTTATCGCTGCGTTCGAAGGCGTCCACGATGTCCAGGTGGTCCTGGGTGACGCGCTCGAAGATCGCCGTTCCGGCTTCGAATGCCGCGGCCATCTGGGCGTGCACGTCCAGGCGGCGGTAGGACTCCAGGAGCATCGGGTTGTCGCAGATCATGAAGAGGTACTCATGGAATTCCTCGTTGGTACGCGCGAACTCCTCGGGGTCGGTGATGTTCCCGCCTGCAACCGAGCCGGTGGTGGCTTCGGCGAGCCGGCGGAACTGGCGGAGCTGCTCCTCGGTGAGCCGGCCCAGCAACAGTTCGCTGACGGCAAGCTCCAGGCCCATGCGTGCGTCGAGCTGGGCGAAGCTGTCCTCCTTGCGGAAATCCAGCCGGCCGGTCTCCAGGGAGGACACTGCCTCGCCGCGGCTCATCGTGTCGCCTTCGGCCTGGATCCTTTCAGCCGGCGCCGGGGCGCCCGTTTCGGCGTCGCCTCCGGTGGTCTCCTTCGGCGCGAACCGTTCGAAGTAGAAGTTGGCGGGCTGGATGCCTTCGGTGTCCAGCCACTTGGAGACGGCGTTGACCATGGGGGGCGGGCCGCAGAGGTAGATGTCCACGTCGCCTTCGTTGAGGTGCGCGGGTTCGATGATCTGCGTGACGTAGCCGGTGTGCGGGGCGGACGTGCCGGGCTCGGAGGCAATGTAGTCCCAGGTGAAGCCGGGCAGCTTCGCTTCGTAGGCCCGCAACCAGTCGAGGCCCACGATGTCCGCCTCGCGGGTGAGCCCGTAAATCAGGTGGACCGCGGTGGACGGCGGGTTTTCGGAGAGCTTTTCCAGGATGGACAGGAGCGGGGCCAGGCCGGTGCCGCCGGCCAGGAGCAGCAGGGGCCGCTTCGGCTCGCGTAGGAAGAACGATCCGTAGGGGCCGGTGAAGTCGATGGAGTCGCCCACTGCTGCGCGGTCGCGCAGGTACTCTGACATGGCGCCCTGCGGGGTCACGCGCACCATGAAGGACGCGTCCTGGACCTCGGGGCCGCTGCTGAAGGAGTAGGAGCGCTCGGCATCGGTTCCGGGGACCTTGAGGTTGACGTACTGGCCGGGAAGGAAGGCCAGCGCGTCCCGGTTGTCCACCTCGAGGGTGAAGGACACCGTGGTGTCAGTGTGCCGGTTGAGCTCCTTGATGGTGGAAGTGAAGGTGGCCGCGGCCGTCTTCGCCGACTCCGACGTGGCCGGGATCTGGATGGCCAGGTCGGATTCCGGGACGGCCTGGCAGGTCAGCAGGTAGCCCTGTTCGAGCTCCTCTTCGGTCATGGCGTCGTCGATGTAGTCCCCCGGGTCGAAGGACCCGGAATCGCAGAACGCCTTGCAGGTGCCGCAGGCACCGTCGCGGCAGTCCGACGGGATGTTGATGCGCGCCTTGTAGGCCGCGTCCATGACGGTCTCGTAGTCGCCGACCTTAATGACTTTGGTGACGCCGTCCTCGAAGCTGAGGGCTACTTTGTGGCCCATAGGGTCCTCCTGACTGGGTGGGCGCGCCATCGCGGCCCGGGAAAAGTTCTGCGTGCCCGGCGGGCGCGGGTGTGGGACCTGCCGCGCGGCGCCCGGTAACTGCCGGGCGCCGGTTCGGGCAGATCAAATCATGTAGACGTCCACCACGTGGTGGATGTAGTCGTTCTTCAGGACCACTTTCTTCTTCAGGATCACCGGCTCCGGGCCGGAAAGGTCGATCGTGTAGAAGCTGGTGCCGAAATATGTGTCGGTCGTGTTGTAGCGGAAGTAGAGGGTGAACCAGTTGAAGCGCACCTGGACCTGGCCGCCGTCGTCCGCCAAAACCTCGATGTCCGTGATGTTGTGGCCCGTGCGCGGCTCGGGAAGGGAGGTGGCAGAAGACCGGTCGGTCTTGATTCGGAACACCCGGTCCTCGATGCCGCCGCGGTTGTCGTAGTAGATGAGGGAGATCTCGTTCTGGGGATCCTGCGTCAGCTGGTCGTCGACGTCCCACGCCGGCATCCAGAATTCGGAGTCCGGGTGGTAGCACTCAAGCCATTCATCGAACTGGCGGTCATCCAGCAGGCGGGCTTCCCGGTAAAGGAACGCCCGGATGGTCTCGAGGGTTGCGATCTCCTCCGCGGTCTTCAGGACCGGGGCGGTTTGGGTCAGGTTGCTCATGGGTTCTGCGCTCTCTGTGGTTCCGGTGGGCTCTGGTTCCGTGGTCTTTGGTTCCCGCGGCCGCTGTCAGGCGGTGGCGGGGACGGAATCCGGCGCGGAGCGCTCCTCTTGCTCCGCCAAGGCACGGTCCATGACTTCCTTCCAGTACGCGTGCTGGATGGGGTAAAGCCCTTCGTCTTCGGTGCGCACGCCGGAGGCAATCACCCTGGTCATGCCCAGGGCCTGGGCCTGCTCGTCAGGGCCGGCGATCTCATGGGTGGAGCCGCGGGTCATGTCGTTCCACGGGGCGCTGGTGGCCCAGTAGGTCTTGTTGCAGGAACGGAATTCCTCCAGGTCGTCCGGCGTGGCCATGCCGGTGGCGTTGAAGAAGTCCTCGTACTGGCGGATGCGCTTGGACCGGTTCTCCTGGGACTCGCCCTTGGGTGCGATGCAGTAGATCGTCACCTCGGTCTGGTCCGCGGAAATCGGCCGGAAGTGGCGGATCTGGGAGGAGAACTGGTCCATGATGTAGACGTTCGGGTACAGGCAAAGGTTGCGCGAGATGTTGATCATGAAGTTGGCCATCTCCTCGCCGTACTTCTGGACCAGTTCGTCGCGGCGGTCCCAGAGCGGGCGGTCCTCGGGGTTGGTCCATTCCTGCCACAGGAGCAGGTGTCCGTGGTCGTAGGAGTAGAAGCCGCCCTTGACCTTGCCCCACTTGCCGGCATCCATGGCCTTGGTCGTGTTCGCGGAGTCACCGGCGCCGCGGCGGGCGGTAGTGGCTGCATAGTTCCAGTGCACGGCCGTGACGTGGTAGCCGTCCGCGCCGTTCTCGGCCTGGACCTTCCAGTTACCGTCATAGGTGTAGGTGGAGGAACCACGCAGCACCTCCAGGCCTTCGGGTGACTGGTCAACGATCGAGTCGATCACCTTGGTGGCGTCGCCCAGATGCTCCTCGAGCGGGAGTACGTCAGCCTTCAGCGAGCCGAACAGGAAGCCGCGGTAGGACTCGAAGCGGGCCACCTTGGTGAGGTCGTGCGAGCCTTCCTTGTTGAAGGTCTCGGGGTAGCCGGCGTTCCGGGAATCCTTGACCTTCAGCAGCTCGCCGGAGTTCTTGAACGTCCAGCCGTGGAACGGGCAGGTGAAGGTGGTCCGGTTGTCCGTCTTGCGGCGGCACAGCATGGCGCCGCGGTGCGAACAGGCGTTGACGATGCAGTTCAGCTTCTCGTCCTTGTCCCTGGTGATCATCACCGGGGTGCGGCCGATGTACGTGGTGAAGTAATCACCCACGTTGGGGATCTGCGACTCGTGGGCGAGGTAAACCCAGTTGCCTTCGAAGATGTGCTTCATCTCGAGTTCGAAGATCTCCTGGTCGGTGAAGATCTCGCGTTTGGCCCGGATGATGCCGTTCTCACGGTCATCGATTACGGCGTCGGCAAGGACCTCGCGGGCATGGATCAGGTTCTCGGTCATGGCGTGCTCCTTCATTGGAGATTGCTGGACGGATGGGCGGGAGGTCCGGCCGGGGCATCGGTGCCAGCGGCGGACGTTAGAGGCAATTCTTCCCGCTCGTGACTCGACTCACATCAGGCAAACACCTAGGGTCGACCAAGGGTGTCTTTATGTATCGATAATGACCGAAAACGGGCATTATCGATATTTGTAGCGTCCTTATCTGGCGACCTACGATGAGACAGACATCACGCGATGCCGCGTGGCAGCAGGTTACCTGCGCCAGCGTCCCGCGGCGGGTGCAGGAGACCTTCCTGGCCCCTATTCAAAGACGAAGGTGGAGACCGCCATGACTGAGACCCGAGTGAATACCCGGAACGAGAACGAGGGCACTGCCGTTGAGGCTGGCTCGAAGGCCACCGAGCGCTTCACCGCCTCCGGCAAGCTCTCGGAACTGCACGTGCCCAAGGAACGCGTGAGCCTGCTGGCCGGGGCCCTCATCAAGGCCGCCAACGACATCGTCGTTGAGCACCAGGTCACCTACGAGGAGTACAACGCGCTGAAGGCGTGGCTGATCAAGGTGGGTACCGACGGCGAGTGGCCGCTGTTCCTGGACGTGTGGCTTGAGCACACGGTTGAGGACGTCAACTCCCAGGAGCGCCCCGGCACCAAGGGCACCATCGAGGGGCCCTACTACGTGCCCGGGTCCCCTGAGCTTCCTACGCCGGCAACCGTCCACATGCGCGACGGCGAAGAGGGCACCCCCCTGCGTTTCACCGGCCAGTTCACGGACACCAACGGCAACGCCCTCCAAAACGCGCAGGTGGAGATCTGGCACGCTGACGCCGCCGGCTTCTACTCCCAGTACGCGCCGGGCCTGCCCGAATGGCTCTTCCGCGCCACGGTCAAGGCAGATGACCAGGGCCGCTTCGAGATCAACACGATGCGCCCCGCGCCGTACCAGATTCCCACCGACGGCGCCTGCGGCCAGCTCATCGAGGCCGCCGGCTGGCACGCCTGGCGTCCGGCCCACATCCACATCAAGGTGTCGGCACCCGGCTACCAGCCCGTCACCCAGCAGCTCTACTTCCCGGGCGACCCGCACAACGCGGACGACATCGCATCGGCCGTCAAGCCCGAACTGATGCTCGACCCCCGACCGCGGACGGACGGCGGAATCGGCGAGGAAGTTGTCTACAACTACATCCTCGCCAAGGAAGGCCAGACCAAGTAGGTCCTTGCCCCTTCTTGTCTGATGCCGGGCTTGAGCCCGACAACGCCAGGCGCCCCGGAGCGTAACCCCGGGGCGCCTGCCTTTTCTACCCACGCAGCCAGGAGCCAGGATGCCCAGTTCCCGCCAGGACCCAGCCCCAATCCATTCCCAGACCACAACGGCGCCGACGCCCGCGCCAGTGCAGCAACCGCTCCTGGAACGGCCCGGGCACCGTCCGGCCGGACCTCGCCGGTTCCTTCGCGACGTGGACCTGCCCTACCTGTCCAACGGCGCCATCGGACTGGTCTTCACCGCATCAGGGCCCATCGCCGTCACCCTGGCCGTAGGCGCGGCCGGCGGGCTGACCCAGGACCAGCTCGCCTCGTGGGTTTTCGGCATCCTGTTTTCCGGCGGCGCCGCGACGCTCATCATGTCGCTCCTCTACCGGCAGCCGCTGGGGTTTGCCTGGTCCATTCCCGGCACGGTGCTGCTGGGGCCATCGCTGCAGCATCTGTCCTTCCCGGAAGTGGTGGGCACGTTCCTCACGGCCGGCCTGCTCATCCTGGCCCTGGGCGCAACCGGGGTGGTCCGGCGGCTCATGGCCACAATTCCCATGCCGATCGTCATGGCCATGGTTGCCGCCGTCTTCCTCCGCTTCGGCACGGACATCGTTTCCTCAAGCCAGGCCAATCCCGCCATTGCCGCCCCTATGGTGGGCGCCTTCCTCCTCCTGACCGCCGTTCCGGCCCTGGGAAAGTTCCTTCCCCCGGTCCTCGGCACGCTGGTGGCAGGATGCCTGGCCGTGGCCGTCAGCGGGCAATTCGTTCCCGGCGGGCCGGGACCGCTCCTGGCCGCCCCGGTCTTCACCCCTCCCGTGTTCACCTGGGCCGCGCAACTGGAGCTCGTGGTTCCCTTGGCACTGACAGTGCTGTTCGTCCAGAACGGCCAGGGCATCGCCGTGCTCCGCGCCGCCGGGCACCGACCGCCCGTCAACGTTTTTGCGATTGCGTCCGGCGCGTTCTCCGTACTGAACGCCGGCTTAGGTGCCATATCGGCCTGCGTGACCGGCCCCACCAACGCCCTGTTGACGTCCTCGGGAGCCAAAGATCGCCAGTACACCGCAGCGGTGACCTACGGCTGCCTCGCACTGGCCTGCGCCGCGCTGGCTCCCGCCCTGACCCGGCTGATGCTGGCCATGCCCAAGGAATTCGTCCTGGTCCTGGGCGGAATCGCGATGCTGCGGGCACTCCAGCAGGCGTTCGTGACCGCGTTCTCCACCACCTACACCCTGGGCCCGCTAGTGACCTTCGTGGTGACCATCTCCGGCCTGGATCTGTTCAACATCCACGCGGCCTTCTGGGGCCTGGTCATCGGATACGCCGCTTCACGGCTGCTGGAGCGTCCGGACCATGCAGGATCGTAAAAGCGGACCGGTGAGTTCTTACGAAGCCAGGTAATTGCCCCCAGCGGCGCCACAACTGGCCCGTCCCGGCGCAGGATTCCTGCGCGCACATTTTTTGCAGGCTCTCCCGAAACTACCCGGTGAAGGCACCTCAAGGGCTTCACCCCAGGAGTCGTCTCGAAAGCTTGCGATATGCGACGTCTCGCCGGCTGAACTAGCGCGATGACGTTATCGCCTTAATTCTCGTGGAGTCGTACGGGTTCGTGCGTGGCTGGCGATTCTCGTAAGAACTCGGTAGCAGACACCGGTGCCCCCGAGCGAGCCCGCGTGCTTCTGCCCGCACGTCACTGATGCAACTTCACAAGCAGCTGAAGGAGCCTTTGATCAAAGAAGCAGGACTGCGTCAAGCTTTGTCAACACTCAGCGAAGAAAAAGCCTCTGACCTCCTGAAACACGGTGCCCGAGGTGGGACTCGAACCGGGTGCCAACCCTTGAAAAACCGCCACTGCCCCGAAAACATAGCCAATCCGGCCCGGTCCGATGCCGGTACAACCGAATCCGAAGCCCCGGGTGTGCACATTGTGCACACCCTCTTTTGTGGCCATTTTTGCTAGCGAAGTCCCGCCGCCCTTCACAGCGTGAGAGTCCCGCTCCATCGCAGTCCGTCATTGAGAACTTCCGATAGTAATTAGGAAGGGTACTTACTATTCAATAGTAATCATGCTTACTATTATCCAGCGTGCTGGTTCATCAACAGCAGCTACCCCTGAACAGGAAAGAGATCAATGATGACCGAGAACCAATGGCCGCAGACATCTGATCCCTACGCGGCTGACCCTTACGGCAGCGCTGGAACAGCGACCTCATCCGCGGCGGAGGGTGGGGCCACCACCAAGAAGGATGCTGCGAAAGAAGAAGCGTCGAACGTGGCCGGGAAGGCAGCAGGTGCAGCCCAGGGCGTGGCCGAGACTGCCAAGGCCGAAGTGGCGAACGTCGCCTCCGAGGCGAAGAGCAGCGCCAAGGATCTTCTGCACCAGGCGAAGACGGGCATGACGGACCAGGCGGGGGCTCAGCAGCAGAAGGCCGCCGAAGGGATCCGCACGGTCTCCTCGCAGCTGCGCACGATGGCCGAGTCTCCTGAGCAGCAGGGTGTCGCGTCCGATCTGATCCGCCAGGCCGCAGACCGTTCCGAATCCGTCGCGTCCTGGCTGGAGAACAGGAACCCGGGTGCGCTGCTGGATGAGGTTAGGTCTTTTGCCCGCCAGCGGCCAGGAGCGTTCCTGCTGATCGCGGCCGGTGCCGGTCTGCTCGCCGGACGGCTGGGCCGCAGTCTTCAGGCCGGTGCCCCGTCAGCCACGGAAGCGGCAGGCGGCGCCGCTGCACCGCAGGCGGCCCGTACCCTGGCTCCTGAGAGCACCATCGCCTCGGGGGCGGGTGAGCCGTTCTACGAAGGAACAGCCACCGGTTTGCCCGCCTACGGGGAAACCGCGTACGGCGAACCCACGGTCCAAGGCACGGGCGGGGCCCGGGCACAGACCCTTCCGGGGAGTTCCACTGCAGGGGTGCCGCTGCGCGATGTTGAGGACCCTTATGCAGAGGGTGAAGGGCGCCACCTGTGAGCAGCCAGATACCGGAGCCTCCTCCCACGGCCGCGCATGCCAAGGCGGACACCAATTCCCTTGGCGAGCTGCTGGGTGACGTCACCCGGGACTTGTCCACCCTGATGCGCCAGGAACTGGAGCTGGCCAAGGCCGAAGCGAAGCAGTCGGCCACGAGGGCCGGCAAGGGCGGCGGCATGCTTGCCGGCGCCGGCGTAGCCGGCCACTTCGTGCTTCTGTTCCTGTCCGTCGCGCTCTGGTACGCACTGGGCGAGCTGATCGGCTTGGGCTGGTCCGCCGTCGTCGTCGCGGTGATCTGGGGCATCATCGCCGCGGTCCTGGCCTCGATTGGCCGCAAGGAACTCAACAAGATCAAGGGCATGCCCCAGACCGCAGAAACACTCCAGGAAATCCCACCCACCCTCAAACCCAATGGAGAGAACCGATGAGCGAGAACCCGGACGCTATCCGCGCCGACATCGAAGAAACCCGCGCCCGCTTGGGCACGAACGTGGACGCCGTGGCGGACAAGGTCACACCCTCCAACATCGTCAACCGCCAGACCGAGAAGGCAAAGGACAAGGTTAGGAACGCCGTCTTCGGCGTGAAGGAGAAAGTCATGGGAGCAGCGGACACCGCGACGTCCAAGGTCTCCTCCGCCACCGGCAGCGCAGGCTCCACCGTGGGTGATGCCGGATCCACGATCGGGTCCACCCTCAGTGACGCAGGATCCGCGATCGTTGACGCACCGCATCAAGCGGCTGCAAAGGCCCAGGGTAACCCCCTGGCTGCAGGCCTGATCGCCTTCGGCGCAGGGCTGCTCGTGTCCTCCCTGATCCCGCCCAGCCAGAAGGAACGCGAAGCAGCCCAAGCGCTCAAGAGCGCGGCCGAACCCGTCACCACTCAGCTCACCGACGCAGCCAAGGACATGGCCCAGGGTATGAAGGAACCCGCCCAGGAAGCCATGGAAAACGTCAAGGCCACCGCCACCGACGCCGTCAGTAACGTCAAAGACGAAGGCCAAACCGCAGTTTCTGACGTCAAGTCCAGCGCCACGGACGCCAAGGACCACGTCCAGAACACGTGAACAGCCGGGACCAGGTCCCCGCGCCGCCCCCCGATCCGGCGGGGCGGCGCAGGGAACACCCCGGCCAAGGGCTTGCCCGTTCGGCGGGCCCGGATGACTGGCCGATACACCGGCTTCTGAGCATTGCCGCACGTCTGGACGAGCGGTGGATCAACCGACACCTCACGCAACTGGGGCTGACCAAGAGCGCCCTCGACGTGCTGGAGGCCGTCGCCGACCTGCAACCGGCCAACCTCTCAGACCTGGCATCGCTGCTCTGCATCAGCAAACAAAGCCTGGGCAGCACGGTCCGGCGCCTTCACGCTGCAGGCCTCCTCGCCAAGGAACGCGGCGATGACCGCCGGAACGCCGACATCCGGCTCACCGAGCGCGGCGAGTCGGCGCTGCAGGCCGCGGAAGATCTCCTGCACCTTCTGCCGCATACCGGCCCGGAGGCTGAGAACACGCTCCGCGGACAGCTGGAACTCCACATCCAGGAGCTCAGGCAGTACGAAGCGCAAAACCAGTTCCCATAACCACCAAGGAGTCCACGATTATGATGACCACCAACCGCACAACCGCACCCAAGACCAGACTTCAAACAGCATCCCAGGCCGTCGGGGCAGTATTCCTACTCGTCGGCATCCTGGGATTCATCCCCGGCATCACGAGCAACTACGACGCCCTGGGATTCGCAGGACACGGATCCGAAGCCCTCCTGCTCGGCATCTTCCAGGTGTCCGTGCTGCACAACATTGTCCACCTGCTCTTCGGCGCCGCAGGTATCCTCATGGCCCGCACCCACAGCCAGGCCAGCAGCTTCCTCCTCTACGGCGGCATCATCTACCTGGTCCTTTGGCTCTACGGACTGCTCGTCGGCCACGCCACACCCGCAAACTTTGTCCCCGTCAACAACGCCGACAACTGGCTGCACCTCATCCTCGGCCTCGGCATGATCTCCCTGGCGGTACTCCTGTCCCGGAACACCGCACCCCGCCGATGACGACCGCCAAAGCCACCTACGGCTCATCCCTGCCGCTCATCCCCTGCCGGGATGCCGTTGTGGCGGGCGGTCCGGGTGGAGTACCAGACAGGGCAACATCGCAAAGGGCGGAATATCCCGATCCCGGACACATTTATCGCCCCGGCCAGCCACCCACCCCCATGACCGTCACCATCGAAAGGCCGCTGATGCTTTTCATCTTCGGACTAAGTACCAAACTCAAGGCACTACCCTCCCGAGCCGCAACATGCCGATACTGCATGGCTTTCGTTCAGCACTACCTCGAAGAGCGCGCCACCAAGATCACACTCTTCTTCATCCCCGTCTTCACCACCTCCAGGTCGTACCGCATCACGTGCTCAAACTGCGGGCAACACTCCTCCATCAGCAAACGCGAGAAAAACGCCCTAAGCCGGTAACAAGACGGTTCCCGTTTCTGACCCGAGGGAAAAAGCTGTGATCTGGTGGGGGACTTAGTCTTACGGGCCTTGGCTTACGAGACATGCAAACTTCACGACACGACTCCGGCCAGCAGTAGCCTGCCTACGCGCAGGAGCGTCAGAAGCCCTGGCGAGCCCCGTCGCCGCTGGCTCACCCAGCAACTCAGCGCCCAAACCGTGGTGCAGTGCTGCTCGGGGCGTTGCCAGGAGGTATCCGCCGGCAGGTGCGCACGGAGGCCTCCGCCCGCCGGGATTACCGGCGTACGAGTGTCCGCAGGAGTTTCAAGGCCACGGAGATCGAGGCGATGTCCACCTGCCCCGGCTTGGTCGCTTCGGCAAAGGTGTCCTTGATTCGAGCCAGCTGCTCCTGGTGCCCGCGCTCCCACGCCACGATGCGTTCCACCACGTCGGTCCGGCCGGACCCGGAGCCGGCGTCCGGCGTCATCTGCATGACGGAGATCGTCATGTCGGCCACCGCGGAATAGACGTCGTCCCGCAGCGCCGCCCGGGCCAGGGTCTCCCACCGGCTGTGCCGGGGCAGGTCGGTGATGCGCAGCAGCAGGCTCGCCGCGCCAATGCGCTGGAAGACTGCGTAATAGAGGTCGGCGATGGCGGTGATGGGTTCGTGCACCTGCTCGGACACCAGGGAGATGTCGAGCAGCCCGAAGCTCTCCAGCATGTCCGCCGCGCGTTTGCCCAGCTCGTGGGGGAGCCCGACACTGCCCCAGCGCGTGAGGCGCTCCTGGACGCGGTCAAGGTCGGAGCCGCGCAGATAGTCCGCCGTTCTGGCTCGCAGCAGGTCCAGGGTGGGCATGATCCGGTCCAGGGCCTCGCCCACCGGCTGGTCCCGATGGTCATGCGTGACGTACCAGCGGGTGGCCCGGTCCAGGACCCTGCGCATGTGGATGGCCACTTGCGCGGCGTGTTCAGTGGGATATCTGGCGGGCAGGGCGCCCAGTTGGCGCACGAACCACGGCAGGTCAAAGACCTCCCGCGCCACGACGAAGGCGCGGGCCACGGCGGCGGCCGTGGCGGTGGTTTCCTCGATTGCGCGGAAGGCGTAGGTGATCCCGCCGAGGTTGATCATGTCGTTGGCCAACACTGTGCACACGATCTGCCGGCGCAGAGGGTGGGCGTCCAGCTCGGCATCGAAGCGCTCGGACAGCTGGCGCGGGAAGTAGCCGCGGAGAACCTTCTTGAACCAGGGGTCATCCGCAAGGTAACTGGCGGTCAATTCCCTGGCCAGCTCCACCTTCGCATAGGCGGCGAGCACGCACAGCTCCGGAGTAGTCAACCCCTTGCCTGAGCGCAGTCTCTCCCTGAGCTGTTCCGTGCTGGGCAGCGCCTCCAGCCCGCGGTCCAGATCGGTGGCATTCTCCAGCCAATCCATCATCCGCTCGAAGCCCGGGCTCCATTCGAGCACCAGGTGCCGGTCATTGAGCAGGAGGACGTTCTGGTCCACATTGTTGGCCAGCACCAGCCGGGCCACCTCGTCGGTGAGGGACTGCAGGAAGCCGGTGCGCTCGAAGGCCTGCATCTTTCCTGCCGCGATCATCCTGTCAACGAAAATCTTGATGTTGACCTCGTGGTCGGAGCAGTCCACCCCCGCCGAGTTATCGATCGCGTCGGTATTGAGCAGGACGCCGCTGAGGGCTGCCTCGATTCGGCCGCGCTGGGTGACACCGAGGTTCCCGCCCTCGGCCACAGCCCGGGCCCGCAGCTCGTTGCCGTTGATCCGGATGGGGTCGTTCGCTTTGTCGCCCACGTCGGTGTGGCTCTCGGACGATGCCTTGACGTAGGTTCCGATACCGCCGTTGTAGAGCAGGTCAACGGGTGCCCGCAGAATGGCCTGCATGAGCGCGTGGGGCGTCAGCGCTGCCGTTCCCGGGTCCAGGCCCAGGGATGTCCGGACCTGTTCGGTAATGTCGATCGCCTTGGCCCGGCGTGAGTGGACCCCGCCTCCCTCGCTGATGAGCGACAGGTTGTAGTCTGCCCAGGAGGACCGCGGCAGGCCAAAGAGCCGCTGCCGCTCCGCGAAGGAGGCTGCGGCGTCAGGGTCGGGATCGAGGAAGATGTGCCGGTGGTCGAACGCGGCCACGAGCCTGATGTGCGGCGAGAGCAGCATCCCGTTCCCGAAGACGTCGCCGCTCATGTCTCCGATGCCGACCACCGTGAACTCTTCCTGTTGCGGATCCATGCCAAGCTCGCGGAAGTGGTGTTTGACGGACTCCCACGCCCCACGGGCGGTGATCCCCATCTGCTTGTGGTCGTAGCCCACGGACCCGCCGGAGGCGAACGCATCCCCGAGCCAGAAGCCGTACTCCTGAGCCACGGCGTTGGCGGCGTCGGAGAAGGTTGCCGTTCCCTTGTCCGCCGCCACCACGAGGTAGTAGTCGTCGCCGTCGTGGCGCACAACACGGTCCGGGGGCACCACGGCTTCCCCGTGCGCCAAAGTGACCAGGTTATCCGTGAGGTCCAGCAGCCCGCTGACGAAGATCCGGTAGCACGCAAGCCCTTCGGCCTGCCAGGCCTCCCGGTCCGCGGCCGCGTCCGCCAGCTGTTTGGGGTAGAAGCCGCCCTTGGCCCCGGTGGGCACAATGACGGAGTTCTTCACGTTCTGGGCCTTGACCAAGCCCAGGACCTCGGTCCGGAAATCCTCGCTCCGCTCGGACCAGCGCAGCCCGCCGCGCGCAAGCTCCCCGAAACGGAGATGGACACCTTCCACGCGCGGGGAGTACACCCAGATCTCGTACTTTGGCCGCGGAAACGGGGCGTTGGCGATGGCCGCGGGATTCAGTTTGAAGCTCAGATGCGGCTTGTCCTGGAAGTAGTTGGTGCGGAGCGTGGCTTCCACCAGGTTCATGAACGTGCGCAGCAGCCGGTCGGCGTCGAGGACGGGGACCTCGTCTATCGCCGACAGCAGTTCAGCCCGCGCCGCGGCAGTGTCCCGGAAACGTCCGCTCACGTCCAGTGCCGGATCGAACTTCGCCTCGAACAGGGCCAGCAGCGCGTGCGTTGCCCGGACGTTGGCCATCAGGGTATCTGCGATGAAGCCGTACGAGTTCGTTGTCCCCAGCTGCTGGAGGTACTTGGCATAGCTTCGCAGGATGGACGCCTGCCGCCAGCCAACCCCCTCCCGGATGACCAGCGCATTGATCCGGTCCGATTCCACGTCGCCCCGCATGGCAGCGGAGAACGCCTCCGCCAGCAGGCCGCTGGTGGCCTCCGGATCCACACCGGCGGGGTACTTCACGCCAAGGTCGTACAGGAACAGGTCCTGGCCGTCCCCGCGCCGAATGTCGAACGGCCGCTGGTTCAGCACCTCGAGGCCGAGATGATGCAGGAAAGGCAGGATCTGGGTAAGGCTACGGGCCTCGGTCAGGTACAGGCGGATCCGGACCGGACCGGCCAGGGTCGGCGACGTTGCCTGCGGGACCTGCACCGCCAAGAGCGGGTCATCCAAGGAGCGGCCACCCGTGCCGTCGAGGTCGAAGGTGTCGAAACTGATGATGTCCCTCATCGCGGCGTCCGGTTCATGATCAGCCCGGTAACTCGCCGGAAAGGCCTCCGCCCACAGCCGCGAAAGCCGGGCAGCATCCTGCCCGCGAAAACGGTCACTGATCAGTTCATCGAGCCCCTCCGCCCAGGACCGCGTGGCGGCTATCACGCGCCGCTCCAGCGCGGCGGGGTCGACGGCGGCCGGGCGGGGTTCGGCCCCGACGGCACTTGCCGTCCGGGTACTCGCGGGGGAATTGTCCATGAGGATCCGGAAGAACACGCGGGCCATGGGGGAATCGGTCAGCCGGACCTCGAACTCGATGGATTTCGCTTTGAAGGCCTGCCGCAGTTCCTGCTCCATGAGCAGCCGGACGGCAGTGCTGTACCGGCGGCGGGGGAAGAACACCAGCACGGACATGAACCTGCCAAAGCTGTCCGGCCGAAGGAACAGCCGCGTGCGCCTTAGCTGCTCAGCGCGGAGGACATCGGCCGAGAGCCGGACGAGGTCATCGGTCTCTATGTGAAAAAGCTCATCCCGGGGGAAGGATTCCAGGATGGCCAGCAGATCCTTGCCCTGGTGGGACTTGGGGGACAGCTCAAGGTGTTTCCTGACGGCCTGGACCTTTTCGCGGATCACCGGGATCCGGCGGACGGACTGGTGTGCTGCGCCGGGGGTGAACAGCCCCACGAACCGCTTCTCCCCGGTGACTTCACCGTCCTGGCCGAACACCTCCAGGCGGAGTTCGTCCAGGTAGGAGCCCCTCAGGACGGTTGACCGGAGGTCGGACGTGGCAAGCGTCAACACCCGCGGACCCGGGATGCCGGGCTCGCCGGTTTCCGGCCGCCAAGGCCCTGGCTCCCCAGACGCCGGCTGCCGGTGACCGTCCCCCTGCGGGCGCCGCAGCAGGCCCAGCGCGGAACCCCGGTGCTCTGTGAACAGCTCCCGGCCGCCCGTCGTCGTGCGTCCATACTCGCAATAGCCGAGGAAGACGAAGTTGCCGTCGGCGAGCCAAAGGAGCAGGGCGCGCAGCTGTTCGACGGGCGGAACCGCAGCGGGCGGAAAGTTGTCCAGGTCAACGACAGCCTCGGATACCCTGGCGTTGATTGCGGCGCCGTCCGCGGCGGTGACCCGCACGTCGTCGAGTACTCCCTGCAGCCGTTCCGTAAGCTCGTTGGTGGCGGCGGCGTCCGCCATCCTGCCTATTTCGACGGCGAGCCAGATCTCGGTTGATTCGCTTCCCTTTGGCCCCTCGGGAACGGGGACCTCCGCCAAAGGGACCTCCGGTGCCGGCTCACTGTCCAGGCCTTCCCTGGCAGGGCCGGGCCGGATCTCCAGCAACTGGTGGGAAACAGGATCGCGCAGCACCAGGAAGGTCGGGTGGACGAGCAGCCCGATCGAGGCGTCCTCGCGCGTGAGCTCTGCCGTCACGGAGTGAACCAGGTACGGCAGGTCCTCCATGACCACGGCCACCACACTCGCATCCAGCTCATGCAGGACGCCCACAGCTGCTTGCCCGGGAGGCCGGCGGGATGCAACCTCCAGATGGTGCATGGCCCTGGCCCGGAGGGTTTCGGCGCTGTAGTTCCGGAGGTCCTCCTCGGCTACGTGCGCATAGTAGTCGGCGAGGAAATGCCGGTCGGGCTCAAAGGGATCAGCCGCCGCGGGCTGCGGGGGCCCCGATCTGCGTGACATGCCAATGCGCCTCCACAGCGCGGTTATGCTGCCGCCAAATGCGGCTGTTCATCCTGCCCCGCACCTCTTTTCATCATGGCCGCCGACGGGAGGCACGTCCAGTGTTGCCGTTCAACACGGGTACTTAGTGGAGCCCCATCGGATCCTCGCCAGTGGAGTCTGCCACGGCCAGGACGCTCACGGATGGCGTCGTTGTCCCCGCCGCCCGAACTGCCGAAGCAGTAATCCGCGCACCCCGACCGGTGGTAATGCGGACTGTATGTATCACCCCGTGTTGGCAGCTAACCTCCGCCGGAACCCCTGTACCCGAACGCTCAGAGCCGACAGAAGCAGCGAGCCAGACAAGTGACGCTTTGCCTCCTGTCAGGATGGGGCGGCGGACGCTGCGGGCGCCCAGGCGCCATCGTCTTCGTAGTGTGTGGCATTTGCGAGGTCGCGTCCGGCGATGTAGCCAAAGGTCAATGCCGGGCCGAGGTTTATTCCTCCGGCCGGGTAGTGCCCGCCCATGACTGAGGCCTGGTCGTTGCCCGCAACGTAGAGCCCACGAATGGGCTTGCCCTGTATATCCAGGACCCGCGAGCGGGCATCGGCTGCGAGCCCGGCAAAGGTGCCAAAGGAGCCGGGGACAATTTTCACCGCGTAGAAGGGACCCTTTTCAAGGGGGCGCAGGGAGGGGTTGGGCCGGTTCCCGGGGTCACCGCCGTACCTGTTGAACTCAGTCCCGCCGCGCCCGAAATCGGGATCCGTTCCCTTACGTGCATTGGCGTTGAAAGCCGCAACGGTCTCCGCCAGCCCCTGGGGTTCAATGCCGCATTCTGCGGCCAGCTCTTCAAGCGTGTTGCCCTTCTTAAGGTAGCCGGATCGCAGGTAGGGGAACAGCGGCACGGGAAGCGGCTTCGCCATGCCCAAGGGGAACTTGCGTACGAAGGCTGCATCAGCGATCTGCCAGGCTTCCACCCGTTCGCCCTCAGGGGTGGCGTTGATCAAGCCTTCGACGTAGTCGTAGTAGCCGTTGGCCTCGTTGACGAATCGCTTGCCGTCCCGGCGGACACCGATGCTGCCCGGCTTTGCCCGGTCCATGATGTGGGGGAACGTTCCGGTACGTCCATTGCGGTACGGGACCAGCGAGACCGGGCACCAGGCGGCCGGGGACTCCACATCGGTCTCGAAGCGGGCGCCCACGGCCTGCGCCATGGTGATGCCGTCGCCGGTGGTTTCCTTCGGCGCGAGTGTCCAGTGCTCATGGCCGGTGGGCGTCTTGGGGAACAGCTGCTTGCGGCGGGAGACGTCATGGGGGAACCCGCCGGCGGCCAGGACGACGCCGCGGGAGGCGTTGATCTGCAGTTCGCCTTCGGGGGAATTCACGACGGCGCCCGTCACCGTGCCGGACCCGTCGGTGAGCAGGTGCTTGGCGGGCGTGGAGACGCGGATCTCCACGCCCAGGTCATCGGCGGACTTCAGCAGCCGGCCGGTGAGCGCGGTTCCGTTGACCAGCTGCATGTTGCGGCGGTGTGTGAGGAGGTCCAGGAGGTGAAAGCCCACCCGCCAGCCTGCGTGGAAAATGCCCCGGATGTTGCCTTGGGAGGCGGAAAGGAACTTTGTCAGGTCTGGGCCTGCCATGATGCCCATGCCCAGAAATGAGGTCTCATAGAGCTGGTGGCGCATCTTGGCGCGCAGTTCGGGCTTGATCCGGCGGGCGTTCAGGGGTTTTGGTCCTACTGAGCGGTGCCCTGTGCCCGCACCGGGAGTGCTGCCGTAGATGTCCTTGATCTTGGCTCCCGGGACAAACTGGAGGCTGGTTTTGTCCTGGAAGAAGCCCACCATGTGAGGGACCGCCTCGAGGAATGCATCCACCCTGTCTTCCTGGTAGTTCCTGCCGAGCCGGTGGCGCAGGTAGGTGCGGAACCGTTCGCGGTCCTCGTTCACACCATCGGCTTTGGCCAGCGGGTTGCCGGGAGTCCACGCCCACCCACCGGACCAGGACGTGGCACCGCCACAGACGTCTGCCTTTTCAACAACCACTACCTTCAGTCCGTGGTAGGCCGCGGTAACTGCGGAGGCGAGGCCGCCGGCGCCGGAGCCGACGACCAGGACATCGCAGTCCAGGCTTGGGAGGGCAGATGGAGGATTTACGGGTGCAGGCATTTTCAGTGCTTTCTCAGTGGAAGTAGGTGTCGGAGTCCAGGCGCGGCGGTGCACCGGTTTCGAGTGCGTCAATTGCAGCCATTTGCTGCTGGGTCAGGGCGAAACTGAAGACGTCCAGGTTTTCCCGTTGACGTTGGTTGTCGGCGGACTTGGGCACAGCCACACGGCCGTGTTGGACATGCCAGCGCAGGATGATCTGGGCCGGGGTCTTGCCGAGCTTCCTGGCAGGACCGCTGACTGCCTGATGGCTGAGGAAGCTCCCGTTGCGGCCGAGGGGGCTGTAGGCGGCAGTGACTATTCCGTGCTCGCGGTGGTATGCCAGTTGGGCCGGCTGGCCGTGCTCAGGATCAACCTGCACCTGGTTCAGCGGGACGGCCAGGCCTCCGTCCTGGACCAGCCGCAGATGCGCGGGTTTGAAGTTCGAGACACCCCAGGCCCGGATTGAACCCTCGTTGACGAGGTCCTGCAGCCCTTCGCAGACTTCAACGAACTTCCCCTGGGCGGGGTTGGGCCAGTGCACCAGGAACAGGTCCAGGTAGTCGGTGCCTAGCCGCTCCACGGCACGGCCAAGGGCCTCGCGCACGCCGGTCCGGCTGTGCCAAGCGGTGTTGAACTTGGTGGTGAGGAAAAGGTCTCCGCGCTCGATTCCACTGCGGCGGATCCCCTCCCCCACGGCGGCCTCGTTGGCGTAGTTCTCGGCCGTGTCGATGTGTCGGTAGCCATTGCTGATGGCCTGGTGCACCGCCACTGCGGCATCCTCACCGGTCAGGGGCCATGTTCCCAAGCCGATGAGCGGAATGTGCACGCCGGGAGTGACTTCTGCTGTCGTGATCTCTTTCGTGATGCCGTTCATTTGGTTCCTGTCCCCTGAAGATTTGCTGTGCTCTGGACAGTTCCGGCCGTTGCCAGCACGGCGTCCACCCCCGATTTGAGTAATCGCGCCCACCCCAGCTCGCCGAGTTCGGCCACCCGCCGGTCCGACGGTGTCTCTGCACTGACGGGAAGCCCGTCCGGTAATGCGGCCACAACGTCCGCAAGCCCGAATGCGCCTGCGCCGGGGACCTCACGCTCAGACCTTGACTCGGCGACGAGCGCTTCCCGCGTGACTGGCCGTTCCGCCGGGCCGTCGCACAGCTGAAGCAGCGGCACCAAATCTGCGTTGGCATGCAGTTCTGCCCACTGGCTGGCAGCCCCGTCACCGTTGAAGCGGTTGAAATGGAGAGTGTCCACCACCATGCTGCAGCCGGCCTGGCGGGCGATGTCCGCGGCCTGTGCGATCGAGGCGACGTGCTGGTAGGAGATCGCTTCAAGGGTGGGGGTGATACCGAAACCGCGCCCGTCCTCGGTCATCCGGGCCAATGTGTGGACCAGCCGCGAGCTGTCCGAATCAGCTCCCGCGACGGTGAGGGAACTTGCCCCCAAGGCCTGGCCGGCTTCCATCATGCGCAGCCAGGCTTCGCGCTGCTCGCTGCCGTCCAGCAGCAGAAATTCGATGTCCCGCACGGTGACGCCGGTGTCCTGCATCCTGGAGAGGGTTTCGCGCAGCATCGGCGAGCCTGGCTGGAGGTTGTAGGGCCGTTCCGTTGGCGTCACCGGGCGCACCCGGACGCCGATGAAATCAAAGCCTGCCTGGGCAGCGACTCCCACCATTTCAGGCGGCGCGGTGTTCAGCAGGGACAGCTGGGCCAGGCCGCTGGGCCTGTGCGCGGTTCGGGTCATGAGTTTGCTCCGTTCAGGCTCAGTTCGTTGTTTGAAGTGGCGCCTGCCGACAGGAGAGAGGCGATCCGCTGTGCTGCGTCGTAGCCGCTCTTGACGGCGTTGGAGGCGATGGCGGGTGTCTGGTCCACCACGGTCCCGGCCAGCGTCACCGGCACTCCGGCCCGGCGGCTCAGGTCCGCGTCGCGGATCTCCGCCGGGACAGTGGCCTCCAGCGGGACCACGGAGCGCGAAACCAGGATCGGTCCCGGCGCGTCCAGCCACTCGCCTCCTGAGGCAAGGCCTGGACCGCTGATCCGGACCCGGCCGCCGTCGTATTCCTCGATGGTTGAATCGAGGCGGATTCGCACCCGGGGGTTTCCCTCGAGCCGGGGCACGGCCAGGATTTTGGCTCGGCGGCCGGACTCGGGGGCAATGGTCGTCTGCGGCCCGATGAGCAGGACGGCAGTCCCCCGGTCAGCCAGCGTGTCCGCGACGCTCATGGCAACGGAATCCGCACCCCAGATGGTCACGGCATCCGGAATGACGGGATGCGTGGCGTCTGCGTCAAAGGCCTCGGGGTGGGCGGCGAGCCATTCGCGCACGTCCAGGACGTTGGCGGACTCTTCCCCAATGAACCCGGCGGCGGGCGGGAGCCCTCCGGTGGCCAGCACGACGGCGTCTGCAGCAGTGTCGCGGACAAGGCCGTTCAGGTGGTCAGTGTCCACGTGCGAACCCAGCCGGACGTCGATGCCAAGCCGTGCGTTCTCCGCGGCAGACCATTCGGCGAAGCGGTGGAAGTCCGGGGTGGACTTCATCCGCTCCGCGAGGGCGAACTGACCGCCGGCGCGGGCGCCGTCGTCGAGCACAGTCACCTGTGCTCCCGCTTCGGCGAGTTCCCGGGCGGCCGTGAGGCCCGCGGGACCGGCGCCCACCACGACGACGCGGGAACGTTTGCGGACGGCTGGCGTGGGGATCGGGACGCGGGAACGTCCCACCGCGGGGTTGACAGTGCAGGTCACCTGGCCCAGGCCCAGGTTGTCGATGCAGACGTTGCAGGCGATGCAGGGGCGGTACCGCTCATCACGCAGGACGCCGCCCACGAACGCGGGATCGGCGTGGATGGCCCGGGCCAGGCTGACGAAGTCGCAGGTCCCCTGGCTGAGGACCTCCTCGATGATTTCCGGGGAGTTCAGACGACCGGCCATGCCGAGCGGCAGGCCAAACTGCCGGTAGGCCTTGGCGTAGTCGGCGAGGATACCGGGCTTCCATTCGCCGGACTGCACGATCCATTCGCCGGCCTCGTAGCTGCCGGCGGAAATATCCAGGAAGTCCAGTTGCTCCAGGTGCGCCTTCGCAATGATGGCCAGCTGTTGTTCGGCGGAGATGCCGTCTGCAGGGCCCTCAATTACGGACACGCGCATGCCCACGACGGTGTCCGGGACCGCTGCCCGCACGGCATCGATGACGAGGTTCATAAAACGTTCGGGTACGGCGAACTCGTCCGTGCGGTGGTTGGAGATGGGTGACATGAACTGGTGGATCAGGTAGCCGTGGGCGCCGTGGATGTTGATGACGTCGAAACCGGCCTTCAAGGCGCGGCGGGCAGCTTGGGCGTAGGCCTCCACCAGCTCGTGGCACTCCTCGACGGTGAGTTCACGGGGAACTTCGCCGCCTGCGACCTCGCATGCCACCGGTGAGGGCGCCAGGTTTTTGTGCCCGGAGAGGGCGGTCTGGGCAGTGCGGCCGCCGTGGTTGAGTTCGACGGCGGCCAGCGCACCTTCGGCGTGCAGGGCGTCTGTGAGTCTGCGAAGGCCCGGGATCATGGCATCGCTGTGCAGGCCCAGCTGGTGGGTGCGGCCCTTGCCGTCGGCGCGGACGTAGGTGGCCTCGGTGGTGACCAGGCCCAGGCCCGCCTTCGCGCGGGTCACGAGGTAGTCGATGTACTGCTCGGTGATGTGCCCATCGGTGGTGCCGTAGTTGCGTTCCATGGGAGCGGAGGCCAGGCGGTTGCGGAGGGTCTTCGGGGTGCGGCCGTTGCGGCCCAGTGTCAGTGGGCGTGCGGCGTAGCGTGTGTTCGTTTCCATTGCTGTTCCTTAGCCCGCGATCTGCGCAAGGGGTCGTGTGCTTGCAGGCAGCGGGGTGAAGCGGATGGGATTACCTGTTCGGGACGATTCATAAACCGCCAGCAGTATCCGCAAGGCCTTCGTCGCGTCCTGGCCGGTGATGGCCGGTTCACCGCCTCCGCGGATGCTCCGGACGAAATCTCGGACCTGCGCGGTGTGGTGCGGGATGAGCTGGCCGTTGATCGTGGCGAGGCTGACGTTCGGGTCAACTCCCGCGGGGTAAACAGGCTCGGTGCTGATCGTCCCGGACACGGCCCACAGGTCCACGCGCCCGTCGCTGCCTTCCGGGAATTCGGTCAGGGAAGCGGAGGCGCCGGTCTCCCCCGTGACCCGGACCTGTACGCCCAAGCTTGGCGACACCGCCGTCGACGCTTCGAGGGTGGCCATGGCGCCAGAGGTGAACGTGATGACGGCGGTCGCTGAGTCTTCGACTTCGATGTGCTCGCCATGTTTATAGGTGCTGATTTTCCCGTAGACCTCGGCCACGTCTCCCATAAACCACTGCAGCAGGTCGATGTAATGGATGGCCTGGGTCATGAGGACCCCGCCGCCGTCACCGGCCCATGTCCCGCGCCAGGCGTCGCAGGAGTAGTACTCCGGCTCGCGGTGCAGCATCACCGAGCATTGGCCCATGATGGGCCGCCCCAGCGTGCCATCGTCGATCGCTGTGCGGATGCGCTGGGCGGCTGGCCAGAACCGGCGTTGGAAGAGGACACCCAGCTTCACGCCGGCATCGTCGCAGGCCTTCACCATGCGCTCTGCGGACGCCAATTCAGTGGCGATGGGCTTTTCACAGAGCACGTGGACTCCTGCCGCGGCGGCCTCCAGCACCACCTCCTCGTGGGTGGGGTGCGGGGTGCAGACCGAGACGATGTCCAAATCCAGCCGCAAGAGCTCCTGGACTGTGTTGACCGCTGCAGGGATTTCCCATGCTTTTGCGGTGTCTTGGGCGCGCTTCAGGTCGATGTCGCAGACGCCCACGATGACGACTTGGTCAAGGGCGATGAACGCCTCCAGGTGGTTGCGGGAGATCGCCCCGCATCCTGCGATTCCGATGCGAAGGGGGCGGACGGTGACAGGTGATGGGGTGGTCATCAACAGGGCCATCTTTCTGGTGCTGGTAGGAAAGTGTGGTGCGGTCCGGCAGGGGGCTGGGCCTGGCTAGTACGTGGCCCGGCCACCGGACAGATCGAAAACGGAGCCGGTGGTGTAGGAGGCCGCCGGTGACGTGATGAATTCGATGAGGGCGGCCGCTTCGGCGGGCGTCCCGAACCTGCCCATGGGGATCTTGGCGGCCTGGGCCGCCTGCTGTTCCGCCGGAACTTCCGCGAAAAGCGGGGTCACCACATTGCCCGGGGCGAGGGCATTGACGGTGACGCCGGAAAGCGCGAACTCCTTGGCGAGTGACTTAACGAGGCCCAGAATCCCGGCCTTACTGGCCGAGTAGGCGGGCATATTAACCACGCCTTCCTTGCCCGCCGTCGAGGAGATATGGAGCAGCCGTCCGTAGCCTGCCTCGGCCATGCGCGGCAGGACAGCCCGCGAGAGAATGAACGCCCCCGTCAGGTTGATCTTCATGATGCGTTCGAAGTCTTCGACCGAAGTGGTGGCCGCCGGGGCCACCGGTCCCAGGATGCCCGCGCAGTTCACCACCGCGTCGAGCCCTCCCATCTCCAGGGCGCATGCAGAGACGGCCGCCGCAACGGATGCCGGGTCCGTGACGTCCATGGCGAGTGATGAGTCGCGTTGTTCTTCGGGCCAGGTGGCCGAGGGCAGGTCCGCCCCTACCACCGTGGCACCGGACGCCCTGAGGCGTGCCGCCGTCGCAAACCCGATGCCGCTGGCTGCCCCGACCACTAGGCAGCGTGACTCGGCGATGGTGCTCGGTGTCTGGGCATCCATGCTTAGCTGACCGCCTGACGAAACGTGGCCAGCATGGCGTCGGCGTTGGCGCTGATGCCGGTGAAGAGCTCGAAGGCGGCGGCGGCCTGACCCACCACCATGCGTCCGCCGTCGAGTACGGCGCAGCCCTTGCCGCGGGCTGCCTGGATCAATTCGGTTTCGAGCGGCCGGTAGATCACGTCCGCTACCCACAGCCCGGAGTGGATCAGGCCGGGATCCACGGGCACACCAGGGTGGCCTGTCATGCCGATGGGCGTGGAGTTCACCAGCCCATCGGCCTCCCGGATCCTTCCGGCGACAGCATCCGTCCGGGTCACCGACAGCTGGCTGTCCGGAAAGTGCGGAGCCAGCCGCGCGGCGAGGTCTTCTGCCTTTGCCGGTTCAATGTCGGCGATGACCAGGTGCCGGGTTCCGGTGCTGAGTAGCCCGAAGGCCACCGCTGCACCGGCTCCCCCCGCACCGATCTGCACCACGGAGTCGGTCACGGCCGACGGTAGGCCAGCCCTGAGGCCGCCGACAAAACCGGTGTGGTCCGTGTTGTGGCCCACTGCCTTGCCGTCGTGAAAAGTGATGGTGTTGACGGCACCGAGAATCCGGGCTTCAGGCGAAAGCTCGTCCAGGCCGTCCTGCACCAGTTGCTTACTCGGGTGGGTGACGTTCAGGCCGTCGAATCCGAAATCAGCTGCGTGCCGCACCAGCGCCGCGGACCTTTCTGCAGGTTGTCCGATGGCGTCCAGATCGATGACGCGGTAGGTGTAGGCAAGGCCTAGTCTGTCGGCTTCCGCTTCGTGGAGGCCCGGGGTGAGCGATCCGCCAATACTGGAACCGAGTAAACCCACCACGAACCGATGGTTCATAGCGGCTTCACGCGGCCGGAACGCCCAGGTGCCCGCCAGGGTTTGCTGGCTCATGCCCGTGCACTATCGGTAACTGCGCCGGCGGCGTCGTCGGCTGTGCTGGACTGCCGTGCTGCGGATTCCGGGGTGACGGACGACGCCGCGTGTAGCCGTGGGTCGGTTTTTTTCAGTCCCAGCAGGGCCGTCGGAGTCTTGAACGTCTCGGGTGCCATCAGCGCTGCGATGGCGGAGATGGCGCAGGCCAGGGCGGCGAACGTTGCTACTGGAACCCAGTTGGCTTTGTCGCCACCGATCAGCAGCTCGGAAATGACCGGTGCGAATCCTGCAAGGAGGAGTCCGAACATGAGGCTGATGGCCATACCGGAATAGCGGACCTTGACCGGGAACTGCTCCGGGAAGTAAGCGGGGTAGATGGAGTTCGACCCGGTGTATGCAACGCCGATCAGAAGGATGCCGGTGAGGAAAATCAGGGGAACATTTGCGGCGGAGAGTGCCGTGAAGAACGCGTAGATCATGCCCATCTGCAGCACCAGAGCGGAGACGAAGACGGGTTTGCGGCCGACCCGGTCCGAGAGAATTCCGGCCAGTGGGCCCATGGCCACCGCGGCGAGGTTGGCCACGGCGATCACTGTCAGCATCAGGCCCTTTTCGACGCCGACGACGGACGTGGCATAGGACAACGCAAAGACGTTAATGATGGTGTTGATGATGGTAAACAGCGACATAGCGGTGACACGGATAACGGTGACCCAGTGGTGCCGGAACAGGGTGACGAGAGGAACCTTGACCACTTCGTCGTGCGCTTTGACTTCCGCGAATACCGGGGGCTCTTCCAGGAGGCGCCGGAGCACAAAGGCGATGACGGTAACCACCGCGCTGGCCAGGAAGGGGATACGCCAGCCCCAGGCAAGCAACTGGTCCTCGGGCATGGACGCCACGGGAATGAACACAAGCGTGGAGAGCACGATGCCGAACATGATGCCGCTCATCGTCCAGCTGGTGTAGAAGGCGCGCTTCCTGTCAGGGGCGTGCTCAAGGGTGAGGGAGCTTGAGCCCGGCGATTCGCCGCCGGCGGAGAGGCCCTGCAGAAGCCGGAGAGCCACAATGAGGATCGGTGCTGCCATTCCAATGTCGTTGTAGGTGGGCAGGCAGCCGATGAGGAAGGTTGAGGCGCCCATCAGCAGCAGAGTGAGCAGCAGGACCTTCTTGCGGCCGAATTTGTCGCCGAGGTGACCGCAGATGACTGCCCCGAGCGGGCGGGCGATGTACGCGACGCCGACTGTTGCGAAGGACAAGAGCATGGCTGAGGGGCCCGGGGCGAAGAACAGCTTGCCGAAGATCAGCGCTGCCGCCGAGCCGAAGATAAAGAAGTCATAGTACTCAAGTGCGCTGCCCACGAACCCCGAAACTGCTGCGATCTTCGCATTGTTCTTGGGGCGTGCTGGCGCCGATGTCGACACTGACATGGTGTTCCCTTCATGTAACCGGGACCGTCTCGGGCGGCTCCTCGCGTGGGCCGGCTGCGAAACGGTTTGCCGCGCTTTGCGGCTTCTCCATCCAGTGTGGCTGCCATCACTTAGTTCGTCCACGACTAAAATGATCTATCACTATGCTGCAATTCGACTATATGAGGTGAGGGTCAGTCGGGGATCTCAGGAAAAATTTCCTCGACGACGGCGAGCACAGCCGCCAGCACGGCGGAATCATTTTCCTCGGACCACGCGATGGCGTGATTCATGAAATGCTGCGGCTGATCAAGGGCCACGTACGTTGCGCCGGAGGGTATGATCCCGGCTATCCCGCTGCTCATGAGGGTGACTCCCACACCGGCGGCCACGAAGGTCAGCACCATGTAGGGGTCCGACAACTCCTGGACAATTCGCGGGCGGAAGCCGGCTGCCATGCAGGATGCGAGCATCACTTCAGTCATGGAGGACGAGCCGTCCAGCGGCGGAGATATGAAGTCATCGGCCGCCAGAGCCTGCAACGGTATGGACTTTTCCTGTGCCAGCGGATGATCCAGCGGCAGCACCGCCCCGATTTCCTCGCTTGCGACCAACCGCGTCATCACTCTGGGGACCGGGGTTTCGGGAAGGCCCACGAAGGCAAGGTCCAGGGTGCCGTTCGCGACGCTGGCTAATCCGTCCGCCGTGCGCACACGGCTCGTGAGGTCCATTTTGATGTCGGGGTGACGCCGGCGCACGGCACGGGTCAGCGGCGGGAGGGTCAGATGGTTCACGGCTCCAGAGAATCCGATTCTGATGTTGCCCCGGACGCCCTCAACCTCGGCCTGGGCCGCCTCCCGGGCCAGCCGCATCTCGCGCAGCACACGGTACGCGCGCGGCAGGAGGGCATACCCCGCCGGCGTTAAGGCCACGCTTCGGGTGTTGCGCTCAAAAAGGCGCGTCCCCAAATCAGCCTCAAGCTTCCGGATCGTCTGGCTCAGCGGGGACTGTGAAGTGTGCAGGCGCTGAGCAGCACGGCCGAAGTGCAGTTCTTCGGCCACGGCAACGAACGCTTCCAGCCAGCGGATCTCTGTCATGTCTTCAGAATGTACCCTTTACCTGAAGATCGAACCGACAGGGGGCTGGAGCTTCCAGGGATTACCCTCCGGACCAGCACAGGGAGCCAGCGAATGGAACAGCGGTAAATCAACGCATTTCTGGCCGTCGCGGAGGTTTTTTCCAGCTTCTTGATGGTCTGGCTCAGTGGGGACTGTGCCAGATGCAGGTCGCTGGTGGCCCGGCCGAAGCGGAGCTCCGGACCTTGCCCGCCGCGCGGCAACGACCGAGAGCGGCACGTTGTACGGCCGCCTGGGCATTGGTTTCTCCGCCGCGCTGAACCACAGGACGATCCCACCTCTTACGGGCGCGGCGCCACCGCTTTGACGCTCTCCGGAGGAGTCTAGAACGCTGGACGCTGGATGCACTGAACCTCTTCCGAACACTGTGACGGCAGGATGTGTCATCAGCGTCTCGGCACCTCCGGTCACGTCCTCCGCTGCGGCTGGCCTCAGCTACGAATACCAGTGGTACTCCTTCAGCAGTAGCAGTCCTTGGACCGCCAGCGCCATTCCCGGCGCCACCGGGCCCACCCATACCGTCAGGGCTGAGGACGTGCCAAGATCCTGTACGCCACGGTCAAACCCGTCGCTCCCGGCTACGACTCGAATACCGCCCTCCGGCGCAGCCTGTGGAGCCCGACCGTCCAGGGCAGGTTCACCGCGCCGGCAGCCCCCACCATCAAGGGCACCGCGCTGGCCGGCCAGCTGCTCACCGCCATACCGGCCCAGCCCCCACCCCGGCAGCGGACAGCGTGCAGTACGTCTGGTACCGGGACGGGCAGCACATGACCTACCACTCGACCGACCCGACGTACCGGCTTACACCGGCCGACGGCGGCCACAAGATCACCGTCAAGGCGTTCTACAACAAGGCAAACTACCTCAGGGCTGTCAGTCCCGCCTCCGCTGCGGTGAGCCCGCCGGGATACTTCCGCCTACCCGGCCGCGACGTCCGTGACCTGGCAGTGGCAGCGGGACGGGAAGCCAATCGCCGGAGCCACTACTTCGACCTATCGGCTCACCCTGAATGACCGCGACAAGTTCATCCGGGTCGTGGCAACCTACAGAAAGCTCAACTACCTGACCGTCGCTCGGGCCTCCGCGATCCGCTGGGTTCCCGGTCCCACCACGGTCTCCTAGGCATAAGCTCGGGTCTTCCAGACCGTGCTGCCCGAACGATCGCCCAGCCACAGACCCGAGGTCAGACCCGGCGTCTGCGGCTGATCGCGCCAAAAGCCAGGAGCACGAGGACTGCGCCAATAATGGCCAGGATCCAGGTGCGGAGGTCAAAGAAATCACCTAGCCCAGCGCCCAGGACCAGCGACCCGATCCATCCGCCAAGCAGGGCGCCGACGACACCCACTGCGAGGGTGACGAGCCAGCCGCCGCCTTGAGCTCCGGGAAGGATGGCTTTTGCGATGGCTCCCGCGATCAGGCCGAGCAGGAGAAATGCAAGAAGTCCCATGACGTTTCCTTTCCAGTGATCATTGAGGGCCGGCGGCACCGGCCCTATTCATGAGTCAAGCAGCGGGCTGGCCGCCTGGCAAGGCATTTCGGAACGGCCAGATTGGCCTGAGACCGCCAGGGCTTGGGGCAGCGACAGGCCAACCGCCACTGCAGCGAAACGGCTCAGGGCGGTGCCACCAGGGCAACCAGCGGCGGCGGCACCGGTGGTGGTGGAGACGGCGGAGGTGGTGGCGACTAGTACGCCACCAACTGCACGGAAGCTCCCCCATCTCAGTTGCACACTCCTGGCGGTCAATCTACCGCTCAGCCCCCGGCGCCGCTATCAAGGAACACCTCGACAGCCACGACGTGCGCCTCGGTCAGGCCGTGCTCCGGCGCCGGCTTCTCCAGCAGGACGGGCTGGCCGTGGTGACGGGCCCACTCCCGGGCGTCCGGCCCGAGCACGTCGTCGACCCACACGACCGAGTCCCAATCCGCTTCGCCCAGGTCTTCCATCTGGGACAGCCACCGGACCACCGAGAGCAGCTTCGGGGTCGGCTCATCACCATCGTCGGGGCGAAGCGTCAGCGTAACGCGCAAGGGTTCCACCTCGAGCTGCAGCTGCCTCTCCAGCCCAGCGGTCATGTCCGCCGGCCACGTCGACACCCAGGCGATCCGGCCGCATCTGGCGAGCCGTCTGACCAACGACACTGTGGCATCCGAGAGCCTGAGCTCGGGACGGTCCTCGCCCCTGCGAGCATGCACCGCCGGGTTAAGCACTCCGTCGACGTCCAGCAGGATCAGCGGCTTCATGAACGCGACACTAGCCTGCGCCCCGATCCGGCAAAAGCCGCAAACCCGTGGCGGTCAATCAATCGTTCAGCCTCCGTCGCCGCCATCAACGAATGACTCGACAGACGCGACCTGCTCTTTGGTCAGGCCATCCTCCGGCGACGTCTTCTCCAGCAGCACCGGCTGGCTGAACCCGCCCGCCCACTCGTGTGCGTCCGCCCCAAGCACGTCATCGATCCACACCACAGCGTCCCAGTCCGCCTCGCCTGCAGCCTCCTTCTGGCCCAGCCACTCGGTCACCGCCCGCAGCTTAGGTGTCGGCTCATCCACGTCGCTCTCACGCATCGCAAGCTCCACGCGCAGGGGTTCCGCATCGAGCTGTAGCTGCGACTCCAGCTCCTCGGTCAGGTCGGCCGGCGACGTCGACACCCAGGCGATCTGCCCGCACTTGGCGAGCCTCCGGACCAGCGACACCTTCGCATCCGGCAGGGACCGCTCGGCGCTATCGCCGTCGCCGTTTGGATGCGCCACAGGGTTCAGTACTCCCTCAATGTCCAGCAGGATCAGCGGCTTCATGTATGCGACATTAGCCTGCACCCCCGTCCGGCGGTAGCCGCAAACGCAACCACCTGCTCCGCGGGCTGGCCACCCGGGCGCGGAGCGGACGGCGGGCGATAGCCCCGGTGTTGTCGCTGGGTTGAGCGGTGTTGCCGGCCTGGCTGTGACGTGGGGGTGAGCTACCAAAGACCTAGAAAAGAAGCTCATACCGATTTGTCCTCACGTCATGTTGGCCGCACCATGAACGTGCATGAAGAGGTATAGAACGACAAACCGTCGATCCAGGAAGCCAAGGAGGCCACCAGCCACACCACCGGCCACCAATGAAAAGGCCCCCGAAGGCGCCCTTCACAACACAATATCTGCACACTCAGAGACTAAAAAACCCCTGAACTGGGAAAACGTGCCCGAGGTGGGACTCGAACCGGGCGCCAACCCCTGCAAACACTGGGAACTCCCGAAAACAGTCCTCGTCGAGAAGTGATGCCGAGTGGTCCCCTTTCAGGTGCACGACGCCGGGACGCGCCTGCTGACCGTCAGACGCATCCGGTAGCGCCAACGAACTCCTCGGACCTGCGGGTTCATTGAAACGGTGCGTCCAATGAACCAATTATTCAGATTTTGGAGCAGGCGCTCTCCCCGCCTCCGGGCCACGGACCAAATCCCGCAGTGTACCGTTCTGAACACCCAATGCCCGGGCCAATGCAGTCCTTGAGCCACGATCCAGACTCATCCACAACGGCCAGCTTTCCTTGACGCTAAACGATCCACTTCGACGGGCGGGTAAGAAGGACAAAATCCGTGGCGGACCTCTCTCCGCCTCGTGCGTCCGGCTCTCACACGAGAGCCTGACTCACTGGGCGACGTCGAGCTAAACGGACAGGGTTATTCTTCAGGTGCCAGGGTGACTGTGGCTCCATTGAGATGCCGGCTGAAGCCAAGCTGGCAGGAGAGCCGGGAACCGCATTCCCTGTAACCCTCTGCTTCGACGAGCAGTTCCAGTTCATCCTCGCTGCGTTCCCCCAAGGTGTCGAAGACCTCCTTCTCCACGAACACGTGGCAGGTGGCACAGGAAGCGGTTCCGCCGCACGAGGCCAGGACCGGAAGGTCGTTGTCACGCAGGGCTTCCATCAGGGTCTGGTCCGGCTCCCATTCGAGGTCGTGGGTGGAGCCTTCGCGATCGATAACGATCAGTTTGTTGTTGCTCATGGCGGTTCCTTAGATTCGGGCTGCTGCAATGTCAGCGGCGGTGTGCTCGGGGTCGGCGGGATTGGGGTCGTTGAGAATGGCGTCGGTGAGGGGGATTCCGGGATCCGCTGCCAGCGCCGGGTCGATCCTGGCTCCCTGGGCGATCAGCTTCCTGGCTGGCCGGAAGTCCGTCAGGCCAGCGATGGTGTCGACGGCGGCGAGGCGGCCGTCCCGGAGATAGACCACCGAGAACCTGCTGCCTGCGGGTTCGCCGCGCACGATCACGTCGTCGTCCGGGTGGCGCACGCCGGCGGTCTGCAGCCGGACACCGTGCTGGATGGTCCAGAACCAAGGGATTTCCGGACCTGCGGCCTGCTGGCCGGTGATGTGGGCGGCAACCTGGTCCGCCTGCGCCTGCGCGTTCTGGATGCATTCCAGGCGCTGGCTGGCACCGTCGATCGGGCTGATGAACCGGGTGACGTCACCGGTGGCATAAATCGCAGGGTCAGAAGTCCGGCCGTCCGCGTCCACGAGGATGCCGTCCCGGCACTCGAGTCCGGCTTCGGCGGCCAGCTCTTGGTTCGGCAGCACTCCGATCCCTGCCAGTACGACGTCGGCATGGAAAACGGTACCGTCGGCGGTGACCACGCGCTCGGCGCGCCCGTCTCCCTCAATGGCCGTGACCGCAGCGCCAAAGACAAAGCGGACACCGTGCTGCTCGTGGAGCTTTTCGAAATGGTGTGATACCGGGGCGGATGTCACTCGGCTCATGACTCGGTCCTGGAACTCTAGTACTGTCACATCGCAGGCTTTCGCGGCTGCCGCGGCGGCTACTTCAAGTCCGATATACCCGGCGCCGATGATGGCCACGCGGGCTCCACGAACCAGCAGCCGCTTGAGCTCGAGGGCGTCCTCCCGTGTTCTCAGCGACTGAACCCCGGCAAGCCCGGCGCCGGGCACTGTGAGGGGCCTCGCCCGCGAACCCGTGGCGATGACGAGCCGGTGGTAGGCGTGACGGCTGCCATCGGACAGCAGGACTGTCGCGCCCTTCCTGTCGATGGAGTCCGCAGTGATGCCCGTCAACCGGTCGATCCGCTTGTCCTCGTAGAACTTCTCCTTGCGCAGCACGGCCGACTCATCTGGCGCGCCGTCTTTCAGGAGTTCCTTGGAGAGCGGGGGGCGTTCATACGGCGTCTCCTTCTCCGCGTCGAGCAGAAGGATGCCGCCCTCCCAGCCCCGGGCACGGAGTCCAGCGGCGACAGCAACGCCGGAGTGTCCGGCACCGGCGATGATCACCGGAGCGGTGATCCCCGTCATCGGTTCGTGTTTCAACGTTTCGTGGTCACGCATCGAACTGCTCCAGCATCACGTGGAGGTGCTCCGGGCCCGAGTTGGTCAGGTTGTTGCCCCGCACGTACTCGATAGGCCTGTCAGGATCGAAGGCTAGCGACGTTAGCTTCTCGGCGAGGAGCTTCACCGTCACCAGGACCTCAAGCCTTGCCAGGGGCGCACCGAGGCAGCTGTGTACCCCGTGCCCGAAGCCAAGGTGGCCGTCGGTGTTGCGGTCCATGTCGAAGCGCTCCCCATCGGGATACTTGCTGCTGTCCCGATTCGCGGCGGCCGGCAGCAAGCGGACAATGGCACCGGCGGGAATCGTTACTCCGGCAACCTCCACCTCCTCGGTGGTGATCCGGCTGGCCCGCTGCACGGTGCCCCGGTAGCGGGCCAGTTCCTCGACAAAAAGGCTCGCATCGTCCGGGTTCCGGCGGATGCGGTCCAGCAAGTCAGGCTGTTCGCTGAAGACGCGGAACGCGTTGGCCAGCAGGATGGTGGTGGTGTCGTGGCCTGCGACGAAGACGAAGGCGCAGAGTTCCTTGGCTTCCTTCTCGCTGAGCAGGCCGTCCTTCCACATCCGGGCGATGTGGCCACCGACGGAGTCGCTCTCTTCCCGGTAGAGGCGCTCCATGGTGTCCTTCAGATACGCGAAAAACTCGAAGGTGCTCTGTTCGTCGGTACCTGTGCCCCGGGCGTTGCGGGCCAGCCGGCCGAAGTAGCTGAAGGTTTCGTCGGACCAGAACTTCATCTTCTCGAAGTCCTCGGCTGGAACGTCGAGCAGGGCGCTGATTGTGGACATGCTGAGCGGAATCGCGTAGTCGTCCACAGCATCGCCACCGCCGGCGGCGAGCAGCGGCGCCAAGTACTTTTCGGCGTTTTCGCGGACCCGATCCTCAAAGCGGGCGATCGCCTTAGGGATGAAGGCCTGCGCCACGACCTGGCGCAGCCTGGTGTGATTGGGGGCGTCGAACAGCGTCAGGAAGGTCAGCGGGACCGGGTCCACAACCTGCGAGGAGAAGACCTTCGGCGCCCGCATGGCCCGGCGAACGTCGTCATAGCGGGAAATGAACCACACATCCGATATGGGTGAATGTGCACGAAGCACAGGGGCGTTCTCCCTCATCCATTCATAGTGAGCGTAGGGATCCCCCTGCGTCCCGTCGTCGACCACCTTGAAGGGCGCCATGTTCTCGGGCCAGTCCAGTTCGTGCGAGTAGGGGGGCAGCATGATGCTTTCGCGTGCGCTTCCGCCGGTGCTGGCGTCCGCGGAGACCGGGGGTGTTGGAGTCAGTGGGGCAGACATCATCGTCCTTCTTTCCGTTGGTTTCGACGTGAGCTACGTCTCAACCCACCATGCCGGGTCCGCCGCCCCCGCCCCAACAGGTCTTCCGTTCATCGGTTGCGGAAGTCTGCCGCTTCTGCAGCCTGGCGGCCTTAGGCCGGGCGGCTTTCACTGTCGACAGATTTCAGTTCGCGGGAGATTCCGTGGGCGGCGGTCAGCAGGGCGGGGACGGTCAACGGAACGGCGGCCTCCTGCCGAGGCACGATGACGTTGAGCGCCGCAGCAATCGTGTTGTCGGGGCCGAAGACGGGCACGGCAATGCCCGTCCACTCGGTGACGCCTATGCCGGGCAGGGCGACGTAACCGCGTTGCCTGATCTCGGCCAGGTGCTTCCGGATGAGTGCCGGGTCGGTGATGGTCTCGCGGGTCACGGCCGCTAACGGCTTCGAGAGCACCTCAGCCTGAACGGCGGACGGAGAGAACGCCAGCAGCACCAGGCCCGACGAGGCTGCGTGGATGGGCATTCTTTGCGCAATATGGGCCGCGTTCAGACTGGAATGCGGCGAGGAGAGGCGTTCCACGTACAGCACCGTCCCGTGGTCCAGCACCGCCAGCGTCGTGTGCTGGTGGACGGCGGCCTGGACGTCCTCCATGAACGGCAACGCCAACTCGCGAAGATTCAGCGCGTGCGAACCCCGCGCAGCAAGCTCCCACAGCCGCATTCCGGGGCGAAGGTTCCCGTCCGGCCGCCGTTCCATCAGGCCGTGGAGAACAAGGTCATCCACGAGCCGGTGCGCGGTGGTCAGGGGCAGACCCGCGCGGCGGGCGAGGCCGGAGAGCGTCATGGCCGGCAGGTCCCGGTCAAAGGCACTCATGAGCCGCACAACACGGCTAATCACCGATTCTCCCGATGGAGAGTTGGCCATGACGGTCTCCGGCCGGTCGCCTAGGGTGCCACCACGTTGGCGGGCTGCGACCCGGTCCGCTCCGCGGCGAGCCTTGCGATGTCGCGGCCCGCCCGGTAGCCGAACACGAGGGCCGGGCCAATGTGGGAGCCGTAACCAGGGTAGCCGCCGCCGAAGACACTCACGGCGGCCGCGCCGACGGCAAGGAGGCCGGGGATGGCCGTTCCCTCCGCGGTAACAACTTCCGCACGCTCGTTGACGCCGACACCGGCGAAGGTGCCCAAGTCGCCCATCTGGATCTTGGCCGCGTAGTACGGTCCCTTGCCCACCGGGGCGAGGTTCGGGTTCGGCGTATGCTCCATATCGCCGCGAAAGTGGTTGTACAGGGTGGAGCCGCGGTCGAACGCCGGGTCCTCGCCGCGCTCAGCGGCCGGGTTGAATTCGGCGACGGTGGCTTCCAGGCCTGCGGCATCGATGCCGAGCTTTCCTGCCAGCTCGGCAAGGGTGTTCCCCTTGACCAGGTAGCCGGTTTTGTAGAAATAGCCGCGGGGCATAGGCCAAGGCTTTGCGTATCCAATGCCATATTTGTGCATCGTCTTCGCGTCTCCGATGACATACCCGTAGGTTTTATCCTCGTACTTGTTATGACCGATCATAGCGCCGCCGAAGTCGTGGTAGCTGAGGGCCTCGTTTCCGAAGCGCTTGCCGTGACGGTCGACGGCGATCAGGCCGGGCAAGCCGATCGCCCGCAGGTGCGGAAAGAGCCGCTGTTGGCCGTTGAGGTACTTGAATACTGTCACCGGGGCCCAGGAACCCACGCTGAACACGGAGTCGTCGATGTATCCGCCGGCACTCATCGCCAAGGTGGCGGCATCGCCGCCGTGCCCGACGGTGGGCGTGAAGTGGTCGTCGGCGTCGTGCGGGAAGTACTGCTGCCGCAGTTCCTTGTTGCCGGAAAAACCGCCCGCGGCGAGGATCACGCCCAGCCGCGCCGTGACAGTGGCGGCATGCTCACCCCCGATGACCGCACCGGTGACGGTTCCGGCGTCGTCGCGGGTCAGTGAAAGGGCCGGTGAGGACTTCCACAGGCGCACGCCCAGGTCATCGGCGCTCTTGACCATGCGGGTCATCAAGGCGTTGCCGTTGGAGCGCAGGACGGGACGCTTGTAGCGGGCGGCGTCGGCCCATGTACGCAGCAGCTTCTTCGCCACATAAACGAAGGATTTCACCGACTGGTTCACGTGGAAGAACTCGTTGATGTCTGGTCCGACCTGTGGCATGTAGCCGAAGACTGTGTAGGAACTCATGTACGGCTGCATCAGGAGTCGCTTGTCTCCGAGCACGCGCGCATCAACGTCCTGCGGAAGGATGGCCCGGCCGGACAGCTTCGCCCCGGGCAGGTCCATCTGGTAGTCCGGGGATTTTTCCGGGTAGGTGAACTTCACCTCGGTTTCGTTCTCGAAGAAGGAGATCGCCTCAGGCACGGTATCCAGGAAGTCCCTGACGCCCGCTTCGTTGAACGTCTCCGGGGCCAGGTTCTTCAGGTACGTCTCGGCTTCCTCCCGGGTATCGCCCTGCGCCACGCCCTGCTTGTTGCCGGGGACCCACGCCCAGCCGGCCGAAATGGCGGTCGTTCCGCCGAAGTACTGTTCCTTTTCCGCGACAATTACGCTAAATCCCTGCGAAGCGGCTTTCAATGCTGCGGCCATTCCGGCCACGCCCGATCCGATGACGAGGACGTCACAGACCGCACTCTTTGTGGTTTCTGTCATGGTTCCTGCTCCGTTCTGCCTGCGGCGCCACTCCTTTGCGGCGGCAGGCGTTGACTGACAAACCCCCAGTAGATCCGGGAGCACGGCCGCCTGCGAGGAGGATTACCATTGAGCGGGAATCCTGAGGAGGAATCGTGGCCAATTCCCCATCCGGCGAGTCGATCATCGGCCGCTTCGTGAAAATCGTGAGCGCGTTCGACGACCGCCACACCTCCATGAGCGTCGCCGAGCTGGGACGCCGCACCGGCCTGCCCGTAACCACCACGTACCGGCTGGTGAACGATCTGCTGCTCGAACGGCTCCTCGAACGCGAACCCGGGGGTGATATCCACATCGGCACCCGAATGTGGGAACTCGTATCCCGCGGGTCCAAGATGCTCGGGCTGCGGGAGGCCGCCCTGCCGTTCATGGAGGACGTCCAGGCCGTGGTGCAGCACTCCACCACGCTGGGCATCCTTGATTCCGACGAGGTCCTGTACATCGAGCGGCTGGGCTCGGACAAAACCATCGTCGACATCACCAAGATCGCCGGCAGGCTGCCCATCCATGCAACGTCCTCGGGCCTGGTGCTGCTGGCCCACTCCCCTGCCGACTATCAGGACACCATCCTGGCCAAGCCATTGCCGAAGTTCACCGAAACCACCCTGACCGATCCCGCTGTACTTCGCCGCCACCTAGCCGAGATCAGGCAGCGCGGCTTCGCAGCCATGCCGGGCGTGATCGTGCCCGAGTCCAGCGGCATCGCCGTCCCCGTCTTCGGGTCTGACAACACCGTCCGCGCGGCACTGAGCGTAGTGGTCCCCCGGAACGAGGAGAACGCTGCCGCCCGCGTGCCCGTCCTGATGGCCGCCGCACGGGGCATATCAAGGGCACTCGGCTGGCGGGGGGAGTTGAAGGGAACACTCCGCCAGAGTCACGGAAAGTAAGTTTTTCCGTTCATCGGTAATCGTGTGGTTCGGCTCACAACTCCCCTGCCACTCTGGCTAGGACGCAGCGCAGAGGCTGCAGGAGCACGAGGAGCACCACATGAATTCCACTCACAACCGGGTGACCGGAAAGACTGCCATCGTCACCGGGGGCCGGGGCGACCTGGGCAGCGCCACCGCTGCACTCCTGGCTGAACACGGCGCGGTCGTCGCCAGCCTGGACGTTGCCGGCATCCCGGCTGCCGCGGCACACGCAAACATCAGCGAGTACGACGTCGACGTCACCAGCGAGGCCAGTGTCGCCGATGCCATCCGCCGGGTCCGCGACGAACTGGGCACACCGGACATCCTGGTCAACGCCGCCGGAATCATCGGCCCCGCCGGCGCATCCCACACGGCATCCGTCTCGGATTTTGACACGATCTTCAGCGTCAACGTCAAGGGCGTCTGGCTGATGACCAAGCACGTGGTCCCCGGCATGATCGAAAAAGGCAGCGGCAGCATCGTCAACTTCTCTTCCATCCACGGCATCACCGGTGGCAGGAATGTCCCGCTCTACCACGCCACCAAAGGCGCCGTCCGGCTCCTGAGCAAGTCGGATGCGGCGGCCTACGGGAGGTACGGCATCCGGGTGAACTCCATCCATCCCGGATCGATGAACACCAGGATGAGCCGCCGCTCGGCCGAGCAGTCCGAGATCGGCGCCGAGGCCTATTACAAGCAGCTGGTCGGCTCCAACCCGTTGCCCCGCCAGGGTCAGCCGGACGAGATCGCCTACGGCGTGCTGTATCTGGCATCCGACGAATCGCGATTCACCACGGGGGCCGAACTCGTGATCGACGGCGGCTACACGGCTGTCTGACGCCACACCCCAACTGCAGCTGCGACCATCTTCCTCCTGAAAGGCAACACCCTATGAAATTCGTCAACGGCACCCCCGCGGACACTTACGACGTCGTCGTCGTTGGTTCCGGTGCGGGCGCGCTCACCGCGGCGGCCACCGCCGCCCGCGCCGGTAAGTCCGTCGTCGTCCTCGAGAAGAGCGGGCTCCTGGGCGGGACCTCCGCCGTGTCCGGCGGCATGCTCTGGGTGGCAGACAACCATCACGCACGTAAGGCCGGCATTGCCGATTCCAAGGAGGCAGCCGCCGAGTATGTGCGGGCCGTCGCCCGCGGACGCGGCCGCGACGAGCTCTTGGATGCGGCATTGAGCTACGGGGACCAGATGCTCCGCTTCGTGGAAGAAGAATGCGGCGTTCGCTTCATCTTCCTCGACAACTTCCCCGACTACCGGCAGGACCTGCCCGGCGCCGTGAAGGGCGGCCGGACGGTGGAGCCCGAGCTCTTCAACAGCAGGGAAGCCCTGGGAGGTCTCACGGCGCACGTCCGCAGCGACGGCCGCGCGCCGTTCACCATGCAGGAATACGAAAACTGGGGCGCCTTCACCAAGTTCCCGTGGGCCGAACTGGCCAGCCGCCAGGACGAGGGTCTCGTGGCCAAGGGCCAGGCCCTCGTCTCCATGCTGCTGGCCAGCCTGGTCCGCAAAGGTGCCGCGCTCGTCACCGGAGCGCGGGGGCACCGCCTGCTCACCGACGGCGGCCGGGTGACCGGCGTGGAACTGGAATCCGGCGAAGCCTTCCGGGCGAACGACGGCGTCGTGCTGGCCACCGGAGGCTTCGAGTGGGACAAGGCTCTAGCCGACTCGATGCTCGCCTCGCGGCTGTACACAATGTGCTCGCCGCCCTCGAACACTGGAGACGGGCTGCGGATGTCCCAGCGCATCGGGGGCCAGACCCGCGGCACCCGCGAAGCGTGGTGGGCGCCGATGTCCATCACGGGCGACATGCGCGACGGGCAGCCTGTGGGCACGCTGCTCCGCTTCGAACGCCAAGGGCCCGGATCGCTGATGGTGAACCGCCATGGCCTTCGCTTCGCCAACGAATCGCAGAACTATAACGATCTGGCCCGCAGCCTGCAGTCATGGGACTCCGGGGCGAACCGGACGCTCAACACCCCGGCGTACGTCATTGTTGACCACGGCTACCTGGAGCGCTACGGCATTCTGGCACACCGGGCCGGCCAGCCCACCCCGGACTATCTGGTCGAGGCGGCCACCCTTGAGGAACTGGCCGCGAAGATCAACGTTCCGGCTGCCAACCTCGCCGCGACAGTGGCCCGGTTCAACGAGTTTGCCGTCAAGGGCGAGGATCCCGACTTCGGCCGCGGCGAGAGCGCCTACGACAAGTACTGGGGCGACAACGACAACCCGTGGCCCAACCCCGCGCTTGGCCCGCTCCAGTCCGGACCGTTCTACGCCCTGGAAGTGGTCAACGGCGCCTTCGGCACCAACGGCGGCGTGGCCACCGACGGGCTGGCCCGCGTGCTCGACGTTGACAACCGCCCCATCCCAGGGCTGTTCGCCGCCGGCAACACCACTGAAAACGCCTACGCCGCAGGCTATCCCGGCGCCGGCGCAACCCTGGGACCGATCATGACTATGGGCTACCTCGCCGGACGGACCATAGCCGGCCAGTCACCGGAATACCGTGCCGCGGAACAGACTGCCGCACAGGCTGGGCAAACCGCGGAACTGGCAGGTGTCTGAGATGATCCGCCACACCGTGCTCTTCAAGTTCAAACCGGATTTTCCGCCCGCCGACAAGCAGGCCTGGATTGCCGGCCTCAACAACATGACCGGCAAAATCCCCGGCATGCTCAGCCTCAGCCACGGCGCGGACGTCCTCAGCACCGAGCGCTCCTTCGACTACGCCATTGTGGCCGACTTCGAAACGGTCGAGGACATCGCGGTATACAACACGCACCCGCTCCACGAGCCGCTGAAGGCGTATTCGTTCCCCAACAGCGAGCAGATCCTCTCGGTGGACTTCCACCTCGGGGACGCCTCTGCTGCAACCACTGAGACAGCGCAGTCTTAAGGAGATTCCCATGCAGTCTGCATCCACACCCCGGCCCGCAATGCAGCCGGCTCCCCGGAAAACGCCCGGCAAGGCCGCCCTCGCATCTTTCCTCGGCAGCACGCTGGAGTACTACGACTTCTTCATCTACGGAACCGCCGCCGCCTTGGTGTTCCCCCACCTGTTCTTCCCGTCCGCGGACCCTGCCATTGGGCTCATTGGCGCCTTCGCCACCTTCGGCGTCGCCTACGTGGCCAGACCAGTCGGCGGCCTGGTCATGGGCCATTTCGGCGACAAATTGGGACGGAAGAAGATCCTGCTGCTGACCCTGGGCATCATGGGCCTTGCCTCGCTCGGCATCGGCTTCCTCCCCACCTACGAGCAGCTCGGCGTCTGGGCGCCCATCCTTCTGGTGACCGGCCGGCTGGCCCAGGGATTCTCCGCGGGCGCTGAGTCCGCGGGCGCCTCCACCCTCACGCTCGAGCATTCGCCCGAGGGCAAACGGGGCTTCTTCACCAGCTTCGTGATGACGGGCTATGCCTCCGGCATGGTGCTGGCCACCCTCGTGTTCATCCCGGTCACCGCCCTGCCCCAGGAAGCGATGCTGAGCTGGGGCTGGCGCATCCCGTTCTGGCTTTCCATCGTGGTCCTGGCCATCGCCTACTGGGTCCGGACACACCTGGACGAAACACCGGTCTTCGAGGAGGCCCAGGAGAGCCACCAGGTCGCCCCGATGCCCATCAAGGACGTACTCCGTTTCCAGGCCGCGGACGTGCTGCGCGTCGCGGGCATGTCCATCATGTCCGTGATGCAGACCATTTTCACGGTCTTCGGGCTCGCATACGCCACCTCCACTGCAGGCTTCGACCGTGCGTCCATCCTCACCGTGAACGCCGTCGCCATCGGCCTGTCCATGTTCGCCATGCCGTTGGCGGCGAAGCTTTCGGACCGGATCGGCCGCAGGCCCCTGCTGCTCACCGCCGCGTTCGGGTGCTCAGCCACGATCTTCCTGTACTTCCTGGCGCTGTCCACCGGAAACATCGTGCTGGTCTTCCTGGCGGCTTTCCTGAACATGACCGTGCTCTACTCGGGCTTCAACGGCATCTGGCCCGCGTTCTTCGCCGAGCAGTTCGCCGCTCCCGTCCGCTACACCGGAATGGCCATGGGCAATCAGCTGGGGCTGGTCCTCGCGGGCTTCGCGCCGATGATCGCCGGCATGCTGCTGGCGCCGGGAGTCACAGGCTGGGTTCCGGTGGCCGTCTTCGGCACTGTCTGCATGCTGGTTGCTGCAGCGTCCGCGTTCTTCTCCCGGGAAACGTCCAGGACGCCGATTCAGGACCTTGGTGCACCCTACCTGGCGGGCACCGCCCGGCGTCGGGAGACGCTCGACGAGCAGAAACGGACCCAGCAACCGGTCGTCCGGCTTCCCTAAGGCCCCGATCCAGAGATCCACGACGAGAAAGGAATGCACATGCCGCGACACACCGTCCGTCGGACCAGGTACACCAGCCACTGGCCAGTTCAGATATCGGGAACGCCCGCCGGCCCGCAGCCCTGGCCCCAGCCGAGGGAGGCGCCAGTGGAGACGTCTTGGCCCCCGACTCAACAGGCCGACAACGGCGAACTGACGGCGTTGCCATGGATCGGCCTGCACTACACAAGTGACGGGCCTCACCTTGCCGGCGGACAAACGCTCCCCGGAAACTGCTCTTCCGTTGAACTGAGTACTCCTGGGAAGACCGGTTTGCCGTCAGGTTCCCTGGAATACGACGCAGGCGCGGTATTCAAAGGAGAATCATGCCACTAGTAGTTCGCGGTACCCCACGTACCCCCCTCGACGTTGTTGACGCTCTTGCAGAGCTGGGCGTTGCCACAGTTCATGAGTCCCAGGGCCGGACCGGCCTGCTGGATATCCGCCTTCGTCCCATCTTCCCGGCCAGAATTGCGGGGAACGCGCTCACCTGTGAGGTTGCTCCCGGTGACAACTGGTCAATACACGTTGCTGTCGAGCAGGCCCGCCCCGGTGACATTCTGGTCGTGACTCCCACAAGTCCCTGCGACGACGGATACTTGGGCGACCTGCTCGCCGAAAGCCTCCTTGCGCACGGTGTACGAGGCCTCGTGATTGATGCCGGCGTCCGCGATGTAGACACCCTGACCGAAATGAGCTTCCCGGTCTGGTCCAAGGTCATCGGGGCGCAGGGAACCGTGAAGGAGACTCTCGGCAACGTCCAGATCCCCATCGTGATCGCCAACCAGCTCGTCCGCCCAGGCGACGTGATAGTGGCGGACATTGACGGTGTCTGCGTTGTTCAACGAGAGGACGCCGCCACCACCCTCGCCAAGGGCCGTGAGCGTGAAGCGAACGAGACCGCCAAACGCGCACGTCTGAAATCGGGTGAACTGGGCCTGGACATTTACAACATGCGCGACAAACTTGCCGCCAAGGGTCTGGTCTACGAGGACTACGCGAAATGACCAATACTCAAGTGGCTGTGCCCTGCACGGTGATGCGTGGGGGCACCTCGAAGGGGCTCTATTTCCTGGCAGAGGATCTGCCCCCTGGCCGCGCTGCACGGGACACCTTCCTGCTGGCGGCAATGGGTTCGCCGGATGAACGCGAAATCGACGGTATGGGCGGTGGGCACCCGCTCACCTCCAAAGTGGCTGTCATAAACCGGTCCAGCCGCCCAGGGATCGACGTAGACTATCTGTTTCTGCAGGTCTCGCCGGACCGCGCCGAGGTCAGCGACCAGCAAAATTGCGGCAACATCCTGGCAGGCGTAGGTCCGTTCGCCCTGGAAAAGGGACTTGTCCCTGCTGCCGACGGCGTCACACCCGTGGCCATCCACATGGTGAACACCGACTCCAAGGCCACCGCCTTCGTGGAGACCCCGAAGGGAGTGGTGAACTACGACGGTTCCGCCCGCATCGACGGTGTCCCTGGAACCCACGCCCCCATCACCATCAATTTTGACAATGTGGCGGGTTCCAGCTGTGGTTCGCTGTTGCCCACCGGCAATGTGACCGACCTGGTTAACGGTGTCGAGCTGACCTGCATCGACAACGGCATGCCCGTTGTCTGCCTCAAAGCCACAGATTTTGGCCTCACGGGATACGAGACGCCAGCCCAACTCGAAGCCAATTCTGAACTTAGGGCCCGGGTGGAAGAGATTCGCCGCCAGGTGGGACCCATGATGAACCTCGGCGACGTCACCAGCAAGACGGTTCCCAAAATGAGCCTGCTGGCCCCGGCCAAGGGAGGCGGTTTCATCAGCACCCGCACCTTCATTCCTCACCGGGTCCACGAATCCATCGGTGTCCTCGGTGCCGTCTCGGTTGCTACCGCCTGCACGCTGGAGGGCAGCGTCGCTGCCCAAATTGGCGGCCCTGGCGCTATGCGGCCGAGTGGCGCCGGCGTGGAGGTGGGGGTCGAGCATCCAACTGGCTTCTTCACCGTGCAGATGAAAGTGGACAACTCCTCAGGCCAGCCCGTCGTCACCAAATCCGCCTTGCTTCGCACCGCCCGAATGCTGATGTCGGGCACCATTTTCGTTCCTCAATCATCCTGGGAGATCGCATGATCATCGATTGCCACGGCCACTACACAACCGCTCCACAGCTTCATAACCAGTGGCGGATTGATCAGCTGGCAGCCTTCAAGGCCGGCCAGCCCAGCCCCGCCTACCCGGCCATCTCCGACCAGACAATCATTGACTCCATAGCGTCGAACCAGCTACGCCTCATCAACGACCGTGGCATCGACCTCACCATCTTCTCCCCACGGGCATCGGCCATGGGCCACCACGAAGGTGATCAGCGAATCAGCCTCGAATGGACTACAGCCTGCAACAACCTGATCAAGCGCGTCGTAGATCTCTTCCCTGAGGTCTTCGTGGGTGTCTGCCAGCTGCCCCAATCCCCTGGCGCAGACCTCACCGAGTCGATAAGGGAACTCGAACGTTGCGTCAATGACCTCGGTTTCATAGGTTGCAACCTCAATCCAGACCCCAGCGGCGGGAGGTGGGACTCGCTGCCCCTGACGGACAAGTACTGGTACCCCCTCTACGAGAAGATGGTGGAGCTCGACGTTCCCGCCATGATTCACGTCTCGGCGTCGTGCAACCCCAACTTCCATGCCACCGGCGCGCACTACATGAACGCCGATACCACCGCTTTCATGCAGCTGCTTCAGGGGGACCTGTTCGGAGACTTCCCGACACTACGGTTCATCATCCCGCACGGCGGCGGTGCTGTTCCCTACCACTGGGGCCGGTACCGCGGCCTCGCGGACATGCTCAAGCAGCCTGCCCTCGATATGCATCTTATGGACAACGTCTTCTTCGACACCTGCGTTTACCACCAGCCGGGCATCGACTTGCTGCTTGACGTCATCGATAACAAAAACATCCTGTTTGGTTCGGAAATGATCGGCGCCGTGCGCGGCATCGATCCCCACACCGGCCGGTACTTCGACGAGACGAAGCGCTACATCGACGCCGCTGACATCTCTGACCAGGAGCGCGAACAAATCTTCGCTACCAACGCAAAGGCAGTCTTTCCCCGCCTCAAACAAAGGCTGGAGGCCCTGGTCTGGTGAACACACTCTCATTCGTGAAGGATGCTGACTGGCTTGACTGGAAGCCAAACCCGAGCAAGCCGAAGTTCCGGGTTCCGGCCGGAGCCGTCGACGCGCACTGCCACGTTTTTGGACCCGGCAGCATTTTCCCCTTCGCCCCCGAACGCAAATACACTCCGTGTGATGCCAGCAGGGACCAGCTGTTCGCGTTGCGGGACTTCCTCGGCTTCGAAAAGAACGTCGTTGTCCAAGCCACCTGCCACGGCTCCGACAATTCGGCTCTTCTGGATGTCCTGGAGCGCTCGAACGACAAAGCCCGCGGCGTGGTCACCGTCAAGCCCGGCATAACGCCCGGGGAACTGGCCTGGATGCATGAGCTGGGTGTACGCGGGGTCCGGTTCAACTACGTCAAGCGCCTGGTCGATCCCAAGCCGGACGAGTGCTACCGCGAAATCATCGAGAAAATCCGTCCCCTGGGATGGCACGTCGTGCTCTACTTCGAACCGACGGATTTGATGGAAAAGTGGGACTTTTTCACATCCCTGAACATCCCTATCGTCATTGACCACATGGGCCGGCCCGATGTCACCAAACCCGTGGAAGGCCCGGAGTTCGCTCAGTTCCTGCAGTTCATGCAGGAAAATCTCAACGTCATTTCCAAGGTCAGTTGCCCGGACCGCATCACGGACAGCGGAGCACCCGCCTATGCCGACGTGGTGCCGTTTGCCCGAACGGTCGTGGAGGAGTTTCCTGACCGGGTCTTGTGGGGGACCGATTGGCCGCACCCGAACATGAAACAAGAGATGCCCGACGACGGAATCCTCGTCGACTACGTCCCGTCGATAGCAACGACCCCGGCCCTGCAGGAAAAGTTGCTCGTAACCAACCCCAACAACATTTATTGGAGCTGATGATGAAGCCCGATTTTGAGCAGTTCAAGGACCTTCCCGGCACGACCATCTTCACCATTGAAAAAGCCCGCGAGGGATTCCATTTCAACGAATTTTGCATGAGCCTTCGCCAGGAGGAGAACCGCAAGCGGTTCCTCGCGGACGAGCGCTCCTACCTGGACGAGTGGGAGATGACGGAGGACCAAAAGCAGGCGGTCCTCACCCGTGACTTCCAGAAAATGCTCGACAACGGCGGCAACGTCTACTTCCTGTCCAAAATTTTCGCGGCAGAAGGACTTTCATACGTCCAGGCAGTGAGCACCATGACCGACATGAACGTCGAGCAGTACCAGGCAATGATGCTGGCCGGCGGCCGCAACATCGAAGGCTGGCGCTCAAAGAAAGAACGAGGCGAAGCGTAATGGCAAAAATCACCGCTGGGATCGCGACCAGCCACGTGCCCGCAGTAGGCGCAGCCATCGACATGGGCCGCACCCAGGAGGACTACTGGAAGCCCATGTTCGAGGGCTATGAGTTCTCAAAGAACTGGATGAAAAGCAACAACCCGGACGTGGCGATCATCGTCTACAACGACCATGCCTCCTACTTCGGCATGGAAATCATGCCCACGTTCGCCGTCGGCGTGGCCGAAACATTCGAGATCTGCGATGAAGGCTACGGGCCCCGGCCGGTCCCCCCGGTGGAAGGCGCCCCGGAGCTGGCAACCCACCTCGCCGCCTCCCTCATCCTTGATGACTTCGACCTGACTGTGTTGAACGTCCTCGAAGTGGACCACGGGTTGACGGTGCCCATGTCGCTCATGTTCGGCACCCCGGACAAATGGCCAGCCAAGGTTATTCCTCTGGCAGTGAATGTCGTGATGTACCCCCAGCCCTCCGGCGAACGTTGCCTCTCCATCGGACAAGCCATCAGAAGGGCGGTGGCAGAGTTCGACGAAGACCTCAATGTTCAGATCTGGGGCACCGGCGGCATGAGCCACCAGATCCAAGGCGCCCGCGCAGGTCTCATTAATCTGCCCTGGGACCAGAAGTTCATGGACGACCTGATCAACGAGCCCGAAGTCCTCCAGTACAAGCCCCACCTCGAATACATGAGGGAAGCCGGGTCCGAAGGCGTTGAACTCATCATGTGGCTCATCATGCGCGGCGCCCTCGGCGACAAAGTCGACGAGGTCTACCGCTTCAACCACGTACCGGCTTCCAACACATCTGTTGGACACCTGATCCTTACTCCGAAGGAAGACGCATGACCGTCAAACTCGCCGTCGTAGGCCTGGGCGCCTTCGGCCACAAGCACCTCGACGCCATCACCCAAATCCCCGACGCCAAAATCCAGTACGTCGCGCACAGCACGCTGGAAAAGGCCAAGGAGGTAGCCGAAAAGTACGGGGCGGAAGGCGCCTTCACCAGCTACTCCGAGCTGCTGGCCCAGGATGACCTGGACGGCGTCATCCTCGCTACTCCAACCCAGATGCACCACGCCCAGACCTTGGAGGCCCTGCGCGCCGGCAAGAACGTCATGGTGGAAATCCCCATGGCAGACTCGCTGGCAGGAGTCCAGGAGATTGTGGACGCCCAGCAGGAAACAGGCCTCATCGCCATGGCAGGCCACACCCGGCGTTTCAACCCTTCACACCAGTACGTGCACAACAGGATCACCACCGGCGAATTCTCCATCCAACAGATGGACGTGCAGACCTACTTCTTCCGCCGCACGAACACCAACGCCCTCGGCCAGGCCCGCTCCTGGACCGATCACCTGCTCTGGCACCACGCCGCACACACTGTCGACCTGTTCCAATACCAAACCGGCGAAAAGATTGTAAAAGCCAACGCAATCCAAGGACCCAAGCATCCGGAGCTGGGCATTGCCATGGACATGTCCATTCAGCTGCAAAGCGAGAACGGCAAGATTTGCACGTTGTCGCTTTCCTTCAACAATGACGGCCCGATCGGGACGTTCTTCCGCTACATCGGCGACACGAACACCTATATCGCACGGTATGACGACTTAGTCGTCGGCAACGAAAACGCCATCGACGTCTCGAACGTAGCGGTATCGATGAACGGCATCGAATTGCAGGACCGCGAGTTCGTGGCCGCCATTAATGAACAGCGCGAGCCCAACTCAAGCGTGGCCCAGGTTCTTCCCTGCTACGTGGTGCTTGACGCACTGCAGCAGCAACTCGAGTACTAGATGTAGATGTCTAACCCGGTTGGTAACGCGGTGGACAAGTGAGGCGCCTTTGAGTGGGGATGGGGCCTGCGCTGATTGTAGTGGTCGATGAAGTCCTGGTGACAGGCTTGGCGTTCGGCCTCGAGTCTGTAGGGCTTGGCGCAGGCCCGTTCCTAAGTCTTCAGGACCGGCAGGTACGGAAGCTTCAGCTTCACTCCGTGGGCAGCGAAAGCGGTGCTGACATCGTGCATGAACGCCGCCGCGGTCGCCTTCGTTTATCGGGCAGGATCTCTAAGCAGATTTACCTGGAAAGATCGTCGATGGCGTGGTGAATGAAGGAGTGTGTCCTCGGATCTGGCCTCGCTCACTGCGGCCGCCTGCCGCCGGGTTCGCCGGGCCGGCCGGGCGCATCGCCAGTTCACACGCAGGCTGAGCAGACGTCGTTCTGTCCGGACTTCGGTGCGATGCGGACATGTGGCGGACCAAGCGCGTGCGGTCCTCCAGCCCCGCCTCACCTGACTCCCGAGACCACCTAGGGGCGCTTACTGAACGGAATTTTCTGTCCGTGCAGGATACGCCCGTAGTTGAATTCAATGGCCGCGATCATGGTGCTCTCGTAGCCGGATTCAGCGAGCATCGCAACGACATCCATCATCTCAATTTGCCGACGCTTCACGTGCTGGGCGGTACCAGACAGTTGCCGATTGGCCGTCTCGGCTGTAATGGAATCGAACTCGTCAAGGATCTCCTGGTACGCCCAGTTCTGCAGGCCCAGGCTTTCTGCTGCCCAGAGGCAGTCGATGATGACTCCTGCCATACCCTTGGCCAGCAGGCTGCGGATGAGTTTGCGAGCAGTTGCTTCGCTCGGCACCTCGGAAACATATTCAAGGGTCAGCCCGAACGGCTCGAGCAGTTCTATCAGCCTCCTGGCACCGGTTCCGGCAACATCCATCACGACCCCTTCGGCCGCGCCGGGATCCTGCTGCACAACGGCCACATCCACAAACGAACCATCCGGGAAGAGTGTCGCGAGCTTCCTTTTCATTGAAGGCGTGCCGGTGTTCAAATCTGCATAGAGGGCACCCTCTTTGAGCAGGGGAGCAACCTGCTCTGCAATCCTTGACGGCGCAGCGGACGATGCCAGGGAGAGGACCACGTCCGCCCCTGTCACGGCTTCCTCAAGACTCCCGGCGAGAGGTGTCGTGGACGTCGTTTTCGTAGCGGGATCAAAACCTACGACGGTCGCCCCGGCCTTTGTGAGTCCGTCGACAATCCGGGACCCGGCTTCGTTGTGGCCAATGAAGGCAACTCTGGGGTGTGCAGTCACGGGGCTAACTCCTTGACTGATCTTTGAGCGTGTTCTCCCGGTCGAAAAGCTTCATCTGCAGGGCAGTATGGTGATCACCCACAGGCTGCGTAACGTTATCCAGATCCAGGATTTGTTCTGGGGTGAGCTTCACATCAACTGCGAGGAGGTCTTCTTCAAGGTGGGCAACACGGATGGTGCCAGGAATCGGCGACCAGTCCTCACCCTTGCTGAGTAGCCAGGCCAAGGCGACTTGGGAAAGGGTGGCACCGGCTTCCTCAGCAACAGCTTCGACCTCCTTCAGCACAACGAGGTTCTTTTCCAGCGCATCATCCATGAAGCGTGGGTTGCCCAAGCGCCAGTCGTCGTCATCAAGATGGTCCAGGGACCGGATCTTTCCGCTGAGAAGGCCCCGACCGAGCGGTGAATAGGGCACAAAACCGATCCCCAGCTCCTTCAACAGCTCCAGGGTTCCGTCCTCGCCATCGCGTGTCCACAGCGAGTACTCCGACTGCAGCGCAGTGACCGGATGGACCGCGTTTGCCCGCCGTATGGTGTCCGGGCCGGCCTCGGAGAGGCCGATGTGGCGGATCTTGCCCTCGGTGATAAGTTCGCTGAGCGTTCCCATGACGTCTTCGATCGGCACCATCTTGTCGACGCGGTGCTGGTAATAAAGGTCGATGTAATCGGTGTCGAGGCGGGTGAGGGAGCCTTCTACCGCGGCCCGAATGTTTGCTGCCGAGCTGTCCGAAGGCCCCGGATTCCCCACGTGTGAGATCAGACCGAACTTGGAGGTAACCACAACTTGGTCGCGGCGACCCTTCAAGGCCTTCCCAAGAAGCAGTTCATTCTTGAAGGGCCCGTAAAGCTCCGCGCTGTCAAAATGGGTCACGCCCAGTTCCACGGCACGATGGATAGTGCGGATCGAGTCTTTCTCGGGTTGATTGTGGCCGGTGTAAATATGGGACATTCCCATGCAGCCGAGTCCGATTGCGGAAACGGTGAGGTCGCGGAGCTTGATGTATTGCACAGATCACTTCCGGTTCGTGTCGATTCAGATGAAAGCAAAAGGCGCTTTACCAGCGGGAACGGTTACAGGCTAGGTATTGGCGCCGCACCTAGCGCATGCCGGGCCAGCCGGTGTAGGCCTCGGCGAGGTACGCCATGCCGTGCCCGGAGGAGACTACGGAGTTCAGTTCCCCCAGTTGGCGGGCGCGGGAGAAGTCGTCGGCGTCGGCGGGGGCGTGCAGCATGGTGGTCATCCAGTAAGAGAACTGCTGCGCTTTCCATACCCGGTCCAGGGCGCGGTCGCTGTAGGTCTCGAGGAGATGGTCGGAGCCGGAATTGTAGTGGGTGTCCAGCCCTTCGAAGAGGACTTTGACGTCGTTGATCGCCAGGTTCAGGCCTTTGGCGCCGGTGGGGGGAACCGTGTGCGCCGCATCCCCGGCGAGGAAGAGGTTGCCGTGGCGCATCGGGGTGTGGACGAAGCTGCGGAACGGCAGCACCATCTTCTCGATGACCGGGCCTTCCTTCAGCTCAAAGCCGTTGCCGTTGACCCGGCTCCGGAACTCACCCCAGATCCGGTCATCGTCCCACTCGGCCACGTTCTCCTTGGGGTCGCACTGGAAGTACATACGCTGGACCGTCTCTGTGCGCTGGCTGATCAGGGCGAACCCGTTTTCGGAGTTGGCGTAGATCAGCTCGTCGGCGCTGCGGGGGGCTTCAGCCAGGATGCCGAACCAGGCGAACGGGTATTCGTGGAAGTACCACTTGCGGTGGGCCTCAGGGATCTGGAAGCGGCAGTGGCTGCGGGAGCCGTCCGCGCCCACCAGGAAGTCCGCCTGGATCTCATGATCCACACCGTCGGAGTCGGTGAACCAGACTTTTGGTTTACCTTGGAGATCGTGGACGGTGGTGTCTGTGACGCTGTAGCGGACATCGCCGCCGTCGGCCTTCCTGCGCGCGGCGAGGTCCACGAACACGTCCGTCTGCGGGTAAAGCCAGACAGACTCCCCCACGAGCTCTTTGAAGTCAATGCGGTGGCTCTCCCCGTTGAACCGTAGTTCGATTCCGTCGTGCCGGTCGCCGTCGCGCAGCACCCTGTCTGACACCCCGCTGTCCACGAGCATGTTGACGGTCCCGTGCTCCAGGATGCCGGCGCGGACCGTTTCAGAGATTTCCTTGTGGCTGCGGACCTCGATGACGGTGGAGTCGATGCCGGCTTTGGCCAGAAGGTGAGAAAGCATGAGCCCGGCAGGGCCGGCGCCCATGATGGCCACCTGTGTCGTGATGATCTTTCGTGTTGCCATGCTTGGTTCTCGCTTCGTTGCGGGGCCATGGTCGGCCGGTTGGGTGCGTCTGGAACCAGTGTGCAGTCAGGTGCCTGATGGGCGGAACCTTGATTCCGCTGAACGGAATGGTGCTTCTACGCGTTAGGGTCACCCAGCCCTCGCGCGATGCCGCGGGCGGCCGTCTGGAGTGCAGGAACCAGCGCCTGCAGGCGCATCTCCTGCAGGGGAACAACGACGCCGAGGGCAGCTAGGGCGCGCTGCCTGCCGTCAAGCACGGGAACGGCTATGCCCCAGGTGTCCGGATCCACCACTCCCGCAAGTTGCGCGAACCCCTGAAGGGCAGTTTCGCTGAGGAGGGCGCGCACGGCATCCTGCGTCACTTTCCCTGCCGGGTCCTCGAACTGGTCCAGGTACTCACTTTGTAGCGCCTTGTCCTGATAAGCCATCAGCGCGAGCCCGGCTGAGGTGACATGGACCGGCATCCTGCCGGCCACCTTGGCCCTGTTCGTCACAGAGCCGCGCCGGGAAAGCCGCTCCACAAACAGGGCCTCCCAACCATCCAGCACTGCAAGGTTAACGTTCTGGTTGAGGACCTGCTGGATGTCCTCCATGAAGGGCATGGCCGCTTGCCGGAGGGCCAACGTGGGCGAGTTGCGGTTCACCAGCTCCCACAAGCGCAGCCCCAGCCGCACCGTTCCGCCCGGTCCAGTCTCGAGCAGCCCGTTCGCGGCCAGCTGATGCACAAGCCGGTGGGCCGTTGTAAGCGGCAGGCCGGCCCGGTGCGCAAGGTCTGAGAGCTGAAGGCTGCCGGGCCCCTCGGGAAACGACGAAATAAGCCGCGCTACCCGATCGACCACCGAATCCCCGGACTCCGAGTTGGCCATGTAATCTCACTTCCGATCAATGGATTTCCGGCCTACTCTAGCGGATTGCTGGTTACGAACCCGTGTCTAGGTGCAACGAGGCGCCCCTCATTGGGGAGAGCCTACTGTTCCGCCAGAGGAAGTTAGTCGTAGGTATGTCCGCCCACGGGCAGTGCTGAGGTGGGAGCGCCGCCCGCATTGGCGATGTCTGACGCTGCTTGGCGTGGTCCCACGCGGATGGTCAGCTTACTCCTGCACCTGAGTATTGCGCGGAGGTTCCGTTGTCCTTATGTGCCCACCGCGGCCAGATCACGGCCTGCGATGTAGCCGAAGGTGAGGGCAGGGCCTAGAGCACAGGTGCGGGCCTGTTCGGAGTTGGCGCTCGGAGACCAGATTGAGGCTCGGCGTGATGGGCGGGTCCTGCACCGCGGGCGGGTGCTGGCTGTCGTTCCGACCTTGGAGCTCTTCTGGATCCTTGATGCCTGAACCGGTACCCGGGAGCTGTTGGATTTGGAGATGCTGGATGTGCTGCATTCCCCCGTGTCGGCTGCCCCTGACCTGCCTGATCCGGAGCCGTCAGCAGCCTGAAACGCTTTGGTCAGGATTGAGGATGCTTGAATGATCGCAGTGTCAGGATGGCTCCGTGGTTAGGGGCCGGGCTGACGCGGCGCCCCGTCCTGACTGGGTTCTTTTGTACCGTGCGGCCTGTCCCGAAAGCAGATCGCTGAACGTACCGGTGCACCACTCTCGGCGGTGAGCTCCCACCTCGCCGCCGCAAAGGCCGCGGACCCGGCACTGAAAGCGGCCCATGCCGCAGCCGCCGGCAAGTCAACCACCCAGGTCCCACGGCCCGGCTTGAAGCGCATGGACCAGGTGATTGCGATGGTCCAGGCAACAGGACGCTATCCGTCACCCACGGCAGATGCTGCATGCGAACGGAAGCTGGCGGCATGGCTGCGGCGTCGGCGCCGCGACGCCAACATGGGAATCCTTGACCCCGCGGTTCGTGAGGGTCTGGCAGTGCTGCCGGACTGGCGCCGCCGGCCCGGCCATATCGAAAGGGAAGCCCTCTGGCAGGACTGGCTGAACACTCTCATCGCGTACCGGGCAGCAGGTCACGATTGGCCGCGCCGGAAAAGGGCGGAGACCGACGTGGAGCGCGAGTTGGGCGAGTGGCTGAACGCGCAGAGGTTCAAACTGGGCCGCGGCAGACTCAGCACCGAAAAGGCCACAGCATTGGACGCCGCCCTGCCGGGGTGGCGTGCCGGCAGGAAGCGCGGTGGGAAACTCGGGACCCAAGCTCCGCTGGCCACCTGCTGGATCCGGTTGCCTCCGGCGTGCTCAGGGGACAGAAAAGTCCGAGCTGCCGGCCTGACGCTTCGGATGCAACACGTGCTTCCCGCCCCCGACCAACTATTAACCTTCCGGACATTCGAGGTATGGCAGTCTCGTAATTCGGATTCAGGTACCGGTGGTTTCGTAATTCCGTCACCCCACCACCTGACGGAAGGCCCACCATGCACGCTCGTGCAGGCATCATCGCCGCTTCACTTGCCGGAATGCTCGCCCTCACCGGATGTTCCGGCGGAGCCAGCGCCTCCAGCGCCGCCCCCTCCACGGAACTCACCTTCGCCACTCCCCCCGGCACCGACGATCCCGCAGAACAGCAGATCATGGCCGACCTCGCCACCATGGTGGACGAGGCCTCCGGCCGCACGGTCAAAAACCTCCAGCCTGCCGACTACCTCGGCGTCGTTGAAGCAGTCCGCAACGGCTCCGTGGACGTCGCCGTCCTCAGTCAGTTCTCCGCCGCCCTCGCCTATAAGACCGACAGCGTGGATCCGCTCCTGGTCTGGGGCGCCAGCACGGAACCTGCCAGCTTCTGCCTCACCCGGACCGACAGCGGCATCAACAACCCGGCCGACGTCAAGGGCCGCCAGGTCGCCTTCGTGGACCCCGGCTCCACCACCGGCTACTTCATGCCCAAGGCACTCCTGGCCAAGACCGGCCTGACCGACGGCACCGACTACAAGAGCACCTTCGCCGGCTCCCACGACTCCGCCGTCATGGCCATGGTCAACGGCGGCGTGGACGTCGCCTGCACCGCCCGCCAGCTCTACCCCACCTTCCTCGAGAAGAAGGTCTTTACCGAGGAGAACGTGAAGGTCATCGCCAAGTCCGACCCCATCCCGGTGGGCATTTCCATCGTGGTCCGCAAAGACCTCGACGACCAGGCCCGAACAGCCCTCAAGGACAAGCTCCCCTCTCTCATGGCCGGCAACGAGAAAGTCGCCAAGACCCTTGGCCTCACCGGCGAGCCCACCGCCGACCCCGAGTTCAGCACGTACGAACCGCTTGTCAAGGTTGCCGAATCCGTTGGCGTGGACCTCGAGGACCTCCGGTGAGCAGCCCCGCGATCACTCGTCCCACCGTCACCCCCGCTGCCGGCCTGACACAAGAAAGCCCGACGGCGGCACCTCCGACCGTCGTCGGCCGTCGCCTCCGCGTCCAATATGGCGAGCAGATTGCCCTTAACAACGTCGACCTGACCGTCTTTCCCGGTGAGGTGGTGGCCCTCCTGGGGCACTCCGGCTCCGGGAAGTCCACGCTGATGAAAGCGCTCACCGGCATTACCCCCTTCACGGCCGACGCGCTCGACGTCGCCGGGCGGGACGTCGCGAAGCAGCCGCCGGCCGGACTGCGGGAACTGCGTTCCGACGTCGGACACGTCTTCCAGCACTTCAACCTCGTCCCTCGGCTCAGCGCCCTGACCAACGTGCTCACCGGCGGCCTCCACAACGCCGGGGCCATCAACATCCTGGGCACGTTCAGCTCCGCCCAGCGGGCGCAGGCACTGGACCTCCTGGACCGCGTGGGCCTGGCGCATAAGGCCAAGCAGCAGTGCCGGAGCCTCAGCGGCGGCGAGCAGCAGCGCGTCGCCATTGCCCGTGCCCTCATGCAGCGTCCGCGCCTCATCCTCGCCGACGAACCGGTAGCGTCCCTGGACCCGCGTCTGGCCGGGAACATCCTTGGCCTGCTGCGCAACATCGCCCGCGAGGAACACATCCCGGTCATTATCAGCCTGCACGTTGTCGGCCTCGCCCGCCGCTACGCCGACCGCGTTCTCGGCCTGCACTCCGGTGAGGTCGTCTTCGCCGGTCCAGCCGCACTCATCACCGAAAAGGAGGTGCACCAGATCTATGGCACCGACACTGAGCTCCTCGAAAACTGAAACGCAGGCAACCGAGGCCCGGGAAGCATCGCAGAAATACGGCACCGATCTGCCCGCCGCGGCAGCCGGCACAACGCTCACCGAAGCGGACCGGCTCCGACTGTCCCGGCCGTTCAGCCTCCCCACGCCGAAGGGCGCGGCGCTCTGGGTGATCATCGCCGTCGTTCTCGTCTGGGCAGGGGCCGGGGCCGGCCTCAGCCCCGACAAACTGGTCAGCGGGCTTCCCAATATGGGCGATTTCCTGTCCCGGCTTTTCCCGCCTACGTTCGACAAGTTTGGCATCATCGCCAAGCTCCTGATCGAAACCCTGCAGATGGCCGTGGTGGGCACCGTACTCGGGGCAGTTGCCTCGCTGCTGCTGAGCTTCGGCGCGGCCAGCAACATCGCCCCGCGCTGGGTCTACACGGGCTGCCGGGCGGTTCTCAACGTGTTGCGCTCCATTCCGGAGCTCATTTACGCCCTCATGTTCGTCTCCGCCGTGGGCCTCGGGCCGTTCGCCGGCATCCTCGCCATCGTCCTCGGGTCGGTGGGCTCCATCGGCAAGGTCTATGCCGAGGCCATGGAATCCGTGCAGCCCGGCCCGGTGGAGGCACTCACCGCCGTGGGTGCGGGCAAGCGGCAAATCATCACTTACGCGGTGCTCCCGCAGGCCGCTCCCCTGCTCGTCAGCTACACCTTGCTCCTGTTCGAGGGCAACGTGCGGGGTGCCACCATTCTGGGTCTCGTGGGGGCCGGCGGCATCGGCCTGGAGCTCACCACGGCCATGCGTATGTACGACTACGGCCACCTCTGCGCCATCATCATCAGCATCATCGTCCTGGTCAGCATCATCGACCGCCTCAGCGCCTTTATCCGCGCCAAGCTCAGTTAGGAACCCTGTGCACGAAACTACCTACTCCCCCTGTGACTCCGAGTTAGGCGCTCTCGAACTGAGCGCTCCCCAGCTGGATCTCGCGCCGGTCAACCTCCGCGATCTCGGCGGACTCCCCGTCGACGGCGGCGTCACCCGCACGGGTGTACTGCTGCGCAGCGACGACGTCTCCGTGATGCCCGCCGCCTTCGCCCAGCAGATGATCGACGACGGAGTCCGCAGTGTCATCGATCTCCGCTCACCGGAGGAGGCACTCCTCACGGGCCGCGGACCGCTGACACTGCCCGGCGTCAACTACCACCACCTTGCCCTGACCGCCTCGGTGTCCATGCCCCCGGACATCAGCCGGGAGCTCATGTCCGCCTCGGCGACCCCTGCCCTCGTTGGGGAATGGTACGCGGGCCTCGTGGAGTCCCAGGCGCACCAGCTGGCCCTGGGCGTCACACTCGTGGCGATGGGCGAGGGTGCCACCGTCTTTCACTGCGCGGCAGGCAAGGACCGTACAGGAGTCTTCGCCGCTATCGTGCTTTCCCTGATGGGAGCCTCAACGGAAACCATCTCCGCAGACTACGCCGCGACCGCCACCCACCTGCCACGGCTATACCCGCGGCTCCGGGCGATCCTCGGGCAACTCATTCCGGAAACGCAACTGGCCGCCGGCCACGATCAGGGCGCCATGATGGGCGCCCACGCGGCCTCGATGGATGCCATGCAGCAGATCCTGGTGGAGCGGCACGGCAGTGTCGCTGAACCCGTGCGCAGGGCAGGACTCAGCGATGCCGTCGTCGAGCAGCTCCGCTACCGACTGGTGGAAACCCATGACTGACACCCTTGCTGACCGCCGACCGGGCAGGCCCCGCGACACCTCACTTGAGGCATCTGTCCTCTCAGCCACTGCGGACCTGCTCCTGGAGCGGGACACGAAGGAGGTAACCCTCGCCGCCATCACCGAGCGCTCCGGCGTCAGCCGCGCCGCCGTGTACCGGCGCTGGGCCAGCCGGGAAGAGCTGCTCGCCGCCGCCTTGGACAGCGTGCGGTCCGACGTCGAGCTGGTGCCCGGGGCCACGACCCTCGAAACGATCCTCAACAGCTACGAACAGGCGTCCCTTGCCGTCGAGGGGCGGGTGGGGACCCTCGTAAAAAAGCGCGTGGCAATGGGCTTGGAAAACGAAGAGCTGCGTGCGCTCTCCTGGGACCGGCACGTATCCCGCCGCCGGGAACCGGTCGCCGACGAAATCCGGCGCGGCATCGAAACCGGGGAGATCGACCCGTCCGTCGACGTGGAGGCCATGATCGACCTCATCAACGGCCTCTACTACTACCAGTTCGTGGTGCGGGCGCCCTCGGATCCAAAGCAGGCGAGGGACAGGGTCCGCGCTGCCGTGAAGCTGGTCTTCGATGGAGCGCGTCCCGCCGTCGTCTCACGGGACAACGCCGCAGCCGGCGATGCCACCCCGCCCTGATCCGCGGCCGATGACGTGGGGAAATCTTCGCCGATTTTTCATCTTCATTCAGCCCGTTCCCTCCGCTTAACCTTCCCCCAGGGCGCCGAAGTTTAAGCAGGACGGTGGCCAGCAGCCCTGCTGCGAAGGGACGGGACACGAGAGGTTTGCGAGTTTTCACCTCCCAAACGCTAGGGACAAGGGTTTCCGTCCTGGCCGCCAGTCGGGAAACAATATCTGAACAAGTGTCTAATCAGCGATGACCAAGGGCTGTGCGGCCCCGGGCGTTCGCCCGTGGCCGCACAGCGGCAGCGCACAACCCCGGCGGCCGCCTTTCCACTGTCAGGCCTTCAAATCCCTGCCAGGGATCTTGCTACTGCTGGGCAGGGCCCAGCGGTAGGGGCGATATGGGTTGGTCATTGGCGGTCAGGTCGATGCCAAAATCCTTAGCGAAGACAAGCCGGGTGTTTTTGTAGACCCGCGGGTGGCTTTCGTCGAGCTCAAAAACCCGTGCCCCGCGCAGCCGGTTCCGGCCCGCGCCGGGCAGTCCGTAGGCGCCGAATCCGGTGCCCGGCGCATATCCGAGCTCAACGCCGTAATAGTTGCCCACATAGGTGTTGACGTGGTCGTGGCCGACAAAGTAGCCGAGCACGTCCCCGCGCTCCAGGAAGGCGTTGAACAGACCGGAGTTGAAAGGCCCCGGGCACTCGTCCTCGTTCCGCTCACCGATGATGCTGTGCTTGGCGAGAGCCCGCGCATGATCTGCGTCCGTCCTGGAGTCGAGGCTGGCGAACCACATGTTGCGGTGCTCATGCAGGGCGATATGGCCCCACATGAGGGAAGGGATTTTTGTCCCGTACTTCTGTTCGGTGGCGATGGACTGGTTCCGGTACCAGGTCACCTGGTCCATGCGGACCCAGTCCCAATCGGGGTAGCCCGCGAAGTCCTGGCCGTTGATGCTGTCCGGGGCGTACCGTCCTGTATCGATCAGCCACAGGCCGAAGGCCGGGGCCTGGGTCCGGGCGGACTGGATCAGCAACTGCGAGTTGGACGTGCCGGTCAGGCCCTCGATGGAGTCGGCGTTCATGTTGTACCGGTAGCTCTGCAGGAACCGGAGCATCTTCGCCTCGGTCATGCCCGTCCGCTGTACAGAATCTTCGTCGTGGTTGCCGAAGGTCACGGCCCAAGGGATCTGCCGGGTCTCCATAGGGCGGACGACATGGTTGAGCGCCTGTTTAACCTCAAGTTCGGAGTCGCAGCCTCCGTTGATGACGTCGCCGTTGATCACCACGAAATCGGGCTTCTCCGCATCAAGGGTCCGGTCCATGAGTTCGATCGTGCGGCGGTCAGTCTGCTCATCGTCTTGTGTGTCGTTGAACTGCACGATCTTGAACGTTCCGTCCGCGCGAAACGCCAATGTCGGCTTGGGCGCCTTCGCACCCGGCTCGGCCTTGCTCGCCGCCGCGGCTGACACCGTTATGCCGAGTGCCCCCAACGCTCCGGCAGCGGCCAGCGCCGTCCGCCTGCTGACTGTGGATTGCTTGATGGGGGTGGACTTCATAATTTGCCTCTCTTCACAGTTCCGGCCGCAACTCAGGGCCGTCAATTCCGCTCAGACAGTAGGAGAAGAAAGCATCGGGCTAAGGAACATGCGGTGAACGGAAAACTCCTCCGGATGTTGCAGGTGCAGGCCGCAAGTCAGAGCCTGGTCTTGAGGCATGTGTCGGCGTGTCACGCGTTGGGCGTGCAGCAGGGCAGGGATCGCCGTTTACGCCAGGCAGCTGGTCTAGCGCCAGAGCATAATTGCGCCGGGCCCGGGCATCCCTGAAGCCCAAATGCCTCGGCATTGCGCACTAAGGCGGCGACTCTATCCGCCGACCCGACCGGCAGTGCCCCTTCGTCAAGTCGATGCTTTAAGTGCGCCGCTGTATCGTGGCGAGCTGAAGGCCCGCCGGTCCCCCAACCGGTGGGCCTTCTTCGTCCCCACGCCGCCGGGAACGATACGTATGCCCTCAGCACGACGAGGCATCCGCCTGGTCAAACCGCACCAGAAAGCCTGATGAAGGCGGCGGCTTGAGACAGACTTGATGAGACAGGACTGACGACGAATAAGGTGCACGTACGTGGACGAGGCGGACGCTCCCCTAGAACTAGACTTCGTGAGACTCCCGCTGCCGTGCCGCACAGAGGGTGATGCCCGACCAGCCGCTCAGGCACTCGGCCCATTCGGCTAGAAGCCCCGGTGCAGTTCCGTTCCGGGGGCCGTAATATCTGCCCCTTTTGGGGCGCGTCTCATGCGGACGTTCCCGCCGGACTACCTGCTCAACCGCATTGGCGGCGGTGCGGTCACTGGGCTGCGAGGGATGTTCATCTCTGCCGAGATGAAGCGCAGGAACCTCTTCACCACCGAGACTGAGGCCCCGGATCCTATGCGGTGACCGGGCCCTCGGGTGATGCAGCTCGGGTTGCACGTCTGCGGCTGACGCTGCGCCACATCAGAACAGCCATGACGAACGCCCAAGCAGTGGTGAGTACCAAGGCGACGCCCCGTGGCGGTGAATCGAACAGGCCAAAATAGGGGACCATCAGGCCGTGGATGATCCATGCGACCCCAGCAGCTGTAGCAAGCCATCCCGGCCAGCGGGAGTACGCGTTGTTAAGTGCGATGGCCAAGCCATAAAAGATAAGCGTGAGTCCCAGCAGGATGTTGGAGTAGCTCTGTACGGCGTACTCCGTCCATCTAAGCGCCATCGCTGCCGCAGAGGTTGACTGCTCCTGATCGGCGGGAGCATCGACCCACGCGTCCACCGCCCATTTGAGCCCAATCCCGTCCACGGCCTGGAGCATGGTGATGGCCGCCGCGGTCAGCACTACTCCAGCCAAGCCGAAGCGGGCCAGCACCGTCGGTCCTTCCCGCTTGGCCGTCATGGAAAAATACAGGGCGACGAGGCCGCCGAAAAACACCAAAGCGGCGATCCACTGAGCGAAGTGAATGGGAATCCAGCCGTCGCTAAGTGCATACTCCCTGAAGACCGCCTCATGGTTCATGGGGTTTTCCCTGGACGGATGCAGGGCCGTGGCGGCTAGCAACAGGATGACGCCTAGGGGAAGCGCAATCGCTCCCGTCCTCGCCCAAATCGCCTTTGATTCCACACGCGTTTCCATCGCCTTCCCCTCTCCGAGCCGGCGGCATCCAGACCCATGCCCGTAGTCCTACAGGACGCATCACCAGGCTTGTCATCTCTTCAATATGGCTGGAGCGGGCGAGAAGCGCCTTCGCCCGTAGCAACAGATTACGAGCTTCGAAGGAGAAGGTATACGAGCTGCGAGTCGGCGGTGAGACGGCACAGGTTCGAACCCAACGGTGTGAGGCTCCGGCCTCAGCGCTGAAGCCGGACCGCCTCCACGACGTCGTCCTCGTACAAGTGGTGCATCGTGGCCTGCCAGGATTCGTAGCGCCCGTAGTTCCCCGGGTCCAGGATGAACTCCCAGCTCCGTTCCAGTTCGGTCCGCAGGTCCTCCGGCCGGTGTCGGTATCCCGCATCAACTGCCACCCCGGCCGCGCGGATCCTGTCATCGACTTCATCAAAGACGCGCTCGAGCCGGGCCATGTACTCCTCGTCGCTCTCACCGGGGAGCTCGATGATCAGCCGACTCCGGTTCAGGGCCGAATGCCAGTCGCCGAACTGTGAGAGCAGCACCCGCTCACGGGGCACGCTGCATGTCAGCAGTACCTCCCCCGAGGAGCGCTTGCACAGCTCCACGAGATCCTGGCGCCTGATCTGTGCCCAGAACCAGACGGCCCCGTCGCCCTTAGTGGGCAACCGTGTCGCCATCTGCCGGTACAGCCACTCGTAAGCGTCCGCATGGAGCGGCTCCACACGGGACGGGTCGGGCACGTGCACCCCATTGGCGAGGAGTCCCTCGATAGCTTCGTCCGTCTGGATCGTGTGCAGGAGCAACCGGTCCGCTGAAAGGTCGTAGCCCATGCGTCCCTTCGGAACGGCGTCAGCGGGACGGGCTTTGTTGATCGGAAAAGCAGGCACACGGCACCATCATCGCGGAGAAGACTGACAGTGAGAGCCTCCACAGCCGTGGCGCTCCCGAAGCGCAGCCCGAAATGGCTGGTGCCGGTCAGTGCCGGTTAGGGAAGAATCTGTCCTGGCGCCTACTCTCTAAAAGGGGCCCTCTCCCTGGCCGAAAAGGTGCGGGTCCCGTCGCTATGAACGAGGCGTCTCGAGCAGGACTTCACGGTGGTGCGCTGGCAAACGGACGATCGAGAGTTCCGAGATGTCGAGAGGGCGGTGACTCCCTGTCAGGGTGTCCAGGATCCAGACCAGTCCATGCTCAGGGGCGATGTCGGTCACCGGCCCGCGGTGGACCAGGCTGTTCTTATAGAACGCTTCGATGGCGTCCCCGGGTGCGAGCTGGACACAGGAGCCAATAACAACGTGGTCAATGGTGATCATGACCCGTCCTTTCCATTTTCCGAAGGACTCCCCCAATCCCAAGTCTGCCGGTTCAAGATTGCCTGCTCGTGTCCTCAAGATGATGTTCTGCTGACGTTATTGACCCAGTCAGGCAACTGCAGTCCCTGTCCGCGGGAGGCGCTGAACCTAGTCCTCCAGGTCGAAGTCCAGGTCGAGGTCTTCCAGCGCACCCAGCTTCCGCCAGGTGGTCCCGACACGGACAGTGCCGAGGGTCGCGGCGATGGGCATCCGGTCCACTTCAATTAGCTGCTCCAGGTCCAGGCCGGTCAGCGTGGCGATGTCCCTGATGGGTGTCTGGAAGGTCCGAAACGGGCCCAGCGGGGGTGCTTCATCCAGGGCACCGGGCCGCGGGACATCAGGCAGCTCAGCCAGCTGCGGGGTCTGGTCCACGACGTACCCGGTGGCCGCAAGCTCGCCCTCGTGGATGAAGACGGCGACCTTGAAGTAGCGCAGCGGAATGTCCACGCCCCGGTAGACCGGATCGAGGTCGCTGAAGATCGGGCCGGTGAAGACCACGAGCCGCCGGCGGTTGTCCGCTGCGTGCTCCAGCAGGTAGGTCTCCATGCCCAGCCACAGCTCCAGGCCCTGGTTGAACGTGGCCGCCTGCGGAGCGGCGTTCGTGTAGTGGAAGGTGTCTGCGTTTGCCTGGGCTGCCTCGGCGCGGGTGTCGCCCCAGACAGCGGAAGCCCGGCGGACCAGGTGCCCGCGATCGATGTCGTTGCGGGCGTAGACCCGCCCCCCTGTCTGCTGGTCTTCCCTTAGCCTCGGGTCCAGCCGCCAGTTGATCCCTGACCGGTCCAGGTCCATCAGCTTGGCTCCGTCGATGCCCAGCCCGGTCACGGCAGCGAGGCGTTTGTCCAGGCGCATCAGCACGGAGAAGTGCGTGTACGGCAGCAGGACCGTCTCCGGCCCGGCCAGAGACGGCAAGGGTACAGGCTGGCCCAGGAAGTTCTCGTCGAAGCCTTCCCGGCCGGCGAGGTCGGCGACGGTAGCAGTCGCGGCTATCAGCAGTTCATCCATGACCGGACACTACCAGCGGACAGTAGCCGCCAAATGAACAATGGCTGGCCTGCACCGGAAGTGTCGTTGACGCCACTTGGTCATGGCAGTGAGCTCACCCTCCAGTTGGTCCTACCCAAGCGCTGAAGTCGCCCTTTCCTCCGCCGCCGCTGTCGTCATCTTTGCCGCACCGCAGGCAGCGCTTATACAAGCCCCCGTCCTCGGTGTGTTCGACGTGCCATTCGTGCTGAATATTCAGCTTGCACAGCAGGGCCTTTAACATGACCTTCTCCGATCCGCGTAGGCAGCCGCTCTGGCAATTCAATGATGGCCCTTGCGCCACCTCTGGAGAAGAAGCTGCCCCTAGGCACGCGTCGGTTCAGGTCAGAAGCGTGGAACATTGTGGTGACGTGGCTGACGCTTCCGCCAATGGTGCACCTGGAAGGCCAGCCAGACCGTGCCGGCGATTGGCAGCAGGGGAAAAACAAATTGGTCTTGGGCCATGACGACGGCGATGCCATAAATGGCCCAGAGCACGCCTGTGATGACGGCCGCGGAGATCAGCGATTTGCGGGTGACCGGATAAGAGGGCAGCTCGATCCCTTCAGCCCGTAGCTGGCGTGTTTCCAAGACTGCCGCCCGGATAAGGGGAACGAAGACGGCGGCCAGCACGGCTAGCACGAGCAGTGCCCGCCATGGCTGCGGAACGCCCGCTGCCTCAATGGCAGATCCTAAGAGCCCGCCCAGCACGAAGAACCAGAAGACCAGCGCCCAGCCCGCGAGGCGCCTACGCTTCGGCGGCATGCCCTCGAGTGAATCCGGCGGCCAGGATTGCCACTCATACTTGTTGCCGTCTTTGCCTGCCCCCGTTGCCATAGCCATAGAGTAGCCGTGCTTCAACTGCTAGAGTCTCGGCATTGTCAGGTAGAGCGGCGGGTAGGAGCGGGCACATGGAATTCGTCGTGATGTATAGTCTCAGCGAGGGCATCGATCGCTCACGCGTTCTTGAGACGTATCCCCGCCATGAGGCCTATTTTGAAGCGTTCCGTGCCGGCGGCGGTGGGCTCCTCGCGCTGGGCCCGTTCCAGACAGTGGATCCGGCCGGTGCGTCGATGGGGATCTTCACCTCGCGCGAGGACGCTGAGCGCTTTATCGCCGGTGACCCGTTTGTTCTTGAGGGCCTCGCCGTTCCACGAATTCTTGAGTGGGACGCCGTGCGCTTCGATTGAGCGCATGGCTGCGGCGCCGGAAGACTCATGCTGCCTCTGGGAAGAAAGGCGACGTTCACTCATGCCCCTTCTCCTCACACTGGCCCCGCCGTAAACTGCGTCGGAGATACGGCAGCCAATCTGGAGCCGGACAATGGCAGGGGGAGCCAATGAATGATGCTCAAATACAGTCAGGCGGAACGGCGTCCGAGGAGGTTGCGCCCCAGGACCAGGGGTTCTTCTCCGGAGGCTGTGAGCGTCCTGTACGCCCCGAGGTTTCGGCCGGGTACAACCGGGACCATTGGCCTGACTACTGACCATTAGTCGGGCCCAACTCGATTCGGCCCGAACGTCAAAGACACTGGGACGTCCTCGCTAATTGAGGACCTGCGGTCGTCTGACCGCTGACTCCGTCAACGCGGTGATCACCTCGAGTGGAGCTTCCAGGGGCTCCCGAACCATCAACGGCTGATCGGACTCCTGGCCCATGCCGATCCGGGGTTTGTCGCGGGAGACTTTGCCACCAGGTTCAGGAGTGGATCCGGGGTGGTGGGCCAGACGGGCTCGTTCCGGTACTTCCCGGGCGGTTTCTGGGAGGTCACCAACGACGGTGGTGTGGCCGGTTTCTCATGGCGCCATGGGGCCTGCGCGCCGAGCTGGAATCAGACCTTGTGGAGGAAGCCCCGGACAGGGGCGCCCTGCCGCCGCGGTTTTCTCCGTGGTCCCTCGTGCTGCCGCGGTACTAGACATTCCTGGGCCGGGACCGCGATGACTGGCAATTGGACACGAGTCGGCCGATCGTGGAGGAGCCGGCGCGCGCTGACGGCTGCGCTCGTGAACCCGGAGGATCCCCAATTCAGGGGCTGCCAGGCCGCGACCAGCACACGCGCCACCATCAGCACGCATGCTCAGTAGCGGGCATACTGTGGCTTGCTGTCAGTACTCCGCAGCCACATAACGGAGGGGGCCGCCCTGGACAAGAAACGGCCTGTTACCGGCGATAACAGGCGAATTGAGAAAGGGCCACAAACGTCTTTCGACTGCCCCGATCCGGGCCTTGGATTTACGCTCCCGTGACCGGTTTTCCGGCGCTTTAACGGTTGTACGAAGAATCGGAAACGTCCCTCGTTTGGGGCTTTTGGCGCTCCTACTCTGGTGTCATCCAATCACTCACACCCGAAAGGGGTACCACATGAAAAAAGTAAGCGCCTGGCTGACTGCCATCATCATGGCTCTCGGGCTGGGCCTGCTGGTTCCGGGGTCCGCCTCCGCAACCCCTTCCTACTGCGGACTGGTCTGGAGCTCGCTGGCCAAGACCAGCCAGACCATGAGCGCCGCATCGGTAACCAACGTTCGCTCAGGAAAGCACTACTGCTTCGACCGCCTGGTCATCGACATCAAAGGGAAGGCAACCGGCTACAACGTCCGCTACGTCTCAAAGGTCGCGCAGGCCGGGTCGGGACTGCCCATCAAGCTCAGAGGTGGTGCATTCCTGCAGGTCACCACCCACGCACCCAGCTATGACAGCACCACAGGCAAGGCCACCTTCGTGCCGGCCAACCGCTCCGAGGTGACCAACGTTTCGAACTACAAGACGTTCAGGCAGGTTGCCTGGGCAGGCAGCTTTGAGGGCCGCACCACCCTGGGCCTCGGCGTCCGCGCCCGGCTGCCCTTCAAGGTATTCACCGTTGCAGGTCCCGGCAACGGATCCAAGCTCGTGATCGACGTCGCCCACCAATGGTGACAGCTAAAGCCAGATAAGTAGCGGTGCCCTGCTCCCCATGGGAGGCGGGGCACCGCTTTGCCTGCATCACGCAGCCAGCCCGCCACGGTTGGACAAGCCGAGGAGGTGGTCATCACCCCATTCACGTTCTCGGGCTCGACCGAACGGGCCCTGGTGCAAGTAGCCCACCTGCAGCGTTTCTCATTGCACGGACTCCCCGACTTCCACCTGTCCATCGACGTGAGGCGTGGGTGGTGAGGCCGCGCGGGTGTACTCGACGTCCTGAGCGGTCACGGACACCCGGTTGCCCCGCCGCGGCTAGCCACGTCGACGAGGGCACCGATGAGTTCGGGACCCAGCGCCAGTGCTGCATCGTTGTGGTTCGCCTCCGCTACCTCCACCTCGATGACGTAGTTTCCGGACTCCCGGGCCGCCTGAGCCACGTCCCGGCTCTGCTGTGCGGGCACGATGGTGTCCTCGCTCCCGTACACCACGGCGATTGGGACGTCGGCGCGCGCTACGTTCTCGCGTACCGGGTAGTGATCGCGAAGCATCCAGCCCACCGGCACGCCATAGGCTGCCCGGCCGGCGTCGGCGAGCGAGGTAAAAGGTGAGCGCAGCAGCATCGCGGCTGGAGGGTGCTCGGTGGCGAGCTCCGTGACCACCCCGGCTCCGATGCTCTCCCCGAAATAGACGAGCGAGCCTGCAGGTAGTCCTGCCGCACCTGTCAGGAACTCACGAGCGGCGCGGACATCACGCGCGAGACCGTCCTCGGACGGGTGCCCCGGATTCGCCCCGTAACCTCGATAGTCGAAGAGCAGCACGCCCCACCCGAGCTCGCTGATCGCTCGCCCCAGCCCTGCCCGATAAGCCCGGTTGCCGCCGTTGCCCGGTGCGACGAGCACGGTCGTGCGACAGCCGACTGCGGCTGGCAAGTACCAGGCACCGAGCTCGAGGCCGTCACTCGTCGTGAGTGTGACGTCCCGGGCTCCGGGCAACAGCTCCGCGGCCGGGCGTGGCTGACCGCGATCGGGAAAATAAATGAGCGAGCGTTGAAAGAACCACGGCATACCAATCAGGAGCCCGACGACGACGAACACGGTCGCGAGCGGCATGATCCTTCGCACCGTCAACTTTTTCGGCACCGTCCAATGATCGCAGAGCGGTTCGCGCCGCACACCCACACGTCGCCCACGACCTGATCACCGATTGCTGACGCACGCAGTCGAGCACGTGATACTTAGAGCAGAAAAAATTCGACAGTCGTGGGCAGACGGCATTACTGCCATGACGCCGGCGATCGAGGCACATCTGACCATCGTGTTCACCGCGCTTATTACGGCCGGTCCCCCAAGTTGCACTCCGGCCCCTCCTACCCAGCGGTGAATCCTCTATCAGAACGGCACCCATATCCCAACGACCACCTCCAGGCCAAGAAAAAGGTCAAAGAAACAGGACCATGGAAACGTCACCATCAAATCCCCCGCAGACTTGCTCAGCTTCGTCGGACACACCCTCGGCTTCTGGCCGCAGGAGAGCCTGGTCTGCATCACCGTTGACACCGACCGCCTCGGCGCCACCTTGCGGGTGGACCTCCCCCGGCACGACGGCGGCGAGCTGGGCTATGCCCGATCCGCCGCTGGCTACCTCACGCACGACCCGAACGCCACAAGTGTCCTAGACGTTCACCCAATACGATGGCGCCCCCCCCCGCACAGTGCCGCAATCCCCCTGACAGCGACCCAAACCAGCACAACCAACGCCGAATTCATTTCCCGCGGCAGCACGTCGAATTTACTACGGACTTCCAGAAAGGCGACAAGTCTGCCCGGGCACCAGCTCAGACAGGCCTCACGGGTGTGTTGACAATGTCAACACACCCAAAGGCATCAAGAATCCGTCCGTGAAGCCCCGCCGTCGCGCGCGAAGGAATTCAGGAAGACTTGAAAGTCACCAGAATCATGTCGCCGGCGCCTGGCCGCCCTATGAACAGGCGTCGGACAAAAACCGACAACCAAGAACAATCAGAAAGGGCGCGCCGATAGTCACGCTCCAGCAAGCTCGGGCGTTCGCCGCGGCAGAACAGGGTTTCGAATTTAGGCGCGGGACCTGCCACGGATGAAGTGGAAGACGAGGACGACCACGGCTATGACCAAAAGCAGGTGAATTAACCCGCCGCCGATGTTGCCGAGCAGGCCGAGAAGCCAGAGAACTGCGATGATGATGGCTATCCAAAGCAACACGAGAGTCTCCTTCGTTTGGGCCGATGGAAATGCTCATTTTTGGGCCCCGGCCGCTATGCGTACTTATGTTGCGGGCAGGAGTGACATGACTGCGAGACAATCGCCCAGGGGCGCTGCCGGCAAGGATCGTCCTCGTACTCATCGGGCCCGACTCCACATCTCCAGCGGTGATGATTATCAGCCTATGTCAGGATGAGGTTGCCGGAAATAGCCATACCTCGCCTAATTAGCTAGAGAACTCGGGACAATTAGACGGTCACCGTATCTCCCGGCGCCTCGTGGCCGCCGCCCCAAGCCGCGTACCATGCGGCGATATGGGAGATAAAGATTCGGTCAGCTGCTTTTTCGCCGGAGTTCCGCCACTTCGGGACGCGACGCGAGATCGGACAACTACTTGCTGAATCAATTCAGGTGCCCATCCCGCGGGCAGGTCCGGCCTCCACCCCTCCTCCCCTTAGGTGACGAAACAACGGTTATCGGCGCCCGAAAATAGGCGGGTAGTGACCGAAAAGGGGCTGCTCCTGGCCTCGGCCCGGATCGTTTCTTCGCCCCCAAGTGCAGGGATCAGAACTGTGCAGCTTGGGCCCGGTCGTTAAGAGCGAAGAGCTGAAGTTCCTGGCTACATCGCCTATCGCAGAATTGAAGCGTCGCGCTCAACCCACCCCGAACCTCTTTCGCATGGTTCGGAGCCTGTCCTCGAAGGTCACCAGATTGATGTCCAGGATCGATCATCACGTGTCCAATGAGCGTCTGGAGGCCGATAACGCTCCAGACGCTTCCAAGTTTGGCCTTGGCCCTCTTTCGTACTAGCCCGTGTTAATCGACTCGGGGCTGGGTATGTCGCCGCAAAGTCGGCACCCGGACTTAACGAGTCGATGACATCGGCAGCAAACCAGCGCCCTATGCCTCTCCGGCGCCAACCTTTCAATCAATCTCACGCGCCTGCTGGCCGATTATCTTGCCGCCCCCAATTTGCCTTCCGGTTATGACCCCTATGGGCGTACCCTTAAATGAATGTCGTTCGTTTTATGAGACTTGGGTTCAAGCCGCGCCGTCGTCGTTACCGATTGAGCCAGTCCGCCATATCCAGTGAAGGAAGATCATGGCAAGCATGAGTACTGAGCGGAGCGAGGTTACTGTCGGGAACTGGCAGAAGCCGGGCAGTTTGGCGTGGTCCTTCCTGCACATGGACGAACTGTTTCCCGGAGCTCAGATCAAGGCCCGGGACTCCCCCGTCGCCGAACTGCTCGAAAGCCGGGCAGATTTCCGCGGGCTCACGGTAGTGCTGCCGGACGGCTCAGGCGCTACGGTTGCCGAAATTCTGGCGACCACCAAAACGGACGCCTGGATGGTCCTGCGAGGCAATGAGGTGCTCGTCGAGGAGTATTTCGGCGACATGGGCCCTGGTGAGAGGCACCTGCTTATGTCCATCAGCAAGTCCATCGTTTCCACGGTGGTCGGTGCCCTGGTGGCTCAAGGAAAGATCGATGCCTCTGAAGGGGTAGACCACTACATCCCGGAACTGGGTGCGTGCGGCTACCGCGGCGCGACTGTACGGGACGTACTGGACATGCGCAGTGGCGTCAGGTTTTCCGAGGAGTATCTCGACCCTTTGTCCGAAGTGCGGCAACTGGACAAAGCCGTGGGCTGGGCGCCGCGCCGTGACGGCGAAGCGGCAACGCTCAAACAATTCCTGGTGACTTTGGAGCAGGAGCGCGAACACGGCGGTCATTTTGAATACCGCAGCTGCGAAACTGATGTCCTTGGCTGGCTATGCGAGGCAGTGAGCGGCCGGAAGTTTGCCGATCTCGCCTCCGATATCCTCTGGTCACGGCTTGGCGCCCGCCATGACGCTTTCATCGCCGTCGACGCCGAGGGCACCGGAATGTTCGACGGCGGAATCTGCGCGTCGCTGGAGGACATGGCCCGCTTCGGAGCGATGATTCGCGACGGCGGGGTCTCATTGGGTGGCCAACGAATCCTGGAATCTGCGTGGGTTGATGACATCTTCGCCGGTGGGCAGGATTCCGGAGAGGCGTTCGCGGCAGGGAAGGAATCCGAGGTGATGCCTGGCGGGAAATATCGCAGCCAGTTCTGGTTCCTCTCCCACGATTGGGATACGGCCTACTGTCTGGGTATCCATGGGCAGATGGTTTACATCAACCGCAAGACAGGCGTGGTGGGGGTCAAATTCTCCTCCGCTGCACTACCTGTTGATCCGGTCGCCGGTGCTGCGGCAGCAGCGATGTTCGAGGCCATCAGCAGGGCCCTCATCCGATGACTAATCCCGGGCAGTGCAGGAACAGCCTGAGGTGAGTGGGTAAGCTGGCGGGCGGCCCCGGGCCGCCCGCCTGGTAGTAGATTGCCGAACCTGCTCAGGCCACGGACACCTGCTGGTCCACCACCACTTCGCCGTCCACCATCGTGAGGATTACCGGGGCGTGCGCAAACTCGTCCGGGTCCGTCGTCAGCGGGTTGCAGCCAAAAATGGTCAGATCGGCCCGTGCGCCGACTTCCAGCTCTCCGCCCTTCTCACCGACCGACTGCCAGTATTGGTGGTGTAGCCTTCCAGGGCAGCGCGAGCGGAAAGTGCCTGTTTCGGCTGAACGGGTTCGATGTCGGGCCGGCGAGCTGGTCGGCGGGTCTGGGCGGCGGCAATGATACCGCGAGGATCGAAAGGCGCGACGGGCCAGTCCGATCCAAGGGCAACCACGGCCCCGGCGTCCCGGAGATCGCGCGTCCGCCAGGCGTGGTTGGCCCGCTCCGTGCCCAGCCTGCGGGACCAGTTGTCGGTGTGGTCAGCCCGGCTGTACAGGGTGCAGTGGGTGGGCTGCAGGCTCGTGGTGGCGCCGGCGTCGACTATGTCTTTCAGGACGGAGTCAGGAATGGACTCGACGTGCTCAATCCGGTGCACAGTCCCGTTCGGAGCCAGGGCTCCGATGGTCTTTGCCACGAAGGCCACGGCCTTGTCCCCGATGGCATGCGTCGCGGTGGGGACCCCGTTCTCGTGGAAAAACTTCATGGCGGCGGCGAGTTCCTCCGGCTGCCGCCACAGCGGATGCAGGGACTCCCCGTGGGTGTCAGCGTCAAACAGCCATGCGGTGCCGTTGTCGATAGTGCCGTCCATCATGAGTTTGATGCCATGGACGTACCAGCGACGCCCCCGCCGGCCCTGCAACGCCAGAATAGCGTCAAGGTCCTCCTGGGTAGCTCCCGGCATGATCCACGGCGAGACCCGCAACCGGATGGCGAGCTCACCACACTCTTCCAACGCCTCGAGCACGTCAAGGGAATCGGGGTGGCCAAGGTCCAGCATGTGACCCGCAACCAGGCCGGTCTCCGCCATTGAATTCAGGAGCCGGTCAAGCTCCTCCACTCGCTGTTCAAACGACAGCTCCGGCAGGATGGCCCGGACCAGGTCCATCGCCGCCATCTCGTAGAGCATGCCGCTTGGCTTGCCGTCCAAGCCCACCCCGACATATCCGGAACCGTCCAACTGCTCCTGGACGGTTACGCCCGCGAGCCTCATCCCGGCATCGGACACCAAAGCTCCGTGCGCATCGAACAGGGTGATGAACACCAGCTCCTCATCCAGGATCCCCCGGAAAAGGTTGTTGCTGAAGTCCCCGTCGCCAAAGATGACCGGGTCGAGTCCCCAAGCGAAGAGCCAGTCCCTGCCGACGACGTGGTCCGTTGCTGCGGCGTAGTCCGCGAGGGCAGCACGGACGGCCTCAAATTCCGTGACCCCGCTCAGGTCCAGGCCACGGGCTACGCTCGCGCCAAGGATCGGGTGGATGTGTGCGTCGATCAGTCCCGGAGCGACGGTGGCGTCTCCGACGTCGATCACGCGGCCGGCGCGGGCCATCCAGTCCGCGGCGTCCCAGGAAGGCCCGACGGCGGCGATGCGGCCGCCGGCGACGGCCACGAATCCCGCTACTTCCTGGAGCTTCTTGCCATAGAGGATGCTGGACGAGAGGATGACGAAGTCGATGGGCTCCGGGGTGTTCAAGGCTGGCTCCTGTTGGGGTTGGCTGGATTGCGGGACCCCTGGGAGAACTCAGGCGTCGCCGTCGATGGCCGTCCGCAATCCGGCCGACAGGACGTCGGCGAGGAACGCGAAGCGGTCCACTGGGCTGGTTGTTACGGCTTGCTGCGCCGCTGATAGGTGGGGGTAAGTCGGCCGGTCCTCCTCGGCGATGCTCCAGGCGGACTCCATGGTGATGGCATCGAGGCTCGCGCCGATAGCGGCGCTGTCCAGGGTCTCCAAAGTAGGGACGACAAGGTGCGCAGGCACGCCCGCACCGATGAATACCTCTGCGAAACGGTCGTAGAGGGCGAGTGCCGCCGGATGCGATACCGGCTGGGTGAGCAGCTCCGGGAGAAGCGCAGGCACCTGGCTGTAGGCAATCCTGAGTGCCTCGAAAATCTGGCGGACGGCCGCATCCAGGTCGCCGGAAGGTAATCCGGGAATGCGGACCTCCTCTACCAGGGATCCCCGGGCGAGTTCGACAATTTCCTGGCGGCCTGTGACGTGCTTGTAGAACGAGGACTGCCGGACCCCGAGCCGTGCTGCGAGGCGGGGGATGGAGAGCCCTTCCTCCTTCTCGAACATCTCCAGCGCTGCACGTCCAATGGCCTTCCGGGAAAGCCTGGGGCTCAGCGGCCGCCCCATCCGGCTGGTTTTTTCGGGAGTCTGCATGTCTCAAGACTAGGCTCAACAATCCGCGTGACCGATTCGCTGGTAGGCGAGCGGATTCACGCGCCGCAACACGATGGCCAGGATGATTCCGGCGACGCATACCAGCGGGGCCGTGACCAGGAGGATGGTGTTGATGGGGTCCCCGTCAGGGAGGCCGGTGATTAACTCCGCGTTATCCATCATCAGGTAGGCCACCACGATCATGATCAGGCTGGCTGCCACGGCCGAGGGAATGACGTACCAGCGCAACCTGTTGTTCTTGCGCCGGGCAAAGAAGACCACCACGCCGACGCCGGTGAGCGCCTGCAGGAGCAGGATACCCACGACCCCTGGTGTGTTTGCCCAGATGAGGAACTGGGTGAACGGGTCGAGTTGGAGCAGGGCTGCCCCGGCCACGAGGACCAGTGAGAGCAGGGTCTGTTCAAAGCCGGCCGCGGACGGTGTGCCATGGCGGGGACTGATCCGGCCGGAGCGCTTCGGGAAGATGCCTTCGCGGCTCAAAGAAAGCGTGTACCGGTTGATGGTGTTGTGGAAGGACAGCTGGGACGCGAAGATGCTGGTGACGATCAGGACGCTCATGAGGTTCACGCACCATTCACCGGCAAACGTTCCGGCCATGATGTACGCGGTGTCACCGGTATCCAGGTGTCCGGCGGCGAAGGCCTGAATGGTTTTCGGTCCGAAGGCCTGGACAATCACCCACACTGCGAACGCGTAGAAGGCCCCGATGAAGGCAATGGAGATGTACGTGGCGCGGGGGACACTCCGCTCCGGGTCGCGGGCTTCTTCGCGGTAGAGGGCGCCGGATTCAAACCCCATGAAGGCGGAGAAGCCAAGGGCTATGACCGCGGCGAACTGCGGGGAGAAGATGGCGTCCGGGCTGAAGGATTCGAAGCCGATGCCTTCCGCCCCTCCTTGGGCCAGGACGTATGCGGCAACGAGGGCGACGATAGCGGTTTCGAGGGTGAGCAGAACAGCAAGGACTTTGGCGCCGACGTCGATTCCGCGCCAGCCCAGGTACCAGACGGCTCCGATCGCCACGACAGCGTACGCCCACCAGGGCAACTCAATGCCCGTGAGGGATTTCATCGCCAGATCCGCCTGGATGCCCAGCAGTCCGTAGAGGCCGATCTGAATGCCGTTGTAGCTCATCCAGGCGGTGAGTCCGGAGCCTAGTCCGATCACACGCCCCAGGGATTTGGCGATGTAGCCATAGAAGCCGCTGTAGGACTTTACGTGGCGGGTAAGCGCCATGAAGCCGATGGCGAAGAGGGACAGGCCCAGGGCAGCGGCGATATAGATGACAGGGGCACCGAGGCCGCCCACCGCGAGGGCGAGTGGTGCGATGCCTACCACGATGGTCAGCGGCGCTGCCGCTGACACCAACATGAACACAATGTCGCGGGTTCCGATTGCGTTCTTCTTCAGTCCAGCCGCGGGGGCGGGATTTGTGGGCGGCACCGTTGCCGCCGCTTGATTAGTGAAAGCCATTCACTTATTGTTGACCTGGGTCACATGCCAAGTCAAGAGCGCAGCCTGTTCGACCCTCCCCACGAGTGCAGCCGAGACGTCGGCCCCTTACCTTCTGCGCAACGTTGCGCAGAAGCGGACCTACCCATATACCCCAAGGATTCCCATGAGCAATGTCTCGCAACAGGAGCGGGTGGTGCGCAAGCACACCTCGCTTCCGGCAGTTGCCGCATCCAGCCTGGCCGGCACAGCAGTCGAGTGGTACGACTTTTTCCTCTACGGCACAGCAGCTGCCCTTGTTTTCAACAAACTGTTCTTTCCCAGTGCCGACCCCTTTGTGGGCACCATGCTGGCCCTGGGCACCTTCGCGGCGGGCTTTGTTGCCCGCCCGCTGGGTGCCATCGTCCTCGGGCATCTGGGCGACAAACACGGGCGCAAGTCCACGCTGGTGGCGAGCCTGCTCTTGATGGGCGTCGCCACCTCACTCATCGCCTTCATCCCGCCATACGCCTCCATTGGCATTGCCGCTCCCCTGATCCTCCTCTTTCTGCGCCTTGTGCAGGGTTTCGCGCTCGGCGGCGAATGGGGTGGAGCCGTCCTGCTTGTCTCCGAATACAGTGACCACAGCACCAAGCGCGCGTTCTGGGCTTCGTGGCCGAACGTTGGCCCTCCCTTGGGCAACCTCATGGCGGCCGGCGTCCTGGCTGTTCTGGCCGCCGCAATGCCGCCGGCGGAATTCCTGGCATGGGGCTGGCGCATCGCTTTCGGGCTCTCGGCGCTGCTCGTGATCATCGGGCTGGTCCTGCGGTTGTACGTTCAGGAGACCCCCCTCTTTTTGGCATCGCAGGCAAAGGCGGACGCCGACCATGCCAAGCAGGCCAAACTTCCCCTGGCCGCCCTGTTCCGCGGCCATTGGAAAGAGATCCTCATCGCCGCCGGAAGCCGGATGGGTGAGAACGCGGGCTTCTACATCTATTCGCTGTTCCTCATCACTTACGTCACGGAGATTCTGAAGATGGACCGTCAGACCGGCCTCACCGCCGTTATGATCGGCCAGGGCGTCGCCGTCGTAGCGATTCCCCTCCTGGCAATCTTCGCGGACCGCATTGGACGCAAGCCCATGATGGTTGGCGCCTCCGTGGCCACGGCAGTCTGGGGTTTCGCTTTCTTCGCCCTCCTGGACTCCCGCCAACCGGGTCTGATCATTCTGGCGGCAGTGGGTGGCCTGTTGATTTTCGCCGCCTACAGCTCGGTCATTGGAGCCTTCTTCTCTGAACTGTTCCCCACCAAGGTCCGCTACAGCGGAACGTCGGTGGCGTACAACGTGGCATCCCTGATCGCAGGCTCGCTCTCACCCATCATCGCCCTTGCCCTCTACCAGGCGTTCGGCTCGGGCCAGGCCATCGCGCTCTACCTGGTGGTCATGGGGGTCATCTCCATTGTCGCTGTTTCCTTCGCCAGGGAAACCAGGGACATCAGGCTCAGTGAGCTCGACGAGGTGCCCGGCACGAGGGCACAGCCATGACCGCCACAACCTCCACACATCAAGGAGCACCCATGGACCTTGCACTCGTCCAGCTGTCCAGCCCGGACAACGAAACCCAGAGCCAGCGCAGCGATCGCGCAGAGGCAGTGCTGCGCGAACAGCGCGGAGCAGACCTCATCGTCCTCCCGGAGCTCTGGAGCGCAGGCTACTTCCACTTCGGGCAGTACCCGGAACTTTCCGAGACCGTGACCGGCCCAACGGTGGCGATGTGCGCAGCCGTGGCAAAGGACCTCGGCGCCTACGTCCATGTGGGAAGCATCGTGGAACGGATCGACGGCCCAGCCACGGATGGATCTCCCGCTTTCCGGAACACCTCGGTCCTGGTTGATCCCCAGGGCAACCTCGCCCACCGGTACTCCAAGCTCCACGTCTTCGGCTACAAGTCCCTTGAAGCGGACCTGTTGGCGCCGGGAATCTCGCTGCCTGTCGCGGCAACACCCTTTGGACAGATGGCGGGAACCACCTGCTACGACCTGCGCTTTCCGGGCCTGTGGTTAGAGCTCAGCGTCCGTGGTGCCGAAATCGTCATCGTCCCTGCCGCTTGGCCGGCCGCTCGCCGGGAGCACTGGAAGCTCCTGACGTCAGCACGCGCCGTCGAGCACCAGGTCTTTGTCCTGGCCTGCAACGCCGCCGGCACCCAGGAAGGTGTGGAACTTGGCGGCACCAGCCGCGTCATAGACCCTTGGGGCCGCCTTGTGGCAGAAGCCGGAACCGGCGAAGAGGTCCTCCGTGCCAGCATCGACCCCGGCCTTGTCCAGGCCACCCGCAGCGAGTTCCCGGTCATCGCCGACCGGCTCGCAGACTACTCGGGCCTTGCCCGCTAACACCAAGAAAGAAGATCCATGAAGACCAGCACGGAAACGCTGACATTCAACGTCGCCGGCACCGGCGGGACGATCGAACTCACCGGATTCCACACCGTCGTCGCCGGATACACCGGCCGTGACGCGGCAGCCGTCCAGCACCACATCGACGAACTTGCCGCCATCGGCGTTGCACCGCCGCACGAGGTCCCGATGTTCTACCCCGTGGACAGCAATACCGTCAGCTCCGCGGCGGAACTGACGGTAACCGGAGACAAAACATCCGGCGAGATCGAACCCCTCTACGTCCGGCACGGCGGACGCTACTACCTCGGCATCTCCTCGGACCACACGGACCGCCATATCGAAACCTTCGACATCGGTGATTCGAAGCGCGCCTGCCCTAAACCCGTGGCTGGGACCGTCATCCCCGTCGACAGCCTGCAGCGGCTCTCGCTCGATGACTGCCGGGCGAGGAGCTGGGTGGACGGCCGCCTGTACCAGGACGGAACCCTGGACGGCCTGCGCACGCCGGTCAACGTCGTCGAACTTCTCCTGGAGCGCACCGCAATCGGGGGCGGTGATTTCATCTGCCTCGGCGGCACCCTGCCCGTCATCGGCGGCGACTTCATCTACGGCCGGGAATGGCGGCTCGAACTCGCCTTCCCGGACGGCACCACCATCAACCACACGTACACCATCACGAAAGGACACCAGGCATGAGGACCGGAGACCAATACATCAAGACGCTCAACGACGGGCGCACCGTACTCATTGACGGCGAAGCGGTGGACAGCGTCGCCGAACACCCCGCATTCCGCAACGTCACCCGCACCATCGCCGAGCTGTACGACATCGCCGCGGACCCCGCCAACGGAATGCAATACCACAGCGCAGAAATCAACGGCACCGCCAACCGCGTCTTCAGCATCCCCCGCACCGCAGAGGAGCTCAAGCTGCGCCGCCAGGCCGTTGAACGCTGGGCCAAGCACACTCACGGCTGGGTAGGCCGCAGCCCCGATCACGTGGGCACCTTCTTTGCTGCCTTCGGCGCTCACCCGGAGGTCTTTGAGGACTCAGAGCGCGATTTCGCCGGAAACATCCGACGCTTCTACGAGCGGATACTCGCCGAGAACCTCTACGTTTCCTACGCGATCATCCCGCCCCAGGTTTCCCGTTCGACGACGGCGTCCGGCTGGGAGGGCGACTTCCTGCAGGTGGGCGTCGTGACGGAAACGGAGGAGGGCCTGATCGTCCGCGGCTCGCAGATGCTGGCCACCGGCGGCGCTATCGCCGACGAAGTGTTCGTCACCTGCATCAAGCCGCTCGGCCCGGACGACGTTGACTTCGCCATCAGCTTTGCCCTGCCCGCCGCGACGGACGGCCTGAAGTTCCTCTGCCGCCGCCCGTTCGCCCCGGCCGCCACCAGTGAGTTCGACTATCCCCTGACCAGCCACTACGACGAACCGGATGCCTTGGTTATTTTCGAAGACGTCTTGGTCCCCTGGGACCGCGTTTTCATCGACCGCAACGTGGACACCATGCGACGCCAGTTCTTCGACACCGGTGCCCATGCCCTGGGCAACTGGCAGGCCCAGACGCGCTTCACGACTAAGCTGCAATTCATCGCAGCCGTGGCTCGCAAAATCACCCAGGTCAACGGCACGGACAAGATTCCCGGCGTCCAGGAAAAGCTCGGTGAACTTGCGGCACTGGTCTCCTCGGTCGAATCCGCGCTGATCGCCGCCGAGTACACGGCTACGACCGACTCCTCCGGGATGCTTGTCCCCGGCAAGCGTTCCCTCTACGGGGTCATGGGCCTGCAATCCGAAACGTACCCGCGCGTCATCGCCATCCTCCGCGACCTGGTGGGTGGCGGCGTCCTGCAGCTGCCCTCAAGCGTGGTGGACATGAAGAGCCCGGTGACGGCACCTGACGTGGAGCGCTACATCGTCTCCCCCGGTGTGACGAGCGAGGAACGCATCAAGCTCTTCCGCCTGGCCTGGGACATCATCGGTTCGGAATTCGCTGGCCGCCACCAGCAGTACGAACTCTTTTACGCCGGCGCCCCCTTCGTGGTGAAGGGTGCCTACACCTACCGAAACTATGGCTACGAAGCGCAGGTCGCGGAACTCGACGAGTTCCTGGCCACCTACGGCGTTGACGGACGCCAGGAGGAGAACTAGAAATGGCAAAGCCCGAATTTGAATTCACTCCCACGTCTTCAGTGGAGTTCACGCCGTGCGTGCCGCACATTGAGGGTCTCTCCGAGGCAATCCTCGCCCGCAATGACTCGGATGACTCGGTAACCCGGATCCTCAAGTTCGAGCCAGGCACGGACACGTCCCCCAACGGCGCGCTGGCCCATGACTTCTGGGAAGAGGTCTTTATCTTTGAAGGTTCCTTCGTGGACCAGCGCCTTGGCAGGACCTTCAAGGCCGGCGACTGGGCCACCCGTCCGCCGGGCATGGAGCACGGCCCCTGGATTTCCGAAGGCGGGGCCAAGATGTTTGAAGTCCGGTACTACCAGGACGGAAACAGCTGACATGGGCACCCCAGCAGTTTTCGCCATGCCCGATGGGCTGGCCATGCGCCGGACGATGGGCCGGTTCCTCACGGGTGTTGCCGTGGTGACAACGGAACACGACGGCGAGCAGTACGGCATGACCATCAACTCGTTGACATCCATCAGCCTGGACCCGCCCATCCTGATGATCTCGCTGAACTTCAACACCCGTACCGGCGATGCCGTCCTCGCCAGCGGGAAATTCGCGATCTCCATCCTGGGCGCCAAGCAGGAAGCCGTGGCACGCCAGTTCGCCCAGCGGGGCGGGGCCCGTTTCGAGACCGGGGACTTCGACAGGACCGAGCGCGGGCTGTCAGTGGTCAGCGGTGCGCTGTCCCAAGCAGACTGCAAAGTGGTCCATCAGTACGACATCGGTGATCACCAGGTGTTCTTTGGGCAGGTTGTGGCCTGCCGTGACCGTGACGGGGAGGGCCTGGCATTCAATGCCGGAAAGTTCGGATCATTCCGGGACTTCAACCACGACGCCATGCCCTGGACGTTCTAGGAACGGAACCATCGCCGTCACCGTTGCCCCTTCCCGGGCAACGGTGACGGCAGGCAGTTACGCACTGCCCGTCGTTGGGCAAGCGAACCGGCCAAGTGCTCAACACATCGCTCCCCCGGCTGATACTGTCGCGCCTCGCGAACGACAGGTTTGGTGACTCCTTCCACATAGCCACCGACTTGAACAGACAGAAGGCCGGTTATCGGCGTTCGAAACTAAAGAAGTTGCCGGAGAAAAATAACGTATCGACCCACCGACTCACCGGCTACGTTCCCCGTCGAGCCCCCTTGCCGAGCGAGTGGGGAGGTCGCTGGCTCCTTGGCTTATCGAGAATTCGTCTTGACAAGGGACGGGGGGCACTTCACAATCAAGTGGAGCGCTCCATAAGCAAGCCATGGAAACTTCTAAGGAGGGCTGGTAAGCCAGGCGACGACGTCGTTCGGGGCTACTGCAAAACCGACGTCTCCGGGGCTACAGGAAACCACGGTACCCCTGTCGATTTCGACGCCAACCAACAGCCACGGCCAGCAAACAGCCACCCAGCTACAGGAACCCGAAGCGCGGCATGATGCATTTGAACCTCGACATTGACCGGAACTCTCCTGTGCCCCTTCACCACCAAGTGGCGCTAGTTTTCGAGGAAGCTATTCGCGATGGTCGTCTTGCCCAGGGGCAACGGCTTGAGAGCGAGATTGCCCTCTGCGCGCGGCTTCAACTCTCCCGCCCCACTGTGAGGCAAGCCATGGACTCGCTCGTTCGGCGCGGACTACTCGTGCGGAAGCGAGGGGTCGGAACTCAGGTGGTGGGCGGGTCCGTTCGGCGACCCGTCGAGCTCACGAGCCTCCACGAGGACCTCCTGGCGGCTGGCCATGACCCGACAACGCTTGTCACATCTTTCGGTTGGGAGACGGCCGAGAGGAACATCGGTGAAGGCCTCGGGCCGGCCCCAGATATGCAAATTTGTCATTTCACCAGAATCCGGTGCGTCGGCGGACAACCGCTGGCACTGATGGAAAATTGGGTTTGCGGCACAATCAAGGGCCTGTCCGCCCAAGCACTCGAAACGGACAGCCTGTATGACGTGCTGAAGCGCGCCGGAATAAACCTTCGCGTCGCCAGCCAGAGCATCGGTGCCGCCAGTGCCGACGACGACCAGGCAGCAGTCCTGAACATCCCGCCCGGTGCCGCTCTCGTGACCGTGAATCGAAGGGTCGCTGATGACACTGGCCGAGTAATCGAGATGGGACGCCACTTTTACCGCGCTGACTCTTACACCTTCGAGATGACGCTGGTCGGTACCTGCGAATGAGGTAACGGGGCATTGGCGGGGAAAGCCCCGCCGCTGCAAGGTTGCCACCGCTCGAAGTTTTCAGCGGCATGGCGATGCCCGCCTCATGAATGTGCGGTAGTCAGGCCGGAGGGGCTGTAGATTCCCTGAGCACGAGTTCGGGGCCCACCAGCACTGTCCGCGGCGGCGCCGTAGGATCCGTTACGCGGGCAAGAAGGGCCTTTGCGGCTTCAATGCCGACCTGCCCGCTTCGATCGTCAATTGTGGTCAGTCGCAACAGGTTGGCGGACGCAAGGGGCGAATTGTCGTACCCGATGAGTGACAGATCACCGGGGATGTTCCGTCCCCTGTCGCGGGCGGCACCCGCAGCGCCAAACGCCATAGTGTCATTGGCGGCGAAGATGGCGGTGATTGAGGGGTTCTCATCCAGCAGCTTCAGGGCCGCTTGGTAGCCGTCGGATTCCGTCGTGAGTCCGTGGCCTTGGGCGATGTGCGCTCGTAGCCCACGTTCATGCATCACGACTTCGAAACCTTGGGCTCGCAGGCGGGCGGCGCCTCCCCCGCCGGTGAGATGGCCAATTTCACGGTGGCCCAAACCGAGCAGATGCTCAGTGGCCAGCCGAGCGCCCGCCAAGTCATCATTCGCAACGACGTCGGCACCAGGAACGGTTGTGTCTCGGTTTCCGGCGACAACCACCGGAACGTCTACGCCGGTGAACATGCCCTCAGATGGCTCTGTGGCAATGACGATGCCGTCAACCCGCAGGGATATAAAGCCGTCCACGGGCGTCCTGTCAATGTGCGCATTGAAGGAGGGGTCTGCCACCGCGACGCGGTAACCGTGGGGCGCAAGTTCATCATGCATTCCCCCCAGTAGTCCCACGAACCAAAGGTTCCGGTAGTCATCCAGCACTACGCCAATGGTCTTTGACGTGTTGCCGGCCAAGGCTGCAGCAGCACGGCTGGGACGGTAATTCAACCGTTCCATCGCTTCCTCGACAGCCGCCCGGCGGGCAGGTGACACGCCTGCGGCTCCCCTGAGGACCAGCGAGACGAGGGACTTGGATACTCCCGCAGCCGAGGCCACGTCGTAAATGTTTGGGCGCCTGCCGCTGGTCTCCTGCGTCATTCTGCCATTCTTACTCATTCCTCCTCCTTCAAAGACATTGACAGGACAAAGCTGTGGGCTTATCGTTTTTCTGGAGCGCTCCATTTCACATTACCCCCACTTCAGCTGCTGTGTCCGCGCAGCTCCGGCTGAGTTTCAAAGGAGAAATCAATGCCCAAAGATATCGGCGTCGCCGTCATCGGGGCGGGTATGGCTGGTAAGGCCCATGCCGCTGCCTTCCGCACCGCGTCCGCACTCTACAACCCTGTTCTTCCACCGGTTCGGCTGGTCTCCATCGGGGACGTGAATGCTGAGTTTGGTTCCATCGCAGCAAAACGGTTCGGGTATGAACGCAACGACACCTCGTGGCAGGCGATTGCCGAAGCCGACGACATCGATGTCGTCAGTGTCGTCATCGCAAACTCCCTGCACCGTGAAGTGGTCGAGGGACTCCTCGCAGCGGGCAAGCATGTACTCTGCGAGAAGCCGCTCAGTGACACCCTGGAAGACGCACGGGCCATGGCCGAAGCCGCTCGGAACGCCTCCTCCATCGCCCGGATCGGCTTCACCTTCCGCCGCACTCCCGGCATCGCCTACATCCGTGACCTTATCCAGAACGGAACTCTCGGAAATGTGCTGCACTTCAGCGGCCGCTACTGGACGGACTACGGCTTCAGCCCCGATGCCCCCATGAGCTGGCGGTACAAGGGCGGCCCCGGCTCAGGTGCGCTGGCCGACGTCGGATCCCACCTCACGTACGTCGCGGAGTTCCTCTGCGGAGACATCCGCTCCATCAGCGGCGGACGCTTCAGCACCGCCATCAGCAAGCGCCCGCTCCCCCTGGGAGCCGTCATGGGCCATGACCACGCAGCCGTCAGCGACGTCTTCGAGAGCGTAGAAAACGACGACTACGCAGCGTTCTCCGCCGAGTTCGCCCAAGGCTCGGGCGGCTTTGAAGTCTCCCGCGTCGCCGCCGGACACGCCAACAGCCTCATCTTCGAAGCCTTCTGCGAGAACGGTGCAGCACGCTTCGATCAGCGCCGCCCCGCAGAAATCGAACTCTTCCTCAACTCCGGCCCCTCCTCGGAGAACGGCTACCGCCAGGTCATCCTCGGACCCGAACACCCCTACCTGGCCGGCGGCCTGGCCATGGACGCCCCCAGCGTGGGCTTTGGCCAGAACGACGCCTTCGGCTACCAGGCCCGGGCCTTCCTCGAAGAGGTCGCAGGGATCGACGAAGCATCCTCCCTGCCCCGCTGCGCCACCTTCGATGAGGGAGTGCACAACATGGAACTGCTCGCCGCCGTCGCGGAATCAGCGGCCGGCGCCGGAAAGAAGGTAACCCTGTGAAACTCGGCGTCTACAACGCGATCCTGCACGACCGGCCGCTCCCGGAAGCACTAAAAGTCATCGCCGACCTCGGCCTGACCGGCATCGAAATCAACTCCGGCGGCTTCCTGCCAGCCGTGCACATCCCCACCTTCGATGACATCCTCGAAAGCGACGCCGCCCGCGACGACTACCTCGCCATCTTCGAGGGAACCGGGGTCTCCATCGCCGGGCTGAACTGCAACGGCAACCCCCTGCACCCGAACCGCACCATCGGCGACAAGCACGCCGAAGACATCCGCCGCTCCATCCGCCTGGCGAACCGCCTCGGACAGAACCGCGTGGTCACCATGTCCGGGCTCCCCGGCGGCGAACCCGGAGCCACGGTGCCGAACTGGATCGTCAACGCCTGGAACTCTGCAGCCCTGGACGTGCTCGACTACCAGTGGGGCATCGCCTCGGACTTCTGGAAGGAAACCGACCGCCTCGCACGTGACCTGGACGTCAAGGTAGCCCTGGAACTGCACCCGCAGAACCTCGTGTTCAACCCCGCAGATGTGTACAAACTCGTCGAACTCACCGGAGCAACCCACGTCGGCGTCGAGCTCGACGCCTCCCACCTGTTCTGGCAGCAAATGGACCCCGTCGCCGTCGTCCGCGAACTGGGCCCCTTGGTCCTCCAGGCCGCAGCCAAGGACGTGCGGGTCAACAGGGAAACAGCAGCCATCTACGGCGTCCTGGACAACCGTTTCCGCAGGCTGTCCCCCGAGGAGAACCGCACCAACCTCGGCGGCGATGAATGGGCCAACGAATGGCCCAAGCCCGCCGCGTGGGACTTCGTAGCCCTAGGCAAGGGCCACGACACCGCCTACTGGACCGAATTTCTCCGTGCACTCCACGAAGTGGACCCCAACATGCTCGTCAACATCGAACACGAAGACGTCGAGCTCGGCCGCATTGAAGGCCTGGAAGTCGCAGCCAAAGTCCTCAAGGACGCAGACGCAGCCCTGGCCGTCCCGGCGTAAGGACGTGGGGCCGCTTACGTGGCGGCCCCACAGCCCGCCGTTCCCGAAAAACCAACCAGCGAATACTGGATTTCCGATGGCTCGCAGAGCAGCGGCCGTCCTAAGGAGCAAAAGTGCCTCTCGTACGCATCGACGTAAACCAGGGCCGTAGTACGCAGCAACTGCAGGATTTGAGTCGGGCCATCCACGACGCCATCCTCGCTGAATACGGCATTCCGGAGCGGGACTACTTTCATATCCTCACCGAGCACCCGGACGGCCAGATCTTCGCACAGGACGCCGGCCTCGGCTTTGAACGGTCCAGCGACGTAGTGATGATTCAGATTTTCACCCAGGGCGGCCGCAGCCAGGAAGCCAAACAGTCCCTGTTCGCCACAGTTGCGGCCCGGCTGAGCGACCTGGGAGTAGGCGGTGAAAACGTATTTATCGGCTACACCGAGAACACACCCGGCGACTGGTCCTTCGGCTTCGGCAGGGCACAATACGTCACCGGTGAGCTGGCCGTACCCAAGAAATAACCCAAAGTTCCCAGCACCCGCTCCCGCTTGCGCTTGGCCACTAGGGTCACGAGCGCTTGTTCCGTAACTCACGGAGTACCAAATAGAAAGGTCCGCGATTACCGTGACCCACGAACTGCTCACGATCGGGCGAATCAGCGTTGATATCTACCCGAATGACATCGGGGTGGGATTGGAGGACGTGACGTCCTTCGGCAAGTACCTCGGCGGATCACCGTCCAACGTCGCCGTCGCCGCCGCCCGCCATGGTCGCCGCACTGGGGTCATTACCCGCACCGGCGATGACCCCTTCGGCACGTACCTGCACCGCGAATTGGAAAAGTTCGGTGTGGATGATTCCTTCGTCACCCCGGTCCAGGGGCTCCAGACGCCGGCGACCTTCTGCGCCATCCAGCCGCCGCATGATTTCCCGCTCTACTTCTACGGCCGTTTCCCCACGGCCCCGGACCTGCAGATCAAGGCTGACGAGCTCGACACTGAGGCCATCCGGCAGGCACGCATCTTCTGGTCCACCGTTACCGGCGTCTGTCAGGAACCGAGCCGTGAAGCGCACATCAAGGCCCACGAAGCCCGCCCCCGCACCGGTCTCAAGGAAGGCCAGTACACCATCCTGGACCTTGACTACCGCCCCATGTTCTGGGCCTCCGAGGAGGAAGCCCGGGCCGAAATAGCCAAGATCCTGCCGGACGTTACCGTCGCCATCGGCAACGACCAGGAATGTGCCGTGGCCGTCGGGAAGGGCACGCCTGATGAGCAGGCGGACCGCCTCCTGGCAGCCGGCGTGGAAATCGCCGTCGTCAAGCTCGGCCCCGAAGGCGTGATGGCCAAGACCCGCACAGAGCGCGTGGTCTCCGCCCCCGTCCCTGTTGAGACCGTCAATGGACTGGGTGCCGGTGACTCGTTCGGCGGAGCCTTTTGCCACGGACTGCTGTCCGGTTGGCCCCTGGCCCAGGTCCTCGACTACGCAAACGCAGCCGGCGCCATCGTTGCGTCCCGGGTGTCCTGCGCCGACGCCATGCCCACCCCGGCCGAGGTCACCTCCCTGCTGGCCGAGCGGGGACGACTTGTTCCCGGCACCTCAATTCCTGAAGGAGCGGCACTGTGAGCCTCAACCCTGGCAGCGCCACCCTTACGGTGGATGATGACCCCCGCCGCTACGAACACCTGAGCCGCATCCGCCTCGAGGACCCCGATGCCGTGGCCCGTGCCGCCAAGGCGCGCCGCCGCCACCCGGGGCCGAAGGCGGGCCGGCAGAACTTCATTGTCGCTGCCGACCACCCGGCCCGCGGCGCCCTTGCCGTCGGCAGCGATCCGGTGGCCATGGCGGAGCGCCGCCAGCTGCTGGACCGGCTGCGGATTGCGCTGGCCAACCCGGCCGTGGACGGCGTGCTCGCTTCCCCGGACATCATGGATGACCTGCTGCTGCTCGGTGCGCTGGAGGGCAAGCTGCTCTTCGGGTCGATGAACCGCGGCGGCCTCACCGGGCTGGTCAACGAATTCGATGACCGCTTCACCGGCCATACCGCTGCCGCCCTGGAGGCCCTCGGCGCCGACGGCGGGAAGATGCTTACCCGCATCTGCTTTGAGGACCCGGACACCGTGGTCACGCTGGAAGCAACCGCCAAGGCCATCGACTCCCTGGCCGGACGCAAGCTGATCGCGATGGTGGAGCCCTTCCTCTCCGTCCGCGTCAACGGCAAGGTCCGCAACGACCTCTCAACCGATGCTGTGGTCAAGTCCATCGCCATCGCCGAGGGCCTGGGCTCCACCAGCGCCTACACCTGGATGAAGCTGCCTGTGGTGGCGGAGATGGAACGCGTCATGGCGGCAACCACCATGCCCACCGTCCTCCTCGGCGGCGACCCGGAGGGAACGCAGAACGAGGTCTTCGCCAGCTGGGAAGCGGCGCTTGCCCTCCCCGGCGTGCAGGGACTCACCGTGGGCAGGACCCTGCTGTACCCGCAGGACGGCGACGTTGCCGGCGCAGTCGCCGCAGCGGCTTCGCTCCTCCACCACACCAAAGAAGTCACGGAGTAAGCAATGGCAACCCGCAGAATGACCGTGGCGCAGGCCGTGGTCGAGTACCTTTCCAAGCAGTACACCGTTGATTCCGTGAGCGGGGTCGACTTCCGGGAGCGGCTGATCCCGGGTACGTTCGGCATTTTCGGGCACGGCAACGTGGCCGGTGTGGGCCAGGCGCTGAAGCAGTACCAGCAGCTCGATCCGGCGGTCATGCCGTACTATCAGGGCCGCAACGAGCAGGCACAGGTCCACCAGGCTGTCGGCTACGCCCGGCACACCCGGCGCCGGCAGACGTTCGCGATCAGCACCTCGATCGGTCCGGGTTCCTCCAATCTGCTCACCGGCGCGGCGCTGGCGACGACGAACCGCCTGCCGGTGCTGCTGCTGCCCAGCGACACCTTCGCTACTCGTGCGGCCGATCCCGTACTGCAGCAGCTGGAGCAGCCGTACGCGTACGACATCACGGTCAATGACGCCTTCCGGCCGCTCTCGAAGTTCTTCGACCGGGTCTCCCGGCCCGAGCAGCTGTTCTCCGCGTTCCACCACGGCCTGCGGGTGCTGACCGACCCGGCCGAGACCGGCGCGGTGACCATTTCGCTGCCGCAGGACGTCCAGGCCGAAGCCTTTGATGTGCCTGAGGAGTTCCTGGCCGAACGCGAGTGGCGGATCCGCCGCCCTGAAGCCGAGAACGAGGACATTCGCCGCGCTGCCGAAGCGATCCGTGCGGCGAAGCGCCCGCTGATCATCGCCGGCGGCGGCGTGCTCTACGCCTACGCGAACGAGGAACTTGCCAAATTCGCCGAACTCACCGGCATTCCGGTGGGCAACACCCAGGCCGGAGTCGGCGTGCTGCCGTGGGACCACAGGTTCTCGCTCGGAGCCATCGGCTCCACGGGCACGACGGCGGCCAACGCCATCGCTGCCGAGGCGGACCTGATCATCGGGATCGGCACGCGCTACGAGGACTTCACCACCGCGTCCCGGACCGCGTTCCAGAACCCGGACGTGAAATTCATCAACATCAACGTCGCCGCCATCGATGCCTACAAGCACGGCACCACGCTGCCCATCGTCGCGGACGCCCGGAAGGCCCTGGTCAAGCTGAACCAGGCCCTCGGCGGCTACCGCGTGGGCGCGGACCTGGAACAGCAGGTCGCTGCCGAGAAACAGCGCTGGGACGCCACCGTGGACGAGGCCTTCGGCACCCGGTACACGCCGCTGCCCGCGCAGAACGAAATCATCGGAGCCACGAGCCGGGCCATGGACGCCCAGGACGTCGTGATCTGCGCCGCGGGCTCGCTGCCCGGTGACCTGCACAAGATGTGGCGGGTGCGCGATCCGTTCGGCTACCACGTGGAATATGCCTACTCCTGCATGGGCTACGAGATCCCGGGCGGTCTGGGCGTCAAGCGGGCCGCGCTGGCAGAGGCCGCTGCCGGGGGAAAACAGCGCGACGTGGTCGTGATGGTGGGGGACGGCTCCTACCTGATGATGCACACGGAACTGGTCACCGCCGTCGCCGAACGGATCAAGCTGATTGTGGTCCTGATCCAGAACCACGGCTACGCCTCCATTGGCTCCCTCTCCGAATCACTCGGTTCACAGCGCTTCGGCACCCAGTACCGCGTGCTGGACGAGGAACAGCACAGCTTCGACGACGGCGAAACCCTTCCCGTGGATCTGGCCACCAACGCTGAGAGCCTGGGCGTGAAGGTGATCCGGATTGAACCGGGGGAGAAGGTCATCGCCGAACTCGAGCAGGCCATCCGCGACGCCAAGGCAGCCCCGGAACGCGGAGGACCGATCCTCATCCACGTCGAATCCGACCCGCTGCTGGATGCCCCGAGCTCCGAATCCTGGTGGGATGTCCCCGTCTCCCAGGTCTCGGACCTGGAATCGACGCAGCAGGCGTACAAGACGTACGCCGACCACAAGAGCCGCCAGCGCAAGCTGCTCGGCTGAACCCCCTTCAAACTTCGACCACTCAAATTTGATCACTCAAGGAAGAGTCCCATGACGACCACCACTGAAGGCACCACCACCATCAACCACTTCATCAACGGCGTTGAAACCGCCGGTGAAGGCGACCGCACCCAGCCCGTCTTCAACCCTGCCACCGGCGCCGTCAGCGCTGAACTGCGGCTGGCCAACCGGGCGGACCTGGACACCACGGTCGCCGCGGCCCGCGCCGCCGCCGACAGCTGGGGGGACATCTCCCTGGCCAAGCGCACCGCGGTGCTGTTCAAGTTCCGCGAGCTCGTCGCCTCCCACATTGACGAACTTGCCGAACTGATCACGGCCGAGCACGGCAAGGTCCTCTCCGACGCGAAGGGCGAGATCGGCCGCGGCCTGGAGGTCATCGAGTTCGCCTGCGGCATCCCGCAGCTGCTCAAGGGCGACTACTCGGACCAGGTCTCCACCGGCATCGACGTCTTCTCCTTCCGCGAGCCGCTCGGCGTCGTCGCGGGCATCACGCCGTTCAACTTCCCTGTCATGGTGCCGCTGTGGATGGCACCCATGGCGATCGCCACCGGCAACGCCTTCATCCTCAAGCCCTCCGAGCGCGACCCCTCCGCCTCGATGCTGCTGGCCAAGCTGTGGAAAGCCGCGGGCCTGCCCGACGGCGTGTTCCAGGTCCTGCACGGCGACAAGGAAACCGTTGACGGCCTGCTGACCCACCCGGACGTGGACGGCATCTCCTTTGTCGGCTCTACCCCGATCGCCAAGTACGTCCACGAGACCGCCACGGCGCACGGCAAGCGCGTCCAGGCCCTGGGCGGGGCGAAGAACCACGCCATCGTCATGCCCGATGCCGCCCTCGACAACGCCGCCGACCACCTCGCCGCTGCCGCCTTCGGCTCCGCAGGGGAACGCTGCATGGCTATCTCCGTCGCCGTCGCCGTCGCGGACGCCGCTGACCTGCTCGTGAAGAAGGTCGAAGAGCGTGCCCTGGCCGTCAAGGTCGACAACGGCACCGCCCCCGGCGCCGAGATGGGCCCGGTCATCACCCCGGCCTCCAAGGAACGCATCGTGCGGATCGTCACCGAAGCCGAACAGGCCGGCGCCGCCATCGTGGTGGACGGCCGCGACCTCGTGGTCCCCGGCCACGAGGACGGCTTCTGGGTCGGCCCCACCGTGATCGACCACGTCACGACAGAAATGACCGCCTACACCGAGGAAATCTTCGGACCCGTCCTCGTCGTCGTCCGCGTCGACAGCCTCGAAGACGGCATCAAGCTCATCAACTCCAACCCCTACGGCAACGGCACCGCCATCTTCACCTCCTCCGGCGCCTCCGCCCGCAAGTTCCAGCGCTCCGTCACGGTCGGCATGGTCGGCATCAACGTCCCGCTGCCCGTCCCGGTCGCTTACCACTCCTTCGGCGGCTGGAAGGCTTCGCTCTTCGGCGACAAGCACATCTACGGACCCGAAGGCGTCTCCTTCTACACCCGCGGCAAGGTCATCACCTCCCGCTGGCCCGAACCCACCCACGCCTCCGGTGCCTCGTACAACTTCCCCTCCCACGCCGACGACAGCCACGCCGTCCGCCACGACGGCATCGCAGAAGGACTCCCCGACGAGCTCGCCGGAGGAGAGGACGCCGTTCCCGGACGCGCCGACGACGCCACAGAAGGCCGCGGACGACGCGACTGAGAATGCGCGGCTACCTGTTCCAACGAGCCTCACCTGAGCTGTCTCAGGCCGGCAAACTGGATGGAAAAAGCGCTGGCCGACCCCACTCGTTAAAGACGAAGTGGTCCTCATAGCCGCTCCCTTGTAGCTGGTTCCTGGCAGGGGAGCGGCGGCAGCAGCCGCCTCTCCCCTGCCGGCACATCCGCCTCCCAAACTGATCCACATTGGAGTCCCACGTGAAAATTGCCCTTGATCCCACCCCGTTCCACCACAGCCACAGCCTGCTGGAGTTCCCCAAGGTCGTGGCGGACCTTGGTTACAAGTACATGCAGATGACGCCGCACGCCGACTTCATCCCCTTCTACAACCACCCCAAGGCCGACGACGAACTGGTGGGCCAGCTGAAGAAGGCCAGTAAGGACGCCGGAATCGAGATCGCCTCGGTGCTGCCGGTGCTCCGCTGGTCCGGGCCGGACGAAGACGCCCGCGAAGCCGCCGTCCGCTACTGGAAGCGCGCCATCCAGATCACCGTGGACCTGGGCGTCAGCACTATGAACACCGAGTTCAGCGGCCGGCCGGAGAAGGCCGAAGAATCCGAGCGCGCCTTTTACCGCTCCATGGAAGAGCTGCTGCCCATCATCGAACGCGAAGGCATCGACCTGCTGATCGACCCGCACCCGGACGACTTCGTGGAAGAAGGCCTGGCTGCCATCCGGGTAATCCGCGGCCTGAACTCCAAGAACGTCGGCCTGGTCTACGTGGCCTCGCACAGCTTCCATATGAAGAACCGCCCGCTGGACATCATGCGCGCGGCAGGGGACAAGCTGCGCCTGGTCCATGTCGCGGACACCATGGACCACCACGCCTCGCACGGCCTGCGCTACATCACCAACCCGCCGGGCAACCCGGTCAGGGTGCACCAGCACCTGAAGATCGGCGACGGCGACGTCAACTGGGAAGAATTCTTCGGCGGCCTGAACGAGATCGGCTTCCTGGACCGCGACGACACCGTGATGGTGTCCAGTGTCTTTGCTGAAAACGAAAATGCCGCTGAAGTATCCCGCTATCAGCTGGAGACCATGAAGCAGCATGTCCAAAAGGTCAGGAACTGAACAGCAATTGCTGCCGCCAGGGAACCAAAGGCGCCTGCTGACTGTACTGTGCCCGGATGTTAATTGACCGGGGAATTCTTAAACACAATAGGAGGACCTCCGGGTTTGTGTGGTGCTCTCCGAGCGCTATCAAACAAGGAGGTCCTCTTTGTGCATTAGCGTGTTTTGGCCCCCGGGGGTGCCTTGCGCACACGAGGCTCCCTAGGGCGGACCCGGCGAAGTGTCAGTGTTTCTCGACAGAGCACTTTGCGGTGAGCCCTAGAGCGACCGGGAGTCGAGGGAGGCCGGGCTGGGGGATCCCCGCAACCGGCCTGGCCGTCCAAACAATGAATTCGGGGTCGGGACCGCGCGTGTCTGATGGTTTCGTCGAGGGAACCGCAAACCCGGGGTCCCGCGCCGCCCTGACGACCGGTGGAGCGGGAGTAATCGCAACGGCGTGAACGAGTGTAACTGACCGATGCCACCGAACACGCCAGCCGGGGGAAGCTCTACCTCTGCCCGGCCAAGGATGTCTTCCGGCAGGATTCTCGGCTGATCGCCCCCGGATGAAGTCCCCGCGGGCGTTGGCCGGGCTGGAAACCTGCGTACGGGTGAGCCGCCCCGCCGGAACGGGTGTGCAATTCAGGGTTCTGGATCCCTGGTGAGGAGGTCGCGACGCTTCACGAGCCCCTCTAGTACCGGCTGACAGGTTTGCCGGGCCGGGCCAGCACGTGCGCGAACAACTCCGCGACGGCGCCAGGCTGCTCCGCGATGCAGAAGAACAACTTGGAACCGCCATCTGTGCCTTTCGCGAAGGGAACTTCGGCGGCGGACTATGGACTTAGGTGAAGCACCGCCGCACCACGCATCAGCAGACCGCCAGGCTCATAGATGAGCCTGGCGGTCTGCTGACAATCAGTGGAACTGGTAGGGCGGCCTGCTGCTAGCGGGCGCTGCGTGCTTCAGTTTCCACGCCGGCCACTTCAGCATGGACTTCCTTGACGATGTCGCCGTGGCCGCCGAGCTGTTCGAGTTCGTGGGCGAGTTCGGCGAGTTCTGCGCCGCCGGCCATCTGGGCGGTGAGTTCGTCGAGGGTGATGTCCTTTTTGTCGTAGTAGCCGATGGAGCGGCCGCGCTTCAGGAGCAGGAACCGGTCGCCCACGGGGAAGGCGTGGTGGGGGTTGTGGGTGATGAAGATGACGCCCAGCCCGCGGTCGCGGGCCTGCAGGATGTAGCGGAGCACGACGCCGGACTGCTTCACACCCAGCGCCGCTGTGGGTTCGTCCAGGATCAGGACCTTGGCGCCGAAGTAGACGGCGCGGGCGATCGCGACGCACTGGCGTTCACCGCCGGAGAGCTGGCCGATGGGCTGCTCGACGTCGCGGAGGTCGATGCCCATGTCGGCGAGTTCCTTCTTGGTGATGTCCTTCATCTTCTGGACGTCCAGGCTCTTGAACGGCCCGAAGCCGGTGGTCAGCTCCGAGCCGAGGAAGAAGTTGCGCCAGATGGGCATCAGCGGAACCACGGCGAGGTCCTGGTAGACCGTGGCGATGCCCACATCGAGGGCGTCGCGCGGCGAGCTGAACTTTCGTTCTTCGCCCATGATGTTCAGCACGCCTTCGTCGTGCTGGTGCAGCCCGGCGATGATCTTGATCAGCGTGGACTTGCCGGCACCGTTGTCGCCCAGGACGCAGGTGACACGGCCGTTGTCCACGGCCATGGTGACGTCGGTGAGGGCGACGATGTTGCCGTAATGCTTGCCGACGTTCTCCAGCGAGAGCAAATGCACCGGGGTGTGGGTCAGCGGATCCTTCTCATCCTTGAGGAGCTGCTGCTGGTCGATCTGCTTGGCGTTCATGGTTTCAGCCCTTACTTGCTTGCGTCTGCGCGGCGCTTGACGATCAGGTTCACGATGGTGGCCAAGAGAAGCATCAGGCCCAGGAAGAACTTGAACCAGTCCGGGTTCCACTGGGCGTAGACGATGCCCTTGTTGGCCATGCCGAAGATGAAGGCACCGATCGCGCCGCCCACGGCCGAGCCGTAGCCGCCGGTGAGGAGGCAGCCGCCGATGACCGCTGCGATGATGTAGAGGAATTCGTTGCCCACACCCTCGCCGGACTGCACGGCGTCGAATGCGAACAGGTTGTGCATGCCGAGGATCCAGCCGCAGAAACCGACCGCCATGAACAGGCCGATTTTGGTCGCCTTGACCGGGACGCCCACGGCGCGGGCAGCGTTGGCGTCACCGCCGACGGCAAAGATCCAGTTGCCCACCTTGGTGCGCAGCAGCACCCAGGACGCCACGGCGACCAGGGCGATCCAGATGAAGACCGTGTTGTTGACGTCAACCCCGGCGATGTTTACCGAGGAGGCAAAGATGGCCCGGGCTGCCTGGTAGCCGTCCATGCTGGAAATCGACGGGGAGGACACGCCGCCGCCGATCATGCGGGTCAGGCCCAGGTTCAGGCCGGTCAGCATCAGGAACGTCGCGAGCGTGACGATGAAGCTCGGCAGCTTGGTCTTCATCAGGATCCAGCCGTTGATGTACCCGATGCCGAGCGAGACCACGAGGGCCAGGATCACGCCGACCCACACGTTCATGCTGAAGTACCAGCTGAACATCGAGGCGGTCAGGGCCGAGCTGATCACGGCAACGCCGGTGGAAAGGTCGAACTCCCCGCCGATCATCAGCAGCGAGACTCCCACGGCCATGATGCCGATGGTGGAGCTGCCGTACAGGACGGTGGCGAAGGCGTTCGGCTGAATGAACGTCTGGGAGACCGAGGCGAAGAAGACGAAGAGGACGATTGCGCCCACCAGGGCGCCAACTTCCGGGCGTCCGAGCAACTTCTGCAGAGGGTTGCGTTTTGCAACCCTCTCGTCTGTCACAGCTGGTTTTGTCAATGTCGGGGTCATGGCCATGATGATTCTCCTTGCTGCCGGGCCCGGGGTTGAGCCGGACCCGGCTGCGGGTTGTTAGCGGATACCCTGCTCGGCGAACTTCAAGACGTCCGCCGCATTGGATTCATCGACGATGGCCGGACCCGTCAGCACCGGGAGGCCGCCACCGAGCCGGAACCCGCCGCGCTTGTTCTGCCACAACGCATCCACGGCGCTGTAGCCCTGCAGCCAGGGCTGCTGGTCCACCGTGAACATCACATCGCCGTCGGCGATCTTCTGGGTCAGTTCACGGTTCAGGTCGAAGCTGGCAACCTTGGCCGAACTTCCCGCCGTCGAGACCGACTTCAGGAGCGTCAGCGTGATGGGTGCACCCAGGCCGATGATGACATCAGCGTCCTTGGAGGCCTGTAGCTTTGCCGTCGCCGTCGACTCGACGGCGGTCATGTCCGCTCCGTTCACGTAAAGGATCTCCGTTCCGGGAACCTTGGATTTCACACCTGCACAGCGGGCTTCCAGACCCACGTGACCCTGGGCCTGGATCACGCAGATTGGATGCTTGACTCCCTGCCCTGCCAGCTTTTCTCCTACAGCCTGCCCTGCAAGTTCCTCGTTGGAACCGAAGTGGGTGAAGGCCCCGAGTTCCTTGGAGACGGATTCACCCGCATTGAGGCTAACAATGGGAATGCCCGCATCAGTAGCCTTTTTCAGTACACCCTTCAGGGCATCGGGCGTCGCCAGGGTGACGGCGATACCGTCCACCTTCTGGTCAATTGCCTGCTGGATCAACTGCGACTGCCGACCCGCTTCGGGGTCATTTGTGTAAAGCAGCTCCACGTTGTCTTTCGCCGCCGCTTCCTCGGCACCCTTACGGACGGTGTCCCAGAAAGTGTCCCCTGCCGGAGCGTGCGTAACGAGGGCGATCTTCATCCGGTCAGTCGAGGCGACCTGGCCCCCGCCGGCGGCGTTGTTTGCTTCGGGTGCCCTTCCACCCTGGCTGGAGCAAGCTGTAAGCGCCAGCATCGGAACTGAAACTGCGGCGATCGCCGCGCGGCGCCAAAAGAACTTCTTCACTGCTGATCTCCTTCGATCGAGCCTAACGAGGAATGCACACCGCCGAGGTACTCGGACTAGGAGAGCAAGCGATGTGATGTAGAGCATATGGAGCGCTCCATGAACCGAGGCTACGGTCAATACTTTGTCCTGTCAATAGCCCAATAATCCCTGGAGCAATGTCAGCGTTAGCAGGCCCGCTTGCCATCATGTGAGCTTGCCTTGGTGACAGTCAGTAGCAACGCCTTTCTGGCGAGAGGCTGTTCAGAAGAAGAATTCGAACTCATCCGCCGCATCTGGGGATCTGCAGAATGAAGGTGCTGGGCGACCGAAAGAAGAAGTCACTGTTATTGACAGGACAAAGTGACATGCGTAACGTTTCGTGGAGCGCTCCAGAATCAGGGGTAGCCAGCAAACACAATCACCCAAACAATGGAGTCCCGGTGAACTCGAACCGATTACTGCGCCCCAGCCTGCCAGCATTGACAGTGGGCCCCCACAGCAAGAAGCTCGGGCTCGTGGCAGTAGTTGCCACTTTCGGCGGCCTGCTTTTTGGCTACGACACAGGCGTGATCAACGGCGCCCTCGCCCCCATGACCACGGACCTTGGCCTGACGCCAGTGACGGAAGGGATCGTCACAAGTTCGCTGCTCATTGGTGCCGCAATTGGCGCAGCGCTGGGTGGCCGGCTTTCAGACTTCATTGGCCGCCGCAGAGGAATCCTCATCCTCGCTATCCTGTTCTTCCTGGCTGCTCTCGGCTGTGTCGTGGCTCCCGACGTCGCCGTGATGGTCGTAGCCCGTGTCTTTCTGGGTCTGGCAGTGGGCGGCTCGTCGGTGATCGTCCCCGTTTATCTGGCCGAGCTCGCTCCTACGGAGCAACGCGGCGGGCTGGTCACGCGTAACGAGCTGATGATCGTGACCGGCCAGTTCGCCGCCTTTGTAGTCAATGCGATCATCGGTAACGCGTGGGGCGAAAGCGCGGGAGTTTGGCGCTTCATGCTCGCAGTGGCGGCTTTGCCAGCCATTGTCTTGTATTTCGGCATGCTGCGCATGCCAGAAAGTCCCCGCTGGCTCCTGTCAAAGGGGCGGGAAGCAGAAGCCCTTCAAGTACTGTGATCCATTCGATCCGATGAAAGGGCCGAAGCCGAGCTGGCAGAAGTTCGTGACCTGGCCCAGCTCGAACGAGTAGCTCAAACCGGCGGACTGCCTGACCTGAAAATCCGCTGGGTGCGCCGACTGCTCTTTATAGGCATCGGACTGGCGATAGCCCAGCAGCTCACGGGAATTAACTCGATCATGTACTACGGGACACAGCTGCTCACGGAGGCCGGATTCTCCAGCGGAGGAGCCCTCATCGCAAATACTGCAAACGGCGCAATCTCCGTGACAGCCGTCCTGATCGGAATACGCCTGATCCACAGCTATTCCCGTCGCGCTCTGCTCCTCATCGGCTTCATCGGGACAACCTCGGCCCACCTCATGGTGGGAGTCTCATCGCTCCTACTCCCCGAGGGATTCCTTAGAGCCACGGTTATTCTCTTTTTCATCGTCATGTTTGTTGCCTTCATGCAAGGAACCATTGGCCCGATAGTCTGGCTGATGCTCGCCGAAATCTTCCCTCTCAAGGTGCGTGGACTTGGACTGGGCATCGCAGTTTTCTGCCTCTGGATTACGAACTTCCTCATCAGCCTCGCCTTCCCCTCCTTCGTGGCTGCGGTGGGGATCTCGGGAACGTTTTTCGTTTTTGCGGCCTTGGGAGTGGCCGCCATCATCTTTGTCGCCAAACTGGTGCCGGAAACAAAGGATGCGTCTCTCGAGGACCTGGAGGAACGCTTCCGCCTCCGGTACGCCTAAGTTTTCGCGTTCCATCACCTTGAGTAGTAGTTCCATGGAAGGAGCACAGACATGACTCAATGGGTTTATCCGCTGGGGGCAGCTGCAGAGGGCAGCTGGGACATCTCGCTCGGAACTGTTGATTCCGCCCATAAAGTGGAAGGGTGGGCTCATACCGGATTGAAGGTCGCCACGCTGGGCCCGGGTGCCACAGTAGAACTTCCTGCCTCATGTGAGGAACGCTTGGTGGTTCCGCTTAGCGGAGCCTTCACTGTGACGGTCGATGGCACGAAATACTCTCTGGCTGGCAGACCCTCAGTATTCAGTGGACCCAGCGACGTCCTCTACTCCGGAGCCGGCGCCGAAGTCACGGTCCGCTCTGCGGAAGGCGGACGGGTTGCCGTCGCCACTGCCCCCGCACAGGTCCGGTACCCAACTCGTCGCATCGAAGCAGCGGAAACGCCAGTGGAGCTGCGGGGAGCGGGTAACTGCTCACGTCAGGTACACAACTTTGGCACCCTTCCGCTCTGGAAGCCGACCGCTTCATCGTCTGCGAGGTCATCACTCCGGCCGGCAACTGGTCCTCCTACCCACCTCACAAGCATGACGAGGAAAAAGACGGCGAAACCAGCCTCGAAGAGATCTACTACTATGAAACGCGCCTAGCCCCCACCGTTACCGGCGGTCCCGCTTTTGAAGCCGACCCCGTGGGCTATCAGCGCGTTTATTCCTCCGACGAGCGCCCCATTGATATCTCTACCGAAGTACGCACCGGCGACGTTGTCCTGGTTCCGTACGGGTGGCACGGGCCGGCGATGGCAGCCCCGGGCTACGACCTGTATTACCTCAATGTGATGGCGGGCCCCGGTCAGGTGCGCGATTGGCTTATCAGCGACGATCCACATCACGGCTGGGTCCGACAGAGCTGGGAAGGCCAGGACGTGGACCCGCGTCTGCCGTTCAGCGATTAGCGCCACCCTTGGCAATCTGCATAGAAGCACTGACCTTGCTGGTTCCTCCCAGCGGGGCCGGACCAACTCTCGCAAGAGAGACGTCAGACCGGGTTTGCGAAAGCCTCAGTATTCGCGTTGAAATTACTCCGAAGGATACAAAGAAGATGTTTGTTGTCGCAGACTTCTACGTCGAGTACAAAGCCGAGATGGACGAAAAGCTGCATGCCGCCGTCTCGGCAGCTTGCAGTGATGCATCGGCCGATCGAACCGGTGGAGTGCTCGTAACTCGCCACGATTTTTGTCATTTCTCCGTGGCGCTTTCACCAGAAGTTCCGTTCGGACTTATCCACGAGCAGGATCTGGCCCGTCGGGTCTGATTTAGGCGGGTGCCAGCCTCCAGAAGGAGGTTGGGCAAGCCAAGCTGCCCAAGGTCCGTCGCATGGCGAGGACGAGTACCCGCCGCCCTGAATGACTCAGTAGCAGCGCCGCCGTCCCCCATCCCCTTGGCACGACAACGAGTTCGGCTGCTGCTGCCAAATGGTCCGCGTCATGGAGGAAATGGCAGGTGTCGACCCGCTGGCCTTCCCCGCCAAGGACTCCTTCAAGGATGCGGCCCTGGTGTTGGCCAACGCGGGGCAGGGCCGCATCCAGCGCCGACTGGTTAGGCGAATTCAACGAACGAAGGAAAGAAGGGCCAAACCAGGGGTGACCATGACAGACCATTCCCCGGAGGACGTCCGCCACTCCCCCACGGGGAGCCAGTGGAGCCCGCGGCTGGCGTTGCTCGTGGCGGCCACGTTCTTCATGGAGTTCCTGGACGGGACGGTGCTGGTGACCGCCATTCCGACCATCGCCGGTGATTTCGGTGTGGCCGCTGCCAGCGTGAACATCACCATGACGGCCTACCTGATGACCGTGGCCATGGGCATCCCGCTGAGCGGTTGGCTGGCCGAGCGGCTGGGAGCCCGACGTATCTTCTGCCTGGCCATTGTGCTCTTCACGGTAGCTTCCCTGCTCTGTGCTCTGAGCCAGGACCTGACCACGCTGACCCTCAGCCGCATTCTGCAGGGCGCGGGCGGCGCCATGATGGTCCCCGTGGGTACGCTCGTGGTACTCCGCGGGACGCCCAAGTCTGAACTGCTGCGCGCTACTGCCTATCTTGTGTGGCCCGGACTGCTGGCCCCGGTGCTGGCGCCGCTGGTAGGAGGGGCGCTGACGACGTACCTGTCCTGGCACTGGATCTTCCTGGTCAATCTACCGCTGGGCGTCGCGGCGTTCCTGGCAGCTCTCCGCCTCGTGCCAGGGGTGCCGGGTGACCGCGAACGCCGGCTCGACTGGCTTGGGTTGGTTCTGACCACGGCCGGCGTCGGCTCGCTCGTTGCCGGGCTGGAGTTGGCCAGCGCCCACCCGGACGGGCCATGGACTCTGCTGAGCCTTGTGGCGGGAGCGGCCGCCCTGGCCGCCGCTGTGCTGTGGATGCGCAGGGCAGCCAATCCGCTGTTCGACCTGACGGTGTTCTCCGCGCGCACGTTCCGGGCGACGAACACCGGCGGCTTCATCTACCGGCTCGCCATCAGCGCTGTCCCCTTCCTGCTGCCGCTGATGTTCCAGGAGGTTTACGGATGGAGCCCCATCCATGCCGGCATCATGGTGGCAGCCGTGTTCATCGGGAATATCGCCATGAAGCCGGCCACCACGCCGTTGATCCGCCGCATGGGGTTCAAGCCGGTCCTCGTTTTCGCGTCCCTGGCGTCAGCGGTGACGTTCGCGCTCTGCGCCCTGCTCACTCCCGGGACACCCGAGCCGCTGATCTTCGTGCTGCTTGTCTGCAGCGGCGCGTTCCGGTCGATCGGGTTCTCCGCCTACGCCTCCGTCCAGTACGCAGACATCGTGCCCGGTCAGCTGACCTCGGCCAACGCCGTTTCAGCCACGCTTGTCCAGCTCGCCACAGGGGCAGGCATCGCGGTGGGAGCCCTTCTCCTCCGCGTATTCGATGCCGCTCCCCTGTTCACCAGCGAATGGGACGCGGTGCTCGGCGCCGCAGCGGGCGGAGAGGCTATGGCAGCTTACCGGGGCGCCTTCTTGGCAATCGCCCTGCTGATGCTCCTCAGCACGGCAGACAGCCTGATGCTGCACCGCCATGCCGGAGCCGCAGTCAGCCGGCCTGGGCGAGGGGGAAGGGTGGAATAACCGTGAACGCGCGGCAGCCGCCCTTGGGCTGTCACGCAACCTGATTGCAGCTATCAACGGAAAAACCCTCGATCCAAGGAAGAAGGACGGCGCGAATCATGGGCCATAACGTAGGCCAACATTTGCCGCGTGCCCGCGTGCCCCGAACCCAGAGCATGGTGCCGGAACCAGTCGTCATTTCAACATGGCATAGAAGCAACTGGACGAGTTGGGCACCCGGCGGGGTCGGCCCGGGCTGATCTCATAGTCCCGCATGGTGACGCCAAGCAGGACCAAAGCTCCAGCCAGCACATCCACAAGGTCTGGTTGAACCTACAGGGACGCCAATGACGTGAGAGTTGTGGCGAGAGCGTCTGCCAGCTCCTTGCCTTTCGTCACGAAATGCTGGGAAAAGTAGTTGCTGTGCTCCTCGTGCTCGTGGAAATGGTGAGGAGTTAGGACGCCGGAGAATACTGGTACGTCCGTTTCCAACTGCACTCTCATAAGGGCGTCCACGACGCTTTGTGCGACAAATTCGTGGCGATAAATACCTCCGTCAACCACCAGGGCGGAGGTGGCTACAGCGTCATAGCGGCCGGACGCTGCGAGCCGTCGGACGTGTAGCGGAATCTCGAAGGCTCCGGGCACTTGGTGGACATCGACATTGGTGATGCCCAGTTCCTTGAGCCGCGCCTGGAAGCTGTCGACTGCACGATCAACGATGTCGGCGTGCCATCGGGCACTAACGATCGCTACTCGGAAAGAGGAAGGGTCGAGAGGTGACAAGGTGAAGTCCTTTCTTTGGGAGGCCATTGGAGGATTCTTTCACGCTGATAGTGACCTTGGCGGGTATGTGTCCAAGGTGTGGGCAGGCGCATGCTCACCGGTGGTGGTTTTGTTCCCGTCTTTCATTTGGATACTGACGGCCGGTTGCCGTGCCACCACGGGCCGCAGTTTTCGGCGTCGGTCGTTCCCATGTGGGAGTTACCCGATGACTTCGCCGGTTGCTTCGTAGGTCGCGATCTTGCCGATCCGGCGGATGTGGCGTTCGTCCTTGCTGAAGGGTTCCTGTAGGAAGGCATCGATCAGGGCTGTTGCTTCTTCCATGCTGTGTTGGCGTCCGCCGATGGCAACGACATTGGCGTCGTTGTGCTGCCGGGCCAGTGTGGCGGTGGAGTGGTTCCACGCCAGGGCGGCGCGAACGCCCCTGACCTTGTTGGCGGCGATCTGCTCGCCATTTCCGGACCCGCCCAGGACGATGCCCAGTGCGTGGATCCCTGCCTCCCGATCCTCAACTACCGCTAAGGCCGCGTTGATGCAGAACGACGGGTAGTCGTCCAGGGCGTCGTATTCCTTCGGGCCATGATCCGTCACGTAATAGCCCTTCTCCGACAGGTACCTGACCAGGTGGGCGCTCAACTCCATGCCGGCATGGTCGGTGGCGATATGGACGCGGGGAAATGCAGGAGATTGGGTCACTGTAGCTTCCTTTTCTTGTCATATAGAGCCGGGGTTTAGCGGATAGATGCTCCCCTGGGGCATGAGATGGGCCCCCGTCAACCCCTTCCGCGAACGAGTTCATTGACAGGCGGTTGTGGCTTGCGTAACATTATTGCACATACAGTCACTACTGAATGGATATGCAAAATGTTAACTGCAGATGCTTCCCAGGCCGCATCCTGGCGATCCCTCCGCCAGGAGGTGTTGGCCGGTGACGCCGACTTCCGCTCCGAGAAGTTGCACGAGCGTGCCCAAGCCACCCGCCGCTCGATCTTGAAAATGATCTCCGACTCCGGTCAGGGACACATCGGCGGAGACTTCTCCGTCACCGACATCCTGACGGTCCTTTTTGACGCCGTCATGAACGTCGATCCCGAGGATCACCGCAAGGAAGACCGCGACCACTTCATCCTCAGCAAGGGCCACTGTGCAGCTGCGCTGTACTCGACCCTTGCCCACAGCGGGTTCTTTCCCGTGGCAGAGCTGGACACCTTCATGGCGCCGCTGTCGGCGTTGAACGGGCACCCGAACAGGGTGAAGGTCCCCGGTGTCGAAACGAACACCGGCCCGCTGGGCCATGGACTCCCGGTGGCCGTCGGCACCGCAATCGGCGCCAAGCTGCTGGGTACCGGCACCCGCGTCTTCGTGGTCACGGGCGACGGTGAAATGCAGGAAGGCAGCAACTGGGAAGCGCTGATGTCGGCCTCCCATCAGAAGCTGGACAACCTGACCCTCGTCGTTGACCGCAACCGCCTCCAGCAGGGCGCGCGGACGGAAGAAACAAACGGGCTGGACCCGCTCGATGCCCGGCTTGCCGCCTTCGGCATGGAAGTACGGGTCGTCGACGGCCACAACTACAACGAACTCATCGAGGCACTGCGCCCGTCCACCACAGGCTCCCCCGTCGCCATCATCGCCAACACCATCAAGGGCAAAGGCGTCTCCTTCATCGAAGACCGCGTCGAGTGGCATCACAAAGTACCGTCCAAAGAACAAACCCTTCAGGCTTTCCAGGAGCTGTCATGACGACAACCACCGTGCAAACCGACGCACCCACGTTCGATAACCGCCAGGACTTCGCGGACGAACTCATCAATCTGGCCCGCACCAACGACCGAGTGGTCGCCGTGTGCAACGACTCTGTGGGCTCCAGCAACCTGACGAAGTTCCGTGAGGAGTTCCCGGACCGGCTGATCAACGTCGGCATCGCCGAGCAGAACATGGTGGGCGTCGGCGCGGGTCTGGCCAACGCCGGTTTCATTCCCTTCGTGTGCGCAGCTGGGCCCTTCCTGACAGGTCGTTCCCTGGAACAGATCAAGGCAGACGTGGCCTACAGCCAGCACAAGGTCATCCTGTGCGGCATGAGCCCTGGGATGGCCTACGGCGAACTCGGCCCGACCCATCACTCCGTCGAGGACTTCTCCTGGTTGCGGGCACTACCGGGCCTGGACATCGTCGTTCCCGCTGACGGTCCGCAGACCCGCTCCGCGCTCCGCAACGCCGTCGCCGATCCGCGGCCGACGTACATCCGGGTTGGCCGGTTCAAAGTTCCGCAGGTGTCCAGAGACAACTCGACGCTGGAACGCGGCAAGTTTGTCCTGGCCCATGAGGGAAGCGACGTGACCATCATCGCCACCGGCACCGAGGTGTCCCGTGCGCTGTGGGCCGCCGCATCACTGGCCTCCGAAGGTGTCTCGGCGCGCGTCCTGAACGCCGCCTACCTGAGCCCGTTGGACGAGGATGCGATTAAAGACGCGGCCCGCCAGACCGGTGGAATCATCACCGCAGAGGAAGCCAACGTTGCCGGCGGTCTTGGAGCGGCAGTAGCCAGCGTCGTAGGCCAGCTGGAAGACGGTGCCCGCGTACCCATGCGCATCCTCGGCCTGAAAGACCACTTTTCTCCCACCGGCAGCACGGCCTTCCTCCTGGACCACTTTGGCCTTACAGCCGACCACATCGCTGCCGCGGCTCGTGAGGTTCTGAACCGTGACTAACCTGGCCCCTGCCCCTGCCGGATCCGCCGTCGTCGTTGCGGTGGATCAAGGCACGAGCGCCACGAAGGCCCTGGTCATGGATGGCTCGGGAGGAATCATCGCCCGGGCGCAGGTCAGTCTCACGCAGCAGCATCCCCAGCCCGGGTGGGTCGAACAGGACCCGCTCGTCATACGCGACAGCGCAGTTCAGGCGGTCACTGACAGCCTGAAGGGACTGGACACCATGGTTCTGGGCCTGGGTGTGAGCACCCAGCGCGAGTCAGCAATGATCTGGGACCGTGAAACGGGCCAGCCCCTGGGACCCGTTCTGGGTTGGCAGGACCGCCGGACGGCCGAACAGGCAAAAAACCTCATCGGCGACGGCGCAGGCGACCTGGTTCGCCGCTCCACCGGCCTGCCGATCGACCCGATGTTCTCGGCACTGAAAATCCAGTGGCTGCTCGATGAGGCTGACCCGGGCCGTCGTCTCAGCAAGGCGGGTAAGATCGCGGCCGGAACCGTCGATTCATGGCTGTTGAGCTGCCTGACCGGTGAACACAGGATCGAGGCGGGCAACGCAAGCCGCACCCAGCTCCTGAACCTGGATGCAGTCGATTGGGATCAGCAACTGCTGGAACTCTTTAACGTGCCCCGCCAGGTCCTCCCGGAGGTCGTGGCGTCCAACGCGGCGAGCTCCCCACTGTTGGGCGGACTGGCCGGCGGCTCCCGGGTGCACGCGGTCATGGGCGATTCACACTCGGCGCTGTATGCACACGGTGTCCGGGGCCCTGGAACGGTCAAGGCAACCTACGGCACGGGCAGCTCGATCATGGGCCTGCTCCAGGACGAAGCTCATCCCGCCGATATGGGCGGGCTGGTGAGGACGCTGGCCTGGCATGACGGCGCACCCCGGTATGCCTTCGAAGGGAACATTCTTGCCACCGGCGCGACCGCGGTTTGGCTGTCTCAAGTGCTTGATTGTGACGTTGCCCATTTGGACTCGCTGGCCCGGACGGTCGAGGACAGCGGCGGGGTCAACCTTGTCCCGGCGTTCGCCGGACTCGGTGCTCCTTGGTGGGACGAACGGGCAGAAGCCACGATCAGCGGATTCAACCTCGGCACGACCTCGGCCCACCTGGCCCGGGCAGCATTCGAATCCATTGCCCTGCAGATCGAAGATGTGCTGCGGGCGGCCGAGAATTCGGTCTCGCCGCGCATCAGTTCCGTTCTGGCCGACGGTGGACCGACTTCCAATGCCTGGCTGATGCAGCTGCAGTCGGACCTAAGCCAGCGCACCGTGCTGCGCAGCGCGATACCGGATCTTTCAGCGCTGGGCGTCGCCCACATGGCCGCGATCGAGACCGGACTGCTCAGCCCGGAGGCAGTTGAAAATCTCCCGCGGAGCAGGACGGCGCTCGCGCCGGCCATGGCGGTCCACGACGCGGGCCGGAGGCGCTCAAGCTGGTCCCGGGCGGTGGCCAGAGCACGCTGGTCTCCGGAAGAAACCACCCGGGTCCCCAACTCACCCGGCACAATGCACGACGCATTGGCCCCGGCAGTAACGGAGTGACACCAATGAACACCATCGGATCTGAGATTTTTCAGGGCCACTTCAAGGGGCGCCGTGCCCTGGTGACCGGCGGAGCCAGCGGCATCGGCTACGGCATCGCCCAGGCCTTCGCCGAAGCCGGCGCATCGGTGCTCCTTGTTGACCGCAGCCCCCAGGTCAGCGAGTCCGCTGAGAAGCTTAGGGCAGCAGGTTTTGACGTTGAGCACGCGATAGCCGATGTCACCGACGAGGACCAGGTCAAAGCGGCGTTTGCCAAGACGGTGGAGCTTTGGGGTGGGCTCGACATCCTGGTGAACAACGCCGGGATCATCACCATCTCGAATCTCGAAGACCTTAGCCTGGACGAATTCAACAAAGTCCTGGCCGTCAACACCACGGCCGTGTTCCTGTGCTGCCGGGAAGCCGCTCCCCTGCTGAAAGCCAGCAAACACGGGGTCATGCTCAACGCATCCAGCGGGCAGGGCCGGCAGGGGTTTATCTTCACGCCCCACTACGCGGCCAGCAAGTTCGGCGTCATCGGTCTTACTCAGTCCCTGGCCAAGGAACTCGCCCCATCCGGGGTCCGGGTCAACAGCTACTGCCCCGGCATCGTCAAGACCGAGATGTGGGAATACAACGACCGCGAATGGGGCAGCCGGCTGGGTGACTACAAGCCCGGCGAGCTGATCCAGGAGTGGATCGACGGCATACCGCTCAAGCGCCCCGCCGAAGCAAGCGACGTGGCGAACCTGCTGCTGTTCCTCGCATCGGACGCGGGCAGCTACATCACCGGACAGGCCATCAATATTGATGGCGGAATGTTCATGAACTAGGGCCAACCTCTACTGCCAACGGAGTCAATCATGAGTCAACAACTAGCCCACCGGCCCGGTGGAGCACCACAGGAAAACGGCGCAAAGGCGCCAATGTTTTCACAACTCAGTGCACGCCTGTTTTCGGGTAGCGGCGGGGCCCTGCTGGGCCTGATCGCCCTGTTCATCGTCCTGAGCTTCGCCTCGCCCTTCTTCCTAACCGGCCGCAACCTCATCAACATCCTGGACCAGGTGACCGTTCTTGGCATCCTGTCCGTCGGAGCAACAGCGGTAATCATCACCGGCGGCATCGACCTGTCAGTGGGTGCCGTCCTCGGACTTTCCACGATGGTCCTGGGCTGGCTCTCCCACCAGGGCGGCTGGCCAATGTGGGCCGCCATGCTGGCAGCCATAGCCGTGGGCGCACTCGCCGGTTCGCTTAACGGCCTGGGCATTACGTACGCCAACCTGCCACCGTTCATCGCCACTTTGGCCATGCTCTCCATAGCCCGCGGCCTGGCGAACCTGATTACCGACGGCCAGCAGATCGTGGGGTACCCGGAGTGGTTCTTCAACCTTTCCTCCGAACGGTACCTCGGGTTCTTCTCCATCACGCTGCTGGTCGTAGTGGCGTTGTATCTGGCCGCCTGGGCGTGGCTGAAGTACCGGGCGTCCGGGCGCTCCATTTACGCCATTGGCGGCGGCGCAGAAGTGGCCCGCCTGGCCGGCATTCACGTCAAGAAGGTCACCATCTGGGTTTACGTCGCGGCAGGCGCCCTGGCCGGCCTTGGCGGAATCGCGTTGGCCAGCCGTCTGGATTCCTCCCAGCCCAGCGCCGGACTCGGATATGAGCTTGACGTCATCGCCGCCGTTGTCATCGGTGGCGCAAGCCTGAACGGCGGCGTCGGACGCATCGGCGGAACGATCATCGGTGTTCTGCTGATCGGCGTGCTGCGCAACGGCCTGAACCTCCTGGGCGTTTCACCGTTCATCCAGCAGATCGTTATCGGCCTCGTCATCGCCATCGCCGTGATGGCAGACGTGCTCCGGCGCAAGAAGGCCTAACCAGTCCCATCCCTCACCAGCATTACCAACCAAGCAGTACCCCCAATCGGATTTATCAATGGAGATGAAAATGTTTCGAAAAATCGCAGTAGCCGCGGTCGCCGTGGCCACCACCTTTTCCCTGGCCGCCTGTGGCGGCGGAAACGCGGGCACGGGCGGAGGCGGCGGGGAGCAGCAGAAGACCATCGGCCTGGCGGTAGCCAACCAGCAGGCAGACTTCTTCAACCAAATCCGTCAGTCGGTCGAAGCGGCCGCCAAGGAACAAAACGTCAAGGTCGTCGTCGCCGACGCGAAGGGCGACTCCAACACCCAGGTCTCGCAGATCCAGGACTTCATCACCCAGCAGGTGGACGCGATCATCTACATCCCCGCCGGTGCGACCGCGGCAACTGTCCCGGTCCGGGCGGCCAAGTCAGCGAACATTCCCATCGTTGCTGTTGACCGGAACCCCGAAGGCGCACCCGGTGACACGTTCATCGCCACCGACAGCGTCGGGGCAGCCAAGTCCTTGGGCGAGTGGGTCGGTAAGCAGGTTGACGGCAAGGGACAGCTCGGCGTCATCCAGGGCCAGATCGGAACGACGCCTGAGGTCGCCCGTGACACCGGCTTCAAGGAGGCCATGAAGCAGTTCCCCGGCATCAAGGAAGTCGCCCGCCAGGCCTCACAGCAGTGGGCACAGGACGAGGGCTACCAGCTGGCCACCGACATGCTCCAGGCAAACCCGAGTATCAACATCTTCTTTGGCCGCGCCGACGCCTTGGCTCTCGGGGCTGCTCAGGCCGTCCGTAACGCCGGCGTCAAGGGTGTCACCATCGTCGGGTTCGACGGCGACAAAGCCGGCCTGGAAGCGGTAAAGAACGGCACTCTGGCCGCGACCATCACCCAGCCGACCCAGGGCATGGGCAAGCTCGCCCTCGAATCTGCGATCAAGCTGGCCAACGGTGAGAAGCTGCCGGCCGAGCAGCTCCAGGAAGGCGTTCTGACCACCAAGGAAAACGTCGAGCCCTTTATCGCCAACCACCCTTAACCCGTCCCACGGGTGGTGCCCCGCCGGGGCACCACCCGCCCAGGCCGTTTCTCTAGCCAATGGAGCCCCACATGCCTACTGCGGATAACCGCGGACTTCGCGTCCGCGGCGCCACGAAAGAATATCCCGGCACTATCGCTGTCCAGGACATTGACTTGGACATCAATCCCGGGGAAGTCGTTGCCCTGCTCGGAGAAAACGGGGCCGGTAAGTCCACCCTCTCCAGCATCATCGCCGGGGTCACCCAGCCGACCACCGGAACCATGACCTGGAACGGAGAACCTTACGCACCCACGTCCCCCGGTGACTCCATCGCCGCCGGGATCGGCCTGATCCATCAGGAAATGCGCCTGCTGCCGGACCTCACCGTCGCCGAGAACGTCATGATCGGACGCTGGCCCATGCGCAACGGCTTCCTCGACGCCCGCACCATGCGCGAGAAAGCCAAGAACCAGCTCAAGCGCCTGGGCTTCAACGGCAGCATGGACGCCAAAGTCCGGGACCTCAGCGTCGCCGGCCAACAACAGGTCGAAATCGCCAAGGCCTTGATGCTCGACGCCTCACTGCTCATCCTCGATGAGCCCACCGCCGCACTGGGCCAAGCCGAAACTGACGCCCTCTTCGAGTGCGTCAGGGCCCTGAAAGCCGAAGGCGTGTCGTTCATCTATGTCAGCCACCGCCTCGCCGAAATCGCCCTGATCGCCGACCGCATCGTCGTTCTCAGGGACGGCAAAAAGATCACGGAACACGCCTCCGGTGAGGTTTCCCCCCACCAGCTGGTCGAAGAAATGGTCGGACGCCCTGTCGAGCGGCTCTTCCCCGAAGTGCCCCCGCCCAGGGAGGAGATCGTGCTGGAAGTCAAAGACCTGCACGACAAAGCGGGGGACTTCACTGATGTTTCCTTCACGGTCCGGGCCGGGGAGATCTTCGGCATCGCCGGCATCGTGGGAGCCGGGCGCACTGAGCTCGTCCGCGCGATAGCCGGCGCCGAGCACCGCCTCGGCACGGTCCTCGTCGACGGGAAAGACCTAAAGCCGGACGACCCCATGGCAGCCATCAAAGCCGGTGTCGTCCTGATTCCCGAGGACCGTAAACAGCAGGGGCTGGTTGTTAGCGACACGATTGAGAACAACATCGTCCTGCCCAACCTGGGCAAGGTTAGCTCATCAGGCTGGATAGCACCGTCCAAGGTGCGCAGCTTCGCCACAATCGTGGCGAAAGGCATCGGGATGAAGGGCAACGTGGCGCTGCCCGTGTCCTCCCTCTCCGGCGGCAACCAGCAAAAGATCGTGATCGGAAAATGGCTCCAACGCGATCCCCGCCTGATCATCCTCGATGAGCCCACCCGCGGCATCGACGTCGGTGCAAGGGCCTCCATCTATGAGGTCGTCGCTGAGCTGGCCCGCAGCGGAAACGCCGTCATCGTGGTCAGCTCCGACCTCGAGGAAGTCCTCGGCCTCGCTCACCGGGTCATGGTCCTCGCGCGCGGACGGAACCAGGGAATCCTCGACGCAGCCGAGGCCACGCCCTCAAAAGTCATGTCACTGGCCACACTCTAAGAGAAAGGAGGAACGTGAAATAATTGGACCCTTGCCTGACGACAACCGAAGGAACGCCGTGGCACCGAGAACGAGGACTTTCACGTCCCAACAACTTGGCCTGATGGTCAAGGCTGCGAGGATGTACCACGAGCAGAACCTGAGCCAGGCGTATATCGCGGAAAAGCTCAACGTCTCCCAGTCCAGGGTCTCCCGGTGGCTGACTGATGCTGTGCGAGAAGGCATCGTCCGGACCATTGTGGTGGCACCTGCCGGAACCGAATCGGACCTGGAGGACGCAGTGGCGGCCAAGTACGGCCTGCGGGCCGTGGTCATCGCAGACTTGCAGACCGACGATGAAGCAGCCATCATCCGAGGCATCGGCGCGGCAGCCGCGGGGTACCTCGAGGTGACGCTCACCGGAGGCAATAGGATCGGCCTGTCGTCTTGGTCCTCAACGCTTCTGGCCACGGTGGACGCCATGTCCCCGCGGAATGTCAAGACTGCGGAAAGCGTCGTCCAGGTTATCGGCGGAGTCGGGAATCCCGAAGTCCAGGTGCGCGCCACGCACCTGGCCGACCGGCTGGCAACGGTCACCAAGGGCACACCGCGCTACCTTCCCGCTCCCGGCATCGTGTCCAGTCGCGGCGGCCGTGACGCCCTGCTCGAGGACCCCTTCGTCGCTGACGTTGCCGCCGACTGGGACAGGCTGGACACCCTTCTGGTGGGCATCGGAAGCATCGAACCATCACCGCTGCTGCTCCAATCAGGCAATTCACTCAACGAATCCAACCTCAAAGCCCTCGCCGCGTCGGGAGCGGTAGGCGACATCTGCCTTCGGTTCTTCGACAAACACGGAAAACTCATCGAATCCGAACTGAATGACAGAGTCCTAGGCATCAGTCCTGAACAGATGCTCCGCGTCGACAGGCGAATCGGCATCGCCGGCGGCATCAGGAAGTACGCCGCGATACGGGCAGCCACCGAAGGCAAATGGATCAACGTACTCATCACGGACAAAAAGACCGCGCTGAAGCTGGAATCAGATAAGGCGCCATAAACCTCAAAGGACAGCAATTGAACCCGAAACTCAGCTTCGCCCTGGACGGACGAACAGCTCTCGTGACCGGAGGCGGCTCCGGTATCGGGCAGGCCATCGCTTTCGGCATCGCGCAGCAAAGCGGCGCCATCGGCATCGTTGACCTCCCCGGAGAAGGACCGGACGAAACCGTGCACCGCATCAAGGAAGCCGGAGGACGGGCCATCTTCGTCGCGGCAGACGTGACAAAAGCGGACGAACTTGAAGAAGCCGTCGCCAAGATCGAAGCCGACCTCGGTCCGCTCACCTTGGCCGTCAACTCGGCAGGGATAGCCAACGCCGCACCTGCCGAGGAAATGCCTTTGGCACAGTGGCAGAAGGTCTACGACATTGACGTCACCGGCGTCTTCCTCAGCTGCCAGGCCGAAGGCCGCGCCATGCTCCGGAACGGCGGTGGATCCATCGTGAACATCGCCTCCATGTCAGGGAGCATCGTGAACCGTGGCCTGCTGCAGGCACACTACAACAGCGCAAAAGCAGCGGTGATCCACCTGAGCAAATCCCTGGCAATGGAATGGGCCGATCGCGGCATTCGCGTCAACGCCCTCAGCCCGGGGTACACCATGACCAAGATGAACTCTCGCCCGGAGATGGTTCACCAGATGGGGATCTTCGCGGATGAGACGCCGATGAAGCGCATCGCCGACCCGTCAGAAATGGCCGGCCCAGCGGTGTTCCTTCTCTCGGACGCCGCATCGTTCTGCACCGGCATCGACCTCCTGGTCGACGGCGGCTTCTGCGCCCAATAGCCAGTGCTGCCGGAAGGCGGCCCTCGATTAGTTCTCTAGGGCTGCCACCAGCTGGGCGATGCTGATAACGGGCAAGCCCTTTTTGCGCCCCAATTCCAGCAACCCTGGAAGCCGCATCATTTCACCGTCATCAGCCACCACCTCGGCGATCACCCCGACCGGGCTGAGGCCGGCAAGCTTCAGCAGGTCAACGGCGGCCTCGGTGTGGCCGGGACGCTCCCGCACTCCCCCATCCACTGCACGAAGGGGAAGCACATGTCCCGGACGGATCAGGTCACCCGGGCCGGAGGAAGGATCGGCCAGCACCCGCAGGGTCCGTGCCCTGTCGGTCGCGCTGATACCGGTCGTTGACTGTCCGGCCGCATCCACGGTGATCGTGTATGCAGTGCGGAGGGAGTCCTTGTTGTCCTCGGTCATCAGCGGCAGCTTCAGTGCATCGGCCAGTTCGTTCGTCATCGGCGCGCACACGAAGCCGCTGGAAACCCGGATGATCCAAGCCAGCCATTCGGGGGTGGCGTGCTCGGCGGCCATGATGATGTCGCCCTCGTTTTCGCGGTCCTCATCATCCACAGCGATGATCGGCTGCCCGGCTTTCAGGGCAGCAACTGCCACATCGATCTCAGCAAGTGCCATGTTTTTCCTGTCTGGTTCTTCAAAAACTACAGATTCATACTAGTGCAGCAGTGAATAGCCATTCGCTGTTGCATTACCCCGCGGAATATCCGGTCGGCCGGCTGATCCATCCTCCCAGAAGCCCGGAAGCTCAGCCTCATCCCGTCCCCTGCGTCCGAACGAGAGCACGATTCACATGTCAACAGAAAACCTTCCCGCATCCGGCGACAATGCGTCCCGCGCACTCTCCCCGGACTCCAGTTCTGACCGCGCCCCTACCACTCCCACCCATCAGCTTTCCGACGCCGGTGTTTCCATCTGGCTCGATGACCTCTCCCGGGGCCGCCTGAAGACCGGCACCCTGCAGAAGCTGATCGAAGAGAAGAACG
>NZ_JBNHFR010000012.1:0-143277 GCF_059090445.1 Arthrobacter sp. B2060
CGCCGGGCGCTCGGGGCCCCTTGGAGCCTCCCTTATTAAGCTTGGTTGCCCAAGCTGAATAGCGTCACCCGCAGTAGGCGCCTGTGCTGGCGCTGTGGACCAGCTTGGCGTATTTGGCCAGGACACCCTTGGTGAACTTGGCCGGGAGCGGCTCCCAGCCTTCCTTGCGGGACTCCAACTCGGACTCGTCGACCAGCAGGTCGAACGTCCTGGCGGCGATGTCCACCCGGATCCGGTCGCCGTCCTTGACGAAGGCGATCGGGCCGCCGTCGACCGCTTCCGGCGCAACGTGGCCGATGCACAGGCCGGTGGTGCCGCCGGAGAACCGTCCATCGGTCAACAGCAGGACATCCTTGCCCAGCCCCGCGCCCTTGATGGCGCCGGTAATGGCGAGCATCTCGCGCATGCCCGGGCCACCCTTGGGTCCTTCGTAGCGGATCACGACGACGTCGCCCTTCTGGATCTGCCCGTTGTCCAGCGCGTCCAGGGCGCCCTGCTCGCGTTCGAAGACGCGGGCGGTGCCCTCGAAGACGTCGGCATCGAAGCCGGCGCTCTTGACCACGGCGCCTTCGGGGGCCAGCGAGCCGTGCAGGATGGTGATGCCGCCGGTCTTGTGGATCGGATTGTCCAGCGCCCGCAGAATCTTGCCATCAAGGTCCGGCGGGTTGATCGACGCGAGGTTTTCGGCGAGGGTCTTGCCGGTAACGGTGAGGCAGTCGCCATGAAGCAGGCCGGCGTCGAGCAGTGCCTTCATGATGACCGGCACGCCGCCGATCTTGTCGACGTCGGTCATGACGTAGCGGCCGAAGGGCTTCAGGTCGCCAAGGTGGGGGATCTTGTCGCCGATGCGGTTGAAGTCGTCGAGCGTCAGTTCGACTTCGGCTTCACGGGCGATGGCGAGCAGGTGCAGCACGGCGTTGGTGGAGCCGCCGAATGCCATGGTCACGGCGATGGCGTTCTCGAAGGCCTTCTTGGTCATGATGTCGCGGGCGGTGATACCGAGGCGCAGCAGGTTTACCACCGCTTCACCGGACTTGCGGGCGAACTCATCACGACGGCGGTCCGCCGAGGGCGGGGCGGCGGAGCCCGGCAGGGACATGCCGAGGGCCTCGCCGATGCAGGCCATGGTGTTGGCCGTGTACATGCCGCCGCAGGCACCTTCACCCGGGCAGATCGCCTTTTCGATGCGCTCCAGGTCCCCGCGGCTCATCTTGCCGGCGGCACACGCACCGACGGCCTCGAAGGCGTCGATCAGGGTGACTTCCTTTTCGGAGCCGTCCTCGAGCTTGACCCAACCCGGCATGATGGACCCGGCATACAGGAAGACGCTGGCCAGATCCAGGCGGGCCGCGGCCATCAGCATGCCGGGCAGGGACTTGTCGCAGCCGGCCAGCAGCACCGAGCCGTCAATGCGCTCGGCCTGCATCACGGTTTCCACGGAGTCGGCGATGACCTCGCGGGAAACGAGCGAGAAGTGCATGCCCTCGTGCCCCATGGAAATGCCGTCAGAGACCGAGATGGTGCCGAACTGCATCGGGAAGCCGCCGCCCGCATGAACGCCTTCCTTGGCGCCCTGCGCGAGCCGGTTCAGCGAGAGGTTGCACGGGGTGATTTCGTTCCATGAGCTCGCGACGCCGATCTGGGGCTTGGCGAAGTCGTCATCACCCATCCCCACAGCACGGAACATGCCACGCGCGGGAGCCGCGTGAATGCCGTCGGTGACCACCCGGCTCCGGGGCTTAATGTCAGGCTTGTTGTCGGTTTCGATCAGGGTGTCCTCACTCATGGGTCAAAGTCTATGACTCTGATCGTCCGCCCAACGACCCGAACCGGCGCGGCAGGCGGAATTTTCGGGAAATGTCGATCAGATCGTGGACTCTCGTCTCGAATAGTGGAACGCGCGCAGGCCGTTCTTCCGCGCTCGTGGCGCATGTCACGTCGCCGGCAGGTCATCTGCCAGCTGTTGCGCCTCCACCTTGAGCATGTCCAGGACCAGCCTGATGGTGGTCCTCGCCGCCACCTCCGGGCGGGTGAGGGCAACGATGCTGCGGCGCGCTGTGACACCGGTCAGCGGGCGGAGGACGAATCCCCTGCCCTGGTTTCCCGACGACGTGTAGCGAGGGAGCAGGGACAGTCCGTGGCCCGCGCTCACGAGGGCCTCGAGTACCCGCAGGTCGGCAAAGAGCTGGGCACGCACGGCCGTGGCACCGGCCTGCGCCTCAATCTGGCGCAGGACGGTATCAAACGGGAATCCTTCGGGGACACCCATCCACGGAAATCCCACCACGTCCTGGGCGGTCAGGGTGGCTTTCGCAGCAAGCACGTGGCGGGAAGGAATGGCCACATCCAGCGGCTCGTTCAGCAGCGGCACCACCACCAGGCCGCGCCGGGCAAACACCTCCGGCCCGTCCACACTGTGAGCCAGGACTATGTCGTAATCCGCCGCCAGTCCGGCGAACCCGGCAACGCCGGGATCCTCCAGATGGGCGTCAAGACGCAGCCCGCCAATTGCCTTCACCCGGTGCAGGAGACCCGGAAGCAGCATCTCCGCGGCACTGGGAAAGAACGCAGCCTTGACCTGCGTCTGCCAGCCCTTGCGGTACGTGTCCACCGTCGCTTCGGCCCGTGCCATGGCCACCGCCACCTCGGCAGCCGCGCCGGCCATGGCGGATCCCGCCTCGGTCAGCCGAACGCCCCTGCCGGACTTCTCGATCAGCGCCACTCCGAGTTCGTCCTGCAGCGTCTTGAGCTGCTGGGAAACGGCCGACGGCGTCACTCCAAGAGCGTCGGCCACGGCGGCCACGGACCCGCGGTCCCCCAGTTCCCGCAGTATCCGGAGCCGCTTGAAGTCCATGAAGCGAGGCTACGTCACCGCCGCTGAACGGGTGAACCCGGGTAAGTGCCCAGCCCGGACCAGAAAGGCATTGACAAACCTAGACAGCCATGTTGGCAGCGACGTACGGTCAAGCAACGGCAACCTCGTGTTATCGACAGAAGGGCTTTGCTATGGAGTGGATCATCTGGGTCATCGTCATCGTGTTGATCATTGCAATCGTTTGGTGGCTGCTGAACCGCAATTCGAGCAACGCCGCCGGAACCCGCGACGCATCCGGGACCGGCAAGGTAGCTTCCTCCCCGCTCACGGGATCGACCCCGGACGCAAGGCCCTCATCTGGCGCGACCGAATCGGGACCAACACGCCGGGACACCCCCGCCGGGAACACCACGGCCGAGGGTGCTGCGGGCCTTGTCACGGCCGGGGGCGCAGGGGGCGCAGGGATGGCCGGCGCCACACAGATGGGACAGGCACCGAATGCGTCCCCGTCACCCGAGCCGGCACCTGCCCGGCAGGAATCGCCCGGCGCAGGCCAGACGAACCCCGAGGACGTGGAACCGGACATCGAATCCTGGGACGCCGCGACCCCCCGCACGGCTGCCGGAACCCCCACTTCCTCGGCCGGCGACGTCGACGACTGGGAGGACGACGAGGACAAGGCCGAGTGGGACACCCAGTGGTCCGAAACCGGCGCCCGGCCCGAAGCAACACCGCCAACGCACCTCCCGGCCGCAGGGCCTGCAGCAGCTCCTTCCACGCCCACTCATCACCCTGAATACACCGAACCGCACGCCCCCACCCTGCCCGGAGCCGAATCGGCGGCTGCCGAGGCCTGGGATGCGGACGCTGAGACGCGGCAAAGAATTGATTCTTCAGCGGCCACTGAGGCCGGAGCCAGCCACACTGCCGAGCCTTCCGGCCACCCCGAAGCCGCGGGCATGACGACGGTTCCGGTCAGCGCGGAGCTCGCAGGGGCAGATGCTGCCGGTCAGCCCTACGGTGAAGGCTCGGCGGCCTCCGCGGCGGACGGCAGCGGTCCGGAGGGCTACACGGTGAAGGCCGATACGGCGTCGATGACCTACTACGACGAAGACAGTTCGGGTTATGACGAGGCCCACGCGGACGCGTGGTTCCTCTCCCCTGCGCACGCCGAGGCCGCAGGGTTCCGGGCTCCGCGCCGGACAAGGCGCTGACAGCATGGCTCGCGGCGGGCCGATGATCCTTAGACGCTGATACCCAGACGCTGATCCTTAGACGCTGATACTTAGACGCTGATACCCAGACCAGAGGCAACCGCGGGCAGGACGATGATGACGAACAGGGCGCGCAGCACCAAGGCGAGTGCGGCACGGGTTGGCGCAGGCAGGGGAACGGCGGCGGGAGTGGGAGCAGCTGCCGTGGCGGTGGTGCTCGCGCTTGCGGGCTGCACGGGAACCGGTGCCGGGCCTGCGGGCGGAAACGGCCCAGCGCCCACTGCGACAACAGGGGCGGGCGGCACGGTCACTCCGGCTCAGGGAACTCCCGGACCCCAGCGAGCTCCCGGGACGACGCCGGCGAGTCCCGGACCAGGCACCGTAACCACCCCCGGGACGCCCCGGGTCCGCACCACCATTGAGGGCCCGCAGGTGCCCTGGTCCACGGTCTTCCTGCCGGACGGTACGGCGGTGATATCCGAGCGTGATTCCGCACTCCTGAAGTCCGTCCGGAACGGCACGATCAGCACCATCGGCGAGGTGCCCGGCGTGGTTCCCGGCGGCGAGGGTGGACTCATGGGCCTGGCCCTGTCCCCGGGCTATGCCTCCGACAGGTTCCTCTATGTCTACTTCACGGCGGCCGAGGACAACCGGATCGCCCGGCTGCGCATCGAGGACGCCGGAACAGGTGGCGGCCTCCGGCTGGGCGACCCGCAGGTCATTTTCTCCGGCATTTCCAAAGCGTCCACCCATAACGGAGGCAGGATCCGTTTTGGCCCAGACGGCTACCTCTACGTGGGAACCGGCGATTCGCAGCGCCGCGAACAGCCGCAGGACCGGAACGCCCTGGGCGGGAAGATCCTTCGGCTGACCAGGGACGGAAAGCCGGCGCCCGGGAATCCGTTCCCGAACAACCCCGTCTACAGCCTGGGGCACCGGAATGTCCAAGGCCTCGCCTGGGACAGCGAAGGCCGGCTCTGGGCCAGCGAGTTCGGCCCGGAGGTCAACGACGAACTGAACCTTATCCAGGCAGGCGGAAACTACGGCTGGCCCGACGTTACCGGCGCGCCGGGCCGCGAGGGGTTCATCGACGCCAAAGTCGTCTGGCCCTCCACGGCCGAGTCATCCCCGAGCGGCTTGGAGATCGTAGGCAATACGGCATTCCTGGGAGCCCTCCGAGGGCAGCGCATCTGGAGCGTTGCACTCGAGGGCGAAAATGCCGGAACTCCTGTGGCCCATTTCACACGGCAATATGGCCGCATCCGGAACGTTTCGTTGGCCCCGAACGGGGAATTGTGGGCGCTGACCAACAACCAAAACCCTGATTCTGTGCTGATTTTGAGCCTGTCCGGCTAGCCGGCGGGGCGGTCCGGGACCAGATTTCACATGGGCCAAAAGTTCGTGTAGAGTTACATGTCGTTGCGGAGGTCAACAAGGGAAACAAAGCCCACGGTTGAACGAAACAGCAGCTGCACCTCTAGCTCAATTGGCAGAGCAATTGACTCTTAATCAATGGGTTCCGGGTTCAAGTCCCGGGGGGTGCACAGATGAGAAACCCCGTCTTCAAGGCCACCACCTTGAAGGCGGGGTTTCGTTTTGCCCGATTGTTCTGCTGCTGAATCCGACTCAACATTTTCTGAGGGATTTGCCCCGGGCTTCGCCCGCCCGTGCACCTGCTTTCGTGGGCCGAAAAAACAGGTACCGGCTGCACGTGATGGGAAAAAAGCAGGTACAGACTACTCGTGCGGAAGGCTGCATGCGGCGCTCTTAATAGTACGTATGCTTGCCCACCTCTACCGCGGGCCCCAGGCTCCGGTGCCTTCACTCGAGTGTCCCGGAGAACCGTGATGAAATCCAAAAGGCAGCGCTTCCTGAGTAAGATCCTGGCGTTCTCCCTGGCCATTGCCGGAACCTTGGTGGTCTCTTCGGGCCCTTCCGGGGCGGCAACCACTTATGGCTCTGCGAGCATCAGCTATTCAGGCGTGGCCAACCCGCCGACTTCGGACAAGCCACAGAGCAAGCTCTGGTGGAATGACGGCTCCTGGTGGGCGGACATGTGGAAGTCAGGCAGCGGATGGCACATTTACAGGCTGGACCGAAACTCTCGTACGTGGGTGGACACGGGAGTGCTGAACGACACTCGCAGCAACACGCTGGCCGACACGCTCTGGGATGGCTCACACCTGTACATTGCGTCCCATGTGGTGACAGTGACGGGGGACGGAACCCCGAAGCCGTCGGTTTCCGGCCAGCCGGCAAAGCTGTACCGCTACAGCTATTCGGACGGCAGGTATACCCTGAACACCGGCTTCCCGACCACAATTACCAACAACAGCAGCGAATCAATGACCATCGACAAGGATTCCACCGGGGCGATCTGGGCCACGTGGACCCAGGTGGCAGGTAATTCGACATCGGGCTACACGAGCAGCGTCTATGTCAACAAGTCGGCTCCCGGCGGGACCGGCTGGTCAACGCCGTTCGTGCTGCCTGTGTCCGACCCGCACCCGGCACCAGATGACATCTCGGCCGTCGTCGCCTTCGGGAGCAACAAGATCGGCGTCATGTGGAGTGACCACCCTGCGGGCACTGTGTACTGGGCTACGCGGACCGACGGCACATCCGCAACAGCGGCCTCATCATGGAAACTCCAGCCCGCGATCCAGGGCAAGGGGCAGGCCGATGACCATCTCAATCTCAAAGCGCTGGTGTCCGACACCTCTGGCCGGGTTTTCGCTGCGGTAAAAACCAGGTTGAATGAAACCTCCTCGGACCCCACGCTGCCGCAGCTGCTTCTGCTGGTCTTCAAACCGGGGACGGGCTCGTTCACCAAGTCGACCATTGCCACCATCGGTGACTGCGTTTCGAGGCCCCAAATCCTGTTGGACACAAGGAACAACCTCGTTCACGCATTCCACACCGCGCCCTCCGCCAGCGGCTGCGCGTTCTCAGGGGCCGCCGGCAGCATCTACCAGAAGACTGCTTCCATGGATAATCCTGTCTTCGGGTCTGGCCGAGGCACTCCTGTGATCCAAGATGCCACGTCTCCCAACATCAATGACGTCACCACCACGAAGCAGAGTGTGAACAGCACCACCGGCATCGTCGTGTTGGCCAGCGATAACGTGGCCCGGCGCTACTGGTACTCCGACAGGGGTGTGGGTACGGCTCCGGCTCCGGCCGCCCCGGTCGCCTCCTTCACGGCCTCGCCCAGGACTGGAAAGGCTCCGCTGCCGGTGAGCTTCACCGATACGTCAACCGGGAACCCAACGTCGTGGTCATGGACCTTCGGTGACGGCGGGACGTCCACATCGCAGAATCCCTCGCACACGTATTCCACGCCGGGCGTCTATACCGTGAGGTTGACTGCCAGGAACAGCACCGGCTCCTCTTCCAGCGCCACCACCATAACTGTGAAGAAGCACCCAGGGCGGGGGCGCTGACTTCCATGTCTGCTGGACCGGCGCGACGACGAACGTCCGGGCTGACGCATCACCGGAACTAAAGGGACGACGGCGGGAAACTTCCCGCCGTCGTCCCTTTCTTTCTGTTGTTGACTCGCAGCGCCTAGACGGTCCGCGTTGCCAGTGCCAGGTTCTCCTTGAGCTCGCTGGCGTTCTGGCGGATGACATACGCGGGGCGGTCGCGCTCAACACGCCAGCTCTCGGACAGCGGCCCGATGTTGACGGTGTCGAAGCCGAACTCGTCATACAGCTCGGTCACCAGGTCGCTGGCCTCAAGGTAGTCACTGGCCGTGGCGAGTGCGCGGCGGTTCTCACTGCCGGCCGGAGCGCCGTCGGTCGTGATTTCCCTGGCCATGATGTGGTTGAAGCCCTTGGCGACCTTAGAAGTGGGCAGGAGTTTCTGCAGCAGCCCCGACGTGGTTTCTTCACCGTTGTCGAGAGCCGGGAAACGGCCGTCGCGTTCCCAGTAGTAGTTGTTGGTGTCGATCACGATCTTGCCCGCCAAGGGCTCTACCGGAATGTCGCCGATGCTCTTGAGGGGAACGGTGACGACGGCGAAATCACCCGCCGCTGCCGCCTCGGACGGCGTCGCGGCCCGTGCCTGGGGTCCCAGCTCAGCAACGAGGCCTGACAGGGTTTCCGGTTCCCGTGAATTACTGATTACTACGTCATAGCCGAGCTTCACCGCCTTGCGGGCAATCTGGCTTCCGATATGTCCTGCACCGATGATTCCGATTGTTGTCATGTCCGGGCTAACCGCAATCCGGCAGGAGTTATTTCGAACATTACGCAATACTGCGCGGGGGCTGGGTTAGCGTGTGTCCCATGACCTTTGCGAATGTGGGAAGCCTCGGGACGAAACCCGGCCAGCGTGACGCCGTAGTGGCCATCTTGCTCCGGCCCATGCCTGAGCTGAGGGATGCCGGATGCCTGCTCTATGAAGTCGGGATCAACGATGACCTGCCGGACAACGTGTATGTCTGCGAGCTTTGGGAATCCCCCGAGGCTCACCAGGCCTCCCTGAAGTTGCCCGGCGTCCAGGGCGCCATCCAGGAGGCGAGACCCCTTCTGTCCGGCGAGATGGGCGGCAGCCAGTTCAGGGTTCTTGGCTCTCCGCTTGCCGGGCCTCGAGCCCGACACAGTCGCGTGGATGAGGCCTAGATACGTGGATGCAGCCTAGCAACCGGCCCCAACCGAAGCTGCCAGGCCGCCCGGAGCGTGTCCTTCCCCGCTGGCTTGGCCGGTCTCGCATATCTTCTTTGGTATGGATGAGGAGCACCCCGGGGAGTTGACCGGGCAGATATCGATCAATGAGTTGCTCATTGCCATGGGCGAAGAACCGGTGGTCAGCATGCTGGACCTGACCGTTCCGGACGACGCGTCGTCCCTGGCTGATGGTCAGCCAACCCTGCCGGGCCTCTGAGCTGCAAGCTTCGTTGCAGAAGGCGCGGGCCGTCACGAGGCGTGCCCGCTGCTTTAGCGGGGGGCCTCCACGGCGAGGCCCGAATCAACATTCGAGACAATTGCAGCGGTTTCCGGCGATGCAAAGCGTGTGGCCAGTTCCCGCACCACTGCCTTCAGCTCCTGCCGGAGGACGTCCGGATCGATGGATGCGGCGGCAAGGACAGACCGCTCCATGTCCGCCGCGGCCGTAACGGCTTCGGTCCCGCGCTCCGTGAGCGAGACGACGTGGCTGCGGCGGTCGGACGTGCTGCGTTGGCGCACAATGTGGCCGTGAGCCTCAAGCCGGCTGAGCGTCTTCCCCATGGTTTGCGCCTGGACACGGACCAGCTGCGCGAGCTGCGCCTGCGTCATGGGGCCGTTGTTGTAGAGAACTTCAATGGCAATGACCCCAGCATGGGTAAGGCCAATGGCCCCCAGCTTTTCATTCCAGGAGTGTTCAACAAGGCGTGCCGCCGTGGACAAGAGGCGCCCGGTGGGCCAGCGATCCATATCAGGCATACCAACAAGTATAGCCAAGTGTGGATTCGTCCCGGCGCAGGAGCCTTACTAAGCTGAAATGTCACGGATGAAAACAAGGAGAATATTTTGGCTGAACGACTCAATCCCGGCGACGTCGCCCCGGATTTCACACTGAAAAATTCCGAGGGAACAGACGTCAGCCTCAGCAGTTACAGGGGCCGCCACACTATCGTCTACTTCTATCCGGCTGCCGCCACGCCCGGCTGCACGAAGCAGGCGTGCGACTTCCGGGACAGCCTGGCGTCCCTGCAGTCTGCCGGCTACGAAGTCCTGGGGATCTCTCCGGATCCCGTGAGCAAGCTTGCTGCCTTCGCCGAAAAGGAAGGCCTGACCTTCCCCCTGCTGTCCGACGACAGCCACGCGGTGGCGGAGGCCTACGCAGCGTGGGGTGAAAAGAAGAACTATGGCCGGACCTACGAGGGCCTGATTCGCTCCACCGTCGTCGTGGATCCGGACGGCAAGGTGGCACTGGCGCAGTACAACGTCCGGGCCACCGGCCACGTGGCCAAGCTGCGCCGGGATCTGCAGCTGGCGGAAAGCGGCACCTGAGCCAAGCAGCCACCGACAGGACCGGCAATTCACCGCACCGCCGCGGACGGAGGCGCCGCTGACCCGGGCCCCGCCCGCTGACGGTACAATGAAGGCTGGCGATCGCCGTCGTACGTTTTCTGTGGTTCAGAAGGCCGAAGGCGGAGCCGCGCGCGAGTGGTGAAATTGGCAGACACGCAGGATTTAGGTTCCTGTGCCTTCGGGCGTGGGGGTTCAAGTCCCCCCTTGCGCACAAGAGAACAGCACGCTGAACACGGGAGGAGCCCCGGACCAACTGGTCCGGGGCTCCTCCCGTTTAAAAGTTTCTGACGGTTCACCCATCCGCCGCCTCCCATCGGACGAATACCCAGTGAGACACCAGCCAAGGGTCGGTGTCCACACAGTCGCAATAGGGCCACATGCGGGGGTCGGAATCGATTCCTGCCGGCAACGATCGGCACAACCAAGGAGAATCACAATGCAGTCCTTCAAGCGCACCACTTTCACCGTCGCAGGCGTCGCAGCTGCAGCCCTGCTGAGCCTCACCGCGTGCGGCGGTTCCGCGACGACGGCACCCAGTTCCTCGCCGGCGGCGGCCGAGCCGTCCGCTTCCAGCATGGCGCCCTCCCCGGCGGAGAGCAGCGCTGCAGCAATGGATCCGGCAGCGAACCTCGCCGGTCCCGGCTGCGCCGCGTATGCCGAGCAGGTCCCCAGCGGTGCGGGATCGGTCTCGGGCATGGCACTTGACCCGGTCGCTGTCGCCGCCTCGAACAACCCGCTCCTGAAGACCCTTACCGCCGCCGTGTCCGGCAAGCTGAACCCGAAGGTCAACCTGGTGGACACCCTGAACGGCAGCGAGTTCACGGTCTTCGCGCCCGTCGACGACGCGTTCGCGAAGATTGACGCCGCCACGATTGAGACCCTCAAGAAGGACGACGCGCTCCTGAGCAAGATTCTGACCTACCACGTTGTTCCCGGCCAGGTCACGCCGGACAAGATCGTCGGCACCCACAAGACGGTCCAGGGCGGATCCGTCAATGTGACCGGCACCAAGGACGCGCTGAAGGTCAACGGCGCCAACGTGATCTGCGGCGGAGTCCAGACCGCCAACGCCACCGTGTACCTGGTGGACTCGGTGCTGATGCCCAAGTAGCCGCCGCTGAAGCCTCTGCTGAAGCCTCTGCTGCAGCCTCCGGCGGGGATCTGGGATTCCGTCGGGGACGGGAAGCCGTGGTCCGCACCCTCGCGTGCGGGCCACGGCTTTGCCGCGCCACGGCGACCCCGTCAGTCATTTAGACTGGACACCGGGCCAGCAGACCGCAGCCGCCCATGCCGCCGCCCGGCAGTCCAGCAGCCCAGAGGTGATAATCCAGTGCCCAGCAGTATGACGCGACGCACGGCCATCAAGACCGGTGCCGTTCTCCTGGGCCTGTCACTCACGTCCTGCACGGGGGAAGCGGCCCCGCCGCCGTCGTCCGCGGCTCCAGCCGCCACGCCCACGGCCGGCAGCCCGACAGCCACCTTCAACTTCGGCACGGCCGCCCCGCCCCTGGGCCTTGACCCGGCACTCGCCAACGACATCGAATCCCAGCGCGTAACACGCCAGATCCTCGAAGGACTCGTCGGCGTCAACCAGACCACCGGGGAACCGACCCCGCTGCTCGCCACTGAATGGACAGCATCTCCGGACGGCCGCTCCTACACCTTCACCCTGCGCTCCGGCGTGAAGTTCCACGATGGCTCCCCCTTCAACGCGGCAGCCGTCTGCAGCAACTTCGAGCGCTGGTTCAACTTCCCGGCGGCGCTCCGGCAGCAGGCGCCGGGCAGCAGTTTCAAGGAAGTGTTCAAGGAACACTCGGATGAGGCGAGCCTCTCCGTTTTCAAGGCCTGCACGGCGCTGTCGTCGCTCCTGGTGAGGATTGACCTCACGGAGCGTTTCACCGGCTTCCTCCAGGCCCTGACCCTGCCGGCATTCGCTATTTCCTCCCCCAGGGCGCTCGCCGCGGGGCGGGCCGATGTGCTCAGCGAGAGGCGCGGCAGCCAGGCGCTGTCCGCCTACGCCACCCATCCGGTCGGCACCGGACCGTACCGCTTCTCGTCCTGGGACAGCACCGGCGTCACGCTGCTCAGCAACAAGGACTATTGGGGTGACCGCGGCCAGATCGGCACCATCAACTTCATCACGTACAACCATCCGCAGACCCGGCTCCAGGCCCTGATCGACGGCAAGATCGACGGCTACGATGCTGTGACGGTGGGGAACTTCGACCAGCTCGTCAAGCGCGGAAAGCAGATCATCCAGCGTGACCCGTTCTCGGTGATGTACCTGGGCATGAACCAGGCCATTCCCGTGCTGGAGGATCTCAAGGTCCGGCAGGCGGTCGAACTGGCCATCGACAAGGACACGCTGATCCGCCGGTTCTTCATCGACAACACGGCGCAGGCGTCCCAGTTCGTCCCGCCCAAGCTCAGCGGATTCAACAACAACGCCCCGGCCCTGGGGTACGACCCCACCAAGGCCGAGGAACTGCTCGCCGAGGCAGGCTACAAGGGCCAGCCGCTTAAGTTTTACTATCCAACGAACGTCACCCGGCCATACCTCCCAACTCCGGAGAAGGTCTATGCCGAGATCAGCCGGCAGCTCACAGCCGTGGGCTTCAACATCAGGCCGGTTCCCGTGGACTGGGCGGACGGCTACCTGCAGAAGGTCCAGTCCCCGGGGGACCATGCCTTCCACCTGCTCGGCTGGAACGGGTTCTACTCCGACGCGGACAACTTCCTGGGACCGCTGTTCGGCGAGAAAAACGGCGAATTCGGGTATCAGGACCCTCAGGTCTTCTCCAAGATCGACCGTGCCCGCGGCCTGCCGGACGGCAAGGAGCGGACGGAGCAGTACCAGACCATCAACGCCCAGATCGCCGAAACGGTGCCGGCGGTGCCGATCGCGTTTCCCATTTCGGCGCTGGCCCTCTCCGACCGCGTCATCAGCTACCCCGCCTCGCCGGTCTTAAATGAAGTTTTCACCAAGGTCCAACTAAAGCCTTGACGGACGGGGACAATTTCAGTTAGTAACCGGTGCGGGATATTCTGTGACAGCCAGAGCCGCTGCTATCGGAGACTGATTGTGACCTTCATTTCCAAGACCCAACATGCCGACGTCGTACTGATTGGCGGCGGCATCATGAGCGCCACCCTGGGTGCGTTCATCAAGCAGCTCGAACCCAACTGGACCATCTCCCTGTTCGAGCGCCTCGACGAAGTAGGCCTTGAGAGCTCAGGCCCCTGGAACAACGCCGGCACCGGACACGCCGCCCTGTGTGAACTCAACTATTCGCCCGCAGCCAAAGACGGCTCGGTCAACCCCGCCAAGGCACTGCACATCAACGAGCAGTTCCAGCTGTCCCGCCAGTTCTGGTCCCACCTCGTGACCAACTCCCTGATCGGATCCCCCAAGGGCTTCATCAACACCGTCCCGCACATGAGCTTCGTGATCGGCGAGGACAACTGCAGCTTCCTGAAGACCCGCTATGACGCGCTGAAGCAGCACCCGCTGTTCCGCAGCATGGAGTACTCGGAGGACTACGCCCAGATCGGCAAGTGGGCACCGCTCATCGTCAAGGGCCGCGACCGCAATGCGCGCATCGCCGCCACCCGCGCCGCCGAGGGCACCGACGTCGACTTCGGGGCACTGACCCGCGAGCTGACAACGTACCTGGGGAACAACGGCGTCGAGATCAACTACGGCCATGACGTTTCAGACATCAAAAAAGCGTCCGACGGCGGCTGGGACCTTTCGCTCAAGCACCCGGCTTCCGGGGAACGCGGCAGGATCCACGCCAAGTTCGTTTTTGTCGGCGCCGGAGGCGGCGCCCTGCACCTGCTGCAGGCGTCCGGGATCCCGGAGAGCAAGGGCTACGGCGGATTCCCCGTTTCGGGCCAGTTCTTCCGCTGCACGGACCAGTCCCTCGCCTCGCAGCACAACGCGAAGGTCTACGGCCAGGCCTCCGTCGGCGCCCCGCCCATGTCCGTTCCGCACCTGGACACCCGCTACGTGGGCGGCAAACGTTCCCTCCTGTTCGGCCCGTACGCCGGATTCTCCACGAACTTCCTGAAGAACAGCAGCTGGCTGGACCTCCCGTTGTCCATCCGTCCCGGCAACATCGTCCCGATGCTTGCCGTGGCCAAGGACAACATGGACCTGACCGCCTACCTGGTCAAGGAGGTCGCAAAGCGGCACGGAGCCAAGGTCGAGGCGCTCCGCGAGTACTACCCCGAAGCCAAGGACGGCGACTGGGAACTCATCACGGCCGGCCAGCGTGTGCAGATCATCAAGAAGGATCCCAAGAAGGGCGGCATCCTGCAGTTCGGCACCGAGGTGATTGCCGCACGGGACGGCTCCATCGGTGCCCTGCTGGGCGCGTCGCCGGGCGCCTCCACTGCCGTGCCCATCATGATCGAGCTGCTGCAGAAGTCCTTCCCGAAGAACTTCAAGGGCTGGCAGTCCAAGCTCAAGGAGATGATGCCGGGCTACGGCGTCAAGCTCAATGACAATCCGGAGCTGGCCGCGGAACTTGAAAAGTCCACGGCCAAGGCACTCCAGCTTGACGTGGCGCCTGCCGTGCAGCGCTAGGGTCCTGTCCGGGTTGCGGCAGGCTCCACCACAGGCAACAGTCCGTCAACCCTTCCAGGAGACCAAGCGATGTTCCGGCTGGCCAGTCTTTCCCTCGGCAACCGTGCGCTGATCGCGCTCATCACCGTCTTTGCCTCGGTGTTCGGCGTGATCACCATGTCCTCCCTCAAGCAGGAGCTCATTCCCTCCGTTGAGTTCCCGCGGATTACGGTGATCACGTCGATGCCGGGGGCCTCGCCGGAAGTCGTGGACAAGCAGGTCAGCCGGCCGCTGGAAACCGCTCTGAACAGCGTCGAGGGCCTCGAGTCGACCTCCTCCACGTCGCGGAACGGCACGTCGCAGATCAGCATGGTGTTCGAGTACGGCTCCGACCTTGACCGTGCGCGCAACCAGATCGACCGTGCCATTTCCAATGCCAAGCGCACGCTCCCGGAGGATGTGCAGCCGCAGGCCATTGCGGGCAGCATCAGCGACTTCCCCATCGTGTTTCTGGCCGTCTCCTCCGACAAGCCGCTCGGCGAACTGAACACCGACCTTCAGCGGCTGACGGTCCCAAAGCTTCAAAAGATCGACGGCGTCCGTGGCGCCGAGGTGACGGGCGGCGCCAGCCAGCACATCCTCGTCCTGCCGCGGCCGGCCAGCATGGCCACCAGCGGGGCGACCATCCAGTCCATCCGCAATGCGCTGACCAACAACGGCGACCTCATCCCGGCAGGAACCATTGAGGAAAAGGGCCAGAGCGTGTCCCTGCAGGTCGGGAGCCCCGTGGACTCAGTCACCGCCGTGAAGGCCCTGCCGCTCGGCGGCGTGAAGGGCGGCGCAACCATCGGTTCCGTCGCGGACGTCAGCATCAGGGACGATGCGCGGACCTCCATCACCCGGACCAACGGCAAGGAAACCCTTGCCGTCTCAGTCACCAAAAAGCCCGAGGGCGACACCGTGGCGATCTCCCACGCGGTCAAGGACTCCCTGCCGCAGCTGGAGGCGGAGCTCGGTTCCAACGCCAAATTCACGCCGGTCTTCGACCAGGCACCCTTCATCGAGAAGTCCATCAAGGACCTCACCACGGAAGGCCTGCTGGGGCTGGGCTTCGCCGTGGCCGTCATCCTCGTGTTCCTGATGTCGGTCCGTTCCACGCTGGTTACGGCCGTGTCCATTCCGTTGTCCCTGCTGATCACGTTCATCGGGCTCTCGGCCACCGGCTATTCGCTGAACATCCTCACCCTGGGTGCGCTCACCATCGCCATCGGCCGGGTGGTGGATGACTCCATCGTGGTGATCGAAAACATCAAGCGGCACCTCAGCTACGGCGAACCCAAGCTCACGGCCATTCTCACCTCCATCCGGGAAGTGGCGGGGGCGATCACCGCATCGACGCTGACCACGGTGGCAGTGTTCCTGCCCATCGCCTTCGTGGCCGGCCTTGCGGGCGAGCTGTTCCGTCCGTTCGCGCTGACCGTCACCATCGCGCTGCTGTCATCGCTGCTGGTGTCGCTGACGATCGTTCCAGTCCTGGCCTACTGGTTCCTCAAGGCCCCCGCCGAAGCACGCGGCCCGGGGACGGCCCCGCAGCCGGCCCGCGAGATAGAGGCCAAAGCCCATGAGGCGGAGCAGCGCAGCCTCCTGCAGCGCGGGTACCTGCCGGTGCTGACCAAGACCCAGAAGCACCCGGTGGTGACGCTGGTCGCGGCCGTCCTGGTGCTGGGCGGAACCGCCGCCATGACTCCCCTGCTGGCCACGGACCTCCTGGGCCGCTCCGGCGAGAACAGCATGACGGTGAAGCAGGAGCTTCCCGCCGGCACCAGCCTCGAAGACACAAGTGCGGCGGCGCAAAAACTCGAGGGCGTGCTGCTCGGCATCGACGGCATCAAGGACGTGCAGGTGACCTCCGGCAACGCACAGGCCGGCTTCACGGCGCTCACCTCCTCCGGCGCATCGAACTCCACCTTCACGGTGGTCACCGACGAGGCGGCCAAGCAGGCCGAACTGCAGGAGACCGTCCGGAGGGAGCTGGCAAAGGTCAGCGGGGCGGGCAAGGTTTCCGTGGGCGCCCAGCAGGGCGGCTTCGGCACATCATCCACCGTGGACATCACGCTGAAGGCCGCCACGTCGGCGGACCTCAGGAAAGCCAGCGACGCCATGGTCGCCGCCATGACCGGTATTGCCGGCAGCACGGACGTGACCACCAACCTGGCGGCCAGCCAGCCCGTGGTCCAGGTAAAGGTGGACCGGGCCAAGGCAGTGGCTGCGGGCCTGAATGAGGAACAGGTGGCCGGCGTTCTGGCCTCCACCATCAGCCCTGTCCCGGCGGGCACCGTGCGCATCGAAGCGGACGACTTCCCCGTCCGCATCGGCGAGGGCACCCGCTTCACGAGCATCGCGGCGGTCCGTGCCATCCCCCTTCCCGCTGCCGGCGGCCCGGTGCCGCTGGGCAGCGTCGCTGCCGTCGAGCAGCTCGACGTGCCGGTCTCCATTACCTCAAGCAACGGCCAGCGCACAGCGAAAGTCTCCGTCACGCCGTCGGGCGCCAACCTGGGTGCGATGAGCACCGAGGTCCAGAACCGGCTCAAGACCGTGGAGCTCCCGGCGGGGGTCACCGCGGAAATCGGCGGCGCCACCACCCAGCAGGCCGAGTCCTTCCGGCAGCTCGGGCTCGCCCTGCTCGCCGCCATCGCCATCGTGTATGTGATCATGGTGGCCGCGTTCAAGTCCCTCGTCCAGCCGCTGATCCTCCTGGTCTCGGTTCCGTTTGCGGGCACCGGCGCCGTTGCACTGCTCCTCGCCTCAGGGGTTCCGCTGGGACTGCCCGCGCTCATCGGCATGCTGATGCTGGTGGGCATTGTGGTGACCAACGCGATCGTGCTGATCGACCTGATCAACCAGTACCGGAAACCGCGGACGGGCAGGCCGGCCATGAACGTCGCCGATGCCATCACGCACGGTGCACGGCAGCGCCTTCGCCCGATCCTCATGACTGCCCTGGCAACCGTGTTTGCGCTGACGCCCATGGCGCTTGGATTCACGGGCGGCGGCGGGTTCATCTCGCAGCCGCTGGCCATCGTGGTCATCGGCGGCCTGGTGTCCTCCACGGCCCTGACGCTCGTGCTCGTCCCCGTGCTGTACCGGCTGGTGGAGGGGCGCCGCGAGAAGAAGACGCTGCGGCGCGAGCTGAAGGAGCGCCCGGGCTTCGCTCCTGCCGACGACGTCGATGCCGAATTCGCCGACTGGACCACGGGCATGATCCCTAGGACCAGCGGCCGCCGTGCCGCTCCCGGGGCGCCCGAGTAGGTCCATCTCCCGGCTCCCCTCAGCCTTCCCAGGACATGCTGCCTGGGGTAACCCAGACTTCAGACTGCGCGGATCGACGTGAGCTCGTAGACCAGGGCCGAGCTCATCGCCGATCCGCGGCAGGTCAACTGGCACGGCGGGGCGCGGCGGGCCTCCAGCTCAACGTCGACACGCGCCGGGTGAGGCGTCCGACCGGTAATGCGGATCCGCCAGTGGTCGCCATCGCGGAAGGTCTCCGCGACCAGATAGTCATGCCGGCCGGCCGGGCCGAAACGTCTAAGCGTGGCCGCGACAGCGGCCTGCTGCGGCGGGAAGAGATCCGTGTATCCGCGCAGATACTCCCCCTGGATGCGGCCGGCAAGATGCTCTTCGATCGTGGCGACGGACGACTCGGCATCCAGACGGCCGTAGTAGACGCCGTCGGGCGCGACAACGACGTTGCCTGCGAACCTGTCACCGCCAATATGCGTACATTCCCACACCAACTCCGGCCAGCGCTCACTCAGTGCACGTCCCACGGGCCGTCCCCACACCGCACAGCATTAGATCGCGGGCCACCTACGCTCCCGGCTGACCACCTTCAAACAAGGCATTAGCGCGGGAGCCGGCCAAGGTCGCGGACATGGAACGTCCGCGCCGGCGTCACGTACTCGGTCATGACCCCGTATTTGGTGTTCACGAACGCCGACCCGGTGAAGCGGGGGTCTTCAGTAGAAACCAGGGCAAGCCTGACTCCTTCACCTTCCACTTCAGCTCCCGCCACCCGGAAGTCGTCCGGGATTCCGCCCCAGATGCGCATGGACAACGGGAAGAACAAAGCGACTTCCGGGGGGAGGTAATCGTCCCGGTCCCGAGGCGCCTGCTCGACCTCCCCGGTGCTGTACTCGATCCTGCCGCCGCGGGCGGGGGTGAACGACCAAGTTTTGTTTTCGTCGGTAACCGTCCAGGCCCTGCCGCTGCAGCTGACCATAACCTCTGCTGACTGTCGGGCACCCCCATCGGTGTCCACCTGATCGACGCTGGCGCCCAGCCTGCGCTGCATGAGGGAGTTCCGCACGGCGGTCAGAATCGACAGCAGGGCCTCAAAGGATTCATCCACAACCGGCGTCCTATACATGGGGAACAGTGGGCAGGCTATTGGGTGCCAACCTATCCGAAAAAGGCGCCTGGCGCTGACCTTATTGCCTGAATCGCGACACTCTGCTCCCTCGCGGCTGAACCCCTGCCCTTGCAGTGGCCAGTGTCCGGCTCTCGCAGGCACCGGTCAACGAACCCTCAGCGCGACAGTAATCGTGGGCTGGACGAGCCTTCCGCGCCTGCCACTAACGATCAAAAGGATGGATCTGCTGCACCTCGCCCCGCCTGGACCTGGTCCAAAACCCTCAGCAAGCCGTCGGCGTCTGGGACGTCAAAAAAGGCGACATTCTGTCCCAGACCAAGGCTGAAGAAGTCCAACCCCGTGTTCTGATACATGCCGAACATGCCCATGGCGCCCTGATACCCGAAAGTCACACTCACGTGTCGGCCATCCTTGGACCTGTCCACCTTTGTTGGCATAGCCCTTACGGGAGTATCAGCAACTGACCTGTTCCCTGTGCAAACGATCGCCCGACTATCTGTGAGTCCGTAGGCTGTGGCGATCTTCCGCCGTTTTTTGACGATGAAACGGCCGAAAATAAAGTACAGGCCCACCAAGACGAATGGAATTCCCCAAATAACGAACAAAGGTGACTCGCTTCTGGTGATGGCCATGATTTCCCATACGACCGCAAATCCACCCCAGAGGATGCTGAAAGGCACGAGAAACGCATCAGCGCCTGTAAAGCGGACCTTGGGGTCGGGTTGACCAACCCAGAGGAGCCGTTCGCCCTGGCGAAGGAGTGGCAGAATCCGGCTTCTTGGATCGTTCATGCTGAAGTGTTGCACAGTCAGTTCCTGCATGAACAGGGCAAAGCTTGGCGAGTACGTGGCGGCGGCGCCGCAGAAAGGTGCAGCTCTTGCAGACAGGCCGACGGGCCGGACAAGCAGAGCCAGTTCGGGGCAATACCTGTGACTGTTAGTCCAGCATGGCGGTTTTTCACAGTTCAATTTGTCGGCTTCGGTCGTTGCGGAGGAGCAACCTTCAGCGGTCGCTTTCTGGGCTGGTCCCCGACTCTGCGTTGCGGATCCGCATCCCCTCGCGCCTGACAGCACGTGCCAGCGGGAGAGTAAACAGGAACAGGACAATTGATGGGATTCGATACGTTATCCGGGAGACCAACCCGTAGGACTTCTTGGCTTTTGGATGCTTCTGAGCTTCCGGCCCTCAGTGCTGATTCTCTTTGCCTTCCAGATATGGCCAAGTCATCAGGAGCGCGACTTTCAGGCCGCCAAGCAGTCCGCCTAATGCAGTGAAAGGCCCGAGTGAGAATGTGATCCGAGAGGGCACCTCTCGCCGGCTCTGGCGCTGGCGGGGCTGACGTCGTAGGCTCTGAGCAATCGCGCCAGCCAGCGGTGAAAAGAGGGATCACTACGCCAGGACACGGTCCGTGCAGGGCTGGCCCTGACCGATTCAAACATCGCCGGCGTGCGCGGTGTGCTGTTCCGCCAGCTCGCGGCACCTGACGGCGCAGTTCCGGAACGAGCCCGCGAAAACCCGCGGGCTGGCCGGCACAGTGAACGGGATCCAGTCATGAACAGAAGCAATGCTTCAGCCGCCCTCGCGATCGCAGCAGTTCTTACTCTCACAGGCTGCGGTGGCTCCGACCCGTCCGGTGCCACCGCGTCCGGGAGCCCATCCCCGGCGTCACCGGCACCGAAGTCCTATACCAATGAGGACCTCACCACCATCGTCGCCGGCCTCAAGGATGCCCAGGGACAGCCCCTGACCGTTGTCCCGGCAGCCCAGATCGACCAGGGACTGATAGCGGCCCGGGAGATGCTCAAGACCGCCGTCATCACCCCGAAAGCCTGCGGTGTGCTGGCCGACAACAACGCCCAGGTTCCAGAGGGCAGCACCTACGCGGCCGGGGCGAGCCTGGCGGCGAAGGCCAAAACGGCAACGGTCGTGACGGTGTTCGCTGTCAAAGACCCGGCGGTCATGAGTACCCAGTTCAACAAGAGTGAGACGGCGCTTGGTGACTGTTCGAAGTTCACGGTCGCGCTGAAGGGGCAGAAAATCACCAGCGAAATGAAACCCATCGAGACCGCGGTGGACGGCGACAAGTCCGTGAGCACTTTGACGATCCAAACCCTCTCGACTGGCCAGAAGCAGGCCACGGTCACGGTCAGCGCCGTCAAGGGAACACTGGCAGCCTGCGCGGCGAAAACCGGTGCCGTCGGAGCCGTGACGGCGGGCTCGGCACCTGAGCTGACCGCCCTTGTCAACGCCGCCCTCGCCGCCGGCTGACGAGCCGTCGGCGCCGTAGGCGCTGCACGCTGCCCGTCGCCGTCGAATCCCGACGGGCAGCGGCTGGACCACTATCCCTTGACTCTTCGATGTGAGACGCGGTCCGCTGGCCACGTTTGTGGCGGTCAAACCTGGGCTTCTCTGACCCATCAGGAGTCGCGCTCACGTTTATCTTTCGGCCGAACCGTGGAATGGTCCAGGGCGAACTCGACTCTGGCGAACGAGCGGTGAATGGCATCGACAAAACTGCTGGTGCAGGCACGCCGTTGTCAGTATTGTCCGCGTATGGTCGGGGAAAAGTGGGACGCGCTGCTGAAGGACCTTCAATGTTCCCTGCATGATGTGGCGATCATAGTCAGCGACGACGGACCCGACGGGCGCTCCTTCCCATTTGCGCAGACCGATTTTCATGCAACGGATGACGCAGGCAAACGGATGAGTTTGGCTTGTATTGGTGAACTTGAGCTGCTGCTGTCGTACGGTGATGGCCGCGCCCGGTGGGAGCTGGATTGGACCGATGAGGACGTGCAGTTCGTCAAGGATGTCGTGCGGGCAGTTTGTACTGGGAATTCCAAAGAGGTTCAGGCCCTGGGACGCATCCACGTGGAAGTGTCTTTGCCCGATGGCTCCACCGTGAAGACCAACACCTACGAATTTCCGTTCGGACTGATTCCCCTGCCTGGTTGGAAGAAATGGGGACAGAAGACCCAAAGAAGATTTCCTCAACCGCCCTCAAGCCTGTCGTGAGCCGAACCTATACCGGACGTTGGCTGCTGTCCCGGCTTCAGCCCACGCTATGGTTGCACGTCCGCGGTTGGCAGAGCCGAGGACGGCGAGGCCCCTCCGCCTTTAGGCTCGGGCCCGCTCCCTTATGGAAATCCCAGCAGCGAGAAGAGTAGTAGGGCTACGACGATGAGGAGTGCGCTGACTCCGAGCGCCGCGGATAGGGCCTGCCGGTTGGTCATGTCAGGCTCCTGACTGAATTTGTCGTATGCCACGGGAAAGGCCATTACGAAGAGGAAACACAGGGCACTCGAGGTGAAGCTAAATGGGAAATTCATCGGGTCACTCCTTCGGCACTTGCTTCGCCAGCCCTCCCTTCAATTCTCCTCTCCTCCAACCCGCCTGCAATCTTCCCCCAGTAGCCTGGATGCCTCCGCGCACGGGGCAACAGGATCTTCCAGCGCGTCCAATATTGTGAATCACAGCGATAAATGGCGGGGGTTTTCGCGACGCTATATGTCGCCCCTTGGTGCCCATAAGTCGAACCGCTACCGGGATGGTGGTCGTGGTTAGTTCCTATTGAGTTGTGACCGCAGGTTCATCGCGCATTCCGACGCCGAATATCAAGGTGCCCAGTGCAGAGACCTTCCCGATCCAGCCAGAATGAGGTAATCCTGTTGTGGGAGCTCGTGTTTACTGTCTGCATCATGGGTGACAATCTTGCAGATCGAGTCGTTCAGTTATTTGCCAGATGCAACGGGATAGCTGCCGGCTGGGAAACGGTTCACCATCCGCGTGAGGAACGCTGAACGGACCCCTGATCAACGTTCACCACAGATCCCCGGGAGTGAAAGCCCAGACTGTGCAAAGTAGGCAGATCACCCCAATGAGCCAGGGAAGGCCCTTTGCGCAGTATACGAAAAGCTTTGGGGCATCCGCTCGAAAGGGGCTTTCCCCTTTCCTGCGGTAAAACCAGATCAGCAATCCCCAGAAAACGAGGAAGATGGCGCTGACAACGGCAATGAAGACTTCTGCGACGCTAGCCGTCTCAGTGAAGTAGGTCATGTCCCAAAAATTCGCTTGTAAACCCATCTCACAAGAGTTCCTCTGAATGCCAGAATAAGGGAACCTGGCCGGTCGCTTAACCGCCAAATTCTCGTTACCACCACCTGACTTGGCTCACGGGTCGTATGCGAGGATGGGGGCAATTAACCTCCAGGGGGATGGGGTGTCGATGATGATCACAAGCAAGCTCAAGTACGCGGCAACTACCGCAATGATAGGGCTAATCTGCACGCTGTCAGCCTGTGGCGTCGACGGGCAGCAATCCGCCGCCCCGCCGACCTCAGCGATTCTGCAGCCTAAGGAATTCGGCTCTATCGACGATGCCCGTCGAGCCGTCTCCGAAGTCATCGGATGCGAGGAAGAGCCCAAGACGGACCCCATCATCAATCCGGAACTGGCAGGTTACTCAGCCGAATACGCAGTGTGTTCAAACCGAGTCCAAGTCGAATGGTTCCAGAGCGACGATGCTCGGAAAGCCGGCTACGAGGTGTACGCGAACTCCACCCAACCGTTGTCTATGGTGGAGGGCAAGAACTGGCTGGTCGTGGACCTGTCCGAGGGCTTACAAGAGCCTCCAAGCGGTAAGGACCTGAAGAGACTGGCGCAAGAACTCGGTGGCGAGTTCAAACCCCTGAACGGCGCCAAATCGCGGGACTCTCGAATGCCACTTCGATCTGCCCCCCGGAATTCAGACGGCGGCTGTAGAACGCAGGCCTCTATCGATGTACGATCCAGAAACTCGGTCTCCTCCGCGACGGATAACGGCCGACAAGCCGACTGCACCCAACCGAAGGAAATTATGGCGGACCAGAACCTTCCCGATGCCCACCCCGCGTTTTCCAGCCACTTTTCGGCACCGATCTATGGGGACCCGGCAGGAGAATTCGCTCCATTCGGAACGGACGAGGGCTGGGATATGCTCCACTCGGTGGCGCAAGATCGCGACCAGCTGCCGAACAACGCCACAGTCACAGACGTCCTGGCCTTGGCCGGTTTCCCCGATGCCGGCGGATGGGACGAGAACCCGAGCGGCGAAGAATGGTACGAGGACGCCACCCTGGTTGCCGCTTCCGCTTTTACGCTGCTCCGTCTGACGGGACAAATCGACGACACCGGCCGCCAACAAGCGTTGGAGGCCCTTGACATCCTGATCGACTTCTTCGGGGACCAGCCCGACCTGCAGCAGCAGCGCACCGACCTCGATAGCTGGACAGGATGACCCGCGCATCTAGGCTGGCCATTGGTCCCTCCTTCTGACTACTCTCGTAGGACCGGCCAAATCCATAATCCGCCTGCGGACCATCCAATGAGCTGCCGCCTTGGATCCCTAGTCACTGTCGGGGGTACCAGCGATGATCGGGGCCCACATCCATACTGCCGATTTGTCATCGGAATCATCTCCTCGCCCACAATCCGTAGGTCGAACCTTGACCGGGCATCCGTATGATCACCAGACTTCCCGACTCGCAGGCCAGGGAAATTAACCGCAACGGCCTGGTGCTGGCTTCCTTTGTCCAGCAATCAGCAGGTCTGGTAACCAGCCTGCGGACGGGCGACCTGCTGCTTTCCGACCCCAATGGCATTAGTCTGAGGCAGGAGACGCGTAAGGATCCGGGAGTGCCTCATGAATGACAGCAGTGCAGCCTTCACAGTCGCATTTCCCGAGGCGAGGAAAACCAGAACTGCCAGCACTCTGGCCACGGTTTTCTTCTTGGCGTTCTGGATCCTGTGGGGTGTCGCCTTATTCGGGGCACCAGGTGTTCCCGACCTGCCTTGGTTCATGGTTGCGCTAATCCCGTTCGCACTGTTCTTAGGTTGTTCCATCTATGGATGGCGGAAGCAGAGAGAGCTTGCACCCCTTATCAATCACCGATTCGCAGAAGAGTTTGCCGCGCATACCCAAGAGGAATACCCACAAGACGTGGACATTTTGAAAGTGCAACGGTCCATAGCTGTCAAGAGACCGGACGGGTCTGTACGTCTTTGGGGCGTGAAGCGAAATAAGGATTCCTTCAAAGTCTTTCCCATGAGCTGAACCCGGGCCGCTGCCAGCCTACTTCAGGTGCAAAGCTCGCGGCTCGGTTAGCTCCCGAGGGGAACCCTGCACGGGGCAACCCAGCAATCTGGTGTCCACTTTGCCGAATTGCCTCCTCCAGGGAGGAGTTCCTGACCTCAGATAGCCCCTCCCTTCGGTAGCATCGCCAACATGACCACATGCTCTGTGCTGCGCTGCCCCGAGACCCCAACCAGTGTCTTCAAGCTCATGCCCGGCTCCAACCTGGAAGTGCCTGTCTGTACCGGACACAAGGCGGTCTTGGAGGGCGGTGCTCATTGGATGGTCCATGGTGGCACGGGCTTGCCACCTGAAAACGGTGCCCGAGAGTCCACAGGAATCAGCCTTCTCACGGGAGCGGATCTCCCGGACCGCAACCGGCTGATTGGCTTCGGTGTCAGCCCGACTATAGGGGACGAGCTCGGCTTCGCGGTGGATCTGAACATTGAGGCCGCGGACGGTCAGCAACGGGTTTCATTCTGGATGACCGAGGATGTCGGTAGGCGACTTGGTGCCTTCCTGGCTAGCCCCTCCAAACCACCTGCCCCGCCGGCCGCGTAGTTCCAGATCCTGTGAATCGCAGCGGTATTTGGCGTTGTTCTGTCAGCGGTAAATCGCAGGTGTGCGCTCCTTATACAGGTTCGCGACATCGGCCCTTTATGCGGTGCGAAAGGCTGTTCTCGGCAGACACTCTTGGCCTCGGATGAGTGTCAATTTGCAGGGGCGGATCATGGTGGTGGCCGGAGCAGACTCTGATCCGGCCACCGATTCAGTATTGAAGAGAGGACAGGCACCCGGTCAGCTGTAATCGTGCAGACCTGGTGCAGGTGTCAGTTCCCGGCGATGGTGTAGGTATTCCACCCGCCGGTGTATGTCTCCCGGGTAGCCCAGGCGCTCTTGTTCGCTTGGTAGTAGTGAAGGACGCCGGCCGAGTCGCGTGCTCTCAGGCCGACTGTGCCGCTGCCGTGGAGCCCGGAGACAGCGCGAATGGAGCTCATGGTGTTCCATCCGTTGCCGATGGTTGCGCGCTTCTCTGCAATGAATGAGCCAGCGCCGTTGGTGCGGTACAGCTTCAGGTAGCCGGAGGAGTTCTTGGCAACGACGTCGGTGTTGCCGTCCTTGTCCCAGTCCAGCAGGTTGAAGGATATCCCGTTCCAGCCGTTGCCGATCTTCACCCGTGCTGACAGGCCCTTGCCGGACGGGTTGCCGTAGTGGAAGAGCTCACCGGTGGCGTTATTCCTAGCGATGATGGACGGGTACTTATCCGTTTTCTTCCACGTGGCCACGGTGATCTCATAGTTCCGCCAGCCAGCGCCGATGATGTGGTCCTTGAATCCGCCGGTGGCGATTCCTTCACGATATGTCAGGGTGCCGTCCTGGTTCTGCACAACCAGGTCCGGAACACCGTCCGCGTCAGAGTTCCAGTTGGTCACGAAAAAGGCCTTCGGGATCGGGGCTCCAGCCGGCCCAATAGCGCGCCGTTGCGGCGTCACGCCCAGAGTCATCCAGGCATAGGACCAGAGGGTGCCGCTCTGATCGTAGGCAACCACATTGGCTGTTGAGTCAATGGAGAAGTTCCAGCTGGTATGCGGCAAGTCTGCTGCCTGGGCAGGTGCGCTGAAGGTAAAGGCGCACAGGGCGGCAACGATGGCTGCCAGCCCTGCTCTGGTACGAATGGTCTTTTTCACGTGGATGCTGAGCCTTCCCCAATATTGCTCGTAGAAACACTGGATGTGTTTCCACGGAGACTACCCTTTTTCCATCGAATGTAGAAAGCATTTCTGTGCGTCCGAACACTTTGTAACCGAACCGGTATTTCCGTGAAAAATTCCGGGCGTCTGTCGGGAACCGTGGACCCGAAGAGGCGCGTTCAGTGCTCCGGAACCAAGAACGCGGCCCTCGACATTCGCATGTTGGAGACCGCCCGTCGAGCAGTGAAAAACACATTCTGAACTTGTGGATTTGATCGCTATCCAGCTGCGTTTTTTGGTTGCCCCGTGTCGCAACAGTGCCCGTAAGGGGGATCCCATCATGGGAGAACGCATCCATCGACGGCGATTCCTGCTGGTCGCTGATGACTACCGGGAACGCTGGTCTGAGTAGGACCATCAGCGCATTCGAGTATGGACCAATAGGACCTTGTCCTGGCCCATGGGTGGAACCATGACCGGACGTTGGAAGCTAGGCAGGTCACCGAGTCTTGGAACAGGCAGAGAGACTGAAAAGTTCCGGCCCTTCCTGTGGAACGGTAGGTGGCAGACAAACATTACGAATGCGGCTCTAGTTCGGTCAGGATCATTTCACCAGCTTGAACAGTACGAGATGATGTCGCCATGGCCTGGTTCTGGACGTTGGGTGCTGTTGCCGTAGCAGCGGTGCTTCTTGGGGGATGTGCCGCAGAAGTGGCACCTGCTGCCTCTAATTCCGCATCAGCGATGCCCTCAGATCGGAAACTTATGGGGCAGGGCACGGTGTTGCAAAAAGGTGAGGATCTGCCCCAGCTCTGCCTAGGCGCCGTTGCAGAATCCTATCCCCCACAATGCACCGGTCCCATCCTCCGGAACTGGGAATGGTCCGCAGCGAATGATTCCACCACCGCAGCCGGGGTCACGTGGGGATCCTATGCCGTCACCGGAACGTGGGACGGCAATGAATTCACACTCACTGACAAACCCGTTGCCTTATCCCCGCACAGCAGCCCGCTTCCCAGCGATAAACCCCTGGTGGACGAGAACGGCGCCGGCAGCGAATCGCGGTTGGGGCAGATTCAGCTTGAGCTGCAGTCTTCGACTGGCTCATCCGTGCTCAGCTCATGGATCGAAAAAGGCTATCTCGTTCTCAATGTCATATACGACGATGGAGACCTCCAGCGCCAAATGAACGGCAAGTACGGAAACAACATGATCCTGGTGCAGTCTGCTTTGAGCCCCGTCGACTGACTGCTATTCAAGGCACCAGCCGTTGGCTTGACCAAGGGAGAACGATCGCGCGGAACCGTAAACGAGTTCTCTAGCCCGATTCCTGCATTGGTGACGAAAGTCTTGGCTTGGGCTAGGTTGAGGTCATGACGGGCCGTAAGCCGCGCAACGCTTGGTTGCACATGACGGACGCCGTGGGCCTGACCGAACCTGGCAAAAAGCCCGAGCGGCCCAGTTCCCGCATCCTCTTGTTTATGACAATCCTATGGTCCGCATCGACCGTGACATGGTCAGCATTTACTTTCATGGTTTCGGATGGAACCCCCATCTACGTATTGCTGAGCGTCATGTCGCTCGTGTTGGCTATCGCCAACTACGCCATGTGGCGGCACTCTAGGAAGGGCCGCGACCATGTGGAGCTAGATTCCTGAACTGAGGGCTTCAGCCGGCGACGGTCGGGGCACGTATCCGGGCTCTGAGAAAATCGCAGCTTGAAATTGGCGGTTCCGGTGGTCCTTTCGGGAACCCTTCGCGGGACAGTCTCGGTTCGATTCGGCTCATCCTTCGAGATTTCGGCTGCTAGAAGTATTCGTTTGGATTTGCGGTAGCAGAGAGGACGGACAGCACAATGACTGCTAGCGGTACCGCGGATAGGACGGAGAGCGGCCACCAGTTGGCCAGCCGTCGGCTCGTCTTGCGATGCCGTAAAGCCACGTTGAGGGACGCTACGAAGAACGGGGCAAAAAGGACGATGAAGATCACGCTGGCATATAGCAGGTCCCCTTCATAGCAGCCTGAACCCATCGTCTGGGGTGTGCACTCCATCCGGGAGTGGTAATAACCGAGGGCGAATCCTAAGAAGGCTGCCGCTGGCACGCAAATTACTGCTCCTATAAGCGACAGAGCGATCGACCATTTTTGCGCGCCGGTAAGGCGCTGCCTGGCTCCCAGTACGAGAGTCCCTTGCATGCTGTTCTTCACTGCCCGTGCTCCCCCAAAACCATCGTTTGTAACCTTGCCGAGGCTAGCAGAGCAAAACACACCTGGGTCGGGGCCCCCGGCATCGACCGACCCGGCAAGCGTAGTGCAATCAGGAGTTCTACTCGATGAACCTTCTATGGGGCATCGCTGAGGGCATAGGCAGTGAGTTGGTCCTATTGAGCAGCCACAAGCTCTATTTCGAAGCCGTCTGAGTTCTCGAGGTAGGCGGCGTAATGCTCACTCCCGCCGGCGTATGGATACCTCTCAGGAAACAAAGAGGTCCAGCCGTGCTCAGTACTGTCTCTCACCATCGCGTCCACACGCAACCGGTTGGCTACCACGAACGCCAGGTGATTCAACCCAGGCGCTGTTCGTTGATGATGCCTGCCACTCAAATCCGGCGATTCTTCTAGAACTATGTACGTAGAGTCTTTCGCCCAACTGATTCCATCTGGCCAAGCCTGATAGTGCGCGTACCCCAAGGTGGACAATAGCCAGCCCCACTCTCTGGTGGCTCTCTTGAGATCCGGCACCCACAGTTCGACATGGTGCAGTGCACCTTCTGACTTGTCATTCACTTTGTGAGTCTTTCACGCGTCCAATGCCGTGCTATTCAATCGCTCTTTCCCGCATCTCAAGTCCAGTTCCGGGAACGTTGAACGCTCCGAAAGCGCCTCAGTCGACTTGGCGTTTTGAGCTCTCGAATTCGCGAAAGTTCCAATTGACGGGTGTTCCACCGACCGGGGCGACTTGAAGCCGTGGATCTGAGCTTCTTACCAGACACATGAGACGGTGACCGAACAAGGCTGCGCAGGAGGCCTGGTGGGCGAAAATGTCCAGGAGCTTGTGGGCAGTGGCCTGATCCTTGGCTGCGAATTTGTCATACCCCTCGACTACCAAAACGAGCCCGGCGTCTGACTCAGACCATCCATATGAACGAATAGCGACGTCACCAAGGCAATCATTGAGTGCGGCAAGGTTGCTGCCGTAGTAGCCGGGAAATTGAAGAGCGGCAGCGATATCCGTATGCATATCAGCCGGAGTGTGCCATGACGCGGCGTCCAGAGCTACGATCCGATAACCGTGGCGGTGAAGCCAGGAAGTGGTTTCCTCCAGAATCGTCTGCTGAAAGAACAGATTGACGAAGCCGCTCTGTATGAGGAGAAAGTCCAAGGGATGGTTCAGCTCGTCTGTTCAGCTCGTCAGCGGGGTCCCAAATGGCCATAACGTCACCGTACAGGTTCCGCCAACTCTTCTGCCGCCGTCCCCTTGGGGAACCTTGTCCGGTGCGGATAGGACCAGGATCGCCGGCGGTCCGGCTGCATGGCGGCCCTTCCTGAAAGCTGCGTTTGAAGGTTCCGGCCTAGTACTGTCATCTTGGGTTCCGGTCATGGACGGCGCTCCCGGCCAGGCGTTATATCTCGCTGCCGGCTTCGGTTCTGGTGAAGGAGTGTGATGGATCTTAGGGATTTAGTGGCAGAGGCCCGCCTGGCTAACCGTGATCCCGGCCCGCAGTCCAATGCGCTGGCCAAGAGACTGCGCTCGGAGAGTCCCGAAACGACCATCGACTTATACGAGCAAGCCTCCCAGCGCGCCTCAGCTCTGTTCAAACACTGGGCAGGCAGACGGGAGCCAAAGGCATTATTCGATGCACACTTTGTTGCGGAGACAGGCGATCCTCAAGAATTCGATCCGACAGGTCCTCCTTTTTTGAATTTCCGTCCAGAACGTGTGGAGATGAGCTATGAATCATGGCTTCTCGGCTGGTGTTTCCACCGGGTTCTTGTCGGCAATGACCCACCGCCTGCGGACTTTCACTTCGTGGCCCATCCGGAACGCCCGGCGATCTTTGATTTCTTCGAAGGCATGGCAGGGAACGGTCTCAAGTACGCCTTCCAGGACGCATACGAGCGCAGCACCGAAACGCCTTGGCCCCTCGCTCCCCGCGAGGCGGATCGGAAGTTCATCAGTTACTTGGAACAACTTGAGCACGCCCCTCATAGAGTCCAGCTGTATAGAGCGACGGCGCGAGAAGTGGAAATGGACATGAACGCATCCCCGGAGTGGCGTCAATGGTGGTTGAGCGGGCCACTACGGTTACTGGAGTTCAGCATCGCCGAGAGTCGAAGCCTCTATCCAGGTGCGCTGGCGATGCATACCGGAGACACTCCGACCTCGACCCGCGTTAGGAAATCCGGTTTGACTGTGACAGGAACGATCTTTCCCAATCGGGACCGAATCCTGGAAACCGAAGAGAGGGACATCCGCCAGCTCGTGGTCGAGGACATGACCGTACTGCTGCGCAAAGTGCAGCAGAAGTACAGGTTCACTCGAGAGCTGCCCGAGACGAAGTAGCCAAGAAATCGGGATCCGGAACGCTCACGGCTCTCTGGATCTGTAATTAGGGGTTCTGTCAGGCGAATCAGGGTGACCGCCACCATCAGCGGGAACCGAACGTCTCTATCGGTTCACGAGGGCTGTCGACCCATTTAAACAGGGTTCCATTCCGTGGCTTTGAAACGAAGTCAAGGCTTTTTGGTTCCATCTACACGGTATGTATATCCGGTGATGAATCGTATTCTGGTCGCATGTCCGTGCTTGTGGAGGTCATCGTGGCCATAGCTCAGGGCGTCCTAGAGGCCGTAGGTGATCCCTTAATCCACCGTCACTCGGAAGATCATCAGAATGAAGATTCCGGGGAATAAACCGCCAGTGCAGCAAGCTCTCTTTACCAGGGTGGATGGGAGGCCGCAGTGCGGCTCAGTGAATGGCCAGCCATGGCGGTTGTTCGGCTACGAACGCTTTACGGGCCGGTTGTCGACTCAACCGACAAGGCCGACTTTCGGGCCTCTATTCTTCGGGAAAGGACCGGATGATCTCGGGCGGGAATGCTTCGAGCAGTTGCCTCCTGAGCTTTTTGCCGGCTTTCCATTCATGCATGTTGAGGTCGCAGCTTCTGCCTCGTTGGTCCATCAGGGAGATGCAGCCGCAGCTGCGGTCACCGACGACGGCGACGTCGGCCAAGAAGATCGTCTTCGTTTTGCCGGAGGTGTGAGTCATCAGGCGTGTTGGGGTAAGTGTCAACGTCGTGTGGGTGGATTTGTGTCGCCACGTTGGATGCTCAGCGTCGCCTTCTGCTGCCGACTGATGATTCTTCGGCGTGTTGTTCCGATGCCAGATTTCATAACGATCTATCGCGAGCCCCAGGCTCCCGGCCTCTGCCTTGGAAAGCTTCACCGACTTATCCAATGCGACGATCAGCGAACCGATACTGGTTCTCAGGATCTTTGTGAGTTCGGCGGAACTAATGGCTGTCGCCCGGTCGAGGAGTTCCTGTCGGTCCCGACTGCGCCGTCCGAGCAGGGTGTCGATTGCCAGTTGGTCCAGGTAGTCCTGGGGAACGTAATCGTCCCATCCCAATTCGGCCGTCAGGGCGTGCCGTGCTGACTGGACGGCATCCTCGCTGAGCCCTGCATCTACGATGCCGCGCAGGGTGTTTACGCCTTCCCTGAGAGCCGGGATGCTGTTCTGCCGGACCGGATCAAGAATGAGATCAACTTGGCTCTGGTCGGTATCGATCGCGGTTGTGAAGTTCTCTACGGAATAGATGATTCCGGCTGCATGCCGAAGCCGGGTCAGTAGTTCGTATCGCAGTGATTCACAGAGGAGATCGGCATTTTGTGATGGCACCAGAAGAGACAGCGCGACGCCCTGTTTCCGGGACCTGATCAGTGTCGGAGCCGTGATGAGCGGCGGATTCTGATGATGACTGACTGGCTTCCCCGATGGCAGACGGATGTCCAAGGTGGAGGGCAAGGGGCCCGTGAAGGTGAGAGCCGCATTGGCGGCGGTTAGCCAGCGGCAGACCCATTCGGTGGTTTCAGCTTTGGTCAGACCGGCGGTGGCCGGTGCCCCGAATTGCGCGGCGCCCACGCCGTTGGGCCCGTACCGGTAGGTCAGCAAGCCGCTGGAGACAGTACTGAACTTGTGCGGATCCTCGGCCTCGAGGACGGATTTTTCAAGGGAGATGACTTCATCTGTTACGGCTTCGAAAGTTGATACGGCGGCCGCGATGGCATTGAGGAAACCGGCGACATCCTCTGCCCTGCCCAGGGCGTAGAACTGGAGTGAGTCGGTGGTCACGGTACCGCCGTGCACCACCGTTGCGGGCTGCGCCATGCGCAAAAGCACGTGCTCAACAAGATGAGTGATTCCGGCAAGCGTTGGTGATTCATCGCGCATTCCGACGCCGAATATCAAGGTGCCAGTGCAGAGACCTTCCCGGTCCAGCCAGAATGAGGTAATCCCGTTGTGGGAGCTCGAGTTCACCGTCTGCATCATGGGTGACAGTCTTGCAGATCGAGTCGTTCAGTTATTTGCCAGATGCAACGGGATAGATGCCGGCCAGGAAGCGGTTCAACATCCGCGTGAGGAACCCTCACTCGGGCAGAATCGATGTGTTAATGCGCTGCGCTCAGCTCTATCCTCCACTGAGACAACCGGGTCGTTTCCTAGGGCATCAGCAGGATCGAGATCCCGCGGTTCGATACGGTCCATCGCGTGCTAACGGTACGGAGCGTAGTGGAGGTTCTGAGTGCGCCGGGTGCGCACGCCGTCGCTATGCGGTCCGCTGACGACGTCACCTTCAGGGGTTAGAATTTGTGAAAAGCGACGTGTGCTGTGAACAATGCCGCCCCGAACGAGTAACTGCTCGATCACTTTCCACCCTTCAGCGACGCCGTCGGACTTGTAATCACCCCCGAAAGTCCACCAGCCCAGGTGGTCACTGTCAATGACGAGGAGGTAACCGCTGATGATGTGGACCTTGAGCGGCATTGCCCCGGAACGCCATGGCCGCACTGTTAGGCTCCGGTCAAACTCAGGCTGATCCGTTGCCACATCCACCTCACCATCGCTGCCCACCAGTGCTCTAAGTCGGGCCGCGAAAATATCCCCGGCACTGGGGGCCAGCAAGAACCTTTCCTGATAACTCTCGAGCACAGCAATCGCCTCATCAAGATCGGAGTCCCAGTCAAACTCCCACCGCCGAGCGTAAACAAACGGATAGGAGCCAGGTGAGATCGCGACCACGAGCCACTGCTCAGCGATCACCGACAGGTCGCCGACCCGGAAGCTGGGTAGTCGATGTGTATCCGGGGCGATCAATTCCTCCGTAACGGCATCACCGAAGAGTTGCCGTGCCCGGAGCATCAGGCTATTGAATGCTGCAAGGTGGGCATCAGGAATGGGAGGCACACGCCCATTCTTACCTACGCCCTGAGTATCTGCATCGGAGCGCTCTCCTCGTTCGCCACTGTGCATGTAAGCCGATCGGCTTACGTGCAGCATGGGTCCTTCGACTATGCCGGCTTCCCGTCACGATGAGCCATGTCTAGAGACCGTCCTGTTGATTAGACTCCCGACATCACAGGAAGCAGGTTACATATGCGCGAACCAGACTTGGAACCAACACCCAGGAGCCGGCTGGAACGGGCATACGACGCCTTCGGTTCCTTGCCGCTGGTCGTCTTGGCCGGCGTCCTCTTCGTTCCTTTGCAGTCCGTCTTGGGCTGGTGGCCTACTTTGGTCGTCGTTGTTGCGACTGGCATTGTCCTAATCACTGTCATCGAGCTCATTGTCATTGCTCCCCTGCGCAAGAAGCGAGCAGTTCGGGACGCGGAAAGATGCCTTTTCGAATGTGCCCACCGCGAGCCCGGATCGGGACTTCGGGGTAGATGGGCCCGAGGTTATGCAAAAGCACAGCCAAACCGACTGATTTTCCAGCTGGGCGCAAGCGAAAACGGACCTCTCGCCGGGCCACTGGAAATCTACTCATTTCCCACGGTCATCGGAGAGCCTGCTAAGGCCCCCTGGACTGTTTTTCCCGGAGGACGCGTGATGACAATCAGATCAGACAACACCACACTCCAACTGGCCGCCAGCCAAGCAAGCCTAGAACTCCTCAATGAACGGTGTCTCTCAAATCCAACACCCGATCCCTAAGCAATTGGCGCAGGACCGTAAGTAGCGTCCCGTAGAGGATCCAGCCGAGGAACACCGAGCGGCGTCAGCAGCTGGGAACAGCCCGGCCGCCGTCCGTCTCTGGTCGTGGAGCTTAAGCAGAGCGGCCCTTAGGCTGAGCACCTGGAACGACCGTCCGACGCGCAGCAGGCCATCCTCCAGCAAATTGTTGAGCATGCCGGGAATCTCGCATCCGTGCTGAAGGCGCACTTCGCTAGGTGCAAAACTGTGCCTATGGAGGGCTGCGGGGAGTGCTTCGAGATTGAGGTTACGGGAGACGTTCAGCGCCTTCCCGAAAGTACTGAACGCCCGCTTGGCTTTGGCGTCCGCGAAGGTACCGGCGCCCTCTCCGTACTCATCTGGCATGAAGAGGGGCTGGTCAACGGGTTGGAGGTCAACTCGTACATTCATCCGCATGCTGCCCTGACCGATCTCGTGATCGTGGACTAAACGTTTTCTCCCAATTAGGGGCGGAAGATCCTGCACGAACCTAATAGGAACCTCTACCGGTACCATTTGTTCCTGACAAGCTTCTGGATTCTTTGTCTGGCTCCAGAGGGAGAATAAGATCAAGCTTGGTATCCAAAGCCCTGAAGGGTGTTTCGTCTTTTCGACCGCAAGGAGATGGACTGGGCTACTTTAGTGCTCAAGCATGTTCTCTAATTGCCGGAGGATCAGATGTCTAAAGCAACGGTGGTTGGTTTAGGCTGGCTCGCTTGCGGATTTGCCATGCTTTTATTGGGGCGCCTCCTACAGGGGTGGGCAGCCCGATCATATCTGCGGAGCCACCCTGATGGGGACGTTCACCGATACTTGCGTCGAAAGTTGCTCTATAAAAATTTGTTGGCCGGTTTCACGATAGTCGGAGGAGCAGCCGTGCTGATCTATGACTTTTTCTGGGGAGCAGGGACAGCAACGTGACTCTCGAGACCTTGGTACATGGCGGAGTGGTCGTCGTTTTCGGTGTGTTGATTATCCTGGCTCGAAACCGGTTTGCCCGTTCGATGATGGAGCAGTTGCGTGGTTTCAGAAAGGATATTACTTCTGAGGGTTTGAGGCGCTTCTGCGCAATAGGTTTGGCCATGTTCGGAGCGCTTGTCATCGTCATAGGTGTTTCTATCGCTATAGGCGCGCCGATCATCCGATAAGGAACAACCTGGCGGCGTCCCGTCAGGGCCCAGTCGCGAAGTCGTCCCGTTAGCCGGTGGCCGGCCCGGGCGCTTCGTCTCTTCGGGGAACGCCTTCCGGAACACGTCGTGTCACCTGTCTTAGTCTCGGACCTGCTCCGCTGTAACGTCCCGGCTCGGGGTCCTAAGCCTGTACTCCCTTCGGCGCTTGCAGAGTGCAAGCCCGCGCGGGTGCTTCAGGAAGCTCATGCTCGATTTCATATTCACATTCGCTGCATACCGATGGCCCATCGCCGTTGGGTAGGTGCTCCCGCCAGTCATGGCCGCATTCTGAGCAATCCCCATACCAAGGGTTTTTTCTCTTCCGAGCCCACATCGTCCTAGTATTTCAGCCCAGCCAAGGAGAGGCCTCACCACCGTTCCAGGAACGCGAACCGGGACAGGTATGCGTTCCCGGGGCACTACTGCCGACAGGTAAGTGAATCGGCGCGCTGAGAGAAGGGCTATCTGGTCCGGTCGGTGGCCCGTCGTCGCTTCCGCTCGGTCAAGAACAGAGCGCCCAGAGCTAGGAGCAGAACAACAGGCATCGCGAACGTCAGTGGCCGGAGGAGATCTGGAAAGGAAGCCGCAAGTATCCCTAAGGCGAGAATGATGGCTGCCGCAGGCAACAAAAAAGCGGCTCGCAGCTTCATGTTCATGCCATTCCGATTAGCCATGCTGGCCCTTTCCCTGACGTGCCGAGCGTACTAGCAGAACTTCTAGCAGTACATGGCACTTACAGCGATACAACGTGCACGGCCAATGGCATTCCGGCTATGACCAGAGGCCGAACCTCCACTGGGCCGGTCGACGCGATCAAGGACGTCTCTCAGCGAGGACCGACCGCGAGGGACCCGTAATTGGCTGCTCCTATCGCCGGATGATTCATCCTCGACCTGGGTTGCGGATACCTGCGCGCGGTCGTGTCTTGCCCAGAATGGTCATCAGCGCTCGGACAAATAGGCAAATAGCGATGAGTAGTAATACAAAGTAGCCAGCTAGACGCAATGTTGGCGCACCGGAAGCTGCTTCCATCAAAGCCAATGTCAGAAAGAGTAAGATGCCCACTCCTGCCCAAACGAGCGACACTCGAGGGTATTCGAGCGGTTTCATGGGGTCCGCCTTCAAATCGTTGCCGGTCAGATCGCCGGCAGTGGACTCATTCTGTGCCTCAAGGTCGCAGCGGGCAAGACAATAAACTGACCTGCTGGCTAGTTCACAAACGAACCTTCAAGGGGCAGATATTAGGTGGCCCCGTCGGTAGGGTGACTGCATGGAGGTATCGCCGCGATTCCGTTCACCGCGATGGTGGCCTTCGGCCGTCGCTATCCTGCTCGTGATGATCGTGAACGTTTCGTTTCTAGGATTACAGCGAGGCGAGTGCTTCGATTACACAATCGAGTCCGGCGCAGTGAGCACCTGCACTAGCGGCCCAGCGCTCGGCATAGCCGGCACGTGGACCTTGGCAATCGTGAGCATGGCCGCCATCGTCTACTTCACGCGGCGCCTCGTGCATGTAGCGAGAGCCAGCAAGGACTAAACCTTGAACGGACAGACGCGTCGAAATAGCCCAGTCTTAGATCAAAGCCGAACGATGCCGGCTAAGCCTGGCCGCTTCGGCTGCGCGATGCTTGTCCAAATAGGAAAATAATGACCGCCCCGATAATGGCGAGAACCGCAATAGTCACTAGCGCGACGGTTCCCATCGTCCCTCCTGTGACCGCTACGCCGGCCCCGCACAAGGCAGCAATGTAGATAAACCCGGCCACGACGTGTTTGGACAGACCTGGAGCGATGGCTTCGCGCCCAGGCATCAGTGAGGGCGGTTTGCTGGAAGTCATTTCGACAGGCCCTGTGGGTGCGGATTCTGATTCTGCCGGCCTTCGCCAGATCACGTATATCCAGGCGGCCGAAAGCAGCGCCAGAAGGATCAGCAGCATAGCTCCACCGCTCTGGAAAAGTAGCTGCGAGACTCCGACACACGAGACTACTGCAGCGAAGATCCCGATGATCAGGAGGTCCTTTCTCGCAATCACGCCTCCATCCCGGTGCCAACGGAGGACCTTTGGGTCTGCATTTTCGGCTCCCAGTGTCGCTAAGGAATGTTGGCGAAATTACTTGCCATCATCACAGCATGCAACCTCTGATCTGGCGATACCACCACCGGTGTCGACAGCTATGTCATGAGCAGGAGAGTCCAGCCATAATTGGCCGATGGGGAACCCTTCACGGCACAGTTCGCTAGGTCTAGTCCATTGCTTCCCTTCGGGAACGTCAAACGGGCGGAAGAGTGCCCCTCAGGATCAAGGAGAAAGCCACACTCCGTGACCGGCAACTTTTGAGAGCCGTCTTCCACAATAATCCGTCGCCGGGCGCTGAGTTCAGCTCGATGCTCCTCTGGCGGTTGCGGCTCAGAGCCAAGGGAGGATCGCGGCCAACAAGAGGCTGATCAGCACAAGCACCGTTAGGCTCGTCAGGACGATGCGCTTGCGCCCGGTAACTTCGTTTCCCTCGCGGTCGAAGAACCATATTCCCCTGCCGGGAGGATAGGTGGTCGGAGCCCGACGCTTCGCTGCTACATACACGAATATGCCGATCCCCGTCAGGCACACTATCGGAAGAATCCTGGTTAGCCACTCAGCGATTTCATGGGTCATTTGTGGCGGTCCTTTGTCCAATGCCGGGGTGCTAGCGACGGGGACGGAGAGAGAGAGTGCTTCCCCGTCCTCACATGGAACGGCCTGAGAAAACCTGTGTCAACAGGTGACCGCATCCATATGTCCAAGGCCGGCCGTCAGCCGAACCCTTTGCGGGCCGGCAGCGAGCATCTGGAACACTGTGACTCATGACGCAGGTGGTGACAAGTTGATTCGAATCCGTTATCTGTACGAAGAATGCGATTACAGTCCCCTGCCCGAATGGATCATCGATGACGAGGACAAGCGAATTTTCACCGGTGACCATTTCGGGCGAGACGGGGATGCTTGGGCCACGGTAGTCACAGTCCACCTGGTTAATGAGAACCGACTGATGCGGGCGTTACTTGGACGATGGAAACAGTTCCACTACTCCATTTGGTTCCCGCTAGCCGACTTGCTGCAGCTGCGGGTCTGCTCTCCTACCTTTGAGGAGACCGATCAGCGGTTTCTGCTCAATGGAAAGCATCTGGCATTGATTCAGAATGAGTTTGATATGAGGCTCGTTGATGAATATTGCAAGAAGAGGGTCCGGGAATGCGCTCATTTGAGACGGCGAGCACTGATCGCTGCGCTGAAAAAGAGCTTCTATGTCTTTGACCCCGATGAGGACTGAACAGCCGGCCGTGGCGGCTGCCCCGTGAGGAACGTTCTGTGGGGCTCCCGTTTCACCTTCTGCCACGTTCCGACTCCTTCTTCTGGTCTAGAAGAAGGAGCCTCGCGGCCGAAAAGCAAGTCAGTGCGATGCCAAGTACAACGAAGAAGATGTTAAGACCGGTCCAGCCTTCCCTATCCAAGCGCAGCAGCGGTGGCAGGACGACACATATCCCAATTATGAGCAAGCACCAGTTCAGACTCTGGGGTCCATAGCGCGAAGATGGCGTTGTACTCATGGCTTCAAAATAGTTCAGGGAAAGCAAAATCACATCACTTCGGAGATCATGAAAAGACCATGCCCATGGCCATTAGTACGCCGAGGACAACGAGGATTCCTCCCCAGACAAGGGAAGCAACACTGATCCACTTCAATACGAGGCGTTCTCTGTCTCTTAAGGGGGCGAATGTGTGGACAAACGAAAACAAGAACTTAGAAGAGCCATGGCCGAATAGAATGAATCCAGCTCCAACAAGGATAAGGACAAGCGCTCCAATGACCCTCAATTTCTAGCGACCTCCAAAAGACCCATATATCAGGAATCCAAGTCCAAGAATTATCTGAAGGGACCCCAACGTGCGAATCCAGATAATGGTTCGGCGCCTGAATGGCTCCTGGTTAGCGGATGGTTTGCTGTACGAGCGACTGCGGGCGGCAGCCCTTGAAAGTGGAGCGGAAACGGCCCAGAAAACGAGACCTAAAACAATGGCAAACAGACCAAAGACAAATACGCCCGGCACTACAACCCCCTAATTGAGCTTGTAATGGCGGTGACTGGCCTATATTCTGCGTACCTTCGCGGTATTCCCGCTGGCAGTTTCTGCAGAGGTTCGTCGGGATCTTCGGGGAGGCTCATGTGGTCATCCTAAGCACACCCATTTCGCGTTGGTCGGATTACCGGGAGCCGAACCTTCTACGGTGCCCCGCCCAGCTCCTGGCGGTTCAGGTCGGCGGAGGATGATCTTCGTCAGATACCATCCGGATATTCAACCAAGGCTGGATAGGGGTTTTAGGGGCATGTTCGCGGAAGTAAAGCAGTTCCAGTGGACCGACATTGAGGACGACACAGCCACTCCTGACTTCCCGACTCTCTTGGAGATGTACGTAACGTCGCCTGGGCAGACTGCAGTACTGAGGTACGAGATAGCCGTGACGACGATAGAGGAACTGACGCAGCGGATGAACTTCCAGCCCTGCATAGCCGGGCACGGGCAGGTGGTTGTCGCCAAGTTCGACCGACACAGTATCGAGTCTTTTCTTCGGTCTGCGGTTGCTCAGGTATCGGCTGAGTCATGGGAGGAACTTGACCTTGCACTAGGACGATTCGGACGATCTGAGTTCAACATGACGGATGCGTATTGGTCACCCGATCCGTGGGAAGTTCCTGCACCATAAACCAGGAAGTCACGAACGACTCTTTCCGGGAACGTCAAATGGGACGTTGATCCACCTTCTACATCCTGGCTCTGCTTTCGGACGCGATACTGACTCGTTCTTAGCCTGAGTGTGCTTCATTCGAAGCGTGTAGTTGCAATCGCCGTGTTGCTTCGGATGAGACTGAATGTGGCGGCCACGGCTCCCAGAGCCAGAAGCAGACTGAGTCCCAGTGCCATGAAGTAATCAGGCGCCGGCCAGGTGACTTTATAGGAGTCGTCGATGCTGGTGACCATCAGCCAGGCAATGAAGAACCCGAGTCCGATCGAGAGGAACAGCACTGTCAGAAGGGGAACCGCTGCCTCACGCAGGATAATCCGTCTCAAGACAGCCACCGGCATCCCCATCAACCGCATCAGGCCCAGTACTCTCTTCCGGTCCAGGATGGCGGAGGCAGTAGCAACGGCCAGGGACACCCCAGCGATGGCGATGGCAACAAACATGCCCAGGTATGCGAGTACTGCCAAGCCGTAAACGAGACGGGTACTGCTCTGCAGCTCGTTATCCAGTCGCGAGGAAGAAGGCTGGGCGGTGACGGCTGAGCTGTTCAGGACAGTACGGGCGCGGTCCATGGCTTCGGCCGTCCCGTCGGTTCCAACTACCATGACGACCGGTACAAGGTCCTCCAGGTCGTCGCCGGGGGCCGGTTTCAGTGGCACGGGCTGGGTCGTCCAGAAGTAGAGGAAGGATGAGTCGAAGGTGACTAGACCGGTTTCCGGGATGTCATCGAAGCCCAGGCCGGCGGCGTCGCTTGCACGAATGTAGATTTCAGGGACGGCACCTTGGCGAAAGCTGTTTTCTGCGTAGCCAATGACCGCGCTCTCGATTCCAGGCCGTCCGACCGCGTGCTGTGCGACGTCCATTACCTGAGCTGAGGAATGTCCATCACCCAACGTTGCGTGGAGACTTGTCGGCTGCAGGAGCCCCGGCCGGGCTTCAGGAACCTGGGTTGTTTCGATGATGCTCGATGCTCCGGCGAAGACAGAGACCACGAACACCGCAATGACCAGACCCGACACGGAGCGAAAGGTCGCAACTGGCGTCTTGGCGATCCGACTGGCAGCAATAACCGCCGACGCACTCCGGGCACCGCGCAGCCCTGTCCGGCTCACCAGCAAAGTCAGCCACGGTCCGATGACCACGATGCCGGCGAGGACCAGCGCAAAACCCCCGACGAGGAGCAATGATTCAAGCCAAGGGATCCGCACTTGGAGGATCCGGATGAGGACTGTTGCCGTAATCATAGCGGCCAGTCCGGCCAGCAACGGAATGATTCGCCACATCGATGGCACCTTTTCGTGCACAGCCCGCGTCACTCCAAGTGGGCCAATGCCTGCCCTGGAAGTGCGGTACGCGGCGACCGCGGCGGAGGCCGTCACGGTCAACCCGACAACTGCTAACGGACCCACCCAACCCGTGGTCAGATCCTCCTGGAACAGTCTGGTTCCGTTGACCGGTACCTGCGCCGCGAGCGGCCTCAGCAACGTGGCCAGCACAACGCCCAGGAGGGCACCGATAAGGCTGGGAACGGCGGTTTCAATCGCGGCAATGCGTGAGATCACCTGCGGCGATGCGCCGATCAGCCGAAGCGTCGCGAAGCGTTCTCTCCGCTGGGCGGCACCGAGTCCGGTAACGATGCTGATCAGCAGCAGAACGGGGAAGAACACCGCGATGGCACCAATGGTGATCACCGTGATGTACGAGTTTGCATTGCCACCGTAGGGATTCGATGTGAAGCCCGGGACCAGGACGGCCATCCCGCCCTGCCGGAGTTCGGCTTCGGTTGCACCGGTGATAACAACCAGGGAATCCGGACCCGGCAGGGCCGAGTCGTCGATGATGCCGGCGAATCGCCCGAACCGGTCTCCCAGCTGGTCCCGGGGTGTTGACTCGATCAGGCACTGCAGGGCCGGCGACGCGTAGTACTCCCCCGCAGCCGGAGGTGCGGGTATACCGGGAATCTTGACAGTGGTCGAGCTGAGCGCTGCGAAGTCGCGGCGGTTGATCAGGTGATCACGGAAGATTTCGATGGGGTTCGATCTCATGAGCACGTTCTCAGTGGTCAGAGGTTCCGGTGTTGGCTGCCCCGCAGAGCTGGGGTCGTATGCCACCGGGCCACGCTGGGATGAGCTGCCGTCCTCGCGCAGCCAGGCGCCGCGGTCATCACGTGCAGTCAGTCCATTGGCGCCGCCCCACAGCAGCAATAAGAGGCATACTCCGACGGCGACCCCGCCAACGATGCCGGCGAGCCGGCCGTAGGAGGACCGGCTTCCGACGATTGCCAGTTTCAGCAACCCGGGATTCATGCTGACACCCTGTAGCCGGCGCCGATCGCGCCGTCGCGCACCATGACTTCCCGGTCTGCATAGGCCGCAGTGCGGGCATCGTGGGTAATCATCACCACCGTGGTGCCCGTCTCGCGGACAAGCTCGAGCATCAGAGTCAGCACGTTCTCTGAAGCAAGAGAATCCAGGGAACCCGTGGGCTCATCCGCGAACAGCACCGCAGGAGACGTCACAAGCGCGCGGGCAACAGCGACGCGCTGGGCCTGCCCGCCCGAGAGTTCCCCCGGCAACTTCCTGCCCATGCCGTCAAGTCCGAGACGGTCCAGCAGATCGGTTGACCGGCGCAATGCCTCCGCGCGTTTGGTCCCGGCCAGCAGCAGCGGGAGGCTGACGTTATCGGCGGCGCTGAGTTCGGGCAGCAACTGGCCGAACTGGAAGACGAAACCGAAATCGGTCAGCCGCAGCCTGGCCCGTTTCGGCTCCCCAAGGGTTTCAATCTTCATCTCAGAACGCCCGGCGGGCCTGTAGGTCACAGAACCGCTGTCCGGGACGAGCACACCCGCGAGGCAATGCAGCAGCGTTGACTTGCCTGATCCGGAGGGGCCCATTACGGCAAGCACTTCGCCTGCCTGCACGTCGAGATCGATACCGCGCAGCGCCTCGGTCTGTCCGAAGGAGTGATGCACTCCGCTGGCACTGAGAATGGGCGCAGTGGTGTCCTTGATATTCATGTGCTCTGGAGATCCTTCTTGAGTTGGGTCAGGCGGGCGCTGGTGAGGTCGATCCACCGCAGATCAGCTTCAATATGGAAAAGGCCGTGGTCGCACATAAGGACCTGCAGCACATCGGAGTCCGCCTTCAGCCGCGTCAGTTCACGCATGCGGGCCATGTGTTCGCTGCGCTGGACGTCGAGCAGCCGGTCGGCATCATCGTCAAGAAGCAATGCGATCACCGTTTTGGCAAAGAGGTTGCTTTGCAGGGACTCCGAGGGGACATCCGGCGTGAAGAGCCATTCCCGGACCCTGTTCTGGCCGGCGGTGGTGATCTCGTACTTTTTGCGGTCCGGGCCATCGCCGGTTTCCTCGCCAAGTGCCCGGATCAATTCATCGCGGACCATCCGTGCGAGGGTGGAATAGACCTGCCCGAACGCCAGGGCCTTGGCGGCGCCGAAGTAGCGGTCATACGAATGCTTAAGGTCATAACCATAGCTGGGCTCCCGGCTCAGGAGCCCCAGCAAAGCGAGAGAATTGTTCACACCCACATCTATACACTGAGTTTATAGCTTTCCGCCACCTCACCCGCATACCGGTTGCCACTCAGCACTTCGTCCGGAGGAGGCCTGACTGCAGCCCGACCGACAGTAGGGTCGCCTCGAAATACTAGGGTTTCGAGGAGCAGAAGTTTCGAGACATCGAATTGGGCTAGGAGAAGGAATCGGCCGCCCTCAGACCGAACCTATAACGGTCAGATACTGGTTCTCGACCACATGGTCTCCTTTCCATTCCGACCGGAGAGATTTCGTAGACCGGATGCTCGATTGAACGTAGTTTCATTGGTATAGGGCGACGTGGAACGAGGCCAAAGCCATGAGCATCCGAAACGTGGAAGCCACCAGAAAAGGGCGAAGAATGGCTCTGATCATCGTCCTCGCCTCTGTTCTTACGGCTCTGCTTGTAGGTGCAGTCGTAGTCATCCAAAAGGCAGGCCAAGGCCCTGATGAGAATGCTGAAATTGTAACGCCGGTAATCACTCCCAGGGAGGGAGAGAACAGAGAGTGGACCACTGAGCGCATGAGAAGCGCGTCTCCCGCGCCCATGCCGGGGTGGCCCTAAGGCTCCGAAGGGTCGATGCTGTCCGGTCGACTGATTGAGTGAAGCCAGCAGTGCCGTGGGAGCAGCGCCGTGAGATGCGAGGGTGACCTCAATGCAGCGGCGGGTTTGGGGAACCCTGCACGGCACAGTTCGCTAGGTCTAGTCCATTGCTTCCCTTCGGGAACCTTTAGCGGACACCGCGCGGAGATTGCGGATGATGCAGGTCGGGGGGTGCCTTACCGCGTCCAGTATTTGCGTGCGGATTAACCGTCGAGCGGGGCAACACCGCCGAATTCCACTTTGACCGGGCACCCAGCTGCCTTTGAATACTTGCGCTCGAGGCTGGGGATGTCCGCTGTGGCCTTGACTGATTCATCCAGCGTGATGGTCAGGTGTGAACCGTCAGGCGATACCGACGTGATGTTCACAGCAGGGTCGGAGGCCCACAGCTCGCTGGCAAAATCGCTAAGTTTCCCAGGCGAACAGGCGGCTGGCTGGACTGAAATATCGACGCTTGGAAACCGGGCCAGCAGGTCCCGTAGCTTCGCGCTTACCTGGCCGTGCCAATGAACGATAATCCGGTTCCCCTCGATCACTTCGACTGAGGCGAACTGAGCATCCCCTGCCAGCTCCCCACTCAGCGTGCTGGCCGCATGAGAGATCGCTCCGTCCGCAGGCGCAGCTTCAGGACTGACCAGTGAGTCAGTAGGCGGTTGCGTAGGCGTCGGCTCCTGGCTGGGCGGCTGGGCAGCTTCACCGCCCGGACCCGCCTGCCCCATTCCGGCACAAGACGTAGCGAAAAGAGAGAGACCGAGCAGGACAACAGTTAGGCGCCTGATCAACTTTGAACCTCCACTTGGCGCAGCCACACCTCATGCTATTGATCGGTCCGGAATAGGGCTACCCCGCCGCGGCTGCTGCCATTTTGGGAACCTTGAACGAACACGGATGGAAGGGTTGAGGTGGGATCGGCAGGTCACCGGCCGCTGATGAACTCTCCGACTTTTGTTTCGCCCTCTTTGTCGTAGACCGGAATGGGCTTCCCCCGGTGGGCGTCGATCCAGGCCATCGCCTCTTCAGGGCTGCTGAATGTTTTTCCCTCGAGGTTGCCGCTGGCTTCTTTCAGATCGCTTTTGTAGACGTAGCCGGACTGTCCTGTGGTGGCCGCGACGGCGATGAGGTCCGGTTCGCCGCGTTCATTGATCACGCCATATGTTTCGCCTTTTGCGTTGCGGGCCCAGTCGGTGGTTTCGCCGTGAACGTACTTGGCTGTGAGCTTCCATCGTGTGTCCGGTTCCGTGACGATGGTGAAGTGTTCCATCCCAGCGGCATATTTCACGGTGTATATGGCATCGCTAGTTTCGCCGCCGACATCTTTTGGGGTGCAGTTGCTGGAGGCGCCGTCCGGATAGGTGAAACTGCCCGGGCTCAGGCAGGTGAGCTCCACCTGCACACCGGTTGTTCCTTCCGGCGCCGCCCCCAAGTCAATGGTCGCCTGGCCCGTGTATGTCCCCTGGACAGCGGACCCTAGCGGGGTCACCTTTTCGCCCCCTGGTAGTACGAGGATCCCTGCCGCAGCGCCACCGACGCCGCCGAGGACGGCCACACCGGCGACTATCCCCGCACCCCACAGCCGGGCACCACTTCGGGACTTAGCCCGGGCCGTCTGTTGCACGCGGGTGACCAGTTCTGCCTCCAGAGCATCACTGAACCGCTCATCGAAGTGCAGGCCATTCATCGCTGATTTCCTTCCATTGCTGGAACGTAGGGGTGCCCGATGGAGAGTTTCATCCGTTGACGGGCCCTATGCATGCGGGTTTTTGCTGCCGAGGGCGTGATCGCCAACAACTTGGCGGCCGAGGCCACGGTGTAACCCTCGAAGACCACGAGGCTGACAAGTTGCTGGTCGGTGAGGTTCAGCGATCGCAGGGCCTCAGACAGGTCCCTGTCCAAGGCATCCTGGGGACTGCCGACAAAGAATTCATCCATCACATCCGGTGCGTCCTCTGAACGCGGAAGAGATTCGAGGAGTTTTTGGTGTCGCCGGAGCGCGCGGCTGTTATTGCGGGCCACATTGACGGTGGTGACCAACAGCCAGGGCAGTATCGATCCGTCGACCAGCCGGACCTTGTCTCTTAGCCGCCAGAGCTCAAGGAACGCCGTGGCAGTAATGTCCTCGGCGGTGTGGTGGCCTACGGAGATGCGGTACGCGTGACGATGAACCCGGTCCCGGTGCCGGCGATACAGCACGGAGAAAGCGGCACCATCGCCGGCAAGGCTACGCGACCATAGCTCATCGTCCTCAGAATTTGACTGTCCCCATGCACTGTATTGTCCGGGAACACCCAAAAAGGTTTCACTAAACCAAAAAAGACCTTCTCCACGCGTCCCGGATACGAGCGGTCAACCTGATCCGGTTGGGGAACCCTCATATGGCAGTTCCGTTGGTATCTCCCGGTCGACTAGGGTGTCCTTGGACTTTCCGGGATTGGTTGAAGTGGCATCGGCATAGGAGTCGCGCTGATCATTTGATTCTTGGTCAGTGGAAGGAAGCTTGTGCCGCAACTGGATGCGGTCGGAGAGCCGGCGGCGGGGGCAATCGATTCTGTTGAATTGGTTGGAAGCTGTCGTGTCTCCTGGCACTTGTCGCGGATGAGACTGCCACTGACTTCCGGGGACGGCTCTGCGGATGGTAGGGGCGGCTCCTGCCACTCTTCTCCGGCCCCGTTACTGCCGACGCTTCCACAGGCACCGACAGAGAAAATCAGAACGCATGTGGCCGTGAACAGGCGGATCTCCCTTGTGCGTCTCATGCCATGATTGTCCCGATCCTCGGGCCACAAAAGTAGGGGCAAGGAATCAACCGCTGGCTTTAATCCGGTCAAACTCCTGTGCTGTGACTGCCAGCGGAAAGTGGCGTGTTCAATCGCAGCCTTACTGGTGTTTTCGCCGTCGCCGTTTGAGGAACCGCCACGTTGGTTTTGCCCCTTTTGTCTCAAGCTTGTCCTTCTTCTGACAAAACGCTTGTGGCGGTATACGCTTCGAGAAATCTCTCGGCGTAGGTGGGGGCTATGAAGAAGCTTTTTGCTTGCGTTCCTGCTGTTCTTTTCGCAGGACTCACGGTTGCCTCGTGCGGTTCTAGCACGGCGGCCCCGAACCCAAGGCAGACATCACCGACGTCATCCAGTGAATGCGCCCAATTCGTGTCTGAGGCCCCTTGCGGCAAATACACCAGCACCGCCGGGTCTGATGACGGCACACCAATCTCGTGGCTAACTGCAGGGGAGGTAACGGCACAACTGTCCAAACGCGATGGGGATACCTACCTGACGGTTGTGATGCCGTGTGGTCCCCTTGATGCCGTTGTGACTATCAGTGGCAGCACCATGCGCCTGACGGGGCAGCGGGCGCTTGGGGCTTCAGGCTGCATCGAGGGCCTCGGGGAGAGGCGGGACTGGGTCCTTGAATTCCTTGAGGGCGATGTGGGGCTGGGATACAGCAACAACACCTTGACCTGGACGAACGGCAAAGACTCGCTTTCTTTCGTCACCCGCTGAAGTTTCCAGCGGCTATGCCGGGCCAATTGCGGAACCTTGAGCGGAATCAGCGAATGCTGGAGCTGCGCAACAAGCGCCTGCGCTTCAGGCTCGACTTTCGTCTGCTGGATGCTGCCCAGCCGGCCGTACACCAGCGGTGTCCAAGTGGCGCATCACCAGGGCGGCTGAAACAAGGGCCGCCGAAAAGGGGATGCAAGCCACCGGGGCGAGCAAATAGATATGGGTCAAGGCGAAAAAGAAGCCGTTAGTGCCGTTGTAAGTGACGGTGCCGATAGTCTGCATGAACACATTTGAGAACAGCATGATGAGAATACCGACCAAGCCTACGGTGATTCCTGCTCGCAGTGTCCGCTTGTACATCGACGATGTTTCAGTTCTAGCCATCTTCTTCCCCCAACCCCGGGCCGCTGCTGCCGCCGTTAATTCACCTAAGCACGCGGCGGGATGACGTACAAGCAGTACGGCTCTTGCTCGCAGCACTGATACCTCTTAGGGGACGGGCTTTGTCCCTTCAGCTTCGGACTGGCCGCGAATGCTCCCATCTGGAATTTCCATGCAGTTTCTTCCCTGGTTGCATCCGGAGGGCTAGTGTCCCTCTTATGGCGGAGACGCGGGAGAACACGCATCTTCGACGACGGAGCCGAAATACTCTCGTCGTGGCAATCGGAGTGCCAGCCTTGGCAATACTGCTTTTCCTAGTCCCTTTTTCCGCACGGGAGCAAAGCCAGGAGATGGGGACGGTGTCAGAAGCGTGCGCAAGCACAGATCCCGCTGGCAAACCACTAACAGGAGATTGCTCCGACTCCGGCGTGCAGGTGCCTCCACCACGGAACCTTAAGTAGGGTCTATAGCCCGGTGGTACCAAATGAGCGTAAATTCGCCGCATGGGGACACAAGAACTCTGGATCGACATCGTCAGCTGGCTCGAAATCAACGCGCCCATGACTGCCAGAACCATCCGAACACCCGCACCGGAACCTCTAATTCGCTCACTTGAGCAAGCCGCGCCAAACGGTTGGCCCACTGATTTGTCGACCCTGTATCGGCTCTTCGATGGCACGGAACCGTCAACAGCGGGATACATCTTCCCTCGCTACCGGCCGCTTCCCCTAGGAGAAGCTGAGAAGACGCGACAAATGATGTTGGACATCTGGGCGCAAGTCGGGGCCGACATGAATGAAGAATTTGAACGGCAACAAAGGTCCCCGCTGCACCTAAACCTACGGGCGCTCGGTGAAGCCCACAGCAGGGTCCCTGCGCCAGAACCCCACAAACCCTACGACCCAGCAAAGGCTGAAGCTGATGAAGCAGGTACCCGCGCATGGATGTTTATCTCGCCATTCTTGCCCATTGCAGACAACAACGCCGGCGACTACCTGTTCGTCGATCTCAGATCAGGACGGCAGCACGGCTGCGTCAGCGAGTATTTCAAGGATGAGGCCGATTGGCGTCCGGCCATATGGCCATCCACTGAAGTGCTCCTGAGGGAAACGCTCACCAGCCTGCGCACCGGACAGCCAGTCTTCTCCTCACGACCCGTGGTGACTGATGGCAGTCTGCATTGGGAATTCCAGTTGCCGTAACGAGCATCGGGACGTTGGTAAGGCGAGTCGCGGCCAGCTGCGGTGCGATGCCCAGGGCCGGCGCCTCGCCCGCCCTAGACTATGTCCATGACAGACCCCTTGGACAAGCTCAGTCACCAAGTAGAACTTTCCGCAAAGCAGATCAAACGGCGCCTTGAAATTGGTGACCGTCTCGAAGTAGCACGAGAGATACACCACGATGGTGTTTTCCCGAATAAGGAGGCAGCATCACAAGCCGGCGAGGAACTTGCAGCTCTGGGTTACTCCACAGAAGTCGTCGAAGAAGATGACCTTTTCCTCTTGGAAGTCCAAAAAATCAGTCCGGTCGACTCTGATAGCGTGAACAGCTTCGTCCAGGAGGTGTCATCCATTATTGAGCGCCATGGCGGCGACTATGACGGATGGGGAGCTGAGGTAGTGGACGCGCCGCGAACAGCTGGTGCCCGGCTGCCCTCATGGCTCCAGCGTCTTTTTCCTCGCCGCTAAGACCTGAATATGTACGAGAGGCCATTCCGTCCTGCGTGCATTTGACGAACCTTTCATGGCACAGGCCGCTAGGTCTAGTCCATTTTCCCCTCGGGAACGGGTCGTGGGCATTCGAGTTGGATCTGTAACGGCTACGGTACTTGCTTCCCGTCGTAACCCAGGAGTCGCCCTATTCGTGCGAGCGAGACATACGGTGAATGCCATTCGATGGGCGTGCCACCCAACCACTCCTGTAGCTCCTCCAGGCTGTTGAAGCATGAGTCAGGGTCGTCGTCGCCGGGACCGGCATTATCCCTATAGACCAACCAGTAATCAGCCGAGTATGAAAAATCTGCTGGTTTGTACTCTCGGTTCAGCGCGGGGTCACCATAAACCTGGACTAATACGTCGCAGCCTACGTACGGGCCCTCGAGTACCCTGCCGGTGAACTCACGCCGGCCGGCGGTGATGGCCTCCCAGTTCGGTCCGTACCCATATTCTGGCTCGGGCAAGGATTCCAGCTCCTTCACTCGGGCTTTCCGAGCTCGCCACTGGGGATCAAGTTTGAGAGGGACGGTCCGCCATTTCCACATCTTCCTATCATGCCCTTCGGCATCGAGATGTGTGGCTCCCCACACATTCCTACGGCGTGAAATTCAGCCATTCATGGAACCATCAGCGGACGTTGCTAACTGCCAGAGAGCTTCGCGCTTCTGCCGGCGCTAGTTATCCAGTCTAGTTTCAGATCCTGAAGGCTTGACCCGCGATTCGAGGCGTGCGGATAGTTGGGCCTAACCAGGCTCGCCCTTTCCCGGATCTGGCTTGGCGTTCCGCCAAATCAATGTATATAAGAAGGCGAGGCCAAAAAGCAGCAGGGTCAGAACTATCCAGACAACGGAGAGTTCGTTATTCGTGATGTCAAAGGCTGTTTTCACCGCAGAGAGCAAACCCGCGCCCCACGCGAGAATGGCCATCCAGTGGGCGGCTCGGCGAGGAGAGACACCCAACGGGTTCTTCTTGCTTGTCATGGTTCACGGTACCGGCCCCAGGGCTAGGAAGACCATTGGGTAACGTAGACCGGTCAGTCTCTTACCGGGCCGTTCCTTCCGTTCGCGAGTGTCCTAGGAGCTAGGCGTGGGAAAGCTTGACGTGCCCCTTCATCGATGCCGCGTCGAGCACGTTAACCGCCGGGCGCGCTGACTGAAAAGGCAAACGCGGGTCAAAAAGAGAATTTTTTCATCTTCCACTCAGCGCCATTGGACAAGGGTACGTGTAGGTAGGTCCGCCCGAAGATGCGGCTTTTGCGCTCAGTGGCCTTCCTCCCACTCAGAATGAAGTCGACTATTTCACTGGCGGTCTCTCTTGCAAATTCAAAGTGTTCCTCTATGTCGCTACCGATCGTCGCACGTTCGATGAACCGTGAGTCATACACGATGTCAGGAGCTTCACCACCGAGCACGACGTCAAACGCTGGCGACTTTGGCCCTTGTAGTTTCATATGCACATGGTGTTTGCATAGATCCATTGCTCCGCGCACGCCCTCGGGTAAGTCGTCGATGATCCGCTGCACTTCTGACGCAATCTCAACTAGACCGGGGTATGGGTGCGTCTCATCACTTGTCATCCGCTGTGGTTCCTCCCCTCCCAACGGGTGTCTTCAATCTCATGCTGCTCATCGTACTGGCGAGAACTTGCGCCATAAGGGCACTTAGAGACCTCGCGACATGATGGGTATGGCCTTCGCGGAACCGTTGCCGGGACGAGTACAAGGCTAGGGGATGTCAGATGTCCGTATTTGGGCCCTGAGGCCGGCCGTTTAGTTTCTCGCGTTCGCGCTTCCACCTAATGCCACGGGGGAGAAATACGGCCGCTGTCAGGACAGCAATGACGGGAATAGACCAGAACCCCAATCTGCCGTCAGCGCTAATCATGCCCCCGACCAGGCCGACACCGACCGCGCACAGGATGTCGCCGATAATCCATCGCTTTCGGATGGCCGAATATTCCTGGTTGTCCATGCCCTGAGGCTAATCGACAGAGCTGCATTTGGCATCGGTTGAGGAACCCTATGCGCTACACCACTGGGTGAGCCGCATAGCTACAGTGGCCGGAGGGCCATAGCAGAAAGTTTTTTCGGGTTTCCTTTTGACAACTGGTGCTCATAATGCCGCGGCCCCTATCTTGTTACTACAAGGATCTTGGGAGGCTGACGCTTTGCCGAAAACGCCGGGAGTTATAACAAGGACAGGGATCCGCAGAGGTCATCTGGTTGCAGTCGCCGTCTATACACTGCTGGTGATTTTCGTAGGGGTGGCCATGAACCTGGGTGCCCTAACGACTTCCATCGTCGTGCTGTTGCCGATAGCCGTGATAGTCGTCGGACTGGTCTTGGCTTCCAAAGGATTTTCGACTGGCAGTGACAGGAGGTTTGAAACCACAGGGGCAACCACCACGGCCAAGTTTTCACTCTCGGCTACTCCGGATGCCGTCAAAGAGATCATCAAGGGCAACATCCGCCGTGACCGACGATTCCACCTGCTCGCTGAAGACCCCACAACGCTCCTGATAGAAGCTCGTGTTTCCGCATTCACCTGGGGCGAAAGGATCATCATCACCCTTCAAGGCACGGACGGCGGGACCCGAGTCGATGCTGAATGCCGTCACAAGCAGCGGACAGCGGTCATCGATTTCGGGCAGTCAAAACGCGACTTGCAAACAGTGCTGCAGGGACTCGACAGCACTTCAAGTTAGTGGTTCTTTCCGCCGCTGACGTGCTCTTCGAGGAACCCTCTATGGCACGCCGTCCTGTTGCCTCCCTCCCTCCGGAAAGGACTTTGAGGTTCTCGTCCTTGATGCATGCGATGAGAGAATTCGCGGATGAGAGTTCACGCCATTCGTCAGCTGGGGAGTTGCGGTCAGTGGTAGCTAGGTCAGACCCGAGAGCATGGCTGGCTCATTTCTTCGCCAGCTCGACCAGTGATGCGCCGCATCAGCTCGAATTGCGCTGGGATAGCAAGGACAGCGGCGAGGTTTTATGGGGTGGGAAATCGGTGTCCTCAGCCCGAATCGTAAACGGAGGCACGGATTCCACCGAAGGCCCCGGCGAATCCCTTCGGCTTTTCATCGAGACCGGAGAAGATTCGTTTGGCTTCGCAGTTGCACATGACGATGGCCTGGCAGCGCTGGACTGGACCCTGCACTGCTTGGCTGCGCGGCGGGAACCAGGGCATCCTGCGCTCTTAGAGTGTCTGAAGTACGGCCAGGAGAGGAAAGCTGACCATAGCCATCTTTGGCGTGGCCGCGTATTCGAAATGCTGGAGCTCTACGCCAGTGAGCTGGTATCGACACCGGGATGCCCGCTGAAGCTTGGTTCGGACGCGGGAGACGCCGTGAGCCTCACGTACCAACAGAACTATGTGAGGCTGTCGCCCGCGGAACACGACACAGCCGTCGTCGAATTCAAGGGCCAGATCGAGTTGTTCGAATTCCCGGTGTGGGTCCACGGCCTAGAGTCATGGGCGGATAGCTTTTTCACCCGGCTCCGCTCAGAGAGTCTGTTCTTGCTGCGCACCAAATTCCTCGGCTTGCCACTCCGGCGACAGTATCTCTTCGAAGGAGACCTACCCGCCCTCCCAGCGGGCTGGCCCTTACAGCAATCTTCTGAGGTCTTCCTTCCGGCGGCACAACCGGCCGCTTGAGCGGAACACGGGGACGAAACCCTGAAGGCCGGCCGCCATAGGACCTAGACAAGCCCCATCTGTGGAACGCTAAGCGGGACGGGCTGGTATTCCGCTGCGCCTTCCGTCGAATGCAGTCGGCCGTCCTGTCAGTTTCTTTATCCAGGTCTATCGCGGCGGCGGAATAGACGTGTGAACATCGAAGGTCTGGAATCGGAGTCGTCCTCTGCCACCATTGATTGATAGCGCTCCCTGAGGCTTTGCAGGAGCCGCTCATACTCAGCGCGATCGAAGGCAAACGTCTGATCCTCAAACAGCCAGGGCTGTGGCTCGTCGGTAATGCCATCCTGCCACCCAAACCGCTGCCAAGTAACGGTGTCAGCCGTCGTTCTCAGCTCCATGGTCATCGAACCGCACGCCTGATCGCCACACACAGGGCATATTAGGAGTGAGACACGTCCGTCAGCGAAGTCAGCCGGCGTGAGGGACAACAGACGGTCCAGTTGCTCCACGGCGGCGTGGGGCCAGTCGTCCCGAAGTGCCGTAGTCTCCTGCTCCGGCTTCGCCATCTCGTCCGGCACGATGAGCAACTCCCGGAGTGGTTGGCCGTCAACGAAGAAGTCGAGAAAATCGATCTGGTGCCTGTCTTTGCGCGAATAATCGTCGTAGAAGGCAGTCGCAGGCCCAACGCTCAATTGTCGCTTCCCGCTTCCCATGCCAATCAGTATCGCAGGAGACACCAGAGGTCGGATGGGTTGCTTGCCAAAGGACTTCATCCTTACCAAAAACGGGACGTGCCTCACCTATGCGTGCTCACGTTCCCATTGCGATTGACGAACCTCTATAGAGCTAACCCACGAGTGCTACCTGGGCTGACCTGCCTCGCCGGTATTCTGCGTCGCCTTGAGTTCTTTGATTCGGAGGCGGAGAAAGATGATGACCAGCACTAAGGCGTAGATCGCCATGATGGCGATGGCTGCCATCACTACGAAATAAAGAATCCCCAGTATTCCGACCGACACCATGCGAAGCCCCCACTATCTGTGTGTCTACTTGCCCAGGCTCCGAGGCTAGCACTGCTCACCGGTTGGTCATCTAAGGAACCCCTCACGGCACAAGTCGTCAGGTCTAGTCCATTTTCCTGAGGGAACCTTTACCGGAACGAAAGGGGCGGACCGAAAATCAATTCACCGCGGGGAGTACGCGTAGCTGGGAGAAGCAACGGCACGCGGCCGGCCAGGTGCCGGTCTTCTGGATGGGCTGTTTTGGTATCTGACCATGGTTTACGCTCTGGTCATGGCAAGCGGAGCTGAGGCCCGGTGAGTGTCCGGAAGGAGGCAAGGAAGCCACCCTTCGAGGTGATCTTCGCTGTTTGGGCGTTGTTGGCCGCCATAGCAGTGATGGACATCCTTGGCGCTCTGGCCATCTTCCAAATGGCGACAGAACCGAATCCGGCATGGCTGCCCTGGCTCTTCGGATTCATCCTGCTGCTATTTTCCCTGATCGGTGCCAGCTTCGTGCAAGCCCTCAAAGACGGCGACCAAAACATGCGCTACTACCTGAGCTACACCATCGTGCTGGGCGGGTTCGGCTTCTCTTGGCCGCCGTCGTGGAGGTGGCTAATCTTCCTGGTCCCGATCGTCCTCATCGGCCCACTGTGGCTGCCGCGGGCTCGACGTTTCTTCGACGACGCCCCGGACGACTCTTCCTCGGATACTGCCGGCCCGCGCGCGCCGGGGCCTGTCCCTTGAGACGTCAGGCTGGATTGCAAAATCTCGGCGTCCTGCACGTAAGCCTTTCCTTGCACGCTGCAGGAATTTGATGTCCGAACGGCCGCCGCTGAGCGTAGCATGAGGATCTCGCGAAGGAGGTCAACTTTGGGGCAAGAGTCGTTGGTTCCCGAGTGGGCATTTCCAATCCTGGCAACTCTTGGGGTGGGCCTCTTGATCCTAATTGTGCTGATCCCGATGGCGGTGGTCCGCACTCAGCGCGGGAGGGCAGCTGCTCAAACTGCGGGGGTTCGTGTTGAAGGTGTAAGGGCATCCAGGTCTCTTAAATTGGGGATTTTCTCCGGAAATGCTGCGTGAAAAAATTCGCTCGGTTGTGCAGAGCGAGAGAAGGTTTTCAAGAGTTGAAGAGACTCCCGGCGGCGGAGTAAAGGTTTTTGTCCGACATAATCTGTGGACCTGGGGTGAGGTCATCGAGGTTACATTCACTGAGACCGCAGACGGCACCGAAATCAACGCAACGTGCCGTCCCCGAGTCCCCACGACGCTTTTCGACTATGGCCAGGGCGGCAGTGACCTGGGCTTGTTTATCGACTTGCTGGTACACAGGACGGAATCCGGCCGGCGGGGCTATGGGACATAGGCTGTTGCGTCAGTTGGGTCATCAGCCGAACCTCAATCGGGCTCGAGAGGAACCTCCGACACTATCTGATGTAGTTCGCCGTGATTGTTTGCACTGCACCCCAAACGACCAAGAGCAAACCAAATAGAACTATGGCTATTGAAACCTTGCGCCTTGTGTCAAAGGGTTCACCTTTGACGCGAGGTTTGCTCGCGCCGTAGAAGGCAGCAGCCAGGCCGAGTACGGTTCCCGTCATCACGAGTATTAGGTTCATGCCTCACTCATTTCCACAGACTGTGGTAGCGGCAAATAATGAGTTGTGCGTGAGCCTACTGCTCTCCATCACCGGAGTAAATGGCGATCCGAACACTGCTCACGGCCCCTGAGCGCCAAGCAATCAACGACGACCGAACAGTCCCTATCGGGAACCCTTCACGGCACACTTCGATAGGTCTAGTCCATGTTTGCCCTTCCGGAACCCAGAACGTCGGAGCGTTTAGGGTTCCCGAGAATCCTCCTTAGGCGGGCAGTCCAAAGTCCTGGGACTCGTCCCCTTCATTCGGAGTTGACATGTCGTTTTCGCAATATCGGTTCGATCGAGCAACCCGGTTCGCTTGCCGATGTTCAGCCACAGAATTAGCGGAGGCAATCACGGGCGCTGCCTAGCCGTGACTCGGAAGACCGCCGCGGCGGGCGTCGAGCTGATCCTCGAGTGCCTGGATCTGCCGCAGCCTCTGTCGTGTGGTGGCTTCACCTTTGACGGCTATGACTGCATAGAAAAGCGCACTGATCCAGTAAAACCATGCACCGTCCGGGTCAACGAATGAGTCATAGAAGTTTAGGCCGACAATTCCGACCATCAAGATCGGAATCAGCCAGCGGCCAGACTTCAGATCTCGTCGCCTCTTGTTTAGGGCGGGACCCCAGTCAGCAAAAAGACTGGCGACGGGAAGCACGCCCGTGCGCAGCGCCAGCTCCAATGCCGCCGTCTGCTCGTCGCTGAGCCGGGTATCGTCCTCGACGGCGACATCGTCCTTGACGATAAGCCGCCCGAGGAGCGGGGCAAGAAAAGTGACCCCAAAGGCAAAGATCACTGACCATGGCCACAGATGATCCCGGAAGGAGGTTTGGGGAACAAGGGCCACTTGAGTGGCAACCCAAAGCTGGGCTGTTGCTATTAGCTGGAATGCATAGGGTAACCAGAAACCCGGACGACTCAACTTCCGGCTCCAAGTCCTCTTCATTGCTGCATGCCCCCATAGGCCATCAACCATGTCGGCGTTTCTTGAGAGGACTCTACGCCTTCCGCGACGACTGACAAGCGGAACGCGCTCAACGGACAGTTTCGCAGCACGAACACCGTCGAACCTGTTAACGCCCGCTACCGGCGCCCAGATCCTGGCCAACGGACGTTTCCCCGACCGGCGCTGAGCACCTTCGCTATCACTTTTAGGAGGAATCAACTAAATGCCGCCTGTGGAACCACCGTTAGACTGACAATCCCAAGGTGCTAGGAGCTAGCGGTGCGAATACTCATTGGATCCAGCAGTGCACAAAGCGTCCATGCTGTCGTAGCATCCACAGCCGCAGAGAAGGCTTCATGGCTTACTGGGATCGCTCTTGTCCCAGCAGCTCCTGGCGGGATCACGTTATCGACTCATGCGGAGTTGTTGGGCTCAGGAACGGTGCAGCTTGAAAGTTTAAGCTTGGCAGCAGTTTCAGCCGGGGCGGAAACCTTGCTGGGCGTCCCCTCAGCTCCCGTTGGCGAGCGGAGGACGTTCGAGGCTCATTTGTCGCTCACCGCACGGGAAGTTGCAGGCTTTCTCCACGTCGATTTGGAGTTGCCGCGCCTAGCGGCAGGCGAGCAGAGTGACGCATCAGCAGCGTGGGAGGAAGTGCCTCCAAACGGTCATGTTCTCTTGGTGGATACCCACATCATGGGCAGGGCGGAGATGGACATAACCTACCTGCTTTTTCGTTATGTCTGACGGAAACTCGTTTTCCAAACTGTCCGGACGCACCGCTGAAGGACCGGTGTCAACGCCGGCGCTTCCTTTGGTGAACGTTCTACGGGGCACCGCTGAAGACATAGAACCCGTAGAGAACGGCCGGACACCTACTCACCTATGACTGGTCCGCTTTACGGGGCCGGGTATCGTGGGCTGGACTTGGCAATAGCGCTCTGTGACATCAACCCGGGATGGAGCATTTAGGTGAAGAGATACACCATGGAGGATAGCTTCACGGTCTCGGGGGACGTTGATTTAATTACGCGTCGCATCGTCGATCGCTTGAGTTCCGCTGGGTTAAAACCAAATCAGGTTCAGAACAGTATTGAAGTCCGCACCGGATCGGATCTCCTGCTTCGTCTCTTTGGCTTCCTCTTGGCACCCAATAGCTTTCCTGTTGGGCTTACCGTGCAAGTGGTCGCAGATGAGGAAGGAACCAGGGTCAAGTCTTCCGCCTATGACCGGCTCGGATGGTACGTGAACAAGAAGCTCTTCTGGGGCGAAGATGTTCTCAATCGCAAGCTCACGGACCTGCTGAATGAAGTACGAGCCGCAGCCGGACAGTCGACGCTTCCTCTGGGAACCGCAACCTTCAATCCCTGAACCGCTACCAGATCGACGAGGAGTCATTGACGCCTCTTTGCATTCAGCCTTTGCGTTTCTTTGGCCCCTGGGAGAATCCGTCTGAGGAACCCTGATCGGGCTCCTTGGTGTGGCTCCGTCTCTTGTGTGGAATTTAGTCAGAATCCGGAAACTCAGTTACGAAGCCATCGTTCCATTCTTCAAAATCCAAGTCATGGGGGACGATCTCCAATTCACCCACCGCCTGCGGGTCTTGCCGCTGAACCGCATCGAGGGCGATTTGTGCGAGTTCCTCGATGGAAAAGAAACCCAGGAGACGAGTGGGGTTCCCTGATTCGATCTGGTCGTCTTGCTGGACTCTATACAAGCTAAAGATTTGGTTCACCGGTTACTCCCATAACTCGATCGGGTGGGCCAGAAGGCTGTCCAGCTCGATCCGGTGAATTGCGAACCCTTCCGGGGAATCTTTGAATCCCTCAAGGAGGGCATGCCTTCTCAAAGAGTCTGAGGCCTTCTCCTCCGAGCTGAAGACGCCGATGACCTTAGATGCCCGGCCGGCGAATAGGTCGGGATGGATGCGGGTGTGCAGCAGCAGGAAAACGGGCCCAGCCGATCGCGTCATTAGTTCCTCTGTTATCCCAAGCGCGGTTAGTAGTTCGAAGCCTACCGGCAAGACGTTTGGGTGCGTCGTGGTCCCGCGAGGAGTGAAGGCAGTTCAATTCGGTGCCACCCCAACAGCAAGGCGACTCTCCGCTTGAGCAACCCTAAGCGGACAGTCTTAGAGGGTCCTCCGTTACGAGAACACCAGGTTCAAGGTAAGCAACAGAATCCCGGTCGAGAAGAGCAAAACGCTGAAACCAATTCCGATGGACTCCATTGTCTTTATCTGTCGTTGCGCTTCATCCTGCTCGGGTCGAGGACGCCCGAACATCGTCATGGCGGTTTGGTATTGATACCGCGCTATGTCCCTGCGAAATACAAACCAAATCGCAGAGACGAGAAGAAGCATCAGCCCAAATCCGTTCGTGTTCGCGGTGCCCGGAGGCAAACCGAGCCCGTAAATCGCAAGCAAGTAAATGCCCGCGGCTGCCGCCACACACAAAGCAAACTGCAGCTGGCGACGTTTGTCGAACATCCGACGGGGATCCGTCCAACCCTGGCGGCTTGCCCTGCGCTCTAGAGTGCGTATCCATAGAAAGGTTGCTATGCCTCCGACAACGAAGAAGGCGCCGAAGACGACTAACAGGGGCTCGCGCATAGTACTGACATTATCTTGGCTGGCTGCTGAAAGGGCTGAGGCTGCTGCCTCCAACGGCGCAGCGGTCACTCCCCCAGACGTCGTGGTTATGTCGTTCCTTAGAGGAACGCTTAGCGGGCGGTTTCTCTTCGAGAGGTAGGTCCCTTAGCCCGGTCCATGCACCAGCATGCGTTGCCAAGAGGTGCCGCCAAGTCTGCCTGTGGCCCCGCCTACGTGCCAAGTATTGACGGGGATGGCAGAGATCGGGATCGTTTGCTTATCAATACTTACGGCGATCCAGGGATGGGTTGTAGCGAACAGATGAATAAACCAACTCCGAATAGTGTGCTGATCTGGTCTGTACTCGTCACTATTTGTCTATCGCTTGCCGTCCTCGGAAAAGGCCACCTGCTTTGGATTCCAATCGTCTTCGGAGCGGCTACATTACTGGCATTTCTTAACAACCTTCGGCTCGATCGCAACAGCCGCCGAAACCTCTAAAGCGTTCGGCCCCGCCCCATCATGGAACCCTGAACGGTCGCTGAGTCAGTCTGAAGGAATGCTTCAAAAATTTTTGGGGCTAATGATCGATACATTTCCGCTCTTCAAGCTCCGACGAAGGCAGTCTGCGATGCGGACAGCGTCTCCTTTTTACGCCGCTTCGCGGAGTTTGATGCTCAAGTGCGTGGATGGCAGATTTGCGCTTGCAATTGACTCTTCGATAATTGGGTCTTTCAAGCAAGGGTCGATCACGCCGCTCCGCGGGCCGGACACGCCCACGATCCAGCGGTCGGATGTGCCGGAGGTGAGGTCTGCACCGCCAGGGTTCACTGCGCAACTTCCCAAGGCAAGGGGAAGAACACTTATACCAACGATCCACTGGTATTTCGCCCTCTTGGCCGTTCCCTGAGCTCGCAGCATGGCCTGAGCATACTCCCGAAGATCGAAAGATTCCGCGAGAGAAAGTCATCTTGAGCTACCGGGGTAGAGCCATATAGCCAACGATGAACGGACAGCAATTCCCATTGTCTAGTGTTCCCATCGAACAAACTCTAGGATGGCCGCATGACGCCTCGACGCATTGGAACCGCTCTACTCTGTGTGGCGCAGTGAACGCCCTCCTGGGGACAATGTTGGCTTTGCAGTCCGCATCGAACGACGCCTGGGCATATGTCATCGTACTTAGCGGCATTGTTGTAATGATTTGCGGCTACCTGATCGGAAAACGCAAAAGCTGGACATGACCCCCATCAGGAACCTTCAACGGGAGGTTCGCGCGGGGAGCAGGGGCACCATCGACTTCATCGTGTAGGTAAGGGACACTTGAGCCTTAATCCCCCTTGGTGGGCCGCGTATCCATTCGATGGCATTTGGGAGTCAAGGAAGACCAATGGCACGTTTTTGGGATAAGAAAACACCGACTGTGACCCTTATCCTGTCTGGGATCGTGTGTATCTCGTTATTCATAGCTGTTTCAGATGACAGCCGCTTTGGCTATTGGCCCCCGATGGTTCTTTTAGCAGCCATTGCTTTTACTATCTTCAACAACCGCAGGATAGACCGTCAGGAAGCACGAAAACTCAAGGGCGATGCAACTGGTAGCTAGGATGCTTGGCCGAGCAGGACCTTCGGGGGTGCGGGCCTGGCGCCTACATCCGGACAGGGCGTTTCGGGGAACCCGTGGCGGCTCTTTCCCTCTTCGAGGGCCCGGCCTTCTTGGCTGCTGTGCTGCTGCGTCTATTTGGTGGGGGATCCGAGGCCGAACAGGCGGAGTAGGTACCTGACCGGTTGAGGTATGAGAGCCCGCTTTTTGTAGTGCTCTCGCAGGCCACGAAGAAGTTGCTCGTATTCGGTCCGGTCAAAGGTAAAAGACCGCCCCGGGAATGGCTGAGGCTCGTCATCGTCGGCGTCGCCCTGCCAGCCGAAATTCTGCCACGTTACTGTCTGCGACAGCAGGGTCAATTCCATGGTGAGTGCCCCGCACCACAGGTCGCCGCAGACTGGGCAGACCAAAAGCGAAACGCGCCCATCGTCATAGTCTCCCGGCAAGACTCCAAGCAGTCGGTCCAGGTAGTCCATCACTTCCTTTGGAAGCCAATCATCGCGCAGAACCGTGGTTTCCTGCAGGGGCTGCTGCTCCCAGTCCTCAGGGACATCCAGCAGATCCCGGATTGGCCGATCGTTTACGAGGAAGTCAAGAAATGCCACCGGGCGCTCACGTTGCTGATCACCATTCCACTCAACCAAGCTCGAGGTCGAGGGCGCAACGGTGAGCCGGGACACTGCGTTTTCCATGCATTCAGTATCCCGCGCTAACGTTCCCGCCGGCGGAGAAGCTTCTCTGATCCGCCGCATGCCGAACCTGCGTGAAGCGTGTTTTTATGCGGACGCGAGCGTGAACACGTCTCGTCGGCGTTTTACGATCCAGCGGTGAGTGGCGCCAGTTTCATCACGCGCAGTCACGGTCTGCTTAACCTGAAGGATGTCTAGGTCGTCCGGGGGTGTTGGGGTGCCTGTGCGCAGCATAAATTCGACGGTCAATCTCTCATTAATGCGCGGAATCAGCTTGTTCTCCCGGTTCCAATAGGCGAGTGTGAGTGCTAATTGCAGTCCGCCAAACACTAGGAGGACGCCCAAGTAAGGGCCATCTCCCATCCCCTGTCTCGTTCCGATGGTCGCGAGTATAAGCATCAGCCAGAGTGCCGAGCTGATCAGCATCCTTCTGACGAGACGGTCCCAAAACTCGTGGATTTCCGGAAATGTGAAGCTGATGGACTGCTTGCCGTGCATCGCGCCCCCTCGGAAGAGCGCAAATTCTGTACGCCGCTATCAATTTCGCACCTGAGTAAGTGGCCGTCAATGGCAACCATGCCGCCCCCTTGTCGTAAAAGCTTTCAAAACGTCCGAAAGGGCCCTGTCCGCATAACGTCCCGAAAGAGGGTCCCATACCGGGCAAACCCCGCAGCCACCAGAGCGAATAGAGCATCGTCCGAGCAGTGTCCCGCAAGACCCGTCCGGCGGCCCGTCCGGGGACGGGGTGTGATATGAGACACTGCTACTCATGCCTGAACTATTGGTCGGCTACGCCAGGGTTTCCACAGACGAGCAGGACCTCACAGCGCAACGGGACGCTCTTCTAGCCCTTGGCATCGAGGCATCACGGATCTACGTCGACCACGGTCTGACCGGCAGCAACACGAACCGCCCAGGCCTCCGTGAAGCGCTGGCAGCGTGCCGCGAAGGCGACACGCTCATCGTCACCAAGCTGGACCGGCTCGCCCGCTCTGTCCGGGATGCTCACCAGATCGCTGATGACTTAGCCGCACGCGGGGTAAAACTCAGCATCGGCGGTTCTGTTCATGATCCCACCGACCCGATGGGCAAGCTGCTGTTTAATGTCCTGGCCATGGTCGCTGAGTTTGAAGGTGACCTCATCCGCGCACGCACCCGGGAGGGGATGAGGGTGGCCAAGGCCAAGGGCCGGCTGCGCGGGAAGAAGCCAAAACTCTCGTCCAGGCAGGAAGCACACCTGGTTCAACTGCACGCCAATGGCGAACACACCATGTCCGAGATTGCCGAATTGTTCTCCGTGGGCCGTTCCACCGTCTACCGCGCGCTGGAGCGGTCCCGCCAGAAGCAGGAGCCGCGGCTGGCGCCTGACCATAACCGCCAGGGCAAGACCACCCCGTAGGGCCGCACCTCCTGGGGGCCATTCTCAGCAACGGTCACACGGCAGGCGCTCGGTCCGGCGCACGGCACGGGGGAAGGCGTGGGAATAACCTCCCGTGCTGGACGTTACACGGACTGGTAGATGCAAATGCATCTAAATCCGGTTACAGTTGAAGCAAGCCCGGAACAGTTCGGACAACGGAAGGCACATCATGCAGATCGGCGTATTCAGCGTCAGCGACATCACCACGGACCCCACGACGGGCCGGACGCCCACCGAGAACGAGCGCATCAAGGCGTCGGTGGCCATCGCCAGGAAGGTCGAGGAAATCGGCCTGGATGTCTACGCCATCGGCGAGCACCACAACCGGCCCTTCTTCTCCTCCTCCCCCACGACCACCCTTGCCTACATTGCCGCCCAGACCGAGCGCATCATCCTTTCCACGGCCACCACGCTGATCACCACGAACGATCCCGTGAAGATCGCCGAGGACTTCGCCATGCTGCAGCACCTCGCCGACGGCAGGGTGGACCTGGTGCTGGGCCGGGGCAACACGGCTCCCGTCTACCCCTGGTTCGGCAAGAACATCCAGGACGGGGTCGAACTGGCGATCGAAAACTACAGCCTGCTGCGCCGGCTCTGGGATGAGGACACCGTGAACTGGTCCGGCAAGTTCCGCACGCCGCTGCAGAACTTCACCTCCACGCCCCGGCCGCTCGACGGCGTGGCCCCCTTTGTGTGGCACGGTTCGATCCGCACGCCGCAGATCGCCGAGGTGGCTGCCTACTTCGGCGACGGCTTCTTCGCCAACAACATCTTCTGGCCCAAGGAGCACTACCAGCAGCTCATCGGCCTCTACCGCGAGCGCTACGAGCACTACGGCCACGGCAAGGCAGACCAGGCGATTGTCGGCCTCGGAGGGCAGTTCTTCATGCGGAAGAACTCCCAGGACGCGGTCAAGGAGTTCCGGCCGTACTTCGACAACGCCCCTGTCTACGGCCACGGCCCGTCCCTGGAGGATTTCACGTCGCAGACTCCGCTGACCGTGGGCAGCCCGCAGGAGGTCATCGAGAAGACGCTCACGTTCCGTGAGTTCTTCGGCGACTACCAGCGCCAGCTGTTCCTGATCGACCATGCCGGCCTGCCGCTCAAGACCGTTCTTGAGCAGCTTGACCTGTTCGGCGAAGAGGTGCTGCCGGTACTGCGCAAGGAATATGCGGCCCTGAAGCCGGCCCATGTCCCGGATCCGCCCACCCATGCCGGCCGCGTGGCCGCGAAGCTGGCCGCCGAGGACGCGGGCACGGAAGCCGTTGCCGCTTCTTCCGCCTCGGCGCCGGCACGGGAGGCGTGATGGCCGCCCGGACGACGCCGGCGGCGTCACCGGTGCGTCTCGCGGCCGAGACCTGGGAATCCCTGTTCCGCGCGCAGGTCGCCGTGATGCGGCGCCTGCAGTCGGGGCCGGCTTTCAAGGCTCTGGCCGTGAATGAGTACGACGTCCTGTTCACGCTGTCCCGGTGCCCCTCCGGCTGGCTGCGCCTGAACGAGCTCAACGACAACGTGCTGCTGAGCCAGTCCAGCCTCAGCAGGCTGGTTGAGCGGCTTGAAAAGCGGGGACTGGTGGCGCGGATGCAGGCCCCGGATGATGGACGGGGCATCCTGGTGAAACTCACGGACGAAGGGGCGGAACTGCAAAAACAGATTGGCCGCGAACACGTCCGGGATATCGCGGAGCTGATCTCACCGGCGCTGACGGCTGCCGAACAGAGGGAGCTGCTAAGGCTGACGGCGAAACTGCGCAACTCCCTGCCACGCTAGCCTGGGCGGCGGCGAGTTCTGCGTCAGCCCGGGGTGAGGACGCAGAACTCGTTGCCTTCCGAGTCGGTGAGGCACACCCATGGCACATCGCCCTGGCCAACGTCGGCGTCAGTGGCGCCCAGATCCAGCAGCCGGGCCACCTCTGCCGCCTGATCGTCACCGGGGTACGGCTTCAGGTCCAGATGGACACGGCCACACACGGTCTTCACGACGGGTGTGCGAAGGAACTCCAGATACGGGCCGACGCCCTTGGCCGAACGCAGCCTCGCGTGATCGTCGGTCACCTCGTGCAGGGTCCAGTCCATCGCCTCGCCCCAGAACCGGGCCATGGCCCGCGGATCCGCACAGTTGACCACCACCGCGGCGATCGGCCCGGTGTCGCAGTAGACGGATCGAGGCTCCAGCACGCGGAACAGGTTCCCCTCCGGGTCGGCCAGGACCGTCCACGGCACATCACCCTGGCCCACGGCCGCGGGCGTCGCGCCGAGCTCCACCAGGTGTGCGACCAGCTCCGCCTGATGGGCCGCAGAGGTCGTGGCGAGATCCAGGTGCGCGCGGTATCCCACCGTCTCAGGGTCCGGGACGGTGACAACATCGATGCAGACGGCGGCGGGATCGGGCCAGACGACGCCTACGGGTTCAACATTGGTCACGCCGGGTCCCTCGCTGGAAACGCCCCAGCCGAGCGCGTCTGCCCAAAACCGGCCGAGCGCTGAATCATCCCGAGCCTTGAAATTCACCTGAACGAGTCGCAACCCCATACCGCCCGACCCTATACGAGGCACTGCCCGATATGGGAGACATGCCTAGCGGAGGACGGCGAGTTTGTCCGGGTCCTCGGTCGGCAGCTCGCCGTTGACCACCGCAGTGATCTTCAGTTCCCGCAGCGACAGGCTTCCGCCCACGGTGGACAGGAAGGCCGTGTCAGAGGAGTCGCGGCCGGATGTGATCCTCAGCATCGTCTCCCTGGGGGCGAGCCCTGTGGGATCTATGACATGCCACGCGCCGTTGATGTGTGCCTCGGCCACGGCATGGAAGTCCATCGGCGACAGGCCGGGTGCGTACACCGCGGCCAGGCGCGCCGGCACGTTCTTGGCCCGCAGCAGTGAGATGGCCAGGTGGGCATAGTCCCTGCAGACCCCGCGGCGGTTCAGGAGTGTTTCCACTGCGCCGTCGGTTCCGCGGGACGAACCGCTGACGTAGCGGAGCTCGTTGCAGACCCAGTTGCGCACGGCGCGGAGGAGTTCCTGCCCGTGCAGGCCGCTGAATTCCGCATAGGACGTGGGGAGCAGCCGGTCCGATTCCGCGTACCGGCTCGGCCGGACGTAGCGGATGAGCTCCATCAGGGATGCTTCTTCCGGTTCGGCGAAACCCTTGACGGTGGCCGTATAGTCCACGGTGACTTCCGTGGGATCGGCGAACTCCATGTAGTGGAACCTGCCGCCATGGTGGTCGGAAAGCTCAGTCAGGGGAACCTGCTGGTCTCCGCCCGAGTCAGAAGTCGACACCGAAAGAGATTCGTCGAGGGAGATATAGCCCGGATTCCTGGCCACGGAAATGGCCAGGGCCGCCTTGGTATCGGCCACGGTCTGAAAGACCAGGCGTGCAGCCACAGTGCGTTCCATTATTCTCCGGAGTCTGAGGAAAGTGGAAGCCAGTCGCAGCTGCGGACCGTTGGGTATGCCGGCGGCAGCGGACTAGTTCTTGATCTCCAGAGACATTAGCATCCGTTGGACGTTGGCAAATTCGGAGCCTTCGTTCACGTAGTCCGCGGCCTGGTCCAGGGTGTCGAAGGCTTTCGCGGGTGCCACCTTCTCGTCCGGCGCGAAGGACTTCAGGGACCGCACATCGCTGAAGGAGTAATTGCCCTGGCCTTCCAGCCCGCGGACCACGTTCTGCAGCTGGCACGCCTTGGAGTCGGCTCCGCCCACCACATTCGTGATTCCGTAGGAGCCGAAGAACCGGTACCCCTGGATCACCCGGAACACCACATGCGGCGAAATCGTGCCCTCACCGCCGCTGTGCGGCAGTTCCACCGGCACACTGCTGACCACCACATAGGACTTCTTGGCGGCGGCGGTGCACGCTGCGGGCGCGGATTCCGGCAGCCCGGTCTGGAGGGTGGCCAGATAGGTACCCTCGGCGTCCTTGACCTCGATTTTGACTGCGCCGGGCAGTGTGCCCTTGTCCGGCTCCACAGCCTGGGCTATCCATTCCTTCGGCAGTTCGAAACTGACTTTCTTGGCGGGATCGGCGAAGACTTTCCAGGCCGACGCCGTCGTGCCGGGTTGGGCGGACGGGGCGCCTGACGCGGTGGCAGTCGGGGACGCTGTTGCCGGCGTTGCGTCGGCGGATGCGCTGCCGCCGCTTGGTTCCACGGTCCAGGCCGGGGAACCCTTGCTGTCATTGCCACAGCCGGCCAGGAGGGTCGCAGCGAGCAGCGCGACGGCGGCCGCACCGGTCCTGCGGGAAGCTGTCATCCCAGTCATGCCTCCAGCCTAATGTGCGGCACCGCCCGGCCAGGGTCTTCGGCCTTCGTGTTTCGCGGACGGAGCTGCGCCTTCCGGGATCCGCGCGTGCCGGGATCAGAAAGGAGGCTAGGCTGGGGACATGGCGGAACACGAGCTTGACGCAGCGGAGAAGGCCCTGGCGGGCATGTCCGCCGTCGACGTTGCTGACTGGCGGCTGCGTACGTTCGCCCTTTATGACAATGTCCGCAGAATCGCCGCGGACAACCCTGCGGAAGCGCATACGTACTGGCGGCAGGAGCGGGACCGCATGTTCGCCACGCACCCGGCGTCGGCCCTCACGGCGGAGGCTAAGGCGAGTTTCGGCGGCCTCAAGACAGCCGACTACGATCCGATCTACCGCTTCCACGTGCCCCTGACCAAGGAGGGCGCCGGCCGCGAGATCAGTGTGGAAACCGGCACCGACGGCCTCGTCAGGTTCTTGCGGCTGGGAACGTTCGATCTGCCGGAGATGGGTCAGCTGGCTGTCTGGAAGCTCATTGGCTACGGCGGAGGCATCTTCGTGCCGTTCCGCGACGCCACCGCAGGCCAGCCCGGCGGCAGCTATGGCGCCGGCAGGTACCTGCTGGACACCATCAAGGGCGCCTTTCACGGCGTCCGCGGCTCGGGCCCGGATGCGGCGTTCGTGCTGGACTTCAACTTCGCCTACAACCCTTCGTGCGCCTACAACGAGGCCTGGGCGTGCCCGCTGGCCGGTCCCGAGAACCGCCTCGCGGTCGACATCCCGGTGGGCGAACTGTACTGACGCGGCGCAATGTCAGCGGCATGGAGTTCACTGCGAACACCTGCCCCTGCCTAGGATGGCTGAATGACCCCTGCTCCCCCGCGCCGGATAGCCCGTGTCCGCCCCCTTTCCCCCACGACTGACGGGAGGACAGCACGGGGTGGTGAATGTGGCGAACAGTTCTACGTCACCAACGCGGCCGCTGGCTTCGAGACCGACGCCGGGCGGCAGTGGACGGTCATCGACAGCCCCTTCCCCGGCTCACCGGCCAACGCCAGCAGTGCGCCGCGGACCGGCTGGGAGCCCGGCGCCACGGTGCCGCAGGACGCCTTCCGGTTCCTGGCCCCCAGCGTCCCCGGCAATGTACTGGGCATGGCCCACAACACCGGCCGGGCAGGCCGTGACCTCCCGCCCCAGGCCTTCCACAAGGCGGCCACGAGTGTCGTCGGCCCTGGTCAGGCGATTGAACTGCCCCACGGAGCCGGCCTGGTGGAGCCGGAAGCGGAACTGACCGTCGTCGTCGGCCGCAAGGCCAAAGCCCTGACCCTCGACACTGCACGAAGCGCCATCCTGGGCTACACGATCGGCAACGACGTCACCGCCCGGGACCTGCAGAAGTCCGACGACCTCTGGCTCAGTGCCAAGAGCCAGGACACCTTCACGCCGGCCGGCCCCTGGATCGTCACAGGGCTGGATGCCGCCGACCTTCCCGTCAGCATCGTCCACAACGGCACCGAACTCTCGCCCGCAAGCACTGCTGACCTTGGCTGGAAAGTGGACGAAATCCTGGTCTACCTCAGCTCCTTCATGACGCTGCATCCAGGCGACCTGGTCCTCACCGGCTTCCCGGCCACGGCTGCAAGGCTCGCGGCCGGAGATACCGTCACCTGCCGGGTCGGCGGCATCGGCGAACTCACCAACCCGGTCAGGCTGGCCGCACCGCTGGATTAGCCCGCTTCGGCCCGCGAGCGCAGCTACCTGCTGGCGGAGCCGAGCGTGCGGACGCTTCCGACGGCGGCCCGCACGGCCACCGCCGCTGCGTCCAGGTCCGCTTCGGTCACCGAGGAATCGAAGCTGAACCTGACGGCGGTCTGGGCGACTTCAGCTTCTATGCCCAGCGCGAGGAGCACCGGGGAGGGCGCGTCGGATCCTGCGGCGCACGCCGAACCGCTGGAGCACACCACGCCCTGCCGCTCCAGCTCCAGCAGCACCGACTCCCCGCTGGTGCCCGGGAAGCAGAAGGACGCGACGGACGGCAGCCGGTGCACGGGATGGCCGGTCAGCACCGCTCCCGGGACTCCCTCCAGTACCGCGGCGATGAACCCGTCCCTGAGGCCCGTCACCCGTTCCGCAAGCCGCGCCTGATCCTTGTGGGCCAGGGCCAGCGCGGTGGCCAGGCCAACGGCCCCCGCCACGTTCTCCGTGCCGGACCGGCGGCCGCGTTCCTGGCCGCCGCCGTGCACGAGCGGCTCCACGCGGGTGCGGCCCCGCACGAACAGCACACCGCAGCCCTTCGGCGCCCCGATTTTGTGGCCCGAGATGCTGAGGGCATCGACCCCCAGGGTCTTCACGCCCACAGGCAGCCAGCCGGCGGCCTGCACGGCATCGGTGTGGAACGGCACGCCGTGCTGCCGTGCCAGTGCTGCCAGTTCGGCCACCGGCTGGACCGTTCCCACCTCGTTGTTGGCGAACATGATGCTGACCAGCGCCGTTTCGGGCACCAGCACGGCGGCCAGGGCGTCGGCGGTCACGCGCCCGGTGCTGTCCACCGGCACCACGTCCACGCTGAAGCCGTGAAAGCGTTCCAGGTAGCGGGCCGATTCCTCCACGGCGGGATGCTCGATGGCGCTGATCACCACCCGGTTCAGTGCCGGGTCCGCGGCCTGCCGCGCCAGCGCCATGCCCTTCACGGCGAGGTTGTCGGCTTCCGTTCCGCCGGACGTGAAAGTCACTTCGCCCGGGCGGCAGCCGAGCACGCCCGCCACCGTACTGCGGGCATCGGCGAGCGCCGTTGCGGCTGCCCCGCCCAGCGAGTGATGGCTGGACGGGTTGCCGAACTCTCCGGTGAGCAAGGGCCACATCGCTTCCAGCACTTCACGCCGGACGGGCGTGGTGGCGGCTGCGTCAAGAAAGATCATGGCCTGCTCAGCTGACCGTCAACTCGACGTCCAGGCCGAGGTCCAGGGACGTGACCGTGTGGGTCAGTGCGCCGATGGAGATGACATCCACGCCCGCCGCCGCAATGTCGGCGACCGTTCCCAGATTGACGTTGCCGCTGGCCTCCACCACGGCCCGGCCTCCCACCTGCCGCACACCGGCCCGCAGCTCCTCCAGGGAGAAGTTGTCCAGCATGATGGTGTCCACGCCGGCGGCCAGCACGGGCTCGATCTGATCCGCGCTGTCCACCTCGACCTCGAAATGCGTGGTGTGCCCGAGCTGCGCCTTGGCGGCCGCCAGGAGGGTGGTGAGCTGTTTGGGATCGCCCCCGGTCATCACGGCGAGGTGGTTGTCCTTGGCGAGCACGGCGTCGGACAGGCTGTAGCGGTGGTTTGCCCCGCCGCCGCAGCGCACCGCGTAGCGCTCCAGGACGCGCAGGCCCGGCGTGGTCTTGCGGGTGTCCGTGATGCGGGCCTTGGTCCCGTCCACGAGCCGGACGAACTCGGCGGTCCGGGTGGCGATGGCGCTCATGCGCTGGGCAAGGTTCAGTCCGACGCGTTCCGCAAGCAGCACGCTGCGTGCCCGGCCGCTGACCCGCGCAAGGCGGGTTCCGGCGTCGAACGCTTCACCGTCAGCCACCAGCAGTTCCACCTCAGTGTCCGGATCGACGAGCAGCATGGCGTCCCGGAAGACGGTGCCGCCACTGAAGACGCCGGGAACGCGGGCGTTCAGCACGGCCGTGGCCCGTGCTTCTGCCGGGATCAGCAGCTGCGAGGTGATGTCCCCGCTGGGCGCATCCTCGGCGAACGCCCGTTCCAGGATTTCCCGGACGGGTGCTGCAGGGAGGGTCAGGCTAGTCATGGACGAGGCTCGCTTTCCGGCTCATGGTGTAACGCGTATCAGTGTCTGCAGCGGCCGCCGCAGCCGGGACGGCGGGTGTGCCATCGGCGCGGTAGTGCGCCCCGAGCGACGTCCGCCTCTCCCGGGCGGCGTGGACCAGGAGCTGGGCGGACAGCAGAAGGTTCGCGTCCTCATGCTCCCGCGGGTCGTCCACGGTGGGCAGGTATTCGGGACGGACGACGGCGGCCCACGCCGCGAGCGCGGCCCCCGCCTCCCGCAGCTGCGCACCGGTTCGAAGCACACCCGCCTGGGCAGTCATCAGCCGCCGCAAGGCCTGGCGGGAGAACTCCCCCGGCTCAGCAAAGGACGTCTCAATCGGCCCCGGAGCAGGAGCGCTCTCGAACTCCCATGCTGACTCCCACTCAAGGGAATCACTGGCAGTCCGTCGCAGGTCCGATTCGGCGGAATCCACATCACCACCCAGGAACGCCTCGACTGCGCGCCGGCCGAAGACCAGCCCTTCCAGCAAGGAGTTGCTGGCCAGCCGGTTCGCGCCCTGGACTCCGGTGCGGGCGACTTCGCCGGCGGCGAAGAGCCCGGGCACCGTGGTGCGGCCGTGCAGATCGGTGGTCACGCCGCCCATCCAGTAGTGGGCTGCGGGCGCGACGGGGACGAGTTCCGTGGTCCAGTCGACGCCGGCCTCACGCGTGCGCCACGTGATGGTGGGGAACCGGCGCTCCAGATATCCGGGCCCCTTCACTGCCTCGATCACGCGGGCGTCGAGGTACACATGGCCGTTGGGATCGCCCAGTGCCGAGAGGTGGAGGGCGATACAGCGGGAAACGACGTCCCGCGGGGCGAGCTCGGCGTCCGCATGGTAGTCCGGCATGAAGCGGTGGCCACGGGCGTCCACGAGGATGGCGCCCTCACCGCGGACTGCTTCGGAGATCAGCAGCGGGTCCTGGTTGCCCTCGGATTCAGCGGCTTCGGCGCTGCGGACCATGCAGGTGGGGTGGAACTGGAAGAACTCGAGGTCCGTCACGGCCGCACCCGCCCGCCAGGCGAGCGCCAGGCCGTCAGCGGTGGCAACGGAGGGGTTGGTGGTCTGGGCGAAGAGCTGCCCGGCGCCTCCGGTGGCAAGCAGCACAGCGTCGGCCTCAATGCTTTTCAGCTGGCCGTCGTGCAGGTACTCCACACCCGTCACGCGCCGGCCGGTCCGAACGAGCGCCGTGGTGCGCGCATGGCCCAACAGCCGGATTTTTCCGCAGGCCTGAGCGGCCAGCACGGCGCAGATCAGGGCGTTGGCTATCCCCGCCCCGGTGGCGTCGCCCCCGGCGTGCAGGATCCGCGGCGCAGAGTGGGCGGCTTCAAGACCCAAGGCGGGATCGCCGTCGTCGTCCAGGTCAAAGCGCACGCCGAAGCGTTCCAGCCCTGCGATGTCCCGGCGCGCCTCGGTGCAAAGCACCCGCACGGCGTCCGGGTCGCAATGGCCGGCGCCGGCCTTCAGCGTATCCGCGATGTGCGCTGCCACCGTGTCCCCGGGCGACGGTTCGTCCAGGACGGCCGAAATGCCGCCCTGGGCGTAGTACGTGTTGCTGTCCGCGAGCGCGGCCTTGGTGAGCAGCACGACGTCGGCCCCTGCTTCCGAGGCGAGCAGGGCCGCGTAAAGGCCGGCGATGCCGCTGCCAACGACAATCAGCCGGCGGCGGCCGGGCGCCGGGGGTCCGCTGGATGTGGTCATCCGTGCCTCACTTCGGGTTACTAGGGTTTGGCGGCCAGCATGCGCTCGAGAGCGGTCCTGGCGTTCTGCTGCACCGCGTCATCCACGGTGATGCGGTTGACCACGTGGCCTGCGACGAGTTCCTCCAGCACCCAGGCCAGGTAGCCGGGGTGAATCCGGTACATGGTGGAGCACGGGCAAATAACGGGGTCCAGGCAGAAGATGGTGTGCTGCGGGTACTGGGCCGCGAGGCGGTTCACCATGTTGATTTCGGTGCCGATCGCGAACACCGTCGGTTCCTCGGCGGCCGCGATGGCCTTTTGGATGAAGTCCGTGGATCCGGCGGAGTCGGCGGCATCCACCACCTCCATGGGGCACTCGGGGTGGACAATCACGTTGACGCCGGGAAATTCAGCGCGGGCCTTCTCGATCTGCGCCACGGTGAAGCGCTTGTGGACGGAGCAGAACCCGTGCCAGAGGATCACCCGGGAGTCCAGCAGCGCCTGTTCGTCGTTTCCGCCGAGCTCCTTGCGCGGGTTCCACATGGGCATCTGCTCCAGCGGCACGCCCAGCGCTTTGGCGGTGTTGCGGCCCAGGTGCTGGTCCGGGAAGAACAGGACGCGCTGGCCGCGCTCGAAGGCCCATTCCAGCACGGTCTTGGCGTTGGAGGAGGTGCAGACGATGCCGCCGTGCTTGCCGCAGAAGGCTTTGAGCGCAGCCGACGAATTCATATAGGTGACGGGGATGACCGGAACACGGCCCTCGGCGTCGGGCTCGGTGCCGAAAATTTCCTCCAGCTGTTCCCAGCAGTCCTCTACGGAGTCCTCGTCGGCCATGTCCGCCATGGAGCAGCCGGCAGCGAGGTTGGGCAGGATGACCGCCTGCTCCGGCTTCGAGAGGGTGTCGGCGGTCTCCGCCATGAAGTGCACGCCGCAGAACACGATGGCCTCGGCGTCAGGCCGGGTGAGGGCGGCATTGGCCAGCTGGAAGGAGTCGCCGACGAAATCGGCGTACTGCACCACTTCGTCGCGCTGGTAGAAGTGCCCCAGGATGACGGCACGGTCGCCCAGGGCGTCCTTGGCTGCACGGATGCGGGCATCGAGCTCGGTGTCGCTTGCGAGCTTGTACTCCTCCGGGAGCTGGCCCTGCCGGGGCGTCGAGGGCGGTGCCACGTCGGCGCTGGAGGCTCCCGGACCGTACGCGGGGACGCCGGCCAGGGCTTCGGCCAGGTCATAGTCCCAGGGGCCTTTGGCCAGTGCCGGGCTGCAGGTGCTGCCGGCAGCCGCTGCGCCTTTCTCGGCCTGTTCACGCGTGATCAGCTGGATTGCTGTGTTGACGCTGCTCATGGGGTGCTCCTGTTATCTGGGTCAAGGCCGGGGCGGCCGGTAAATCGGTAGAGACGTGGCGGGCGGTGTTTGCCGCCCTGGAGGTACTCACCGGTTTCTTCGATGTCCGGTGTGGCCTTGATGTGGCGGCGGAAGTTGGCCGGGTCCAGCCTGGTGTCCAGGACGGCTTCGTAGACCTCCCGGACCTGGGCGAGGGTGAAGTATTCGCCGAGGAAGTGGTACGCGATGGAGCCGTAGGTGAGCTTGTTCCGCAGCCGCCAGAGGCCATAGTCAACGATCGCGTTGTGGTCGAAGGCCAGGTCCCCCAGCCTGTCCGCCCGGAACCATCTGACATTCTCCGACTCGCCGGTGAGCGCGGCCTCGGTGGGCTGGACCAGCGCCCAGTAGACAATCGACACCACACGCTGGGTGGGTGAGCGGTGCAGGCCGCCGAAGGCGTACAGCTGTTCGAGGTAACTCGGCGTGAGGCCGGTGGTTTCACGCAGGTTCCGTGAGGCGGCGTCCTGCAGGGATTCCGAGTGGGTCAGGGGGCCGCCGGGGAGCGCCCAGAGGCCCTTGAACGGTTCCCGGATGCGGCGCACCAGCGGCAGCCACAGCGTCGGACGGCCCGAGGCCTCGCTGGGACGGAGGGCGAAGATCACCGTGGAGATGGCCAGCGACGGCGGCGCAATCTGCCGCTCCGCCACGTTGGCTGAGGTGGTGTACACGGTTTTTCACCCGCTTCGCTGCGTCATCGGGCCGATCCTGCTGACCGCCCTCCAGTTAAAGTCACAATGACTAAAACTGATTCTACGGCCCACCGGACTTGGAGCAAAATGTTGCAGCTGGGCGTGCCCTGGCAAGAGGGGCGGCCGCCGCCGCTACCTGTGCTTGCCGGCTGCCTCGGCTTCCAGAAGTGGGAGCGTCCGGCCCTGGAAATGGGTGTTGAGCACGATCACCGAGGAGGAGCGCACCACCGTTTTCGTGGCGATCATGGCGTCGAGCACGCGCTGCAGGTCCGGGTTGGAGCGGGCGGCGATGCGGGCCATCAGGTCCGAACTGCCGGACACCGTATGGATCTCTATCAGCTCCGGAATCTCCGCGAGCGCCTCAACGACGGCGTCGTGCCCCAGGTCCTGGTTGATAGTCAGCGAGCAAAATGCCACGACCGGAAAGCCGAAATGGGAAGGGTCCGGAAGCGGCACCCACGATCCGATCACACCACTGTCCGCCATGCGGTCCAGCCGCGCCTGCACTGTAGCGCGGGCGACCTTGAGCACCCGGGAGGCTTCGAGCACCGAGGCCCGCGGTGCATCGGTAAAGAATCGGACAATTTTGGCGTCCAGTCCGTCGACCACCATCGCTATTCCCCACCCCTTGGGATGCCGTCAACGCAAGATGGAGCCGATCCGGCACTTATCCTGCACAATTTGCATCCATGGTCTCACACGCGGATGCAGTGGCGTCCGTTACAAGGCGGTAAATTCGGAACGTCCCAAAAGGGCCCCTCTCCCACCGACCCCAAGAAGGTACGCAGGCATGACAATGAAGTCCACGGCAGAGCGTCCGGCCGTAGAACTCGGCCACAGCATGAAACCCAGGCAGCTGACCATGATGGGCCTGGGCAGCGCCATCGGAGCCGGGCTTTTCCTCGGCTCCGGCGCAGGCATCCAGGCCGCGGGGCCGGCGGTCCTGCTCTCCTATCTGGTCGCCGGAACGCTGATCATCCTGGTCATGTGGGCGCTTGGCGAAATGGCTGCCGCCAACCCCAACAGCGGAGCCTTCTCCGTCTACGCCGAGAAGGCCATGGGCAAGACTGCTGGAGCCACCGTGGGCTGGCTGTGGTGGCTGCAGCTCGTGGTGGTCATCGCTGCGGAAGCCCTCGGCGCGGCCGGGCTGCTGTTTTCTGTCTGGCCCGTGATTCCCGTCTGGGCCCTGTCGCTCATCTTCATGGTGGCGTTTACGGCCATCAATCTTGCCGGCGTGAAGAATTTCGGCGAGTTCGAGTTCTGGTTTGCCATCCTCAAGGTCGCGGCCATCGTGCTGTTCCTGGCCATCGGCGCCGCGCTGCTCCTGGGAATCCTGCCGGACGTCGCCTCCCCCGGCCTGGCCAACATCACGTCCGATTTCGCCCCGGCGGGACTCGGCGGCATTGCGACAGCGCTGTTCGTGGTGATCTTTGCCTTCGGCGGCACGGAAATCGTCAGCGTCGCCGCGGCGGAGACGGAAAATCCCGAGCGCAGCGTGGCCAAGGCCATCCGCACCGTGGTCTGGCGCATCCTGGTCTTCTACATCGGATCGGTGTTCGTCATAGCGGCAGTCCTCCCGTCCACCTCCGAGGCCCTCGCTTCGCCGTTCGCCGGGGTCCTGGATGCGGCCCGCATTCCGGGCGCCGGTACGGCCATAACCCTGGTGGCCGTCGTGGCCCTTCTTTCCGCCCTCAACGCCAACCTCTACGGCGCCTCCCGCATGGTGTATTCGCTGTCGCAGCGCCGCGAGGCACCCCGCTTCCTGTCGGGCCTCAGCAGCGCCAAGGTGCCGGTGGTTGCCGTGGGCGTCTCCGTAGCTTTCGGCTTCATTGCCACTGTCCTCGAACTGCTGTTCCCCGAACGGATCCTGCCTGCACTGTTCCAGCTTGTCGGCTCGACGTGCCTGGTGGTCTGGGGCACGGCCCTGGTCTCCCAGCTAATCCTGCGCCGGCGAGCCGACCGGGACGGCACTCCCCTGCCCCTGCGCATGAAGGGGTTTCCGGCCCTGACGGTGTTCGGTCTGGTGCTCCTCGGGCTGGTCTTCGCCGTGGGCTTCAGCGCCGAGAGCAGCCGGATCCAGCTGCTCAGCACCATTCTGCTGATCGCCGGCATCGCCGCAGCCTGCCGCTTCGGTGCCCGGCTTGTTGCGAAATCCGCAGCAAAGGCAGCAGCCGAAGATCCGGAATCCGGCGCGGCCGACGAAGGATCACGCGCCGCCTCGACTGCCCGCGTGCGCAAATAGGCGGCGGCACGCAAGAGAAGAACGCCGGCCCTGCTGCACAATTTGTGCAGCAGGGCCGGCGTTTTACTGCGCAGTCCTGACAGTCTGATGAGCCCGCTGTGTGTTGATTGCCGGGCACCAAGGCTATGACTAGGGTCACAGCTATGGACACTTTGCCCCTGCCGGCTGACGGCAGCGCCGCTGCCCCGCCCACGCCCGACGAGCTGCGCGAGCTGTACTCGCTCATGGCCGCGGTCCGCCACCTTGATGTCGCGGCTGTCGCCTGGCAGCGCCAGGGCATCATTCCCGGCTACGCTCCGGAGCTGGGCCAGGAAGCTGCCCAGGTGGGCAGCGCGTACGCCGTGGACACCGCCCGGGACTTCGTCTTTCCCACGTACCGCGAGATGGGCGTCGCCCGTGCCATGGGCGTCAACATGGTGGAGTACATGTCCACGCACAAGGCAACCTGGCATGGCGGGCTGTACGATCCCAGGAAGTGGCGCCTCGCCCCGATCCAGGCAGTCGTGGCCGGCTCGGTGCTGCACGCGGTGGGCTGGGCCCACGGCCAGACGCTGGACGGCAGCGACGCCGTGGCAATGACGTACCTGGGTGACGGTGCATCATCGCAGGGCGACGTCCACGAGGCCATGAACTTCGCGGCTGTGCTGAAGGCCCCGGTGGTGTTCTTCGTCCAGAACAACGGCTGGGCCATCTCCCTGCCCACCGAGCGCCAGGTGGCCGGCGGCTCAGTTGCGGCGCGCGGCGCCGGCTACGGCATTCCGGGTGTTCAGATCGATGGCAACGACGTCCTCGCGGTCCTGGGAGCCGCCCGGCGCGCCTTCGCCCACTGCCGGACCGGGAATGGCCCGGTGATCATCGAGGCCATGACCTACCGCCGGGGCCCGCACTCCACCTCGGACGATCCGGGACGCTACCGCTCACTGGACGAGGAACGCGAGGGAGCGGGCGAGGATCCGCTGCGCCGATTCCGGCAGCGACTGCTGGCTGACGGTGTCGCCGACGAAGGGTTCTTCGCCCGGACGGAGGCCTCCGCCGTCGCCGAAGCGGAAAAGATCCGCGAAGGCCTCGAAGCGCTCGGTCCGCGGCCGGGCAGCGAGATGTTTGACCTGGTGTTCCAGGAAACAACGCCCACACTGCAGTCCCAGGCCGCCAGCTGGCGCGAGGAGTCAGAACATGTCTAATGGAATTCTTGAGGACGGGGCGACCATGACAGGAAGCCGGAGCGGAGCCACCCTCACGCTCTCCATGCAGCAGGCGCTGAACCGAGCACTGGACGAGATCCTCACCGAGAACCCCAGGGCCGTGGTCTTCGGCGAGGACTGCGGCCGGCTGGGCGGTGTTTTCCGCATCACCGACGGGCTGCAGGCGAAACACGGCGGCAGCCGCGTCTTCGACACCCCGCTGGCGGAGTCCGGCATCCTCGGCATGTCCGCCGGACTCGCCATGGCCGGCTTCCACCCGATCCCGGAAGTCCAGTTCGACGGCTTCGCCTATCCCGCCATCAACCAGATCGTCTGCCAGATCGCCCGGCTGAACTACCGCAGCCGCGGCGCCCTGCCGATGCCCATCACGCTGCGCGTTCCCAGCTTCGGCGGCATCCGCGCCCCTGAACACCACGGCGAAAGCCTGGAGGCACTCTTCGCCCACGTCCCGGGCCTGAAGGTTGTCTCGCCGTCGAACCCCCACGAGGCGTACCACCTGCTCAAGTACGCCGCCACCCGGCCCGACCCGGTGATCTTCATGGAACCGAAGTCACGCTACTGGCAGAAGGGCGACGTCGACCTGAGTGCCGCCGGCGGCGGTGCGCCCACAGGCGCCAAAGTCATGCGGGAAGGGCGGCACGTCACACTCGTTGCCTGGGGTGCGATGGTGGCCCGCTGCCTGCAGGTGGCGGACCTCGCCGCCGAGGACGGCATCGACGTCGAGGTCCTGGACCTGCGCTGGCTCAAACCCATCGACGCCGCCACCCTGGTGACATCCGTGCGAAAGACGCGGCGCGCCGTCGTCGTCCATGAAGCGCCCCTGACCTCCGGCCTCGGGGCCGAAGTTGCCCAGCTGGTCACGCAGGGCTGCTTCGACACGCTCAAAGCCCCCGTGGAGCGCGTGACGGGATTTGACGTTCCGTACCCGTCCGGGGACCTGGAAGATGAGTACATTCCCAACATTGACCGGATTCTTTTCGGCATCCAGCGGGTATTGGAGTATCGACGTGGCTGAAATCACCTTCCCGCTGCCGGACCTCGGCGAAGGCCTCATCGAGGCGACCGTGCTGGAATGGCTCGTTTCCCCGGGCGACCAGGTGGAGCGCAACCAGCCGCTCGTCGAGGTGGAAACCACGAAATCCGCTGTTGAATTGCCCAGCCCGCAGGCAGGTAAGGTGGTGCGTATCCACGGCGGGCCCGGCGACAAAATCAATGTCGGCGAGCCCCTGATTGTGTTTGAGGTGCCGGACAACACCGCCGGCATCGTGGGCACGGTCCCGACGGAAGAAGCACCGAAGCGCCGGGTCCGCCTGAGCGCCGTACTTGATGAGGACTGACATGATGAGCGGCAGACACACCGGCGAACAGCACCTGCACACGGTGGAGGGGACCGATCCCCAGCTGTACGTCGCTGTGCACGAGCCCAACACCGACGCCGGGCTCCGGCCCATCCTGCTGATCCACGGATTCTCCTCCTCCAGCAAGCTCAACTGGGAGGACACCGGCTGGCTCGCGTTCCTCCTGGAGGCGGGCCGGAGGGTAATCACGGTGGACCTGCCGGGACACGGCCGCAGCGGCGCTCCCGAAGACATGGACTCCTACTCGCCGAGCCGGATCCGTGCGGATCTCCTGCAGATAGCGTTCGACGCCGGCGCCCGGCCTGTCGAGGCCGGTGACCCTTCCAGCGGGCTGGACGTGATCGGCTACTCGCTGGGTTCCCGGCTCGGCTGGGAGTTTGGCGCCACCCAGCCGGAGCTCGTGCACCGGCTGGTCCTGGGCGGACCGAACATGGCTGATCCGCTCGCCGAATTCGACCTCGTTGCCGCCCAGCACTACCTGGCCGACGGCACGCCGATTGAGGACGAGTCCACCGCCGGGCTCCTCAAAATGGCCCAGGCACTGCCGAGCAACAATATCTTCGCCCTGCTGTCTCTGGTGGAGGCCATAAAGACCGAGCCCTACGACCCAGCAGAAGCCGTGCCGCACATGCCCATGCTGCTCGTGGCCGGTGAAAACGACGAGCGCGCGGCGTCCCTGCCGCAGCTCGCGGAGCTGGCCGCCAAAGCCGGTTCCATGGCGGAGCAGCTCGTGTTGCCCGGGCGGAACCACACCAGCGCCATCACCAGCCGCGCCTTCAAGCAGGCCGCCGTCGGCTTCCTGGGCAGCTAGGCCGGCCGCCCCGGCGTCCCGGGTTGTCCAGGCTGGCACAGGTTCTTGGGGCGAGCAGGGATTCTTTGGGCTGGCACAGTCCTTGGATAGGCAGGGGTCCTTGGATAGGCGACGGCGGTAGGCTGGATTTGACTGGTGGAGAAACCGGAAGAGGATCCCATGGGCATGGTTTTTGAGGACCGGGAAGATGCCGGCAGGCGCCTTGCCGCGGCCCTCCCGCAATTCCGCGGCCAACCGGACACCGTGCTGCTCGGGCTCGCGCGGGGCGGCATCCCTGTGGCGGCCGCCGCCGCCGCGGCACTCGACCTTCCCTACGGCGCCCTCCTGGTCCGCAAGCTCGGCATCCCCGGCCATGAGGAGACGGCCTTCGGCGCCCTGGCCTACGCGCGGGCGATAGCGGCCTCCGGCACGTCCGGGGAGGAAGAGGGCGGGAGCGAGACCGGATCTCCGGAGTCTGAAGCCGGAAGCGCTGAGACCGGCCGGATTGTCCGGCTGCTCAACCGGCCGCTCGTGGAGCGCATCCTTGAGACCGGCGCCAGGCAGGAATGGCTCGACCTGGTGGAACACCGCGAACGGAACGAACTGATGCGCCGCGCCGGCTCCTATCCCGGCGCCCACCTGCCGCTGGGCGGCAAGACCGTGCTGCTGGTCGACGACGGCCTCGCCACCGGCGCCACCATGCGGGCCGCAGTGGAGGCGGCCCGGGCCGCCGGCGCCGCACGCGTAGTGGCTGCGGCCCCCGTGGGTTCGATCGAGGCGGAACGGTCCCTCTCGCGGGTCTGCGATGTGTTGTGCCTCCATCTGCCGGGCAAGTTCCATGCTGTGGGAAATTTCTACCGGCGCTTCGAACAGTTGACCGACGATGACGCCATAGGCCTGCTGCACGGCGCGAACGCCTGAGTCTGATTTCCTGTGTGGCGGCTGCGAGTCACGGCTGCGGGCCCGGACCTCCGGCCCGGGCCCGCAGTCTTTGCGAACTTACTCTAGGTGTGCGGCATCGGCGTCAGTGATGGCTGATGCCCAGCGGTCGGCCCTTGGTTTCCTTGGCGAGAAGCACGCCGACAGCGGAGATGACGCAGAGGACCATGATGTAGATGCCGATGGATCCGGTCCAGTTCGTGGCTTGGAGCAGCGACTCCGCGATCGTCGCGGCGAAGGCGCCGCCAAGGATGGCACCGAAGGCGTACCCGATGGAGATGCCCGAGTAGCGGACGTTCGCCGGGAACATCTCCGCGTACATGGCTGACATCGGTCCGTAGGACAGGCCCAGGCCGATCGTCAGAACGAACAGCGCGACGCCGTAGAGCACGATGTCCCTGGTGTCGATGAGGGCGAACATCGGGATCATCCAGGCGAAGACGATGCCGTAGCCGATGAGGAAGGTCTTGACCCGCCCGATCTTGTCCGACAGCCACCCGCCGACCAGCGTGAAGATCAGCCAGCCGAAGGACGCCAGGGTGGTGGCCAGCAGCACCGGCGGAACAGGCATCTTCAGCGACCTGGTGGCGTACGCGATAAAGAAGGCGATCAGCAGGTAGCCTGCCGCGTTGTTGCCGATGAAGATCATCGTGGAATACAGAACCGACTTCTTGTGGTGGCGGATGAGCTGGCCCAGCGGCGCCTTGCTTTCAGCCTTGCGCACGGCCATTTCCCTGAACACGGGACTCTCGGCGACAGCCCGCCGGATCAGATAGCCGACGACAATCAGCACGATGGAGAGCAGGAAGGGCACACGCCATCCCCAGGCAGCAAAGTCCTCCCTTGACATGCTCGAGTTGAGGAAGAACAGCAGGCCGGTGGCCAGGATCATCCCGACCGGAACGCCGATCTGGGGATAGGCGCCGAACAGTCCGCGCTTGCTCTTCGGCGCGTGCTCCACGGCCATCAGCGCCGCGCCGCCCCATTCGCCGCCGGCGGAGAAGCCCTGGATGATGCGGAGGGTGATGAGCAGGATCGGAGCCCATACCCCGATCTGGGCGTAGGTCGGCAACATGCCGATCAGGGCTGTGGCGGCACCCATCATGATGAGCGTGAAGACCAGCATGGCCTTTCGCCCCAACCTGTCGCCGAGGTGGCCGGCGATGACTGCGCCGAGCGGGCGGAACAGGAAGCTGATGCCAATCAGGGCGAAGGAGAGTATCTGCGCCAGGCCGGGATTCGAGGCCTGCAGCGGCGTGAGGAACAGCGGCGACAGCAACGTTGCCGTCAGCTGGGCGAAGATGAAGAAGTCGTACCACTCGATGGTGGTGCCGACCAGCGTCCCGGCAAGGACTTTCCGTTCCTCGCGCTTGCTGCTGGGGCCCGCCTCTGAATCGACGGTGGAAAATGCGGTCATTGAAACTCCGTGGCTGGGGGCAGCTAAAGAGTACTGCCGGGATTGGATGCAGAGAGATTTACTGATCGAACGGTCAGTTAGTAAGAGGATACTATGAAAATGTGACAAAGCACACTGAAAATTTCCGCCCGGATGGATTTATAACCGAATGGATCAATCCGTCCGTTTCAGGAATTCGCGCAGCCTGGCCCTGACCGGTTCGCGGTTGTAGGTGTTGACGAGGGCCCCGGCCATCCGGACGGGGTCGCCGAAGAAGAAGTACTCATAGAGGGACTGCCGGCCCGAGAAGCCGGAGATGGAGGCGTCGAAGGCCAACTTGAAGAGGCGCACCCGCTCTGGCCCCGTGAGCGTCTTCCCCTGCAGGTAGAGGTCAATGTCCGCCCTCGCCCCGCTGTTGACATCTGCTTCACCAGGGAGCGCCATGAGTCCGGAGGCCGAGAACTTGCGGATGATCTGGGGAAAGCGCTGGGCGACCTTCGGGTACCAGTTGCGCGCGGCGTTGAGCGTGCTCCATTTCGGCAGCATGACGCCTGCATCGTTCAGCTCGGCGTCAGCCTCCGAGGCGCGCACCAGGGCTTTGCCGATTTCGACGTCGATGATCAGTTCTGCGATGTCCTCCTGGATGTGCTGGAAGCCGTCGATGCCGATGGAATCCGCCAGCTCGGACGCCAGTCCAAGGAAGAACTCGCTCTTGGCAACCGTGCGGGTCACCACCTGGTGTGTCATGAGTGCGCCCGCACCGGTCTCGGTATAGAAGGCGTTGCAGAGCTGCGGGTTCCCGAGCATGAAAATGCGTTCACCCGGGACGAAGACGTCGTCGAAAATGGCCACGGCATCCATTTCCTCGTAGCGGGAGGCCAGCGGCTCGTCGTGGGTGCTGCCGCCGTTGTAGAGCGAGGTGCGGCACAGGTACCGGAGTCCCGGCGTGTCGTTGGGAATGGCAAAGGCGTAGGAGTACGGCGCGTCCTCTGGCGTGCCGCGCAACACCGTAGACGGAAAGACGAGCAGCTCGTCGGCGATGGGAGCTATGGTGGCCAGCATGCGGGCACCGCGGATGACGATCCCGTCCCTGCGCTCTTCGACAACATGCGCGGAGAGCTGGCCGCCGAGCTGTTCGGAGCCGGACACTGACCGGTTGACCTGCGGCGGGATAAGCGTGTGGGTTGCCAGCGAATCATTCTCGCGCGCCCACTCGTAGTAGTTGCGGATGTTCTCGGCAAATTTCGGGTCAGCCTGGGAGAACCACTTCCCGGCTGTGGCGAGTGCCGTCAGGGAGGAGTTCATGTAGTCCCCGGTGCGCCCCAGGAAACCGTTGGACGCCTCCGCCCAGGTGGAAAACGCGCGCCGCCGGTGGCGCAGGTCTTCCACGGTTTTGGGAACCAGGAAGGAGGCGTTGACCAGGTCCCCCGTGGTGGGGGATGTGTAGGTCAGCGCTTCCTGGTGCTGCGGATCGTGCTGCATGTCGAACAGCTTCGCGTAGGACCTCGCCACGTTGCGGAAGGCCGGGTGCTCCGCAACTTTCTCCTTGACGGCGTCGCCGTCAATCACGACGTGCGGTGTCATGGCGTTGAGTTTGTCGAGATACTGCTGGCCGGTGCGGATTCCCATTGTTCTGTCTCCAGTCGTCGTTGAACTGCAGGTTGTTCGGGCGGGGGCTGCGCGTCAGAGGAGGTCTTCCATGCCCAGCTGGCTTTCCGGGATGGTGGTGAACGCGCTGTTGGCGAAGGCCAGCGCGTCCCCGTTGCGGTAGTTGAAGTCCACGACTTCGCCAAGGTAGAGCGTATGGTCGCCGCCGTCGTACGCCGCCCACGGCTTGCATTCAAACCAAGCCAAAACGTTGGACAGGCGCGGCGCAGTCGCGCTCTCCACCCACAGCGGTTCGGGACCCGGGCGGCCGGCGAAGTGCATCGCCAGCTGACGTTGTTCCGCCCCCAGAATGTTGACGGTGAACGGGCGCCCGGCCAGCTCATCGTGCGCCGTGCTGGTCCGGGCAATGCTGACCAGCACCAGCGGCGGCTCCATGGACACCGAAGTGAACGAGTTCACCGTGATGCCATGGCGCTTGGTAACGCCGTCGAACGTGACGATCGCGACGCCGGTGGCGAACCTGCCCAGGCTGCCCCGGAAGCTGTGGGCGCGCGGAACCGAGGTCCGCCCCGGAACTTCCGGGGCCGCTTCCGGCTTCGCAATCATCCTCGGTTCCTTGTGTGACGGGGAGTGAGTCCGGTGAAGGACCGCCGGTGGTGCAGCACCGGCGGCGTACTCAAAGGAGTATTCTATAGTTGAACTTGCGATTCCTATATGGAACGCTAGCCGAACGTGATCCCCAACACAAGACCCGGGAATAATCCGCCCCTTCCCCCGCCTAGGATGGACAGCATGAATCCAATCGCCAGCGCCGGTGCACGGGCCGCGCAAGCCCCGGTCTCCCCGTCGCAGACGCTTTCCAGGGGCATCCGGGCCTTGGAAATCATGGCCGAAGCCGAGAATCCCCTTACGATCGCCGAACTCGCGGACGCCATGGGCGTCCACCGCTCAGTCGCGTACCGGATCCTGCGGACCCTCGAGGACCACTCGCTGCTGGTCCGGGACGACGCCGGCAGGGTGCAGCCCGGTCCCGGCCTGGCTGTCCTGGCAAGGGGAGTCTCCCGCAACCTCCAGACGGCGGCCCTCCCTGAACTCACCCAGCTTGCCAATGCCCTCAACATGACAGCATTCATTGCCGTCTGGGACCACCAGGACTGCGTCACGCTCGTCACGGTGGAGCCGCGGCACTCTGCCGCCACGGTGGTCCAGCACCCCGGTTCCCGGCATCCCATCAGCAGCGGGGCTCCCGGCATCGCCATCCAGTCGGCCCTGCAGGAAGACGACTGGAACCGGCTGGCCCCCGGAGTGCCGTACCGTGCGGAGGCTGCGGAGGCGCGCGCGCGGGGCTACGCTGCAAGCCACGATGAAGTCATTGCTGGGGTTTCCTCGCTGGCCGCCCCCGTCAGGGTGCCGGGAGGACGGCCGGCAGCGGTCGCCGTCGTCTACATCCGCTCGTCCCAGGACCCCGCCGATGTTGCCGCGGCACTCACCGAGAGCGCCGCGCGGATCGAAGCGCAGCTCGCCTGATCCTGCCGGCACCGGCCGCACTTCGTGCGCCGCTGTCAGGCCGTGACGCTGTTAACTTTGACGCTGTTCAGCTGTGACGCCGGAAGCAGCTGGACGTTCAGGAGACGGGTGCTGCCGCCGGATTCGCCTGGCTGCGCGGGATGCAGCGGACGACGACGGCGGCAAGCGCGCCGAGCACGAACAGCGCCACTGCGGCCGCCACCGCAACACTGAAGGCCGCCGTGTAGCCATGGTCCTGGGCCAGCTGGCCGGCGATCCATGACCCTAGTGCCGTGCCGGCCACAATGCCGCTGGCCAGCGCCGTCATCACCGTTCCGAGACGCCCGGCAGGCGCCACCGTTCCGCCGATCGCAAAGACGGTCACCATGACGGGCCCGACCGGGAGGCCGAGGACCAGCAGCACCAGGACCATGGTCCACGCAGAGTCCGGCAGGAGCAGCAGCGCTGACAGTCCCGCCATGACGGCGGCGCAGGCCAGCCAACGCGCTGAGGCGGTGAACCTGGCCGGCCAGTAAGCCACCGTAATCGCCGCCGCCGCCGAACTCAGCCCCATCACGGAGTACAGGAGGCCGGCAGCCTCGGTTGTCGCGAAGGCTTCGGAGAAGGAGCTCAGGGCCGTCTGCGTGGAGCCGAAGAAGGTGCCCATGCAGATCATCGCCAGCACCGGAACAGCGACGGCGGCGATGTTTGCCCACCTGCCGCGCCGGGCAGTGCCTGCCGCGGCGGAGCCGCGTTTCACGGCACCGGAGGAATTGCGTGGCGCGGCGGTCCTGTGTGGAACCGCCAGGTGCGTCCGGTGCATTGCGAAGGCCGGCACGAGTGTGATGGTCAGCGCCGCGGCAAGAGCCAGCGGCAGCCAGGGCGCCACCAGGCTGGCGAGCATCCCCACGAGGGCCGGCCCGAGGACAAAGGTCAGTTCGTCCGCGGTGCCTTCATACGCCAGCGCCGTATCCAGATCAGGGCCGCTGCCTTTGCGGCTTCCGCCTGACGTCAAGGCCACCCATCTGACGCGGGCCAGGGGTCCTACCTGGGGACAACTGAAACCGGCGAGCAGCGCGGCCGCAAGGACCGGCGCGGCTGCAGCGGAAACCCCGGCAACAACACTGCCGGCAGCGGGACTGCCTGTGCCGGGAAGCGTATGGGCCAGGGCAATCAGCATGAGGACGGCCAGGGCATTCAGGGCGGCCGCCACCAGCAGCACGGCGCGCTGGCCACGGCGGTCGGCGAGGGCGCCCAGGACAGGCGCCCCGACGGCCGAGCCGATCCCCACCGCTCCGGCCGCTGCGCCGCCAGTGGCATATGAGCCGCTCATGGATGTGACCAGGGTCAGCGTTCCGACAGTCAGCATGGCAAGCGGGAGGCGCGCGAAAAGGCCGAGCGGAATGAAGCCCTTACCGGCCAGCTGCGCCAGCCGGGCGAACCTGCCGCCGGAAGGGGCGGGTACAGGGTCGGCAGGTGCGGTGTCCGCCTGGACATTCTGGGTGGGGAAATTTTGGGAGGGGCGCTTGGGCGCTGTGGAAGTTGTCATGTTTCCGGGCTCGTTCAGTCGTGCGCACCGTCCCCCCTCCCGATGCGCGAAACCCGGTGACTATCCGATTGTACTGGACGCGTTGTAAAGGACCGGTGCCACCGGACCTGGTGTCCGCCGCGCGGTGTGTCAGGCTGCCATGACGGCATCGGAGATGTGGAGGGTGGAACCGTTGCGGCCCTTCACCACCTGCAGTTGGGTGCCGATCCGCTGCTTCATTTCCGCCACGTGGCTGACAAGCCCGACGACGCGACCGCCATCGCGCAGTCCCTCGAGGGCGTCCATGACCTGCTCAAGGGCCTGCTCATCGAGGCTGCCGAAGCCCTCGTCCACAAACAGCGTCTCAATGTCCACACCGCCCGCCTCGTGCTGCACAACGTCTGCCAGACCTAGCGCGAGCGACAATGAGGCCATGAAGGACTCCCCGCCAGAGAGGGTGGACGTGTCGCGCCGCTGGCCGGTCCACGCATCCACCACTTCGAGTCCCAGCCCGGATTTTGCGCCCCGCGCGGCTTTCGCATCCGTGTGCTGGAGCGTGTACCGGCCGTCGCTCATGGCGACCAGCCGCTCTGACGCAGCGACGGCAACCTGTTCCAGCCGGGCCGCCAGAACATAGCTGTTGAGGCTCATGCGGTAGCTGTTGTCGCCGCCGCCCCGAACGGAGTCCGCCAATGCGGACAGGCGCTCTGCCCTATCACGCGGAGTCCGTCCTGATTCGGCCAGCTCCTCGTAATCTTCCCGCAGACCGCGCAATGCTGTGCACTTCTGCGCTGCCAGCCCAGCGGCGAGCGCAAGATCTTTCGCCTCTCCGGCTGCCCGTTCGGCCTCGGCCCGCAGACGGTCTGTTTCCCCCGCCTCGGCTGTGATGCCGGCTGCGTGCTCTTCCTCGGCGAGGATCAGCTCCTCACTCGCGAACAGTTCCTCCAGCCGCGCCTGTTCGTCCCTTCCCGCCAGGACTGCCGCTTCCAGGCGCGCAGCGTCCTCCGGGTCCAGCAGGGCCCCATGGGCTTCGGCGGCGGTGCCGAAACCGGTTTCCGGCAGGGCAAGCTCGAGCTGGGCGTGCGCTTCATCCAAGCGGGCGGATGCCAGCTCCCACGTGGAGTGGGCAGAGGCAGCCCGTTCCAGGACGGCAATCGTTTCGCCGATGCCGGCGGAGCGCCGGCGCAGGCTGGGGTACCCGGCCCGCAACGCGGCAAGCGCGGATTCAAGGGCTGTTGACTGCTGGTCCAATTCGGCCAGCGTGGATTCCAGCTGCGCGCTGCGCGACAGGCCCTCGGTTCGTGCCTGCTCTGTGGCGGTGACGCGGTCCTCGAGGCCTTCGTACCGTGCCCTGGCCTCGGCCAGTTGCACCTCCGCGGCCTCCGCTTCAGCTGCCGCTGCGCGGGCAACCTTGGCTGCTTCGGCTGCGTCAGCCGGATCAGTGTCTCCACCCTGCCCCGCCAATACGGCAACCTCCTGCCGGGCTGCAGCAAGCTCGGCATCCAGGGCAGCGAGACTCAACTCTGCGGCATCGCAGGCCTCCCTGGCCCGTTCCTCCTCCTCGGCAAGGCCCCGGACCGAGGCTGCGGCGGGCACGGGATCCGGATGCTCGGTGCCGCCGCAGACGGGGCACGGTTCCCCGGCTTCCAGATGGGCCGCCAGTTCCGCGGCGGCGTTGGCCAGCCGCTGCTCACGTATGTCGAGCCATCGTTGACGGGACTCCTGGTATGCATCACGGCCCTTGAGGTGCCGCTCCGTGGCGGCTGCACATTTTCCGGCCGCAGCTCCGTAGCGCCGGACCACGTCCACGAGCTCGTCGGCAGCCATCGACTCCTTGGTCCGGAGCACTGCCTCACTTGCCAGCTGGGCCAGTGGCTGCAGCCCGGCATGGAGCCGCTCCATTTCGGTGCGGAGGGCGGTGAGGGTTTCGGCCTGGTTCTCGGTGGCACGCAGCAGATCCTGGCGCCGGGCGGTGAGGTCTGTGCTCCTCGCAGCCAACACTGTGAGCCGGTCTTCGTCGGCCGCGCGCTCGTTCACGACGGCCAGCAGCGCCCGCAGCCGGCCAAGCTCGGCGGCGGTGTCGACGTCTGCGGGGTCTGTGAGCGCCAGCTCAACGTCCGTGCGGGCCGCAGCTTGAAGGTCGGCTGCAGCGCGTGCCATGGCGCTGGCTGACCGCTCCACGGCTGACTCGGCCGCGGCCACGGCTTTGAGCTGCCCCCCGAGGGTTTCTGCTTTTCGGTGCAGGGCAAGCCGGGCAGCGTTCTGTTCCAGGACGGGGGCGGCCTCGCATGCTGCTGATTTTCGGCGCATCGCTGCGGCGAGTTTCAACTGGCGGCTTTCACGGGCCAGTTCGGCCTCGAGCCGGCCGGCGTGCTCGCGGTGGAGGGCATCGGAGGATTCTGCCGCGGTGCCCAACTCCGCTGCCCGGCGTGAGGCGGCATCCTCGAGCCAAACCAGAAGTTCCGTGTCTTTGCCGGCAGCCGGAGCATCGCCGAGCTCCAGCCCCAAGGCCTCAGCCTCGGCCCGCGCCCGCTCCACCAGAAGGGCAAGCCTGCCGTTGTGCCCGCTGACTTCCTTGGCGGCTTCGGCAGCCTTCAGGGCCAGTTCACGCTCAACGGCTTCAAACCGTTCCGTTCCAAAGAGTTTCTGCAGAAGGTCCATCCGGTCTGAGGCCTTTGAGCGCAGGAACGCCGCGAAGTCTCCCTGGGGCAGCATGACCACCCGGGTGAACTGCTCCCTGTCCATGCCGAGAATCGCGGCGATCTCACCGCCGGCTTCGTCGTTTCTGCCGGACTTCTCAATCCATTCCCCGCCGACCCGCTCCCGCAGGAGCGTTTTGGCCTTCTGCGCGGTGAAGCCGTTCCGGCCGCGGGCGCTGGGCTTGTCCCACGCCGGAAAGCGCGAGACCTCGAAGCGCCGGCCCCGGGCTGTGAACTCGCAGGTGACGCTGGGTTCTGTCGCTGCCTCGGCATGGTCGCTGCGGAGTCTCTTGCCGTCCTGCCGCGCCCCGGGCACCGAGCCGTAGAGGGCGTAGCAGATCGCGTCCAGCACGCTGGTCTTCCCGGCACCGGTGGCACCGTTGAGGAGAAACAGCCCGTGGGCGCTGAGCCTGTCAAAATCGATGGTTTCCGTGCCGGCGAAGGGCCCGAAAGCACAGATTTCCAGCCGGTGGATCCTCATAGCGATACTCCTTGCAGGCGGACGGTTTCCAGCGCCTCGGCCAGCAGGTTCCGCTCGGCGTCGTCGGGCTCACGGCCGCGGACGTGCTCCAGGAACCCGCAGCAGATCGAGAGGTCGTCTTCGGCTTCGGCGAGGCGGCTGCTGTAGCTGACCCTGGCCGACGGCGTGGCGCCTTCGGGGTCAAAGCCGAGCACGAGGGTATCCGGGAACCGCGCCCTCAGCCGTTCCATTGCCTGGGCCGGGCGCTGGGCGTCAGTGAGAGTCACCTGGCAGTAGGCGTCCTCGGCCCAGGCATGTTGACCGGACTCGAGGAGTTCGGAAATGGTTCCCCGGAGGACGGCCAGTTTTCTTGGCGCATCCCAGTGAACCGCCTCCACCGCCGTGACGCCCGATTCGTCAACGTCAATGAGCCAGCCGCCCTTTTGATGCTGTGCCTCAGAGAAGGAGTAGGCCAACGGAGATCCTGAGTAGCGCACCTCAGGCGACAGCGCCTGCCGTCCGTGCAGATGGCCCAGGGCGGTATAGCTAAAGCCTGTAAAGAGGTCCAGCGGAACGGCACCGACTCCCCCGATGCTGAGATCCCGCTCGCTGTCCGAGCTGATTCCGCCACTGGCGAAGGTGTGCGCCAGCACCACGGAGTGGACGTCCCGCGACCTGCTGCGCCGGGCGATGTCTGCCCGGATACGGTTTGTGGCCGCGCGGGTGACCTCGAAATGGCTGGCAGTCTCCACGCCGAGATGGTCGGCGACGAGCCGCGGTTCCAGCCACGGTATGCCATAGATCGCCAGCGCCGGGCCCTGCCCATCGTCCGGCCGTCCCCCAAGCGGAAGCAGCAGCGGCGTATCCATTTCCGCGAGCCGGGTGCGCAGATGCACGCCGCCCCGCTCCATGAGCCGGGATGCAAAGCCGAGCCTGATGGCGGAGTCATGGTTCCCGCTGGTGAGCACCACCCGGGCTCCGGCCCCGGTCAGCCGGACCAGGGCGTCGTCGAGCAGGCCTACAACGTCCACTCCGGGCAGCGCGCGGTCGTACACGTCGCCGGCGATGAGGACGATGTCGACGGACAGTTCCTGGACGCGGGCGACCAGTTGGTCGACAAACCCACGCTGGGCATCGAGCATTCCAACGCCGTGAAAGGACCGGCCAAGGTGCCAGTCGGAAGTGTGCAGTAACCGCATGTTTTTAAGCTATCCGTAGGGACTGACAGTTTTGCCGACCGCGCCCGGGCGCGTCCGAAGCCCACGATGCGGCTACTGGCGGCCAGGGCCGTCGAAGAAGTCGCGGGCCTCGTCGGGTGCAGTCGCGGGCCTGGACTCCGGCGTGGCTGGACGGCCCGGTGTCTTACTGTCCGAGGTGTCCCTGTCAGGGGTGTGGCTGCCAGATGTGCCGCTGTCCGATGTGCCGGCGGCCGTCTCCTCAGTGGCCTCTTCGCCGCCGTCCGGCCCTCCAGTCTCTTCAACGTCAACGCCGCCCTCCGGACCCGTTGCAGGCTTGCCGGCCGTGCTGTCGGAGAAGCCCCGGAAAACCAGTCCGGCAATGGCCGCGCCCACCAGCGGGGCGATCCAGAACAGCCACAGCTGCCCCAGCGACCAGCTGTTGCTGAACAGCGCTGAGGCGGTGGCCCGTGCGGGGTTGAAAGGAGCGTTGCCGATGGCCTGGCCGAACTGCAGGAGCACCGCCAGCGACAGACCGACGGCGAACGGTGCCGCCGCCGCGTGGACGTTGCGGCGTGCCGTGGTGCCGAGGAAGACGGCGACCAGCAGTGCGGCGCCGAGGACCTCGGCCAGGAGGACACCTGCCATGGACGCCTGGATGACGGAGTGCTCGCCGAAACCGGCAGTGACCGTATCGAAGGCGGCCCGGGTGTCCGGGATGTTGGGGATGGTCCGGAGGACGCCGAACAGCGCCAGCGCGCCGGCGGCGGCACCCGCCAGCTGGGCGCCGACGTATGCAGCGGCGTGGCCTGCCCTGATCCGCCCCGCGACGAGGTTGCCGAGCGTGATGGCCGGATTGAAGTGCCCGCCGGAAACATAGGCGAAGGCGAGCATCGCGGCCGTCACAGCCAGGCCTGCAGCCAGCGCCGCCGGCAGCGGGTTCGACTGCGGGAGGGTAAACAGCGGCACGCCCAGTCCGGCGACGACCAGGAACAGGGCTCCGAACGCTTCGGCCGCCAGCCGGGAAAGCAGTCCGGGCCGGAGGCCGGGGTCACCCGGGTGCGGCTCGGCGTCGGTCGTGGATACGGACACAGGCGTGGTCATGTTCGGAGAATCCTTTGTTTGTCGGCCGGGAACACCGGCATGTGCCGGGTCAGCCTCTGCAGTCTGCCAGTCGAGTCTGGACGGTTGCTGAATCCGAGCTTAGCGCCCCTCGGCCGGGCCCGTTCGGGAGTGAGGAAGGCCACACAGCGGAGGGCCCGTTTTGGCGGTCGGAACCATGACGTCCCGGACGGGTAAATTTACCTTCATGAGCAATGTTCCCGGCACTGCCGCCGCGCCGTCCCCGAAGTCCCGCATCCACGGCTGCCTGTTGGGCGGCGCCCTTGGAGACTCCCTCGGCTACGCCGTCGAGTTCGACTCCATTGCCGCGATCCGGAGCCGGTTCGGCCCGCAGGGGTTGCAGGACTTCGCGGCGCTCGACGGCGGCAGCCACTTTTCGGACGACACGCAGATGACGCTGTACACGGTGGACGGGCTCGTCGAGGCACTGGAGTGGGCGAATTCCGGGGTGGGCGCCGATGCCAACGCCTGCGTGTGGCTCGCCTATCTCCGCTGGCTCAACACCCAGGGCATGTCGGCCCCGGATCCGGCACCCAGGCCGCAGCAGCGCTGGATTGACAGCCAGCACGTGCTCAGGCACCGCAGGGCCCCCGGCGCTGCCTGCCTCAGCGGGCTGGCGACCGGAGAGATGGGCACGGTGTACCGTCCGGTCAACCCCGATTCGAAGGGCTGCGGAACGGTCATGCGGTCGGCGCCGTTCGGGCTGATCCCGCACATTCCGGCCGAATCCGTCTACAAGCTGAGCTCGGATGCTGCCTCCCTGACGCACGGACACCCTTCGGCCCGCCAGAGCGCCGGGGTCTTCAGCCTCCTGATCCATTCCCTGGTCCAGGGGCAGGGCCTGCTGGAAGCCGCACAGCTGGCCGCTGACCACGTCCGGTCCGATGCGGAAGCGGTGCCGGAACTCCGCGAGCGCCTCGACGCCGCCATCCGCTGGGCCGGCGAAGCGGCCGCGCAGGGATCGGAAACCCGCGCACTGCTCGCCCCCGAGGACCTGGTCCGCGAACTCGGCGAGGGCTGGGTGGCGGAGGAGGCACTCGCCGTCGGGCTTTACGCCGTCCTGGCCACAGCGGCAGGTGGTCCAACAGCGTCAGATGGCCAAGCGGCAGCGCCCACTCCGGTGGAGCACTTCAAGGCAGCCATTGCCGTGGCCGTCAACCACAGCGGCGACAGCGATTCAACGGGGTCGATCGCCGGAAATATCCTCGGCGCCTATTACGGCGAAGCGTGCCTCCCGGCGGACTGGCTGGAGGCACTCGAGGCACCCGAGGTGATCCGTGCCATGGCGGACCAGCTGGTGGCTGTTACAACTGCCTGAGGGAAATGTTGTTGCAGGCTTCGCAGACGTCCTCGGGGATCATGCCCTGGCGCTGCAGGAAGCCGAAAATCGCGCAGCCGAGGCAGAACCCGGCAAAGGCCTCCAGCGAAGCAGCGGCGATGAGGACGGTGAGCAGCACCCAGGCCGCGGGTGCCAGGCCCGCAAAGAACAGGACCGCTGCTGCGGTGGAGACCGCGGCCCCGATCCCCTGGGCGAAGCGCTTGGGCGGTCCGGGAACCAGCTTGGGGCGGCCGAGCCGTGGAGCGAGCACCTTGACTGAGAGCAGCGCCAGCGGAGAGATCCGGGGGCCGAAAAGCACCCGGAGCCAGAAGCCGGCAGCAATGATGGCAAGTCCCCAGCCGAAGCCGGTGAGGAGGGTGGCGGCGGCGAGCAGCACCACGAGTCCGGCCGTGATTCGGGCGGCGTACTCATTGACCGGATTGGGAAAGGCGAACACCGCCCGCCAGTCCACCCCGCCCGTTGCGGTGGCCGGGGAAAAGCTGGTCTCGCTTGGTCTGCTCATGGAGCAAGGCTAGGAGCGGAGGGCCCCAACGGGGAAGCTTTGTTGCGCCACATGAATTCCGGCCCCGGCCAGCCCGGCGTCCATCATGCCGGCGTCCATCATGCCGGTATCCATCGTGCCGGCAGCACCGCCGACCATCTGCAGGAATTCGCCCTCGGACAGGACCTCGATGGCCTGCCCCCGTTCGTGCAACTCCAGCACGCGCCTGGCCTTGCCGGTGAGCCGTCCCGACCGGAGGTCGCGGGCGTCGAATCCGTCGCCCACCACAAGGACGCTGGTCCGGGCGGTGACCCGGCTTTCCGGCCGGGCCCCCATCTCGGCGGAGCGGATTTTTGCCTCCGGCCGTGGCATGGCCAGCTGGCCGGTGAACACCACCGTCTGGCCAAAGAGCGGGTTGCCGGGTTCGGCGTCCGGATTTGGCGAGGGGTTGTCCCCCTCCTGGGGCCATCCGCTTCGGAAGGGCCGGGCAGGTCCGTCACTGCCGACGGAGGCGAGGGCAGTGAGGGTCGCCTTGGACAGGGCGTCCGCGGCCGGGTGAAAGGCCTGCTGCTGCGGTATCGACAGGCCGAGTGACAGGTAAAGCTCCGCAACGCTGTTTGCCCGGTTGCGGCCTGCGATGTCGATCAGGATGCCGGCGCAGGCCCTCGCATCCTCGGCGGCATCGTGGTGGTTGATCAGGGGCACGCCGGCCTCTTCGGCAGCGAAGGGCAGCGAGTTGGAGACCAGTGAGTAGCAGCGCCGGGACAACATGACGGTGCAGACGTAGTCGTACGCCGGACCGGGCAGACCGGAGACCTCGAGTCCGGAGCGGATGACGCCCAGGTCGAAGGCGGCGTTGTGCGCGGCGATGATGTCGCCGCCGATAAATGCGCCGATTTCAGCGAAAAGCTCCCCGAAGCGCGGCTGGCCGGCAACCTTTTCGGGCGTGATGCCGTGGATCCGCACGTTGTGGTAGTCGAACGTGTCGTGGTTTTCCGGCGGTCTCATCAGCCAGGACGCTTCCTCGACGATCACACCGCCGCGGACCTTGCTGAGGCCAACGGCGCACGGAGAACCGCGAAAGCCGTTGGCGGTCTCGAAGTCGATCGCCGTAAAGTCCAAACTCACGGGCTCAACTTTAGCGCCGCGGGAGCAGTGGCAAGGTCAAGTACCCTTGGAAGGTGAACTTTAATGCCATCAGCGACTTTGCCGTGCCCATGTTGGGAGGAGCCGGACCGGTCCAGCCGCAGCTGGCTTCGTTCCTTCCCGACTGGCTTAATCCCCAGGTCTTCCTCGCCGACCCCGCCCTGGCTCCGTGGGTGGTGCTGCTGGTCTGCGGAATCATCTTCGCCGAAACCGGCCTGCTCATCGGGTTCTTCCTGCCCGGCGACTCCATGCTGTTCACCGCCGGCCTGCTCGTCGCGACCGACACGATCAAGTTCAACATCTGGCTCTTCGCGGCGCTCATCATCGTGGCGGCCATCATCGGAAACCAGACCGGCTACCTCATCGGCTCCAAGGCAGGCCCGGCGATCTTCAACAAGCCGGATTCGCGCCTGTTCAAGCACGAGAATGTTGAAAGCGCCCACAAATTCTTTGAGAAGCACGGCGGCAAGGCACTGATTCTGGCCCGGTTCGTCCCCATCATCCGCACCTTCGTGCCGGTCATCGTCGGCGTGGCCCAGATGGACAAGCGGAAATTCTTCCTCTTCAACGTGATCGGCGCGTTCCTGTGGGGCGGCGGAGTGACGCTCCTGGGCTATCTGCTGGGTGACAGGATTCCGTGGGTCCGCGAGAACCTGGACATCATCTTCATCGTGATCGTCCTGCTCTCCGTGATTCCGATCGGCATCGAGGTCGTCCGCGGAATGGCCGCCAAGCGCCAGGCTGCCAAGTACGGCACGGATGTGGTGGAGGAGTTCATCGAGGAGCACGAACCCGAAGAGGAACGCAAGACGCCGTAGGTCCTCACACACGAACGGCCGTTCCCCGCATAGGCGTTGCTGGCCAGCGACGCCTATGCGGGGAACGGCCGTTTAACGGGACCTAGCCGGCGAGGGCTTCGACTATGGCAGGCAGCAGTGCGCGGAAGGCCTGCCCGCGGTGGCTGATGGCATTCTTCTCCTCGGGGGTGAGTTCTGCGCAGCTGCGGTCAAGCCCAAGGGGCTGGAGCACGGGGTCATAGCCAAAGCCTCCTTCACCGCGCGGTTCCCGCAAAAGAGTGCCGGCGAGCTGGCCGTATTCCACCACCTCGCGTGCCCCGTCCCCGGACGCGGAGCCGGATGCCGACGCCGGCACTGCCAGGGCCGCTGCGCACACGAAGGCGGCGCCGCGGTGGGCATCCGGCACGTCAGCGAGCTGGGCCAGCAGCAGCCGAAGATTGGCGGCATCGTCGCCGTGCCGCCCGGACCAGCGGGCAGAAAAGATGCCCGGGGCCCCGCCGAGCACGTCCACCGACAGCCCGGAGTCGTCGGCGATCGCCACCAGCCCGGTGGCCTCGGCCACGGCCCGAGCCTTGAGCAGCGAGTTCTCCGCAAACGTTACGCCGGTCTCGGCCACGTCCGGGCCCCCGACGGCGGACGCGTCCACCACCTGCGTGTCGACGTCCAGCCCGGGAACCTGCCCGCGCAGCAGCTCGCGCAGTTCCCGCAGCTTCCCCTTGTTGTGGGTGGCCAGCACGAGCCGGGGAGCGCCGGGATGTCTGCCGGCGGTGTTTTCGTTCACGGTTCCCTTGCCGGTCACGGCGCTTCGGCCAGGGTCTCGCGCTGGATGGCTGCGAGCTGCTCAGTCCCCAGAAGTGCAAGGTCGAGCAGCTTGTTGAGCTCATCCCGGTCGAACGGGGCACCCTCGGCTGTGCCCTGCACCTCGACGAACTTGCCCGAACCCGTCACCACGACGTTCATGTCGGTCTCGGCCCGGACATCCTCGATGTACGGCAGGTCAAGCATCGGAACGCCGTCGATGATGCCAACGGACACGGCGGCGATGGTATCCACAAGCGGCTGGGCGTTGCGGGCGATCATCTTGTTCTCGCGGGCAAAGCGGATCGCTTCGGCGAGGGCCACATAGGCGCCGGTGATGGCGGCAGTCCGCGTCCCGCCGTCGGCCTGGAGGACGTCGCAGTCCAGAACGATCGTGTTTTCGCCGAGTGCTTTGGTGTCGATGATCGAACGCAGCGAGCGTCCGATCAGGCGGGAAATCTCATGGGTGCGGCCGCCGATCTTGCCCTTGACCGACTCGCGGTCGGACCGTGTGTTCGTGGCGCGCGGGAGCATGGCGTACTCGGCCGTGACCCAGCCGCGGCCTTCGCCCTTTAGCCAGCGGGGGACGCCCTCGGTCAGGGAAGCCGTGCACAGCACCCGGGTGTTGCCGAACTCGATCAGGGCGGATCCTTCCGCCTGCTTGGACCAGCCGCGGGTGATGCTGATGGGGCGGAGCTGGTCCGGGGTGCGGCCGTCGGCACGGATGACGGGGGCAGTGGTTGCTTCGGAAGTCATGCCTTTAGCTTATCGATTTATCCGCTGGCGGCTGGCGCCCCAAGCCTCAGACGGTGTAGTGAACTCCGGCGACCGCAACCGCGACATCGCCGCCGAAAGCCGGACGTGCCTCGGCCATGACCTTCGTCTGCGACGTCCAGACCGGGATGTGCGTCAGGAGCAGACGGCGGGCGCCGGCCACCGCAGCGGCCTCGCCGGCCCGCTTGCCGGTCAGGTGGACGTCCTTGATGCCGTCGTCGCGGCCCTCTTCGAAGGCCGCCTCGCACAGGAACAGGTCAGCGTCCTTGGCAGCTTCTTCGAGCCCGCGGCACGAATCGGTATCGCCGGAGTAGGTCAGGACGCGCGTCACGGCCGCCCCGGCCGCGTCGGGTTCGGTCGCCTCCACGCGCAGCGCGTAGGCCTCCTCCACGGGATGGTTCACCGCGAAGGGCGTCACCGTGAAGGGCCCCACGGTGACGGACTGGCGCTCGGTCCAGTTCGTGAAGTCGAATTCCTCGTGCATGCCGGGGTCGAGTTCGAGGCCGTACGCGGTGGCCATCCTGTCGGCCGTTGCGGCAGGTCCCCAGACCGGGATGCGCCCCCGGTTCCAGCCGCCCGGTTTCCAGCGCACGGCCACGTGCAGGCCGCACAGGTCCATGCAGTGGTCCGGATGCAGGTGCGTCAGGAATATGGCGTCGATGTCCTCGAGGTCCGTGTAGCGCTGGATGGCGCCGAGGGCTCCGCTGCCAAGGTCCATGACGACTTTCCAGGTGCGTTCGCCGTCGTGCGCTGTCAGCAGGTAGCAGGACGCGGGCGAGCCGGGGCCGGGGAAGGATCCGGTGCAGCCGACGATGGTGAGCTTCACAGGGCGGAACCTCCGGAAGAGGGGTTGCCGCCGGCACCCTGTCCCACAAAGTTCGAGATGCGCGGCCGGGCAGCCGCGCCCTGGGCGGCGGCGATCATCTCCGGCGTAATGCGCGCCAGGCTGCCGGTAGGATACTGTGCCGCCACATGGTCGACATGTTTGACGCTTAAGACCTCGGGCCCCAGGAACCTGCGCGCCAGCGCCTCGAACTGGCCGGCGTCGCCCGTGGCGATGAAGCTGTGTTCCGGCGCGGCGGCGGCAGTCCGTTCCAGGCCCCGGCTGGCGAGCGCGCGGTACACGTCCTTGGCCGTTTCCTCGGCGCTGGACACGAGGGTGACGTCCTCGCCCATGACGTAGGAAATGACGCCGGTCAGCAGGGGGTAGTGCGTGCAGCCCAGCACAACGGTGTCCACTCCCGCAGCCTTCAGCGGCTCAAGGTACTCCCCCGCCACTGCCAGCAGTTCGGGCCCGGTGGTGATACCGGCCTCCACGTAGCTGACGAACGCGGGGCAGGCCACGGAGGTGATGGAAAGGTCCGGGGCCGCAGCAAACGTGTCCTCGTAGGCACGCGAACCCACGGTGGCCGAGGTGCCGATGACGCCGACGCGGCCGGTGCGGGTGGCCGCCACGGCCCGCCTGACGGCCGGCTGGATCACCTCGATCACGGGTATCCCGTAGCGGGCCGTGTACCGTTCGCGGGCGTCCCGGAGGACTGCGGCCGACGCCGAGTTGCAGGCGATGGTGAGCAGCTTGACGCCGGAATCCACCAGTTCATCCATGACACCCAGGGCGTTGGCGCGCACCTCGGCGATGGGGAGCGGGCCGTAGGGCCCGTGGGCCGTGTCACCGACGTAGAGGATCGATTCGTTCGGCAACTGGTCGATGATGGACCGTGCCACCGTGAGTCCGCCGACGCCCGAATCAAAGACCCCGATCGGCAGTGATCCCAGAGTCCCGCCGATGGCCGTTGCGGAATCCGGCGCAGCTCCTGCTGCCGGATCCGTGCTCGATGCTGAAGTCATGATTATTCGAGGATAGGTCTTCCCGGTAGGCGCGGCCATCAAATGTGGTGTCCGCCTCGTGTCAAATTTGTCACAATTGGGAACCCACGCGCACGCCCATACGTGGAGGCCCGGCGGACGGAGTGCCCGGATGTAAAGCCTAGGGCCGGGTTTCCAGGGACTGCAGCATGGCCTGCACGAGTGACTCCTGCAGCCACGTGGTGAAGTTGTAGACGAGGGCCAGGTAGCTCTCCACGTCTTCCGCCTGGGACCAGTCCTGCATCTGGTGGACGTGGTCGGCATCGGCCTCGTCCCGGATGTCGAGCCGTTCGGCCAGGACCAGCCGGACGTCATTCAGGGCAGTGGACCAGTGCCGGGCGTCCGCCGCCGTCAGGACCAGCTCATCCTTGTCCAGGTCCAGCGCGGCAGCGCGCAGCGCGCCGATCTTGCTTTCCCGCAGGGAACGTTCCGTGAGCTGGCGGAACTCGAGGGAGGCGGCGCCGTCGTCCTTAACAACGTTTGGCAAAAGCCTTCGGAGCGCCCGGTCCGACGGTTCCTTGACGTCCATGTCCAGCCCGATCATGGCGGCGAGCGGATCCTGCCTTCCCCGGTCTTCCGGCTCGAGCATCGAGATGACGTCGTCGAACAGGCTGCGCAGCAGCTCCCGCTCCGTGGGCTCCAGGAATCCCGTGATGCCTTTGAGCCCGTATTTGAAAGCCTTAGCCACGTTTTCCCCTGCCCTTGCCCGGGCCGCCGTTCTTGCCGCCCCCGCTGTTTCCGCCCGTGGCCTTCTCGACCGTCGCCCACAGGCCGAAGCCATGCATGGCCACCGCGTGCTGTTCCACCTGCTCCTTGCTGCCGTGGGCAACAATGGACCGGCCCTTCTTGTGGACCTCCATCATGAGCTTGTTCGCCTTCGTTTCCGAGTAGCCGAAATAGCTCTGGAAAACGAAGCTGACATAGCTCATGAGATTGACCGGATCATTCCAGATCACGAGGTTCCAGGGGATGTCAGGGGCCGTCAGGGCGTCGGTGGACACCTCTGTTCCGGTTTGGGTGCTCTCCTGGGTGTCAGGGCCGAGCGCAACGCTTAAGGTCATCTGTCCATTCTATGGGGAGGCGCACTAGAGTGATTTTGTGAGTACCTCCCCGGGCTGGAACCAGCCACGCACGTCCCTGTTCACCGATCACTATGAGCTGACGATGCTGCAGGCCGCGCTCCATTCGGGCACCGCGCACCGCAAGTCAGTCTTCGAGGCGTTCGCACGCAGGCTGCCCGACGGCCGGCGCTACGGGATCGTGGGCGGCACCGGCCGGCTGCTGGACGGCATCGCGGCCTTCCGCTTTGGCGAGGCTGAACTGGAGTTCCTGGGCCGCACGCAGGTGGTCAACCAGAAAACCCTGGACTACCTGGCCGACTTCCGCTTCACCGGGGACATCTGGGGCTACGCGGAAGGCGAGGCCTACTTCCCGAACTCCCCCGTCCTGATCGTCGAATCGACGTTCGCCGAGGCCTGCATCCTGGAGACCTATATCCTCTCCGTGCTGAACCACGACAGCGCCATCGCCTCGGCAGCCTCCCGGATGATCACTGCTGCCGGGCACCGGCCCTGCATCGAGATGGGCTCCCGGCGGACCCAGGAGGAATCGGCCACGGCCGCTGCCCGCGCCGCTGTCATCGCCGGATTCGACAGCACCTCCAACCTGGAGGCCGGGCTGCGCTACGGGCTGAAGACGGTGGGCACCGCCGCCCACTCGTTCACCCTGCTCCACGACACCGAACGCGACGCGTTCGAGGCACAGGTCGCCTCCCTCGGGGCGGGCACCTCGCTGCTCGTGGACACGTACGACGTCGAAACCGCCGTCCGTACGGCCGTGGACATCGCCGGGGACAAGTTGGGCGCCGTCAGGCTCGACTCGGGGGACCTGGTGGAACAGGCGCAGTGGGTGCGGCAGCTGCTCGATGAGCTGGGCAATGAGAACACCCGCATCGTGGTCACCTCCGACCTCGACGAGTTCGCCATTGCGGCGCTCCAGTCCGCGCCGGTGGACGCCTACGGCGTGGGCACGTCCCTTGTCACCGGCTCCGGTGCACCCACGGCGAGCATGGTGTACAAGCTTGTCAGCCGCACCGACGACGACGGGGACTTCGTGTCCGTCGCCAAAACCGCCAAGAACAAGATCAGCAAGGGCGGGCGCAAATACGCCCTCCGCCGGCTCAATGAGCACGGCACGGCCACCCAGGAACTCATCGGCGTGGGGCACCGCCCTCTCGACGACGGCAACGACCGGCCCCTCCTGCAACAGTTCATCAAGAACGGGGAACTGCTGCCGGGCTGGACCGGCCACGAAGGAGTGCTTCGCGCCCGCCAGCGCCACGCCGACTCAATGGCCGAACTGCCGGCGGTCGTTCACCGCCTGCAGCGCGGCGAGCCGGCCATCCCCACTCTTTACGAGGAAAACTGAGGAGAACTGATGTCACGTGCACTGATCATTGTCGACGTCCAGAACGACTTCTGCGAGGGCGGCGCGCTGCCGGTGGAAGGCGGCGCCGCAGTGGCAGGGGCCATCAGCGAATACGTTGAAGCGCACCACGGCCAGTTCGACCACATCGTGGCCACGCAGGACTGGCACATAGATCCCGGTGCGCACTTCTCGGACACCCCCGATTTCAAGGACAGCTGGCCGCCGCACTGCGTCGCGGGAACGCAGGGCGCCGAGCTTCACCCGGACCTCGAGACCGAACACATCCAGGCTTACTTCCACAAGGGGCTGCACACCGCCGCATACTCCGGCTTTGAAGGCCTGCTCGCCCCCGAGGACGCTGTGCCCACCGGCGACCGGAAGCCCGGTTCCCTGCCCTCACCCGGTGATGCGGACTACGCGCCCGAAGAGGACAACATAGGCCTGGACGACTGGCTCCAGAGCCACGACGTGGAAGACGTCGTGGTGGTGGGCCTCGCCACCGACCACTGCGTCATGGCCACGTCCCTGGATGCCGTGCAGGCGGGCTACTCGGTCACCGTGATCAAGCGGTTGACGGCGGGCATCGCCGAGGACCTGGACGACACCTACGCCGAACTGGAACTGGGAGGCGTCGACCTCGAATAGCAGCCTGGGGCCCAGGTGCGTGGGTCAGTAATGTGTCCAGTGATCTATCTGACCGAGGCATTCAAGAACGTCCGCGCGAGGGTCAAGGCCAGCGCAGGTGAGTGCCCGTCAGGTCGACTTCAGGGCGCGCTGGCTGTCAGGGACGGATGTTGTCGGATGCTTCCACATGCTGTACGCCACGGGCAGCATGGCCACGAGAGCGGCGACACCGTGGACGTAGAACTGGACGGAGGACAGCGGGACAACGCGCGACAGGGCCATGACGAGCAGCGCCACGACGACGACCCTGGTAAGCCAAGGGCTCAGCATTCCCATACGCGAGATACTGATGGCAAAGCCGACCATCCCGACTGCAAATATGACCGCCGCGGCGATCAGCAGCGGGATGAACCATGGGATCAAGGCGTCTTGAGCCGCCCTCACGTCTCCGCCCGATTCACTCGCGGTGAGCGGCGCGAATTCCATTGCCGGCAGCATCGCGTACAGCGTGCTGCCGATGACGACGAAGGGTAGCGCGGCGGCGCTCCAGCGTTCTTCGCCTAACTCGTGCAGGTGACTTCTGATCGCGAGGAATGCCACGGCCAGGACTGCTGAAGCGACTCCTGACGCCAAGTGCACAACCCCCCAGCGTGTCGGGTCGGCGGTGACTTCCGCAACCAACGCATCGATGTTCGGCGGTAGGCCGGGCAGGTACGGGTGGTAACTGAGAGCGGCCAGCAGAATCACTGGCGCGATCGCCACGACGCCCGCCCGAAGCGAATGCTTGGCCTGGATAGACATGACGAGCCTCCTGCAGCAGGTGCCACGCCGGGCTCCCTCCCACCGGAGTCGCGGTTCTGGAAACTCAGTATAGGCCCAGTGAAGGAAGATCATGGGAGCGATGCGGGCGCAAAGCAACACACCCGGCCAACGGTCCATATCCAAAGCAACGACCGCAACCGCCACCGGACATCAACCGGACGAATCACTACCGACCGGGCTCCTAAAAGCTGGTCACGAGGTCACCCAGCACGGCCTCCAAGTGGTTCGGGTCAGTGGCGTCGTAGAAGTGTGCACCACTGGCCATGGCGATGGCCCGCAGGGATTCAGTGTCAGCGTCGGCACCATAGGCGAGTGTGAACACGAGGACCGGGGTGCTGTGGTGCTGGTGGCTCAGCTGCTCCGTCAGCGCCTTGAGGTCGCCGGGGTGGGTCGTGTCGTTCTTGCCATCGCTCAAGAGCACGATCGTGTTGATCTCGGATTCGTTGTATTCGCTGGCCTGTTCGGCGGCGAACTGCCCCACGGCTTCGTACAGCGGTGTGGCAGCCACGGGCTGCAGGGCATCGAGTTCCGCCAGCAGGTCGCCCTTGTTCGTCCTGAAGGGGGCCACAGGGCTGACCAGACCGGGAGTCAGCGGGCCATCCGCCACGTGGGAGAACGCTGCCAGTCCCAGTTTGTCGTCGTCGGTGAAGTGATCCAAGGCACGGGTAACGGCGTTCTTGGCGCCCTGCAAGCGGGTTACCCCCGGGGCAATCTCCTGCCTCATGGAACCGGAGACATCCAGCAGGAACAGCGCCCGGGCCCTTTTACGGATTTTCGGAAAGCTCTTCTGGACGTTGACCAGGACGTCCGCGCTCGGAAGCGGGACCGGCTGCAGGAACCGCGCATAGTGGCCGGTGTTGGCGACAGTGGGTTCCACCTTGTCCTGAATGGTGCGGTAGCCGGTGGTCTTGACCACGTCCTGGCCCTGCTCCGTCCGGGCGTAGGCCACGAAGTCCTCGGCAGCGAGGCGCTGCTGGCTGCTGACCCAGTCGCCGGAGAGGACCACAGCGGGATTGTCAGCAACCATGACGCCGTCGCTGGGGTAGATGGCCAAAAGCGACTCCCTTGGTGCCGGACCTGCCTGCTTAGTGACACCGTCGTTGCTCGAAATTCCCCGGTTGTAGTCCCATACTGACTTTTCATCGACGATGACGGCCGAGAGGAATTCTGAAACGTCTCCGGCGTCGTCCGCCTGCCGGGCATGCCAGAGGAAGTGCTCCGGCGTGGCCATGTAATGGCTTGTGCTCAGTTCGCCGTCCTTGACTTTCGCCATGACGGAGGGCTGGGCCAGCTGATCGCTTTGGATGTCCTTCAGGTTCCCTCCGGCCACGCCGTAGGACGCCAGCAGGCCCATGAGCCCGGACGTGGAAACTGTGGGGCTGGCCTTGCCGAACTTGAATTTGCCCCAGTCCGCATGGCCAAGGCGTTCCCAGACACCGGGGTCCTTCGACACCGCGAAGACTTCGGCCCAGGTCGGTGCCTTGGTGTCCCAACCGATCGCCTTGGCCATCGAGGCCGGCATGGCCACCACGATCCCGCTCCTCGCCACACTGGCACCATCCTGCGGAACGGCGCTCCCGGCGCGGTCCTCGGCCACGCGCAGCCAGGCCGTGGAGTCCGGCAGCCACACGGCAGGCCGTTCGGCAGCAGGAATGGAGGCAAATCCGTCTGCCATCCGGGTGGCCGCCACTCCGGATTTCTCCTGGCCCACGTCTACCGAGACGCACTTGCCGTCCACACTGCGCGGCTTGGCAAGGTAGGCAGCCGCCAGCGACCGGACCATGTCGGCGTTTTCGAGTGATGCCAGGACCCTGAGGGGGATGCAAGGTGCCGCGCCTGTGCTGGTGGCAGGCCTGTCCTCCGGAAGGACCGCTTCTGCCTGCGTCCCAGTGGCGGCGGACTGTGATGAGCCAATACCGCCCGGACTGAGGACGGGCGGCAGGACCAGAGCCGCGGCGATAAGGCCCACAACTACGGCTGCCGCCACAACTGAGGTCCGGATCCAACCGGGGTAGCTTGGCTTGGTGGGGGCACGGCGACGGCCCATATTCGTATCCTTGACATCCAGGGATATGCCGCAGTTGCAACATACCGACAGAAACTGGCTGGCGGCGCTGTGGCCGCCAAGTGCGCCTAGCCCCCGCCCCGACGCGAATGGCATCCGGATACGCACCTTCGAGGATATACAATGCCGGCCGTTAGGGGTGAATCGAGTCACATAGCGGACATCGTCCTGGATGCGGACTGTCCGGATACACAGACTGCTCCCCGGCAGATGGACCTGGTTTCACAGTCCAACCACTGGGGAGCAGTCCAAGGGGGCAGGCCGCGCCACCCCTGCTTTCGGCTCGGCTACTTGCGGCCGACGAACCAATCCTGAAGCTTCTTGAGCCTGGACTGCAGCTGCTCCTCGTTGGCCTGCGCCACGGGTGGGCCGCCACAGACAGTACGCAGCTTCGTGTGGACCACGCCGTGGGGAGTTCCCGTCCGGGCGGACCAGGCGGCCACATTCTTGGCAAGCTCGTTCCGCAGGTCCATCAGCATCCGATGGTCCGGAACTGCCGGCGCCGCCGGAGCCGCCGCGGGACCCTGGCGCTTTTTCCGGCTCTGCTGCTCGTGCTGGCGCTGACGCAGCAGGGTACCCACCTGTTCGGCGTCCAGCAGGCCCGGAATGCCGAGGAAGTCCAGCTCGTCGTCGGACCCGATGTCTCCGCCCGTGCCGAATTCGCCGCCGTCGAACAAGACCCGGTCGAAGGACGCCTGGGAATCAAGGGCCTCGAACTTGCCCTTGGTCAGGCTGTCAGAGGCCTTGTCCTCACGGTTGGCCTCGTCCATCAGCGAATCTTCCGGATTGAAGAGGCCGTCACCGTCCTCCTTTTCCGGCCGGTCCAGGGCATGGTCGCGTTCCGCCTCCATGCTGTTGGCCAGCGCCATCAGCTGCGGCACGGAGGGCAGGAACACCGAGGCGGTCTCGCCGCGCTTCCGGGCACGGACAAAGCGTCCCACCGCCTGGGCGAAGAACAGCGGCGTGGAGGTCGACGTGGCATACACGCCCACGGAAAGACGGGGAACGTCCACACCTTCGGACACCATGCGCACGGCCACCATCCAGCGCTTTTCATTCGCCGAGAACTCTTCGATCTTGCTCGATGCCTTGGCGTCGTCCGACAGAATGACGGTGGGCGATTCGCCGGTGATCTTCTTCAGCTGGCCCGCATACGCCCGTGCGTCCTCGTGGTCCGTCGCAATCACCAGGCCGCCAGCATCGGGTACGGAGCGGCGCACTTCGCTGAGGCGCTTGTCCGCTCCGGCCAGCACGGCCGGAATCCACTCCCCGGCGGGGTTCAGGGCAGTGCGCCATGCCTGGGACGTGACATCCTTGGTCACCGCAGCCTCGCCCAGGGAAGCGGCCATTTCCTCGCCGGCGCTGGTGCGCCAGCGCATCTGGCCCGAATAGGCCATGAACATGACAGGCCTCACCACGTGGTCGCGCAGCGCATTGCCGTAGCCGTAGGTGTAGTCCGCCTTGGACCGCCTGATGCCGTCCCGGTCCTCCGCATACTCCACGAACGGAATGGGCGAGGTGTCGGAGCGGAAAGGCGTACCGGTCAGCGACAGGCGCCGGACCGCCGGATCGAAGGCCTCGCGCAGGCCGTCTCCCCAGGAGAGCGCCTCGCCACCGTGGTGGATCTCGTCCAGAATGACCAGTGTGCGTGCGGCCTCGGTCTTGGCACGGTGCAGCAGGGGCTTGCTGGCCACCTGGGCATACGTGACCGCAACCCCGATGAAGCCGCGGCCGTGCTGGCCGTCGGAATTCTTGAAGTTCGGATCGATGGCGATGCCCACCCGTGCTGCAGCGTCAGCCCACTGCCTCTTCAGGTGGTCCGTGGGGGCAACGATGGTCACCCGGTTGACGGCACCGGATTCGATGAGCATGGACGCCACACGGAGGGCAAAGGTGGTCTTGCCAGCGCCGGGGGTCGCCACAGCCAGGAAGTCGCGCGGACCAGTGCTGAAGTAGCGGTCAAGGGCTTCCTGCTGCCAGGCACGGAGCTTCGGGGCGGTTCCCCAGGCTGCACGTTCCGGATAAGCCGGAGGCAGGGTGGGACCGCCGAAGAGTGTCTCCGTCACTACTTGTTGTTGCCTGAGTCCCCGCCGGACCCCTTGCCGCCGTCATTTCCCGGGCGCAGGCCGTCATAGACCTCTTTGCACATCGGGCAGACGGGGAATTTCTGCGGGTCACGCCCGGGCGTCCAGACCTTGCCGCACAGCGCGATGACGGGCTCACCGGTCAGCGCGGACTCCATGATTTTTTCCTTGCGGACGTAATGCGAAAAGCGCTCTCGGTCGCCGGGCTCCACTTCCTGGCGCTGTTCCTCGCGCTCAATGGTGGCCGTGGACGATCCGGCTCCGGAGAGCTCACGCATGGGGTCGTTGTCGAGAGGATCCGTCATGCTAGTCATGCCATCCATCTTAGCCCGTCCCGGAACGAGGGCTGCGGACCCCGGACCCGAGCCGCGCAGCGGGCGCAGATCGGCGGGCCGCGGCGTCTACAGGTCCTGCCAGGCCGGCTTGTGGTCGTACGAGTGGCGGTAATAGTCGGCCAGTTTCAGCGACGACGCCGCAGCCTCGTCAATGAGGATGGACGCGTGCGGGTGCAGCTGCAGGACCGAGGCGGGGCACACCGCCGCCAGCGGCCCCTCGACGAGATCATGGACCGCCTGGGCTTTCTGTGCCCCGGTGGCCACGAGCACCGCGTGGCGTGATTCGAGGATGGTGCCCAGTCCCTGGGTCAGCACGTGGTGGGGCACCTCGCCAAGGCTGCCGAAGAAACGGGCGTTGTCCCGGCGTGTCTGCTCTATGAGCGTCTTGATGCGCGTCCGGGAAGCCAGCGATGAACCCGGTTCGTTGAAGCCAATGTGCCCGTCGGTTCCCAAGCCGAGCAGCTGCAGGTCCACTCCGCCGCTCGCCCTGATGGCGTCCTCATACGCCCGGCACGCGCCGGGTATGTCCTCGGCGCTGCCGTCCGGGCCATGAACATTTTCCCGAGGAATGTTGACCCGGCCGGCAAAGTCCCTGCGGATGACTTCCAGGTAGGACTCCGGATGACCGGCTTCCAGCCCCACGTACTCGTCCAGCAGAAAGCCATGGACCCGGCTGAAGTCCAGCAGGCCGCGCTCGTGGCGCGAAGCCAGTTCGTCGTAAACGGGAAGGGGCGACGAACCCGTGGCCAGCCCCAGGACCGCATCGGGCTTGCGGCGCAGCAGCGCCTGGATGGCATCCGCTGCCAGCGAGGCGATCTGTCTGTTGCCGGGAAGGATCACGACCTCCACGGTCCACCGCCTTTCATCTCTCGGTGTTGACCGGACGTGTGCGGTCCAGGCCGCCGGACTCCTGCCAAGTCAACATCCTGCACAGTCAACCTCCTGCATAGTCAAACACGTGGGGAGCTGCACCGGCAGGCCCTTATCTGTTGACTGTCAGCTGCGCCAGCAGCTCGGGTCCGCGGGCGTCCAGCCAGCGTCCGCCGATGCGTACGCCTGCCACGAAGAGCGCCATGCCCAGCAGCGGCCCGAGGGCAAGGTTGGCCCAGCCAAAGGCAGGGTCGCCGGTTACGGACTGGGCGATGACCAGGGCGGCCTCGGGAATCGTCAGCACCAGCAGGACGCCCATGCCGCAGAACTGAACGGCCAGGGTCTGGCCGACGTTGCCGGGCGGTTTCTTGAAGGGGCTGTCTCCGGGAAGCGGAACCGCCGCCGTATAGCGGGCCGACACCACGGACGCGAGGCCAAGCCCACTCAACAGCACTCCGAGGGACAGCCCCAGTATGGCGGGCAGCCACTCCCAGTCCCCGGTCAGGAAGAACGGCCCCACCGCGAGGACCAGCACGGTGGGCAAGGCAAACGTGAGACAGGCCAGAGCGCGTCCCAGCCGGTCGTGCAGGCCGCGGACTCCCGCGGCGAGGTGCAGGGCGAATGCGGTGTTGTCGTAGGACACATCGGCCGAGATGGACCAGGCCAGCAGGAATGCGGTCAGCGGGCCGACGATCATGATGATGCCGAAGTTGCCCGTCTGGCTTCCCTGGAACGCGAGCACCACTGGCAGGAGCGGAATGGCCACGAGGGATCCGGAGTACCGGGGATCCCGGAACCAATATGTTAGGGAACGGGCCGCAATGGCGCCTGTGGGCGAGGCGGGAAACAGCCCGAACAGCCCCATCCGGCCGCCGGTCCGGCGGTTGCTCCCGGCGTAGGACGGCGTGACCAGGGCCCGCTCCAGCAGGAGTTTCCAGCACCAGGCCATGCCGGCGAGCGTCACCACTCCGATAAGGAGCTTCAGGCCTGCATCAACGGAACGTCCCGCCGCAAGGTCCCCGCCCACTGACCAGGCTGCGCCGAGGGGCGTCCAGGACAGAACCCTCGCAAGTTCGGTGAGAAAGTCCCGGGAGTCCGCGATCCCCTGTGCTATTGCGGCCACGATCGGACCCATCAGGATCAGGGGCACCATGAAGGCCAATGCACTGGCATCCTTGAAGCGCCGCGACGCAGCGAGGCTGGCTGTGGCGGTGGTGACCACCTTGGACAAAACAACACAGCTCAGCACGGCAAGGACTGCACCAACGAGGGCTCCGGCAGCCGGAATGAACCCACGCCACCAGGTGCCCACCGTCGCCAGGGCCACCAATGCCGTAGCCAGCCCGGGAATCCCGATCAGGCCCCCCACAGCAAGACCTGCCAGCAACTGGGGCATGGGGATGGCCGAGGTCGTGAACCGTGCGGGGTCCAGCGTCATGTCGGCCGTCGCGGCGACCACGGGCACAATCCCCCAGCCGAGCAGGGCCGCCGAGCCGCCCAGCACCACAACGGTCTGGGCCAGCGCCGGGTCTTGCTGGCGGAGGAAGAGCAGCGCAGCGACGCACATGCCCACGGTCCCCAGGGCGTATAGCCCGCCGATTGCCAGGCCGAAGAGCTGCAATGGACTCCGCCGCAGCCCGTTCCGCAGCAGGGTGAGTTTCAGTCTCAGAAGGTGCGCAACCACTCGAGCCCCCCGGTCTGGACCTTGCCGCCCACCAGTTGAACGAACCGCTCTTCCAGGCTGAGGCCGCCGCGGACGTCTGCCACCGTCCCCGCGGCCAGCAGCCTTCCTGCGGCAACGACGGCAACGTGGTCACACATCCTCTGCACCAGGTCCATGACGTGGCTGGAGACGATTACGGTTCCTCCGGTGGCGACGTATCGCTCCAGGATGTCCCGGATGTTTGCTGCGGAGACCGGGTCAACTGATTCGAAGGGCTCATCCAGGACCAGCACTTTGGGTGCGTGGATCAGGGCTGAGGCGAGGGCTATTTTCTTGGTCATGCCGGCCGAGTAGTCCACCACGAGCGTTCCGGCGTCCCCGCCAAGGTCCAACGCGGTCAGCAGTTCCCCGACGCGGGCCGAGACCACGGCCTTGTCCATGCCCCGGAGCAGTCCAGCGTAGGTGACGAGCTGTTCGCCCGTGAGCCTGTCGAAGAGCCTGATGCCGTCAGGCAGGATGCCCATCAGCTTCTTCGCTTCCAGTGGCCGGGCCCAGACGTCCACGCCGTGCACCACCGCCGTGCCGAAGTCGGGCCGCAGCAGCCCGGTGGCCATGGACAGCGTGGTGGTCTTGCCTGCGCCATTCGGGCCGACAATTCCGAAGAAGGAACCGGCTGGAACCTCCAGGCTGATACCGTCGACGGCGATCTTGCTGCCGAAGCGCTTGGCAAGTCCCCTGATGGACAGGGCTGCGGAGGGAACACTCATGAACTCACCCTATCCGCGCCGCGTCCGCAGCGGGATCCCCCTCAGGGAGTAAAGCGCGGCGGGCGGCGGGTCCGCCTCAGGGAGGAGGACCGCACGCAGCTTCGGGCGGTCAAAACGTGCGCCGGGGCACCGCCCGCTCGTACTGGGGCGCCCACTTAAGGTCATGACCGAGCTCGAAGGCGGCCCGCAGCCACCAGTGCGGATCCCGCAGCGCCGCCCTGGCGATGAAGACGCCGTCGGCCTGTCCGGTGGCAACGACATGCTCCGCCTGCCCGGGCGACGTCAGCAGCCCCACGGTGCCTGTTGCAACGCCCGCTTCGTGGCGGATGCGGGCGGCGAAGCCGGTCTGGTATCCCGGCCCCGGCTGGATCTGCTGGTGCGCTACCGCGCCCCCGCTTGAAACATCGATGAGGTCCACGCCGTGTTCTGCGGCCTGGACAGCAAGCTGCACGGAGTCCTCGACGACGATTCCCCCGTCGGCCCAGTCCGTGGCCGAAATCCTTAGGAGCAGCGGCATGGAGTCTGGGATCACGGCACGCACAGCGTCGACGACGGCAAGTGTCAGCCTGTTCCTGCCTGCGGCATCCCCGCCCCAGGCGTCGGTGCGGTCATTCACGAGCGGACTTTGGAACTGGTGCAGCAGGTAGCCGTGGGCGCCATGGAGCTCAAGGGTGTCGAACCCTGCGTCGACGGCCCTCGTGGCGGCTGCCGCGAAATCAGCGATGACGCCCCGGATGTCTTCCTCCGTCATGGCCGCAGGGGCAGCATAGCCGTCAAAGGCCGCGGTACCGGGCCCTACGGATTCCCAGCCGCCGGCGGAAGCGGGGACGGACCCCTTCTCCGCGGAGAACGGCCAGTAGGCGGAGGCCTTTCTGCCTGCGTGGGCGAGCTGGGCCCCGATCTTGGCGTCCGCGGCGCCGTGGCGGTGCACGAAGTTCACGATCCGCTCCCAGCCGGCCGCCTGCTCAGCGTTGTACAGACCGGCGTCACGCGGGCTGATCCGCCCGCTGGCGTTGACAGCCGCCGCCTCGGTGAGGATCAGGGCCGCTCCCCCGGCGGCGAAGGAGCCCAGGTGCATGAGGTGCCAGTCGTTGGGCACGCCCGGCGCGGCTTCCGGGTCGCAGCTGTACTGGCACATGGGCGAAACCCAGCCCCGGTGCTGCAGCTGGAGCGAACGGAGGGACAGCGGCCTGAAGAGGGCCGGAACTGGCACTAGAACAGCACCCGGGCCAGCGCCTGACGGGCCTTCGCGACTCGTGGGTCGGTGCTTCCAACGACGTCGAACAGCTCCAGCAGCCGCACGCGGGCCGCCTCACGCTCCGGTCCGAAGTTCCTGCCGATGAATGCCACCACGCGGTTCAGGGCATCCTCCACGTGTCCGCCGGCAACGTCGAGGTCGGCGACCCCGAGCTGGGCATCCAGGTTGTCGGGTTCCTCGGCCGCACGCTGCCGGATCGCCTCGCCGTCGGGGCCGGACAGCTTCTGGAGCCGGTCCATAAGTTCAACCTGAGCAAGGCCTGCCTTGGCCTCGGCGTCGGCCGGCATCTCCGTGAGGGCCTGCCGGTAGGCCGCCGCGGCTGCGGCGTAATCCCCTGCCTCAATGGCATCGAACGCAGCCTGATGCAGCGGCGGCACCGGTGCGGGGGCAGGCTCGGCCGTGGCAGCTCCGCCGACGTTTCCGGACACGCCATTGGCTGCGGCGACCTTAAGCAGTTCGTCCAGCAGTGCGCGGATCTGCTGCTCATCCGCCCCGCCCTGGAACAGCGGAACGGGCTGGCCCTTGAGCACCGCCACCGCCGTGGGCACGGCCTGCACCTGGAACGCCTGGGCAAGCTGGGGAAAGGCGTCAATGTCCGCCGCGCCGAGCACCAGCCGGCCGGCATACCCCTGCACGATCCGCTCCAGTGCATCAAGCACGCCCGCCGATTCCGGCGAGTACGCGGCCCAGAGTGCGAACACCACGGGCACCTGCGTCGAAAGCTCCACGAGATCCTGGAAGTTTGCCTCGGTGACGTCGACCCGGAGCGCCGGCGCCTCGGAGCCGGCAGTGCCCTGCGGGCCGGCCGGGGCGGTCCCCGCCGGGCCGTTCCCGACGGGCGCGGCGGTGCCTGCGGCGGGAGCCGCTTGCGGCGTTTGGCGCTGCTTGAGTGCGGACAGATCGACGGCGCCGCGAAGATTGAGCTGGCTGTCGGCGGCTGAAGGGACAGGACGGGAAGCTGGCGAACTCATAGCTTCCACTCTAGTCACTCCCGGCGCTGCAGGAAGCACCGTTAACGCAGCACTGTTAACCCAGCGAGCACCGTTGCCGCGGGCCGCGGCAACGGTGCTCTGTCAACAGAGAGTTCTGCGTCTACTTGAAGCTGGCTCCGACGAGTCCGCGCGTGGCGGCCACGAGCTTCATCGGGTCCTTCGATCCGGTCGGCGGAACGTAGACGGCCACGGATTCGGCAAAGTTCAGCACCATGCCGGAGGTGGTTTCCTTGCCCCCGGCGAGGACTGCGGCGTCGTTTCCGATGGTGAGCTTGTCACCTTCAGCCTTGGGCGTGCCATCGAAATTGAAGGTGAGGCGGCCGAGCACCAAGGCTCCGCCATCCGCGGTGCGGAAGACCACTGTGCCGTCCGGGACGACCTTGTGGGTGAAGGCGAACTCACCGTTCACGCCCGACTTCACGACGTCGGCCTGGTAGGACAGCGTGTCCGCGATGTACGGCGAGGACTCGCCCTCAACCAGCTTGCTCTTGAAGGTGGAGTTCGCGTTGGTCAGGCGGTCAGCAAGACCGGAGAGTGCTTCCTGCCCGCTGTACAACAGACCGGCCTTGTCGCCGGGGGCCAGTGACTCGGTGCCGTTCCGGGCAATCGACGGGAACGTGGTTCCGGGCTGGAGCGGGCTGGTGCCCACCAGCTTGTAGTTGTCGCGCGGGGACTTCTGGACCAGGGTCAGCAGCTGGGGCACCACATTGCCCTCACCCTGCGTTACGGCCAGCACCTGGCGCGGCCAGGCGCGGTTGCTGGTGACCACGGTGGTCAGCAACTTGGTCGCGCGGACCGGCATGCGTGCGTCGTAGGAAGCCACGCGGGAACGGATCTTGTAGTTCTGCGTGCGTACCTCGAGCTCCGTCCCGGCAACGCGGGCGGCAAGCTTCTTGGAGTCCTTTGCTGCGTCGCCGGAGTCCGTGGCACTCGCCACCTGCTCCAGGATCCGGCGGAACTGGGCGTCCAGAAGCACGGGTGCGCCGCCGGAGGCGGCCGCCGTCGAGGACGCCCCCTGCGTCGCAGCCGGCTCCGGCGTCTGGCTGGCCTGGGCGGCAGCGCCCGTTCCGGCGAGCAGCGCGGCGGTGGATGCGGCCACGACGAGGCTCATGCGCGAGGAGGAGGAACCGGCTGCGGCCTTGGCACGCTTGGCGAACAGGTTGCCCGGACCGGCGGCGGAGCCGCCCTGCCCCGGGGTTCCGCGGTTGCTGCCCTTGGGCTTGAGCACCAGGAGCGCAACACCGGCGAGCATGAGGAGTGCGCCCAACACCATGAACGGCACAGCCCACGGCGTGGAGGTGTCGTTGGGGAAGGTCATTGAAATCGACGACGGCGCGGGCTTCTTGCCGTCGCTGGCCAGCAGAAGCGACCACTCGCCGTCGGCGGGTGGCGACCACGTGTAGTCCAGTTCGCCGCTGGCGTTTTCGCTGGAAACCCAGAGGTCCGATCCCGCCGGCGACGGGGCGGCCGCTTCGCCGTCGGTGCGCTCCACCTGCAGCGACTTCTTGTCCTCGGAGAGCCCGGTGACCGTGTTGTGCGCCGTCTTGCCCACCCAGGCAGTGACGTCGTCAGGGCGGCCTGCGGCGAGGAGGAAATTGCCCTCACCCTTGACCTTGATGGTCACTGTTCCGCCTTCGAGGGTGCGGAGCTTCTGGTCGATAACGGTCAGCGGCGCGGCTTCGGCATCGGCGGGCACCGTGGCCGTCACCGTCTCGGCGGGGGCCCACACCGTCTTCTGTCCGATGCCGGCGAGCAGTGTCAGGAGGCCGAGCAGCACGAGTGCAACTGCAGTCTTGAAACGCAAAGGAGTCCTATCATCAGCGGGGGTTTGCCTTCAATAGTAACCGTTTTGTTACCAATCCTTCAGTTCGGGTCACCTTACCCTTCCCGGGACACTCCACTGGAACAGTGCACATCCGGCTATTCACAAGGCTGCTGATAGTGTTTGCGATGATCATCACATGCGGCCCGCAGCCGCGGAGCCATGGACGGAAAAGGCATCAAAAGCAGTGACTGAACACACGGATCCGTCGATGCACGGCCCGGAAAACCTGCCCCACGCCGGCTCCTCCAATGACGCTCCAGCCGCCAAGCACGCTCCGCATGAACACGGCAAGCCGCAACGGACCAAGGCACGCCGCCCCGCCGCGATTGGAGCCATGCTGAAGCGGCTGCGGCAGCCCATCCCCGGCGCGCAGCCAAGGCTCCGTTTCGAGATGCCGCCCGAACAGCTGGACACACTCGAAGCCGAACCGTCCGAGGCCGGCGACACCGCCCGATTCGGCGCCCCCGGCCCCCGGATCTCTGCCCAGCATCCGCTGTACCTCGGCTTCATGGGCACCGTCGGCGTCGGCCTTGCCCTCCTGGTGTACTGGATCGGTTCCAACACCACGCAGCTTCTGCTGTGGATCGTGGCGGCCCTGTTCATAGCGCTGGGCCTCGATCCCGTGGTGCGCTGGCTCGAAAGCCGCAGAATTCCGAGACCTGCCGGGATCCTGGTGTCCGTCTCGGTACTGGTCGCCGCCGTCGTGGGCTTTTTCGCCACCCTCATTCCCACCATCGTGGAACAGGTCACCGAACTCGTCAGGCTGGCCCCGGTGTGGGTCCGGGACTTCATCGATTCGGAGTTCTTTCGGACGGTGGACAGCCAATTCGGCGTGCGCGACCGTATCGCCGAGGAACTGGATAAGTTCGTCAACAACCCCGCGGCCATGGGCGGCATCTTCGGCGGCGTAGTGGGGTTCGGCTCCACCGTCGCCAACAGCCTCTTCGGAACCCTGATCGTGCTGGTGCTCAGCCTGTATTTCCTGGCAGCCCTCCCGGCCATGAAGAAGTGGGGGTACCGGCTCGCCCCGCGGTCCCGGCGCGACAGGGTGGAAGCGCTCTCCGAGGAAATCACCCGCTCGGTGGGCAACTACGTGATCGGACAGGCCGTGGTGGCCCTCCTGAATGCCACGTTCGCCTTCATCGTCATGTCCGTCATCGGGGTCCCGTTCGCTGTGCTGCTGGCTTTCGTCGTGGCCCTTCTGGCATTCATTCCCCTGGTCGGCGGGCTGATTGCCGGTGCGCTGGTCATCCTGATCACCCTCACGCTGGGCTGGCAGTCGGCCCTGGCCTATGCCATTTGCTACTTCGCCTACCTGCAGTTCGAGGCGTACTTCATCTCGCCGCGCATCATGCAAAAGGCCGTCGCGGTGCCCGGTGCCGTCGCCGTGATCTCGGTGATCGCCGGAGGCAGCCTCCTGGGCGTCCTCGGGGCCCTGATTGCGATCCCCACGGCCGCCGCCGTCCTGCTCCTCGTCAAGGAGATCTACATCGTCCGCCAGGACAAGCACTAGCCCGCCAGGACAAACACCAGGCCGCTAGGCGGTCGCTGTGGCCGTGGGTCCGCTCCACTCCTGGGCGAGGCCGTCGGCGCCCGATCCGGCGCGCGTGACGTCATCAACGATCTCGTTGAGCACCCGGGCAGCCTGCTTCTCCCCCACCCAAAGGTGCTTGGCGCCGTCGACCCCCACGACCCGGGCCTGCGGCACGAGGCTGAAGCGGGCGGCCGCGGCGTCCGGCCGGAGGTAATCGTCGTGTTCGGGCACGAGGACAGTCAGTGGCTTGCCGGATTCAGCCCACTGCCGCAGGTGCGCGTCCGTGGCACGGTGCAGCGGCGGGGACAGCAGAATCGCGCCTTCCACTTTTGAAGCCACGGGTTCAACGGCGCCGTACATGAGGGCGAGCTCCGTGCCGAAGGACCACCCCACGAGCCAGCGGTTCGGCAGGCCCCTCTCCACTGCGAAACGGACCACGGCTTCAACGTCATACCGTTCGCCGATGCCTTCTTCGAATTGACCGTCGCTGGTGCCCCGGGGCGACGAGGTTCCGCGGGTGTTGAAGCGCAGCACCGCCACGCCTGCGAGTGCCGGCAACCGATAGGACGCCTTCCTGTAGACGTGGGAGTCCATGAAGCCGCCGTGCGTGGGCAACGGGTGAAGCGTGATCAGCGTGGCGCTGATCTCCCCCGACTCCGGCAGGGCAAGCTCGCCAACAAGCGTGCGGCCGTCTTCAGTATGGATCTCGATGTTCTCGCGGCGGGCGGGCAGCACCGTGGAAGCGCGGATGGCGGTGGCTTCTGCCGGCTGGCTGAAAACGTACGACGACGGGTCAAAAGTCATGCGTAACAGCTTAGCTTCCGCTACCGGTACCGAAAGTTCCGCGACGTCCAGCAATTGGTGTGCCAGTGCCGGCGCTCGGCGAGGCCGGCCGCTGCCCCGAAAATATGGTCGTCGGCCCACACCACGAGGTGGGCGATCCCCGGCAGCACGGCAGTGGAGCAGCCCGGACAGATGTAGGCCTTTTCTGCCTTGCGGGCGGTCATCGTGCGCACCATCCAGACGCCATCCGGAGCGTTCTCCCGCCGGGCGATGCCGGCGCGCGCCCGCTCAAGGTCAAGCTCGGGAACTGGCCCGGAACCGTGCTTGCCTCCGGCCGCGGCCTTCCCGGACCCGGAGCGCCCTGCGGAGGAGCGCCCTGCTGAGGAACGGCGGGGACGGTTCGAACGCGGCATGCTTCCATTCTGCCGCAGCGAGAACCGTGTACTTACCCGCTTCGTCCTCCGCACGGGGGCTGCATGGCCTCCATACGGAGATCGGCTGCCCGGCTGACGCGGTAGTGTGTACGGCGTGCGTCTAGTCATAGCCCGTTGCTCTGTTGATTACGTTGGCCGCCTCAAAGCCCATCTGCCCCTCGCCACGAGGCTGCTCCTGGTGAAAGCCGACGGCTCTGTGCTGGTCCATTCTGACGGCGGCTCCTACAAGCCGCTGAACTGGATGAGCCCGCCCGCCTCCCTGCGCGTCTCCTCACCGGATGAGACCGATGTCGAGGTGGGCGTCATCGAACAGTGGACCGTGCAGTCCGCCAAGACTGATGACAGGCTGATCATCAACATCCATGAACAGCTTCACGACACGTCACATGAGCTCGGCCAGGATCCGGGGCTCATCAAGGATGGCGTCGAGGCCGACCTGCAGCGGCTGCTTGCCGAACAGATCGAAACGCTGGGGTCGGGGTTCTCGCTCATTCGCCGCGAGTACTTCACGGCGATCGGCCCCGTGGACATCCTGGCCCGGGACGCTGACGGCGCCACCGTGGCCATTGAGCTCAAGCGCCGCGGCGACATCGACGGCGTGGAACAACTGACCAGGTACCTCGAACTGCTGAACCGGGATCCCCTGCTGGCTCCGGTCCGCGGGATCTTCGCCGCCCAGCAGATCAAGCCCCAGGCCCGCGTCCTCGCGGCCGACCGCGGCATCGACTGCATCACCCTGGACTATGACGCCATGCGCGGTGTGGACGACATCGAGTCACGGCTTTTCTGACCACCGACTTCGGCAGTGGCGAACCCGGGCAGGCGTTTACTTTCGTTTTACTCAAAATTTATCGGATTCTGTGTTTTGCCCGTTGACCAGACCGTGCTGTCATGAAATTCTTAGACCAGTCTTTGTGTAGGTGTTTTTCATGCTCGCAAGACCAAGTTGCGAGCGCGAAGCTCCTGCAATGCTTTCCGGCCCAGCCGGAGCTGCAAGCCAGGATTCTTCTCGCAGAGTGACCAAGACCAGTACGAAGTGTGCTGGCCTTAAATTAGTTCCATAATGAGGAGAAATAAATGGCACAGGGAACCGTCAAGTGGTTCAACGCTGAAAAGGGCTTCGGCTTCATCACCCCGGACGACTCCGATGGCGATGTCTTCGTTCACTACTCTGAGATCCAGACGGGCGGCTTCAAGACCCTCGACGAGAACCAGCGCGTTCAGTTCGAGATCGGTCAGGGCGCCAAGGGCCCCCAGGCCACCGGTGTAACGCTGGTCTAATAGCAGCATCTGCTAATAATGATCCCCGGTATTGAATACCGGGGATCATTTTTGTTGCGTTGCTTTGTAATTGCAGGCCATTAAATCTTCTAACGCACGAGCGTCCTCAGCAGACGCGCGCTTTGCCGAATGGAAAGTCCCGGCAGATATGCGCGGCTCAGGGCGCGGCCTATGGCAGGCAACTGGAGCGGGTCCTGGTAGTACAGATAGAGGGTTCTGTACTCGGGCTTGAAACGTGACTTGAACGTCGCCAGAGACCTGAATCCATAAATCGGTTCGAGTGCACGCCCCACGACGTCAAGGATGCCGGCCAGCACTTCAGTCCCCTGCGCCCGTCCGCCGCCCCCGGGAACAGCGGGGTCCTGGGCCAGCGGCGAACCGGAGAGCGAGATGACCTCGACTGTTTTCCGTAATTCCAGGACGGCGGATGCAATCAGGAACTCCATCACTCCGGGGAAGCCTTCGCCGCGCCGCCGCATGAAGTCCAGCGTCCAGCTCACCACGTGCCCGCCTTCGTACGCCGGCAGCCAGCTCGTCACCCCGTGCACCAGTCCCTGCTCGTCGACGGCGAGGCAGCACAACACGTCGTCGTCCATCAGCTCGTCGACGCCGCCCAGGGTAAAGCCCATCTCCGGAACGGTTTTCTGTGCTGCCCACTCCTCGGAAACTTCACTTAGCTGGTTCCGCAGGGACTGCGGGAGGCTGCTGTAGTTGCCCCATCTCGCGTCCACCCCGAGTTTCTTGGCACGGTTGAGCGCAGTGCGGACGTTTTGCCATTCCTTGCCCTTGAACTCCAGTTCGCGCACCGACAGCCTCGTCTCCTGGGCTACCGAAACCCGGGAGAAACCACGGTCGCTCAGCATTGGCCATAATCCGTCGGTGCAGGAATAAAAGCACGGAATCAAGGCATGGTCGGCGCAGAAGCGCAGAAAGCCTTCAGCAGCCGCCTCACGCCGGAGAGGGTCGCCGAAGGGTCCGGCAAGGGTCAAGGCGACGCTGCCGTGCTGCTGGTACGCGATCCCGGCACCTCCGCCCGGCAGGAACCAGTACTTGTTGGGCTCCCACAGGGCCATCCACGAGAGGGAATCGCCGCCTCGCCTCACCAGCTCCCGCGCCGCCTCCCGGTCGTCCGCCCCCGCGTCGGAATGATCATGGCTCCCCAGCAGCACCATCCAGACGCCTGCGAGTGCGACAATCCAGAAGATGACTCCCGAATAGGCAAACAGGACGGTTTCCAGGGCACTGTGGTTCTCGAAAACCCGCCGGTAGAGTCCGGGCAAGGGCACCGGAAGGTATTGCCGTGCCAGTTCGCCGGCCAAGACCAGCAGACCTCCGTCCCTCCGCGGGCCACCGGCGGCGTACCAGGATGCGGTATATAGCGAGGCCAGTACCAGCCAGGTTCCTCCGACCGTAAACGCCAGCGCGCGCAGCGCCCGGGATGAGGTTTGGATGCGGAAGTGACGGCGGTACGCCAGCAGCAGCACCACCAGCAGTACCGGCACAGCGACCAGCGGCAGAACGTGCACGAACTTTGATTCCAGCGCCGAGGTGTCCTGGAGGGATACGGAACCGGCCATCTGGGCGAAGAGCGCCAGGTACACAGCGGAGAGGGCGGCCACGGTCAGCTGGACGACTATGGCAATCCAGAGCGCCAGTTTCCGGCCGCGGCGCATCCCGTCGGCGCAGATCAGCAGCAGGATCACCGGTACGACGGCGAGAGCCAGGCCCAGCGGCCCCCCGAGGCCCTGCCTGTCCAGTTCCAGGCAGCCTGCGTCCAGTGTGCCTCCGCAGTTCTCCTCAAGCTGGCTCAGGGTGGGCAGCGGGTTGAGGACAACGTTGCGCAGCAGGGCAAGCGGACCGGCGGGACTCCGTGCCGCGGCGGTGAGCATTGGCCCGATGGCGAAAATGGCGACCGTCAAGGCGAGGAGATTGCGCGTTTCGCGGCCGGTGGAACGGTGCCGGTGCAGAACCCCCTGGTCGCTCTGGATCCACCATCCTGCGGCCAGACCCAGCAGTGCCCCGAGCAGCCCCACCACGGCTTCGGGGTGTCCCACGTAGAGCACCAGCAGCAGCGCCGTGGACAACACTGCAGTGCGCAGCCGCCGCTGCCACAGCGCCGGGAACAGGCCGCTGGCTGCGAGGGACGCGGCGAGGACAGGGGCGTACGGCCCCATCAGCAGTGTATTCGCCATGGACCCGAGCCACGGGTCACCGGCCTGCTCGGCAACCTGGGTAATCAGGAGGAAGAGTGTCACTGAGGCGAACTGTCCGCCGAAATAAAACACGGCCGTGCGCACGGGGCCGAGCTTCCTCTCGGCAAACCCCAGCAAAAGCAGAATCATGAGCCCGGCGGCCAGGTAAGCCGCGGGATTGCTGGCGAAGAACATGGAGGTGAACAGCGACCACCAGCGCCCGGCTTTGACGCCCTCCGCGTTTACGGCCGCGAAATCAAGCATTGATTCGGGCGGCCCCGCCAGAAAGCTGCCGGTGACAGCACCGGCGGCGACGAAAGCCGTCAGCACGGCAAGTGTCAGTGGAGTGGTCCTAAAATGCTGCAGGCACACCTTCGCAGTCTGCCGGAGCACCTTGGTGAGGGTATCACCGGCGCCGCCATGGGATACTGCCGTCAAGGCGCGATGCCCCAGCGCGGGGCGAAGAAATCGAGCGCATCCTGCATGCCCCTGGACACGGTCTCCCAGGAGTGCCCGGAGTTGGCGATGCGGCGGACTTCAACCTCGAATCCTGCTTCGCGGGCGGCAGCCGAGAGCACGTCCATGTAGCCCGTAAACTCGGGGTCCGCGGCTCCGGCAGCGAAGTAGACCGCGCTGCCTTCAAAGCTGCGTTGTTTCATCAGATAAAGAGGGGTCTGCGCTTCGAAGGCCTTCGTGTCTCCGCCGAAAGAAGCCTCCACTGTCTTCTCCCGTTCCTTGGCCAGCGCCGGCTCCTGTTCACTGGCAAAAGCGAGGATGGAGCTGTAGAGCTCCGGATGCCTGGTGCCCAGTTGCATGGCGCACGTGCCACCGAACGAAAACCCTCCGACGCCCCAGTTGCTCCGGTCCGCACCGACGTCGAGCGTCTCACTGATCCAGCGGGGAACATCGACGGACAAGTACGTGTCCGCCTTGGCGATACGGCTGTCCATGCAGAGCGAGTTCCCGGAAGAAGAACCATTGGGATCCACCACCACCACTACCGGGGCGACACCATTGTGCCGGGCGGAGAACCTGTCCATGTGGCTGCGCAAGGCTCCCCCGGTCAGCCAGTCGGCCGGCCCGCCGGGCTGCCCTGAAAACAGCACCAACACTGGAAGTGCGGGGCGTTCCGGGCTCTGGTACGCGGGCGGCAGGTAGATATACGCCTCACGGGCGTCGAAACCCGAGCTCGTGCCCGGAATGTCGGCTTTCCGGAGCACCCCCTCGGAGGGCAGGCCTTCGGGCCTCACCCATTCTGCGAGTTGTACCGGCACGGCTCCTCCGGCCTGGCGGGTCAGCCCGGCCTCGAGCGGAGGAATGCGGGCAACGGCTGTCCCCAGAAGGTCCCCCACTGTGCGGTTCAGCCCAAAGTAGGCATTCATTTGCACGGAGGACAGCAGGACGACCCCCAGCATGGCTGCCGTGGCGGCGGCCCTGCCTTTCCAGCCGGCAGGGGCGAGCCTTGTGATCCAGAGCAGCACGCCGGCCACTGCCGGGACGGACCACCCGAGCACCTCGCGCGGGAGCTCTTCGGGGAACGTGGAGAAGACGTAAATCAGCAGCCAGTGAACGGCTGCCACGAGTAGGGCGGCCGAGGCCACGGCAAGAGCGGGCACCAGCGGCCAGCGCCTGCCGCGCCGCCAGAGCAGGTGAACTGCACCAGCGGCTCCCACAGCCCAAGCGGCCCAAAAAAAGGGCCCGTCCACGAGCCGGATATCGGCAAGGGCGTCCATGCCGGCTAGCGCCAGGTGCCGATGCCAATAACCGGGCCGGCCTCCAGCCAGGAGGAAAGCCCGGTATATGCGTCGAATTTCATCGCGAGCAATACATCCTGACCCTCGTACTTCAGTTCGACGATCACGACGTCCGGCTGCACTTTGACCAGCTCGGCCTCGGTGGGCTGACGCCTCCCCACGAGCTCAAGCGAACTGCGCGTGAAGCGGTGCTTGGGCCGCACGCTGAGCGAGAGCAGCCTGAACCACTCCAGCTCCGTGTCCTGATAACGACAAACCCCCATCTGCCAGCTCTTTCCAGCCGTGCAAATGGAGGCGTCAACCGTGCCCAGGGCGCGCCGCAGGTTGTAGCGGCGCACCCCCAAAAGGCACAGCGTAAAAATCAGCAACCCAAACGCGGCTGCTATGGCGATGAACGGAAAACCAGTAACGTCCATCAAAGTCGTGCTAGCGTATCCCCGCAGTGGCCGCGTCGCCCAGCTGGGCGTTGTCAGCAACAATAACCACCCGGTTGTTGTCGACGGAGAAGAATCCCCCGTCAACAACTACAGCGATACGGTCACCGGAAACGGGCTCGATTGCCATTTCACCTTCGGCCAGAATCGCCAGCAGGGGCGAGTGGCCGGGCAGGATTCCGATTTCACCATCGCTGGTGCGGGCCTTGACCATCTTGGCCGCTCCGGACCACACGAAGTGGTCCGCTGCGACAATCTCAACCTCAAGCTCAGCCATATTACTTGGTCTGTTCCTGGATCTTGGCCCACTGGCGCTCAACGTCATCGAGGCCGCCGACGTTGAAGAACGCCTGCTCCGCGATGTGGTCGAGGTCGCCGTCGCAGATGGCGGTGAAGCCCTCAACGGTGTCCTTGATGGACACGGTGGAACCCTCGACGCCGGTGAACTGCTTGGCGGTGTAGGTGTTCTGCGACAGGAACTGCTGGATGCGGCGTGCACGCGACACCACGATCTTGTCTTCCTCGGAGAGTTCGTCGACACCGAGGATGGCGATGATGTCCTGGAGTTCCTTGTTCTTCTGCAGGATCTGCTTCACACGGACAGCCGTGGTGTAGTGGTCCTTGCCGATGTACTGGGGGTCCAGGATTCGGGAGGTCGACGTCAGCGGGTCAACGGCCGGGTACAGACCACGGGAGGCGATTTCACGGGAAAGTTCCGTGGTCGCGTCGAGGTGTGCGAAGGTCGTGGCCGGGGCCGGGTCGGTGTAGTCATCTGCGGGAACGTAGATGGCCTGCATCGAGGTGATGGAGTGGCCCTTGGTGGACGTGATGCGCTCCTGGAGGAGACCCATCTCGTCAGCCAGGTTCGGCTGGTAACCCACGGCGGAAGGCATGCGGCCGAGAAGGGTGGAAACCTCGGAACCTGCCTGCGTGAAGCGGAAGATGTTGTCGATGAAGAGCAGCACGTCCTGGTTCTGGACATCGCGGAAGTACTCCGCCATGGTCAGGGCCGACAGGGCGACGCGCAGACGCGTTCCCGGCGGCTCGTCCATCTGGCCGAATACAAGGGCGGTGTCCTTCAGAACGCCTGCCTCTTCCATTTCGACCCAGAGGTCGTTACCTTCACGGGTGCGCTCGCCAACACCGGCGAACACGGAAGTACCACCGAAGTTGCGGGCAACACGGGTGATCATTTCCTGGATCAGAACGGTCTTGCCCACGCCGGCGCCGCCGAACAGGCCGATCTTTCCACCCTTGATGTACGGGGTGAGGAGGTCGATGACCTTGATGCCCGTTTCGAGCATCTCGGTGGAACCCTCGAGGGAAGCGAAGGACGGTGCCTTGCGGTGGATCGGCCAGTAGTCCGAGGCCTGGATTTCGGACTCGGCAACGTCGAGCGGCTTGCCCAGGACGTTGAAGATGTGGCCCTTGACGCCGTCGCCCACAGGCACGGAGATGGGGGAACCGCTGTCAACAACAGACGTACCGCGGACGAGTCCGTCGGTGGCCTGCAGGGCGATAGCGCGGACGAGGTTGTCACCCAGGTGCTGGGAGGTCTCGAACGTGATGGTCTTGGTCTCACCGTTGAGAGTGATCTCGGTGGTGAGTGCGTTGTAAATCGAGGGGATTGCGTCAGCCGGGAATTCGACGTCGACAACCGGGCCAATGACACGTGCAATACGACCGGTGGCACCGGACGTTGCGGCTACGTGTTCGGTAGCGGTGGCAGTCATCTCTCTCACTTCACTCAGTAGATGGCGTGGGGGTTAAGTTTATCTGTGGTGCAGGTCGGGCTGGATCCGAGATCCGGCAGGCTAGGACGCGAGAGCGTCGGCGCCGGCCACGATTTCGGAAAGCTCCTGCGTAATTTCCGCCTGGCGGGCGGTGTTGCGCAAACGCGTGTACTTCTTGATGAGGTCCGTGGCGTTGTCGCCCGCGGACTTCATGGCCCGCTGGCGGGCAGCGAGCTCAGAAGCCGCTGCCTGCAACATGGCTGCGAAAATCCGGGATTCGATGTACCGCGGCAGCAGAGCATCGAGAACCTGCTCTGACTCCGGTTCGAACTCGTACAAGGGCAGCAGGTCCGATTCGGAGGCAGGCTGCTCGTCTACAACTTCGAGCGGAAGAAGACGGATGACCGTCGGCTCCTGGGTCACCATGGACTTGAAGCGGGTGTACACAACGTGGATCTCGTCCACGCCGCCCTCTTCGTAGTCCGTTGCGAAATCCTTCAGCAGTGTCGCGCCGATTTCCTGCGCCGTAGCGAACTCCGGTGCGTCGGTGCCGCCGGTCCAGACCCCTCCGTAGGAGCGGCCACGGAAGTCGAAGTACGCCTGTGCCTTGCGGCCCACCAGGTAGGTCTTGACCTCCTTGCCCTCGGCACGGAGAAGCTCGTTGAGGCCCTCGGCCTGCTTGAGCACGCTTGCCGAGTAGGATCCTGCCAGGCCGCGGTCAGAGGTGATGACCAGCACTGCGGCGCGGCGGATGTTCTCCGGCTCGGTTGTCAGAGGGTGGTCGATTTCGCTCTGGCTTGCAACGGCAGAAACGGCGCGCGTGATCGCGTTTGCGTAAGGCAGTGAAGCTGCTACGCGTGCGCGGGCCTTGCCGATGCGCGAGGTAGCGATCAGTTCCATCGCCTTGAAGATCTTCCGCATCGACGTCGTCGAGGCGATCTTCTGGCGGTAGACCCGAATCTGGGCTCCCATACTTATCCTTTCCTAAGATCCCGATGGCCGGGACTGCCGGAACCCTTCGGGGTTCCGGCAGTCCCTGCCAACGAAACTAGCGCTTCTGCCTGACGATTTTTTCCTGGTCGACCTGGCCCTCGGAGATGGCTTCATGCTCCTCGTGGCCGGCGCCTACCAGATGGTTGTCGCCTTCGCCGAAGAAGCCCTTCTTGAAGTCGACGATCGCGTCCTTCAGCGCTGCTGCGGTGTCATCATCCAGGACGTTGGTCTGAGCCAGCGTGGTGAGGATGGACGACTTGTGCTTCAGGTGCTCAAGGAACTCGGACTCGAAGCGGCTGATGTCCTCGACGGGAACGTCATCCAGGTGGCCCTGGGTTCCTGCCCAGATGGACACGACCTGGTCCTCGACCGGGAACGGCGAGTACTGGCCCTGCTTGAGCAGCTCCATCAGGCGTGCACCACGGGTCAGCTGCTGGCGGGAAGCGGCATCCAGGTCGGATGCGAACATCGCGAACGCCTGCATGTCGCGGTACTGGGCAAGGTCCAGCTTCAAGGTACCGGAGACCTTCTTCATGGACTTGACCTGTGCAGCACCGCCGACGCGGGACACAGAGACACCCACATCAACAGCGGGGCGCTGGTTGGCGTTGAAGAGGTCCGACTGCAGGAAGATCTGGCCATCGGTAATGGAGATCACGTTGGTCGGGATGTAGGCCGAAACGTCGTTTGCCTTGGTCTCGATGAGCGGCAGGCCGGTCATCGAGCCGGCACCGAGCTCGTCGGAGAGCTTGGCACAACGCTCGAGAAGACGGGAGTGCAGGTAGAACACGTCGCCCGGGTAGGCTTCGCGTCCCGGCGGGCGGCGGAGCAGCAGCGAAACTGCACGGTAGGCCTCGGCCTGCTTGGAGAGGTCATCGAACACGATGAGGACGTGCTTGCCGCCGTACATCCAGTGCTGGCCGATGGCAGACCCGGCGTAGGGAGCCAGGTACTTGAAGCCGGCGGGGTCAGAAGCCGGTGAGGCGACGATCGTGGTGTATTCCAGTGCGCCGTTGTCTTCCAGCGTCTGGCGGATGGCCGCGATGGTGGACGCCTTCTGGCCGATTGCCACGTACACGCAGCGAACCTGCTTGGTCACATCGCCGGAAGCCCAGTTGGCCTTCTGGTTGATGATCGTGTCGATGGCAATGGCGGACTTACCGGTCTGGCGGTCGCCAATGATCAGCTGGCGCTGGCCGCGGCCGATCGGAATCATGGCGTCGATGGCCTTCAGACCGGTCTGCATCGGCTCGTGCACCGACTTGCGCTGGGTCACGCCGGGAGCCTGGAGCTCCAGTGCGCGGGTGGTCTCAGCCTTGATCTCGCCGAGGTCGTCGATGGGCACGCCCAGCGGGTCAACGACGCGGCCGAGGAACGCGTCGCCAACCGGCACGGACAGAACCTGTCCGGTGCGGTGGACTTCCTGGCCTTCTTCGATCCCGGTGAAGTCACCGAGGACGATGACACCGATCTCGCGGACGTCGAGGTTCTGGGCCAGGCCCAGGGTGCCGTCTTCGAAGCGAAGCAGCTCGTTCGCCATGACCGAGGGAAGGCCCTCAACACGGGCGATGCCGTCACTTGCGGTGGTAACACGGCCGACCTCTACGCGCTCTGCGTTTCCGGGTTCGTAGGACGCCGCGAACTCGTTCAACGCATTACGGACGTCGTCGGCGTTGATGGTCAATTCGGCCATCTGCAGTCCCTGCTCTCCTGTTTTCGTGATCATCGTTGCTCACGATGACCGGGGTTTCTATCAGTTAAGTTGTGCTTGTCCGGCTAGCCGGCCAGTTGGCGTTGCAGCTCGCCCAGACGGGTGAGGACAGAAGCGTCGAGCACTTCGTCGCCCACCTGTACGCGGATGCCGCCGATCAGCAAAGGATCAACCTTGACGTTGATCTTGAGCTCGCGTCCGTAGAGGGAGTTGAGCCCCGCCTGCAGACGATTGGCCTGCGTCTCCGTCAAGGGACGCGTGACACTGACGGTTGCAATCCAGCGCTGCTGGCGCTTTGCGGCGAGCTCGGCAAACCGGGCGACGAGCCTGGTTGCCTTGATACCGCGCGGCTGCGACACTGCCTGACCAATCAGGACCTTCGCTTCCTCGCCTACGCCAGGAACGATCCTCTCGGCCAGGGTGATCTTTGCTGCGGCGCTGGCCTGCGGTTCAGACAGAGCACGCTGCACCTCGTGGCTGGAAGCCACGGCCTGGTTGAATGAGAACAAATCGTTCTCGAGCTCTTCCAGTCCGGTGATGCCGGAGGCAGAAACGGCCGACTTGTTTTCTGCAACGGCGATTACCACCGTTGCGGCAAGCGTCTCGAGTGCATCGCCGATGTCTCGCGCCGATGCCCAGCGTGAGCTGGCCAGTCCGGCCGCGATCTCCGCAGCCTCAGTGGAGACCTTCCCGCTGAACAGCTGCCTGATCAGCGCTGACTTTTCCTCACCGCTGCGGGACGGGTCCGTCAGGGCACGGCGCAAGCCAGCCGAGCTGTCCACCGTTCCCAGGATTCCGAAGAGTTCCTTTGCCAACTGCAGCGATGCAAATGGAAGCCTGGCTTCCAGCCCGGTCAGCGCTTTGGTCAGCGATTCGCTCGATACACCTGCCATTACTTTGCTACACCTGCGTTCTGGTTCTCCAGATCAGCCAGGAAGCGGTCAACAACACGTGCCGCGCGCTCGTCGTCGCTCAGCGACTCACCGACGATGCGGCCAGCCAGCGTGGTGGCAAGGGTGCCCACCTCTGAACGCAGGGACACCACGGCCGCCTGACGCTCGGATTCGATCTGTACGTGTGCCTGCGCCGTGATGCGCGCAGACTCGGCAGCAGCCTTCTCCTTCAGCTCCGCAAGGATCAGGGCGCCTTCGGCACGGGCCTCCTCGCGGATGCGGTTGGCCTCTGCGCGTGCGTCGGTGAGCTGCTGCTTGTACTCCTCGAGCGCTGCGGAAGCCTCGGCCTGGGCCTTCTCAGCCTTGGCGATGCCGCCTTCGATGGCCTCAGCACGCTCTGCGAACGTCTTCTCGAACATCGGGACAACAAACTTGACCACGATGAAAAAGAGGACAGCAAAGCCGGCGAGGACGACGCCCATTTCCCAGACATTGGGAACGAGCGGGTTAGCCGCCGCTGCGCCTTCTGTGGCGGCTGAGATGATCAGCTGATTCATATTTCACCCGTCCTTATCTACTCGGTTCTGAATGTTCGCTAGTTCTGCTGGACTAGCTAAGAACGAATGCGAAGACCAGACCCAGGATGGCGAGGGCTTCAGTCAGCGCGAGGCCGAGGAATGCGATCGGCTGCAGGACGCGCTGGGCTTCCGGCTGACGTGCCACACCGTTGATGTAAGCAGCGAACACGAGACCCACACCGATACCACCGCCGATGGCGGAGAGGCCGTAGCCGATGAGGTTGAGGGAGCCGTTGATGGAGCCTTCCATTTTTCTTCCTTTCAAGATGCCAACTCTGTGGCAGGTTGTTTGGGTTGCTTCATCCCCGCGAGGGGGAAGTTTAAGGGTGCCTAGTGGCTGTCGGCGTGAAGAGCGCCTTCGATGTAGATAGCCGTCAGCAGGGTGAAGACGTAGGCCTGCAGTGCCATGATCAGCGCTTCGAGCATGTACATGGCGATTGCACCGGCCAGGACCAGAACAGAGGTCCCCTTCAGAAGAACGTTTTCCTGCATGACGAGGAACTCAATCCCCGAGCCGGCGATCATGACGATCAGGTGGCCTGCCAGCATGGTGGCGAACAGACGGAGGCTGTGCGTGACAGGACGGACCAGGAAGTTGGAGATGATCTCGATCGGGATGACGATCGGCAGGATGTAGACCGGAACTCCGGAGGGAACCGTGGCGAGCTTGAAGTAACGCAGGCCGTTCTTCTTGACGCCGATGGCGATCCAGGTGATGTACACGATGGCGGCAAGGACGTAGGCACCGCCCACGTGGGAGAAGCTCGGCAGCTGGATCAGCGGGATCGCGCCGTAGATGTTGTTCACCAGGATGAAGAAGAACAGCGTGAACAGCAGCGGGACATACTTCATGAAGTCCCTGCCGCCGATGATGTCCTTGGCGATGCTGTTGCGGACGAAGCCGTAGGCCATCTCGCCGGCGAACTGCAGCTTGCCAGGAACCATCTGCTGCTTCCGCGCAGCTAGCATAAAGAATGTAGCGATAATGACGACGGACAGGATTACCAGCAGCATCTGCTTGGAGAATCCGTCATGCGCACCGAACGGCAGGATCGCCGGCAGGTGCATTTCTTCAATTCCGGGAGGCGTGAAGACTCCTGAATTTTGGGCCGGGAGCGCAAGCGCGATCAACGCGTTTCCTCTCTGCAGTGTCCATCGTTGGGCGTTGGTTGGGTTCCGGCGTGACTCATGCTCGCCCTCCCCCTTGTAAAGTTATTTGGCATTACTGGTCCCGTCCTCGGACGGGCCGCTGGCTGCACCATTCCCACCAGTCGGTTTCTTCGAACTGGTGAGGCCGTGCATATGGGATAAATAGAATCCTCCCGCAGCTCCAAGCAGAGCGCCTGCGAGCACGATCCAGCGGGTTCCCCACAGATAATCCAGACCCCACCCTATCAAACTCCAGACCATGATTCCGCCAATAATGTAGCTGAACACAGCGATTCCAGCGTTGTAACCGCCGTCACCATTCCCGGCGGAGTCGCCAGGGGTGCCGGCCGGTTTGCGGGCGTCGTCGGCAGGGTTGTTTTCGGAGTGGTGCCGCTTAGACATCAGTGGTTCCGCCATCCGATTGTGGGTTTGGCCGGGGGTCATTGAAGATCTGCAGGCGTGCCTTGCTGAAGCCATAGATTTCTGCAGCCTGCCAGAAGACCACAGCCACGACAGCCCCGATCAGGAACCAGCGTTCGTGCAGCCATGCCGGCGCGCCGAGAACGAACAGCACGACCGCAAAGCCAATGACTTTTACGAAGTAAGTCGCAACAAACAGGCCGACGGCGCCGGACGGATTGTCTTTGCCGACAAAATGGCCGATCAGGAGGCTGATGGCAAAAAATGCCATCACCAGCAGGCCGCCGAACGTACTCGAAAGCAGCCCGACCCAGCCGTTCAGAACCAGGGCAACGATGCCCGCGAGCAGCAGCGCTCCGCCGGCTGTTGCCGAGCTCAGCCCCAGCAGACCGAGCCACAACGACCGCCTGGGACCGGATGCGCCAACGGATCCGTTGCCGGACAGAGGTCCGGACTCGGCGTCGGAGGTCATGGGGTCCCAATCGTCGGAGGCAGGGGTGAATTCGGTGCAGGACACACCTGCCCCTGAATTCTACACGAGATAGAAATTATTACGGAAACCACCGGCTACTGCGGAGTATCAGCGCTGCGGCGGCTCAAATACGGCCAGGCAGTGATGAGCCCCATGCCCAGTGTTGCCATGAGATCGAGGGCCAGCACAATCTGCCAGGGGTAGACAGCAAACGCGAGGCCCCCGAACGATAGAACGGCCGCCCACAGGTAAAGCAGCATCACCGCGGTGCGGTGGGAGTAGCCGATGTCCATGAGTTTGTGGTGAAGATGCCCCCGGTCCGCGGACCAGGGCGAACGGCCGACGGCGGTGCGCCGCACCACAGCGAGGCACAGGTCGAGCAGCGGCAGGAAGAGGACGGCGAACGGCAGCAGGATGGGGATGATCGTGGGGATACCGTTGACGCGGTCATAGAGGCCCGAGGTGATCTGTCCCGTTGAGACCACACCGGCGGACGCCATCAGCAGGCCTATCAGCATGGCTCCGGAGTCGCCCATGAAAATCTTCGAGGGAAACCAGTTGTGCGGCAGGAAGCCCAGGCAGCTGCCCACCAGGACTGCCGTGAGGAGGGTTGCCAGGTCGGAGCGGTCCAGGATCGGCGCGTTCCGGTGGACCCAGTAGGCAGTCAGGAAGAACGCGGACCCGCCGATGATCGCAACCCCGGCCGCGAGCCCGTCCAGGCCGTCGATGAAGTTGAATGCGTTCATCGTGACGACGATGAGGCCTGTGGTGAGGAGGATGTTCACAGGGTCCGAGTTAAAACTGATCGGCTCCGGAACGAATGGAATGACGGTCATCCGCACGCCCCAGACCGCCACGACGAGGGCCGCCAGGCTCTGCCCGATCAGTTTGATCCACCAGCGCAGATCCAGGAGGTCGTCAGCGACGCCGACGAGCACGATGACGGCCGCACCCGCCAAAACACCCCAGGGCGCCGCGTTTCCCCGGAAGATGTCCTTCACGAAGAAGGACTGGCTGGCCACAACCAGGGCCACGAGCACACCGGCAAAGATCCCCAGCCCGCCCAGTCTCGAGACCGGGCTCGAATGCATGTCCCGGCTGCGGATCGGTGCGAACAGCTCAAGCCGGTTGCCGACCAGCCGCGCGCCCCAGGTTGCCGCATAGGACACGGTAGCCGCTGTCAGCATCATGCTCAGGTACATGATCATGGGGTCTCCCCCGCCCGGCCGGCGCTCAGGGAGCGTGAGCGGCGAGCCTGGCGGCCGCCCCTGCGGAGGGAGCGCGCAGCGACGCTGTGCTGCATTTTATGCCGATGCAGATTCGGGGTCCGGCTGGGGGGACTGTAGGGGCTCGATAGCTGTGGATCTGACGTGCAATAAATGAAACTTCTCCGTCGCCATGCGCACAGACAGGCACTGCATGAGTGCCTGACAGGGCTGTATTACAGTGGACTCTAGTCAAGATACTAATGCCAACGGGTACATCGCTTCGCGTCACACGGCCTCATGCCGGCGGGAAACTTGCCGACGGCCGCGCTGAAAGGATCCCGTAATGCCAGTGTCCGTCGCCGTTGCTGCCGTGACGTTTGACCGTCCCCGTGAACTCGCCGTTCTCCTTAACGCCATCAACAGCCAGACGGCTCCGGTGGCGTCGATCTGCCTTGTGGACAGCGGCACCGTTCCCGCCAGGGAGGTGGCCGAGGGGCATCACAACGTGGACTACGTCCGCTCGGAGGCGAACCTCGGCGGAGCCGGCGGATTCTCGCTGGCCGTCCTGAAGGCCGTGGCCAGCGGTGCTGACTGGATCTGGATGATGGACGACGACGCCGAGCCGGCGGACACCGAATGCCTGGCCACCCTGATCCGGGAGGCCGAGGCCCGGGACCTTGAGGCCGTGGTTCCGCTGGTCGTGGCGCCCGGGCACCCCGACCGACTGTCCTTCTTCTTCCGGCTGGACGGCAAAGTGACCCACGACCGCGCCGCGCTGGAAAAGGTGGGTTTCCTTCCCCAGGACGGGCATTTCTTCAACGGGGCACTGATCCGTTCAGACGTCTTCTTCAAAGTGGGCCTGCCCGACATGCGCCTCTTTATCCGGGGCGACGAGGTGGACTTCACCATCCGTCTGCGCAAGGCGGGGATCCGGTTCGGCACCGTCACCACGGCGGCCATCAGCCATCCCCACGCGTTCTCCGAAACCCAGCACGTCTTTGGCCCCCGGTGGCACGTCATCGTCCCGGAATCGGCGTTCAAGCGTTACTACTACTACCGCAACCGCGGCTACCTGATCCGCCGCTACTTCCGCATCAAGTCCCTGACTGCCGACGTCGGCGGCTACCTGGGTTACTTCCTGCGCCGCGGTGACTTCCGCGGCCTGGCCGACTGGTTCAGGGCATTTTCGACGGGCCTCCGCGGCAAGGGTTTCGGCCCTCTCAAGGACCAGAAGTTCTAGAGCTCCCGTGGCTGCCCGGTGCCGTCCGGCGTTGCAGGCGGCGCCGGACCAGCAGGCTGAGCAGCACCCACGGTTCACCCAGAACGCGGTACGCAACGCGCCGCGGGTGAAGCACGAGCCGCCACGCCCACTCAAGACCAAGCCTGCCGAGCCAGCGCGGCGCCAGCTTTTGAATGCCGGCGATCTGCTCGATGGCCCCGCCCACGGCGCAGTAGACCGCCGGAGGCAGCGAGCCCAGGCGGCGCAGCAGCACTTCTTCCTGCAGCGGCATGCCCAAGCCAACGAGCACCAGCTGGGGCCGCTGCTCCGCAAGCCACTCCACCGCAGCCTCTTCAATGTCGTCGTTCCAGCCATCGCCGGGCATACCGGCGACCGTAGCCCCGGGAACGATGCCCTGCAGCTTTGCCACAGCGCGCGCATTGGCCACAGGTCCTGCCCCGAGGACCGCTATCCGCTCCAGTCCGCGGACCTCTCCCAGCGCCGGAATCCAGTCGGTCGAACCCAACCGGTAGTCCATGACGGGCACAGCGTGGTGCTTTCCCCGCGCCCACAGCCACAGCACCGGGGCGCCGTCGATCAGGACAACGTCGCTGTCCTCATAGAATTTGCGGAATTCAGGTTCTGAATGGAACAGCGTGACGCTGTGGAGGTTGTGTCCGACGACGGTACGCGTGGTGCCATCAGCAATGAACCTGTTGAGCACTCCGGTGAGTCCGGCCACGTCCAGCGGAGTGGCTTCGACTCCCAGGACGGGTACCGCCTGGCGCTGGAGCATCATTCGGCACGGGGCGCTTTGCCGCCCTCGGATTCATCGGCGGCAGGATCCACTGCGGGCCCAACGTCGGCGGGCTCAACATCGGCAGGCTCGTCGTCGGCGGGCGCGGCTGCAGCGTCCGCATCGGCAGCATGGCCTTTGATGTCGAGCAGCCCGGGCACCACTTCCCTGAGCCGTTCCAGGCTCACGGCGCCTTCCCGCACCACGCGCAGCGGCCTGGACGTGGCGTCCACGATCGTGGAGGGCAGTGCGTCGGTTCCCTCAACGGGACGGAATCCGCCTTCCAGATAGACCTCCACGGACTCGGCAAGCTGGGAGCGGGCTTCAAAGGCGGTCTGCGCTGGTGCCTGCCCAGTCCTGTTGGCAGACGAGACGGCCAATGGACCGGTCAGTGTCAGCAGCTCCTGCGCCACTTCATCGGCCGGAATCCTGAGCGCCACGGTTCCCTTGGTGTCACCCAGGTCCCAGTCCAACGAGGGCTGCGCGTGCAGGATAAGCGTCAGTCCGCCTGGCCAGAAGGCCTCCGCCAGCTGGCGCGCCTCAGGAAAGACATCGGTGGCCAGACCGTCCAGGGCGTTAAGGCGCGGCATCAGCACGGGGGGCGGCATGCTCCTGCTGCGGCCCTTGGACACCAGCAGCATGGTGACGGCCTGCGGCGAAAACGCGTCCGCGGCGATCCCGTAGACGGTGTCCGTGGGAAACACCACGCACTTCTTCTCGAGGATGGCACGCCGTGCGTGAGCCAATCCTGCGGTGCGCTCATCGTCGGCCATGCAGTTATAGGTAGTGGTCACTGCCTTATTCTTTCATTACTCCGCGCCCGCCGTGGCGAGGACGGCGCTGGTTGCGCGTTCCTTGCCGTTGAGGTCCACGTGCGTGGTGACTTCCGTCCACCGGCCCGTCCGGGACAGCATGGCCGCGATCCAGGCCGCCTGGACTTCGGCGTGTTCCATCACGAAGTACCCGCCGGGAACCAGCAGCCGCGCCGCAGAGGCGGCAGCCGCCGTCGGCAGTTCCATGCCGTCCGCTCCCCCGCCGTAAAGCGCTTCGGGCGGGTCGTGGAGCGCCACTTCGGGTTCGTTCGGGATAGCCTCGGCGGGGATGTAGGGCGGGTTGGACACCACGACGTCGAAGGTCCCGTTGAGTTCCTGCAATGCGTCCCTCAGGTCCCCGCGGATGAGCCGGACGTTGAGGGGCTGGAGGTTTTTTGCCGCCCAGGCGTGCGCGAACTCGCTGTACTCCACAGCATGGACCTCGGCCTCGGGCACCTCGTGGGCCACCGAGCCCGCAATGGCCCCCGAACCGGTGCCCAGATCCACAACTTTGGGGTGGCGCACGCCAGCATGGATCAGTGCATGGAGCCGGTCGATGACCAACTGGACCACCGATTCCGTTTCCGGGCGGGGAATGAAGACGCCGGGGCCCACGGCCAGCTGAAGGTAGCGGAAATGCGCGACGCCGGTAATGTGCTGCAGCGGAATGCGCCGGGCACGCTCGGCCACCAGTTCCGCATAGCCGCCCGGCGCCGGGGTATCGCCGAGCATCATGGCCCGCAGCCTTCCCAGGCCCACGCCCAGCAGGTGGTCGGCCAGCAGTTCAGCGTCAACCCTGGGGCTCGGAACTCCGGCAGCGGCCAGGAGCGCAGTGGCCTCGCGGACGGCATCGCCAAGGGACAGCCCCGACTGGGCCGGATCATGCTCGGACGTCATCTGGTTTTGGCGGTCCGGCTAGTCGCCGATGGCGTCCAAGCGCGCCTGCTCGTCCATCTCGATGGCAGACTGGATCACCGGTTCAAGGTCGCCGTTCATGACCTGGTCCAGGTTGTACGCCTTGTAGCCGGTGCGGTGGTCAGCGATCCGGTTTTCCGGGTAGTTGTAGGTGCGGATCCGCTCGGAACGGTCCATGGTGCGGATCTGCGACTTGCGCTGGGCCGAGTTTTCGGCGTCGATCTGTTCCTGCTGGTGCGCCAGGATACGGGCACGAAGAACGCGCATGCCGGCTTCGCGGTTCTGCAGCTGCGACTTCTCGTTCTGCATGGCCACCACGATGCCGGTCGGAAGGTGGGTGATGCGCACCGCCGAGTCGGTGGTGTTGACGGACTGGCCGCCGGGGCCCGACGACCGGTAGACGTCGATCTTGAGGTCGTTCGGGCTGATTTCAAGCTCTTCGGGCTCATCCACTTCGGGGAGGACCAGCACGCCGGCAGCCGAGGTGTGAATGCGGCCCTGCGATTCGGTGACGGGCACGCGCTGCACGCGGTGCACGCCGCCCTCGAACTTCAGCCGCGCATAAACGCCTTCGGCGGGGTCGTTCGAGCTGCCCTTGACGGCCATCTGGACGTCCTTGTAGCCGCCCAGATCCGACTCGGTTGCGGAAATGATTTCGGTCTTCCAGCCGCGCGACTCCGCATACCGGGTGTACATGCGCAGGAGGTCACCGGCGAACAGCGCGGCCTCATCGCCGCCTTCACCGCCCTTGACCTCAAGGATCACGTTGCGGGCATCATCCGGGTCGCGCGGAATGAGGAGCCGGCGAAGCTTCGCCGCGGTAGTCTCAAGGGCGGCCTCGAGCTCGGGCACCTCGGCAGCGAACTCAGGATCCTCGGCAGCCATTTCCTTGGCTGCCGCCAGGTCATCCTGGAGCCCGTGCCACTTGTGATAGGCCTCCACGATGCCGTTAAGCTGCGCGGACCGCCGCCCCAACTTCCGCGCCAGCTTCTGGTCAGCATAGACAGCCGGATCGCCCAGCTGAGCCTGAATAGCATCATGCTCATCAAGCAGGCCCTGTACGGACTCAAACATTTTCAAAACCTCTTTCGACTCTTTCAAGTCTAGTAATGCGGCGGCGTAGGTGGGCAAACAGAGAAGCCGCTCAAAATATGCCGGCCAGGGAGAGGCTTCGGGCCTGCCGGAGCCGGGTGGCTGACGATCGTAGATCGGAAGCCACCCGGCGTAGGGGCGGGGCCGGCATATTTTGAGCGGCTAAAGCCAGCTACTTGTCGTTGTCCGACTTAGCTCCAAGCGTCGTCTTCTGAACCTGCATGAGGAACTCGACGTTGCTCTGCGTCTCCCGGATCTTGTTGGTCAGGAGTTCAAGGCTCTGCTGGGTTTCGAGTCCGGAGAGGACGCGGCGCAGCTTCCACATGATCTTGACCTCTTCAGGCGAGAGGAGGTTCTCTTCGCGCCGGGTACCGGACGCGTTGACGTCCACGGCCGGGAAGATGCGCTTGTCAGCCAGCTGGCGGGACAGGCGGAGCTCCATGTTGCCGGTGCCCTTGAACTCTTCGAAAATGACCTCATCCATCTTGGAGCCGGTCTCGACGAGCGCGGTGGCCAGGATGGTCAGCGAGCCGCCGTTTTCGATGTTGCGGGCAGCACCGAAGAAGCGCTTCGGCGGGTACAGGGCTGCGGAGTCGACACCACCGGACAGGATACGGCCAGAGGCCGGTGCCGCCAGGTTGTAGGCGCGGCCCAGGCGGGTCATGGAATCGAGGAGCACCACGACGTCCATGCCCATTTCCACGAGGCGCTTGGCGCGTTCGATGGAGAGCTCGGCCACGGTCGTGTGGTCATCGGCGGGACGGTCGAAGGTGGAGGCGATGACCTCACCCTTGACTGTGCGCTGCATGTCCGTGACTTCTTCAGGACGTTCGTCAACGAGCACCATCATGAGGTGGACCTCAGGATTGTTGGTGGTGATGGCATTGGCGATGGACTGCAGGATGAGGGTCTTGCCGGCCTTCGGCGGCGAGACGATGAGGCCGCGCTGTCCCTTGCCGATCGGGGCAACCAGGTCGATGACGCGGGGGCCGATCTTCTTGGGGTCCGTCTCGAGGCGCAGGCGCTCGGACGGGTACAGCGGAACCAGCTTGGCGAACTCAACGCGGTCCTTGAGGTCCTCGGAGGTCTTGCCGTTGACCGAGGTCACGCGGACCAGGGCGTTGAACTTCTGGCGCGCGGACTGCTGGCCGCGGTCCTCCCCGTCGCGCGGAGCGCGGATGGCACCGACGACGGCGTCGCCCTTGCGCAGGTTGTACTTCTTGACCTGGGCGAGGGACACGTAGACATCGTTCGGGCCCGGCAGGTAGCCGGAAGTGCGGATGAAGGCGTAGTTCTCCAGGACATCCAGGATGCCTGCCACGGGCAGCAGGACGTCGTCGTCGGTGACCTCGACGTCGTCGACGTCGGGTCCCTGGCTGCGTCCCCGGCGGCGGTCGTTGCGGTCGCGGAAGCGGTCGTTGCGGTTGCCGTCCCGGCTGTCGGACCGGCTGTCGGACCGTTCGTTGCGGTCGCGGCGGTTCCGGCGGTTCCGGCGGCTGCCGCCATCGGTGTCCTCGCCGTCGCGGCTGTCATCGCGGCGGTTGTCACGGCCGCCTGCGCTTTCAGCAGAGTCGCGGCCACCACGGGTGCGGCCGGCTTCGCGGCGGTCCGTGCGCTGTGCGCCCTCGCCGGCGTCGCCACCCTGCTCGCGGGTTTCAGCACCGCGGGTTTCAGCACCGCGGGTTTCAGCACCGCGGGTTTCAGCACCGCGGGCTTCCGCACCGCGGGTCTCAGCACCGCGCGTTTCCGCCGGAGCTGCTTCGGCCGGGGCCTCGGCTGTTTCAGCCTGCGGGGCCGCTGCGGCGGCCTCGCCACGGCGGCGGTTCCGGGTGCGCGGCGGGCGGCGTTCGCCGGCGCCTTCGCCGGCTGCGGCTTCGGGGGCCTCGGCGGCTGCCGGGGCAGCCGGTGCTTCGACGGCGGCGGGCTCGGCGGCAGGTTCAGCGGCTGGAGTGGAGACTACACCGTCGCTGACGGCGCGGCGGCTGCGGCCACGGCCCCGGGCACGGGTGCCTTCCTGGGCCGGGGCTTCCGTCGCTGCAGCAGGGGCGGCCGGAGCCGTTACGTCTGCGGCAGCACTGCTGTCACCGGTGGTCTTCGCAGCACCCCGGGCCGGAGCCTTGGGTGCTGAAGTACCCGCACGATGCGCCGAGATGGCAGAGACGAGGTCTCCCTTGCGCATACGGGAGCCGCCGGAAATACCAAGCTGGCTGGCAAGTGCCTGCAGCTGGGCGAGCTTGAGGCCGGCGAGGCCGCTGCTCTTGGCGGGTGCTTCCGTCAACGATCCGGAAGCTGAAGATGGTGTGTCCACAGCTGGCGACAGCTCAGTGGTTTCGGTCACGAAGGATCCTTCCCCCTCGACGGCGTCCAGACTGGGAGCTGGACGCGATGATTTGATCTGGGCCGCAGTTCAGATCTGCAGCCGGGATTTTCGGCCTTGCCGGATGGAATTCGCGGCAGGGCCGGATACTGATCGCCTTCAACGCTCCGTAATTCAGCGGGACGTCGGACTGACGGGTCAGGGAACAGATTGCTTTCTGTAAACCCCGTCAGGCCAAGGAGGCGGCACCGGAAAATACTGCGCATTACGAAGACGAAGCAGCAGCAGAACTGAGCAGGTCAGGACCGGAATAGGCAACATGGCCGATAACCAGGTTCTTGACTGCACGGTCTTGGCTGCAGGGCCCCTTGACTGCAGAGTCGCTGTCTGACTGCATAACTGCGATGACTGAATGCGGGTTTACCGCCGGTGCACTCCCACTTTAGCACCTTCAACGTCCACTGCCAGCTTCATCACTCGCCAGTTGATATCAGGCGTGTTCGTCGCCGTGAACGTATCGATGAACTGCAGCACATCCGCGGCTTCCGCCTCGCCGTTGGCGAGCACCAGGACGGTGGGCCCTGCGCCGGAAACGACGGCGGCATGCCCGGTCTGGCGCAGCGCCTTGATGAGGGCGGCGCTGGGCCGCATTGCCTCCGCGCGGTAGCTCTGGTGAAGGAAGTCTTCAGTGCCGGCAAGCAGCAGTTCCGGCTTGTTCGTCAGGGCGTGGATGAGGAGTGCGGCGCGGCCGGAGTTCATGGCTGCTGCATGGTGGCCCACCGAGGCCGGCAGCAGGGCACGCGCGGCTTCCGTGGACAGCTCATAATCGGGCACGGCCACGATGGGGATGACGGCTTCATTCACTGCGGCGCAGGTGCTGCTGTACTGGTCACTGTCCTGCCACGACAGCGCCAGCCCACCGAAAATCGCCGGGGCGACGTTGTCCGGGTGCCCCTCCATTTCACTGGTCAGCTGGAGGATCCAGTTCCGGTCCTGCTGCTCCCCCGAGGGAAGCATGGCGTTTGCTGCCGTAACGGCGGCCACCACCGCGGCAGCAGACGAACCCAGGCCGCGGCCGTGCGGGTTGACGTTCTCCGCCGTGATCTTCAGGCCGTTGTGGCGGTAGCCCAGGCGAGCGAACGCCGCATTCATGGCCCTGACCACGAGGTGGCTGGCATCGCGGGGCAGGGACGCGGCACCCTCACCGCTGAGCTCAAAAACCAGTTCTCCGCTGTCGAGGCTCTCGACCGTCAGGGTGTCGTGCAGCGTCAGGGCGAGGCCGAGGCTGTCATAGCCGGGCCCGAGGTTCGCGCTGGTGGCAGGCACCCGGACAGTAACCTGCTGCCCGCTTTGAATGGCGGGCAGCTGGGCGGTTTGGGGCAGCATGGTTTCCAAAGTTACTTGTCTTCCAGTCCCAGCTCGGCGGCGACCGTGACAACGTCGTTGGACACCTTGACGGGCTGGACATCGCTGCCGTCTTCCGTCCGCAGGGCC